>JAJQIF010000028.1 GCA_021199355.1 Oscillospiraceae bacterium
TTTTGATGTCTCTGCCACGCAAAATGGGTCTTATAATTTCAGCAGATTTTGGGTCCTGGGCGATAAGCTCGTCTTTCTTGGCGCCGGAAATGATGAAGGCTTCGTTTTTGCCGGTCTTTATGCCGTAGTTAATGCTGATATTCCAATCTCTTAGCGGCGTGCCGACTGCCTCTATTTTGCGCCTTATGCTTTGCTCGATGGGGTTGAGGATAACCCAGCTTTCTTCATTGTTGAAAGAACAGCTTGCGCTGTTTTGCCTAACAAAAACGCTCCATTAAAATGTAAAGGAGCGTTAAGATGAATTACGGTTATATTCGTGTGAGCAGTGATAAGCAGACGGTCGAAAATCAGAGGTTTGAAATTCTGACTTTCTGCGAGAGAAATGAGCTTAAAATTGATGGCTGGATTGAAGAAACGATAAGCGGAACCAAGAATTATGACGTACGGAAGCTCGGAAAATTGCTTGATAAGGTCAAAAAGGACGACCTAATTATCTGCTCTGAGCTGTCGAGACTCGGAAGAAATCTGTTCATGATAATGGAGATTCTGAATCAGTGTATGATGAAAGAATGTCGGGTCTGGACGATAAAAGACGGATATAGATTGGGCGATGATATTCAAAGCAAGGTTCTGGCATTTGCGTTTGGACTGTCCGCGGAAATCGAAAGGAATCTAATCAGTCAGCGCACAACTGAAGCTCTTAAAAGGAAGAGAGCCGAGGGAGTGGTTCTCGGAAGACCGAAAGGGAGCAAGTCGGGAAAGGTGAAGCTTTCCGGCAAAGAAGATATAATCCGTGACCTCCGGGCACAAGGCGTCACAATAAGCGAAATTGCAAGGATATATAAGGTAAACCGTAATACGGTGAGCAAGTTTATTAGTGAGCGGTTATGAAGTGTCAGCATTAGAATTTGTCGTGATCTTATTTCGCAAAGTACATCACCAAGTTATGATGTCTTAGATGATCCGGCTTTTGTGCGTTATAAAAAATACTTTGATTGAAAACAGAAAGTGATTGTGATATAATATATTTTGCAAGAAAGTTAGCACGATAACACAAAATCATAATTGAATCTATAGTTGCAATACTCAGAAAAAGGAGCCCTCCCATGCCCTCGCCGGACCTGCGTATTGGACCTATCAGGGCAAGACCCTGAGGGATATACGGACCGAGATGGAGGAGCAGGGGAGTTATAAGTAGGATTAGATACAACAACCCCGTCGCCACCCCAATCGCCACCACGCGTGGCAAATCAGTCCTATTATTCACCGAAAACCCATGAATATGTGGGGAAAGCTCGCCTCCCTTCATCAAAATGCCAACAAAAATCCTTGCGTTGTTGTCTGGTTTTTATGCGTTCGCACGAAATTATTCACTTTTGAGTAAAAATGTTGACAAGAACTTTTCGGTGTGCTAAAATTTAAGTAATTCGAAGCAGGGCACTTACCTTACTGAACATGGCATTCAGTGTGGGGGGGTAGTGCTTCTCCACGTCGCCAATATTTAACCTCCAAAAGCAAAGTGTGACACAATGATGTGTCCACGTGAGTTGCTCTGGAGGTTTTTTGTCTCCTGAGCACAACAGATTTGAGTGCTTTGTGGGACTTTTTTATTTCCACGGCATCAGATTCGGACAAAATCAGTCTAACAAAAGGATTCTTCCTCCAGAGTCCTTGCAAGAGGAAAGGAGCCGAACATAAATATGTTCAGAAACAATTCAGAAAGGGTAATGCAAATGAAAACATTCAGAAAGCTTCTGGCTATGGTCATGGCTGTAGTAATGGTAATGCTCGTCACTGTCAGCGCAGCTGCAGGTAGCACAGATACATACACCATAACCGTTAACGGCGACAAAACCGGACATACTTATGAGGCTTATCAGATTTTTGCAGGTGAAGTTGATAGCACCGGAAAGACATTGTCGGATATAACCTGGGGAGCAGGCGTAAACAGTTCGGCTTTGCTCGACGCTTTGAAAAATGATACTACTTATGGCTCTTTGTTCACCAGTTGCACCGAAGCTGCGGATGTAGCTAGGGTACTTGCTGGTGACCAGTCAAGTGATGAGCTTGTCAAGCAGTTTGCTCAGTTGGCAAGTGAGCATCTGACAACAGTCGCTGGCACGAGCACCGAGACTTCTAATTGTGTCTACGAAATTAAAGTTACCGGTTCAGGTTACTATCTGATTAAGGATAAGGATAACACAGTAGGCAACGATGACGCTTATACAGATATCATCCTCGAAGTAGTTGCTGACGTTAATGTTACTGCTAAGGCTGAATATCCTTCTGCTTCCAAGACTGTTGACGAGATTGACGCCAACATCGGCGACACGGTAACATACACCATTACCGGCTCCATCCCGGACGTCAGTGCGTATACAACATATACCTATATCTTCCATGATACTCTTTCTTCGGGCTTGGATTACAACGATGATATGGTTGTTACGCTCTATACCGGCACACTTGGCTCAGTATTAGGTTCATTCACAACTGGTACAGATTACTATACATTGGTTGACGGTAAGCTCGCAGAAGTTACTGACACAACTGGAACTCCGGACGCAAATACTTTGTACTACACTGAAACCAGAGATTTAGATTCTACTACTACGGAGTACACATTAACTAAGGGCACAGATACTGATGGCAACACAACATTAGATGTAACCATCAACGGCGCCAAGAGCTACAGCCAGTCCTGCCTGGTTATCACCTATACTGCTGATCTGAATGAAAAGGCTGTTAAGGGCGGTTCAGGAAACGACAATAAGGTTTATATCGAGTACACAAACAACCCGAATACCGGAGAAAACGGAAAGACCAACGAGCAGAAGGTTGTCACCTTCACCTTTGAGCTGGATGTAACCAAGGTTGACGGTACAGATAATGCTAAAGTGCTCGAGGGTGCACAGTTCATACTTTACAAAGAAGATGGTTCTGATACTTATTATGCAACTGCAACTGTAGATAATGGAGTTTATACTATAACCGGTTGGACTGATGAGGATAACACAGGAACTTCTAACCCCGCCACTACTTTTGAATCTACAAGCGCCGGTACCTTCAATATCGTAGGTCTTGACCAGGGTACTTACTACCTCAAGGAAGTCAAGGCTCCTGACGGATATAACACTCTGGATAATCCTATCACGATTATAATCACTGCTGAATATGAAGATACTGACGGTGATGGTATTGAGGATTCTATTAAGACGTTGACCGCAACAGCTGATACTAAGGATTTGACTACGGATAAGGATTCCGGTAAGATCACTTCTCAGGTTGAGAATAATGCTGGTTCCAAGATGCCTTCTACGGGTGGTATCGGTGTTGGGGTGTTCTTTGTCGGCGGCGTGGCGCTTATTGTGGTTGCGCTGGGGGCTTTGACTGTACTTAAGCTCAGAGGTAAGAAGACCAATTAATTCCTTGGCAAACAGGTTGGTGCGATGAAAAAAGAGAAGTCTGTAAAACGCGATAAGCTCTCCACGTGGCTGTTGGTGGTGGCGCTCTTTGTGGGCTTGATAATACTCTTCTATCCGTCGGTGAGCAACTGGTGGAACGACAGGGTAAGCTCGAAGGCTGTCGCCACCTATGACGCGGCTGTCGCCAACCTTGATACAAGTGATTATTCAGCATATTTTGAAGCGGCTGAGGATTATAACGAAAGACTTTATGAAGTCGGCTCGGAAAGAGCACTTCTCAAGCCGGAGCTCGTGGGCGATGACTATTGGGACCTCCTGGACGTCACCGGGACGGGAGTTATGGGCTATATCACCATCGAAAAGATCGGCGTCCAGCTCCCCATTTATCACGGCACCGACAGCGGAACTCTCCAGACTGCCGCAGGGCATCTTGAGGGGACCAGTCTCCCCGTAGGAGGGGAATCGACCCACTGCGTCATCTCCGCCCACAGAGGTCTCCCGTCGGCGAAGCTCTTCACAGACCTTGACGACCTCGAGGTGGGGGACATATTCACGCTGACAATTCTGGGCGAGGTTCTCACGTATGAGGTCGATAAAATAAGCATCGTTCTCCCGACCGAGGAGGAATACCTCTATATCGAGGACGGCGAGGACTATGTGACGCTCATGACCTGCACGCCCTATGGAGTGAATACCCACAGGCTTTTGGTGCGGGGGAAGAGAACTGACAACACCGAAAGCAGGATTATCTATGTCACGGCGGATGCATACAAGGTGGATTCGCTGATTGTGGCGCCGCTGATAGCCCTGCCGATACTTTTAGTGCTTCTGGTCGTACTTCTTGTCATGACCCGCAAGAAAAAGAGCAGATAGGAAAGGCGTATAAAATGGCGGATAAAGAACTTCGCAAGATGAATCGCACCGAGCTTATCGAGATCATCTATACCCT
Organism: Oscillospiraceae bacterium; assembly: GCA_021199355.1. Lineage (GTDB taxonomy): Bacteria > Bacillota > Clostridia > Oscillospirales > Ruminococcaceae > Faeciplasma. Next base: position 4,375 of record JAJQIF010000028.1, read on the forward strand.
CAAGCAGAACGACACTCTTTTGCGCAAGGAAAACGATGAGCTGAAGGATCAGCTTGAAGACAAAACCATCCGCATTGATAACGCAGGATCTATCGCCGAAGCGGCTCTGAGCCTCAATCGAGTGTTTGAGGACGCCGAGAACGCCTCGAAGCAGTATCTTGAATCCGCAAAGTCCGAGGCGGACAGGATAATCGAGGACGCAAAGGCGCAGGCGGCGGGAATCCTTTCGGACACAGAGCAGAGAATTATAAACGTACTCAAAAAATATCCGGAGCTTGCCGAATATCTTGACCGTGAACAAAAAGGAGCGGCTGATGAGCGACAGGAGTGATCTCATCGAAACTGCGTCTATTCCGAGCGATGAGGAAATAGACGCCGAGCGTGAACGACTTAAATACCGCAAGAAATATATGCACGCCCTCACATCGACCGTGTATGTGCTCGTCATAGTGGCGGCGGTGTCGGTGCTCTTGGCGACAATTTTCCTCCCGGTTCTGCAGGTTTCGGGCACAAGCATGGAGCCGACGCTCGAGGACGGGGACATCATCGTCCTTCTGAGCACAGGAGACTTCCAGACCGGCGATCTTGTAGGGTTCTATTATCAGAATAAGCTCCTCCTCAAGCGTGTCATAGGACAGCCGGGAGACATAATAAATATTGACGACGACGGAAACGTCTATGTAAACGACGTGCTCATTGATGAGCCGTATGTCACGGAAAAAGCCCTCGGAGAAACAGATATAACATATCCTTATCAGGTGCCGGAAAACAGATACTTTATCATGGGCGACAACAGAGCCACATCTGTGGATTCGCGTTCGAGCGCGATCGGATGCATCGAAGCCGAGCAGATAGTTGGCAAGGTAATCATGAGGATATATCCACTGAACAGAATCTCTTTGATAAGCTGACATCATAAGCGAGCAGGAAAGCGGGTGATGACATGCAGAATTTATTGATAGGTTGTATAGAAAAAATCAGAAGCGAAAGATCAGCCCGGCATAAGCTTGCGTGCATCATGCTGGTTCTTTCGCTTATTGTTGTTATATGCGTATATTGGCAGTTAAAGCTCACCGGCGTCGCCCTTGTGAATGAATATTATTGCGGTGTGGAGGAGCATGTCCACACCGATGAATGCTATGAATATGTACTCGCCTGTGGCTTGGAAGAGAGCGAAGCGAATGAAGAATCAGAGACAACAGAAATTACAGAAGCAAACGAAGAAGCTGATGGAACAGCCGAAAAAGTTGAAGCAGCAGAAGTAACCGGACATGTCCATACGGAAGAGTGCTATGAGTTGCAGCTCGTCTGTGGACTTGAAGAGCACACACATTCTGTCGAATGCCTTATAGACCAATCAGCAGACCTTGAAACCGCTGAAATCTGGGAGGCAACACTTCCCTCCCTCACCGGAGTCTGGGATGACGACCTTATCTTGGTTGCACGTAGTCAGATCGGTTATTCCGAATCCACCGACAATTACGTCATCTCCGAAGACGGCGTGACACTCAAGGGTTACACACGCTACGGCGAATGGGCTGGCAATCCCTATGGCGACTGGGACGCAATGTTCGTGTCCTTCTGCCTGAACTATGCCGGAATATCAAGAGATGTCTTCCCTGAATCCACCGGCGCATATGCTTGGTCGGTTGAACTCAGGAACATGAAGCTCTATACCGATTCGAATGATGATTACATTCCCGAGCCCGGAAGCCTTGTCTTCTTTGACAAGGACTCTGACGGCAAGATTGACCATGTCGGAATTGTAAGCTTTTCGGACAGCTCGGTTGTAACCGTCATCGAGGGCAACTATAACGACGCCGTCTGGGAAAACACCTACGCCAGAGTTGGCAATGCTGCGATAATCGGTTATGGCATTCTGCCAAAGCAGTATGCTGCAGAAGAGATTTATGACGAAGCTTCTGAGGACGAAGTTACACTGGATGACGAAGAAAATGTCGGAATGACCGACGAATCGACCGACAATTCGGATGAAGAAACCGTCAGCGAAGCTGAAACAATTGCGCTTGTTATGCAGACACTGACTGTTCAGGCGGATGACGCCGTAATCACAGTGAGTGGTCTTCTGCCTGGGAACGCTGTTGTTACTGCGGTTCCTGTTGACGTTGAAATCGACGGCAAGGAAGTCCTCTTGGCGTTTGATATTTCCATCATGTATCCGGACGCAAGCGGCGAAATGGTCGTCTTTGAGCCGAATGACGGTGCAATAACTGTTACCATAGAATCCCCGGAAATCACCGGCGGCAGTGATGTTTACTATGTCCCGGACGAAGGAGAGCCGGAGAAGCTTGACAATGAATCGGAGGACGGCACCATCGCCTTCGACGCCGAGCACTTCTCTACCTACGCTGTCACCAGCTCTGACACCATAGTCGCCACAGGAACCATCGCCAACGGCGAGGGTGTAGAAGACGCCATCACCTGGACAATCTACGAAGACGACACCGGAGCGAGAACGCTGGTATTTTCCGGCACGGGATCAATTCCAGACTATGCAAGTGAAAATGCCGGTCAGCCTTGGTATAGCTACCGTTCTACCATCGGCACGCTTGTCCTTGAAGAGGGCATCACACGTGTAGGAAAGCAGGCATTCCATGGCAACTACTTTACAGACATCCAGTTTGCAAGTACCGTAACTTCTATTGGCTCGTATGCCTTCTCCTATAGCCAGAAGCTTGAGACAGTGACAATACCTGAGACAATCACTACAATTGAGTCATATGCGTTTGCTTATTCATATCATATCTATGAGGTAAACCTGTCCGAAGGCTTAGAAACCATCGGAGACTCGGCTTTCGGCGGCAACTGCGGCAGCAGTGAGGACTGCAGTGAAACTGTAATCACAATACCCTCAACGGTTACAAGCATCGGTCAGTATCCATTTGCGAATGCGGCGAGGTATGAAGTAGCTGACGGAAATACAACATTCTCAGTCGACGAAGACGGTGTTCTTTATAGCTACGATGGCTCTATACTTATAGACTACCCGAAACGCCGCGTGGCTGATTCCTGGACTGTTCCGGACACGGTCACCACAATCAGGCAAGGTGCGCTCCAGAATGTAAAAAATACAAACAAGATATATGTCAATCACCAGGTGACTATACCCACACAGTGCTTCCGTGACTCGAACTACACCTATGTTTACATTGCGGACGATGTGACTATTCCGACAACCTCAAGCCTCCTGTTCTACAATGACCCGTATCTGACAGAAGTTTACCTCCCTGAGAATACTAAACTTGTTATCAACAATCAGTACTTCGATTCTGATTCCCAGCTTGCAAGCCTGAAAATTCCGGAGGGAACAACCACCATAAATAATCTGGCTTTCAGCGGCACGACTAACCTCAGTACGCTATGCTATGATGCTACACATGTGACAACCATAAATTCAGGTTTGTTCGGCACCAGTACCATGCCCATGTTTGACCTGACTATCGGGACGAATGTCGATTATCTGGTGGCTAATTTCTCTTATATTCTTGCCCATGCGAGCTCGGTGACTATTGAGGGCCCGAACGCTTTTTATATTGAAGATGGGGCGTTTGACAATGCGCCTGCTCCCTATACCGGTCTCTCCGGCTGGATTTATGTTGATGAAAACGGGGTTATCTATACTCTTGATACCACTACAAACGAAGCGACTCTTTATTATGTCCCCGAGGATGTTACCGAGCTGACTGTTCCTGCAACCATCACTGACAAGCTGGATGGGGACACCGATGTCACATTCACCGTCACCACAGTTGCAAAGAATGCCCTCAAGGATGCTTCAAGCCTATCAAGCGTCGTGTTTGGGGATGTCTCCAACATCACCACCCTTGAAGCATATGCCCTGGCGAATGCACCTATCGAAAGCATAACCGACCAGGCAACCGGCACAACTGTAGATTCCGAAACTGACGCCGAGGCTCTCTTCACAAATGCAGGCGCAAGCATTGGCTACAATGCCTTCTACAACACGCTTTTAGTCGGTTCGACCCAGGCGGGGAATTTCTCGGAGAATATGGACGGATCTAAGACTCTTCAGGTCGGCGATATGACAATCAGCGTAATCAGCGGAAACACAACTGAGTGGGTGGAGTCAGCTTCAGATCCCGACGCCGGTGGTTATCAGTCGCTGACAGGTGACGCTGTTCAGTTCAACTTCGCAATAAGCAATAATGCAGGTGCAGACAAGACTTACAGAGTGTATATTAAGGTAACCGATGACGACAGTACGCTTAGTTATACCGCAGGAAATACCTACAATATAAACGGAGTCGAAGTAACAGCAATTGCTACCAGCGACCCATACACCATTTGCCTTGAATTTACCATATCGGATGGTGCAACGCAAGACTTTACAATAGATATGGTATATCCGAGCCCCACATCCGACGGCGGCGGGGCTACTGTATGGGGAACAGTTGTGGAAAATGGTCAGGAGAGTCAGAAAACGGGCAAAATCCAGGCTTGTTGGGTTACTCGGAGAGACAGCTATACTCTGAATAAGACAAACAATAATCAGAGTTCTGTGGCTATTTCATCGAGCAATGGAACAGTCCGTCCCTCTGCTGATGTTAAATGGCAGATAACCCTTACTTCCGACGGGGATAATAGCAGCAATGGCGAAGATTACCTGAAGCTTGTAACCTATACAGACGTCATCACTTTGCCGGATGGCATGGAGTGGGATGAGGATATCTTAGCGGCTATCAAGGCAGGGACTGTGGCTTGCAGGAGCAATGTTCTCTATGCCGGAACCACAAAGATTGCAACACTGAGCCTTGGAAGCTCAACAAACCTCTCCCTAAGCGGATTCAGTATAAGCTATGACGATTCAACTGACCAGGTTGTCATGACCTGGAAAGTCCGCAACACCGCATCCTCAACCACAAATATGTATACAAACACCCTGAGCCTGAGCATCCATCCGGATGCACTGACAGTGGATATGAATACATATGATACGAGTGCCACAAACGTAATCGAAAACACTGCAACGGCAACGCTCGAATATACCTATTCCAGTGAGCAAACTCAGGAAAAATCCGTTGAGAAAGCGGTGACCGGTGGCGAGGGAACCATAAAGATTTCAAAGACCGGTACAGATGTAACCTATTTCGGCGAAGATCTCACCTATACCATCAGCGTCTATAACAACGGCGGTCTTCCGTATAACGGTGCAGATTCCGACACCTACACAGTTACAGACAGCCTTACATCCGACTTCTTCATCAGTCCTGACAACATGGAGAGGATGTTTGAGGAGGCAGCTGCCGACGGCACAGAGCTGGTTATAACTATAAGCAAAGCTACGCTCGCAATAGGCGAGGGCTCGTCTGTTACAAGCACAGACGGCACCGCTGATGCCGCATACACAAATACCGGCAACTCGGACCTTAGTAGCGAAACCGACGACAACACCCTGGTCATTACCTATGACAGTGCGACAGGGAATTACACAGTCACTGTAAATGGAAACAGCTCCGACACATATATCGGCACCAGCCTTGAAGAGGTGCTTCAGAGCCTTGGCTATGGCGTAACTGCTTCGGTCACTTATTCCTGTGTATGGACTCTGCCGAATGAGGGCGCAAACGGTGAATTCACCCTGAATGGCGGAGACGATTATACCTATAATATCTACTCAACAGTCAAGAGCACATTCCAGATGCTGAATGGCAGCGACTGGGCGGGCGAGTACCTCAAGACAAGTTCGAAGACCCTGACCAACAAGGCAACACTTGCCTATGGCAAAACAACGACAAGCGCGAATGCGACTAATGACACGGTCATGCGTGAGGCAATTATCGGCAAGAGCGTGGCACTTGACGGCAAAGACCTGGGCTCCGCTCCTGATGCGTCTGACGGCGATGTCCTCGACTATACACTCACGTTCAACCACTACGGCGACGGAAGCTATGATGACCTGCCAATGATCGATGATCTCTATGGAAGCCAGTATCTTCTTGTGCCGATTTCCGAGAACAGCGGTAATTCAAGCATTTTTTCGTCCAGTAACGTTACCAAATACGATGCGGACGACGACGGGATAGATGATTACTACATCCTTGGCGAGGGCGAATACACCGACATAGTCGTCTGCAAGGACACCGACGGCAACTGGATGACTGCGGCTACAATAACCGTATCAGGCTCCAATTCCGAGGAGACATTCTACATCAACAGCGAATCCTACACCTGGAGCGGCGTTCACACCCAGATCAAGTGGTATTTCGATCACCTTGACGGTGGCAATTACACAATTGAACTCACCTATAAGGCACTGGTCGACACCTCAAATGAGGCTTCCTACACGATAGGCAACATGGTCTGGATGAACGACAGAGTAGGCTCCCGTATCTATGCCGGTCTCTGGGGCGGCGGAACCATCATTGGCTTCGACAAGGACATTGTCGTGGATGCTTATTCTGATGGCGACGATAACGGCGACGGAATAGATGACGACCAGCATACCACCGTCAGTGCGGGCGAGACTGTAACATACCGCCTGACTCTTGAAAGCTCAGGCGACTCAGGCGCATTTATCCTGACCGGCGACAACATAGCCGACCAACTTCCTGCAACCTACGGCGTCTTCAACTGGAGCAAGGATAATGTGGATATTGTAAACGTAGTAGTGGAAGGCTCTGGCGTTGTTACAAACGCTCAAAGCCTGATGGATGATAACAACTGGTCTATAGCAGACAGCTACAACGGAATCAGCGGAACGGGAACCTGGTTTATAGTCTGGGATGACGATGTCAGTGTGTCGTTCTCGCAGAACACAAAGGTTTATGTATATGTTCAGCTCACATATCCCGACAACACCGAAACGGTGGTGAACGGAAACGGCGAGACGGTCGGAATGTGGAACGAATATGCCGACCAGGCGCAGGGAGCTTCAATCTCGAACACTTTCTTGGTCTACCGCAACCCCTCCAACGTAACCCATGTACTTGCAAGAGAGGGCGAAGTAACCCTCCAGAAAGGTGTATATGCACTTGCTCGAAGCGTAAGTAGCACGGGGATAGGCACTTCTTCCGGCACAACCTATTATTCTACCGGCACAAGCAGGCAGTTCTATAACAATCAGGATGCAAGCTACCGCTATGTGTTCTACTATGTGAGCATCTATAATGACGCCTCAACAAGACTCTATCTCAATGACCTCTATGATGACCTGCCTGAGGGATTTGTCTACGCTTCCCTGATTCCAAGTAGCTACAACATTGCCAACCTGACTGCTTCCAATGGAGCTTATCTAGCATGTACTCACAATGTTACAACAAAGAGCAGCAGTGACAGCTGGACCAGCTGGCTTATTCAGACTGATTCTGACATCACATATATGAGCGCATATGTCAATGCAACCGAGACCAGCGATGGAAATGTCACTTTCAGCTTCAGCTCCGGTTCCGGCACCTATGCCCTCAAGTATGACGACGAAATGGGGCAGTATTATCTTGACAAGGGCGAAGCGATAGTATTCGGTTATATCTGCAAGATAGGCGTGACAGCCGACACTGAGAATCTGGCTACAAACACAATCGCGATGTCCTACACCGACTACACCGGAGCAGGCGTCACCGAATCTGACAAGACCTTTGAAGCCCGCAACTTCGAGCCCTATGGCAGCAGCGACAATGACGGAACAGTCAGTATCGAATCAAGCGATAAGGTCAAAAATGAATACGGCTTCGAGGATGCAACCGAGAACCAGAGATGGCTTGTCTCGTCAGTATCTTTGGAGAGAGGCGGAATCAGCCCGGGTGTTGAAAAGGACATCGTCAGCCATCAGGTGAGCACTTCAGCAAGCGCGGAACCCTACGAAGACTCTGTCGGTCCTACTGAGCTTGTAAACTGGAAAGTGACCCTGACCAACGCCGGCGACATGAGTATAATTGACTATGTCATAACCGACACCATGCCGACCCCATATGTTTTCACAGGTCCTGTGTCATTTGTGACCTACGATGTAAACGGAAATACGCAGACCTCTGGAACGCTCTTCACAATCAACACTTCTCCGGATAACCTCTCAAATCTCACTGAGCTCAATTCGACCACTCTTCCCTCGCTGTCTGTCACATACGGCAGCACAACCATTGATGTAAAGACAGATGGAACAGAGTATGCTCTGACTGTGGCAATAAGTAACCGCAATGTAAAGTTTAATCTGAGCTTCGACTTCGACACAAACGGCAACCTGGTCATGAAGCTTGACATGGAGTCTGTTTACCTGTCAATCCCTGAGGGCGGAAAGATGGAGATAAGCTACACTTCATGGAACCCGACTACCACCCACGCGAGCACAACCTATATAAACCAGGTAACCCTGACCCCGACCCAGCCGTTCACCCGGAGCGATATCCAGACCGGCTCAGCTGTGACAGATGATAATGGCAACCTGACCGGCGTCAGTGCTCTTTCTCCTGTTACCGTAGCCACCGGATATGCCACGACTGCGGACAAATACGTGACGGAGGGCAGTTCGACTGCCGAGTCCGACGGCTCCTCAAATAACAGCATCGCACTTGAGAGCCTGGACAGCGAATTTACATACACCTTGTCTGTCAGAAACACGAATGATGTTGCAATAGCTAACGTTGTCTTTATTGATAATCTCCCGTTTGCCGGGGACACCCTTACCTATAATGACGTTATGTCAAGAGACAGTGAATTCAGCGTAATCCTTGCAAACACCGATTTTGTTGTGACGATCACCGATAAGCAGGGAAATGTCGAAACCTTCACAAACGGTACTGACTACACAGTTGAATACAGCAGTACTTTAACCGGCAATTTCTCAGTAGCAGACCGCAACGGCGAAGCTTCTTCCAACTGGGAGACTCTGACAAGCTCAACAAACCTGTCCGAGGTCAAGTCAATCCGAGTCATCGTCAAAAAAGAAATTCCCGCAGAGGCAACAGTGTCTGTAAGTTTTAAGGCTAAGGTGAGCGATCCCGACAGCGTCAATCCGGGAATGGTCGCATGGAACAGCTTCGGCTACCGATACCAGGTTCCAACAGCCAGTTATACGGAGATGGAGGCAACAACCCTTGCTGTCGGAGTAAAGGTGCCCTCTGCGCCAGAGCTGACAAAGGAGCTTATCGATCTCGAAAGCGAAACCCATATAGCCGGGGAGGACGTCAGGTTCACATTCGTAGTCTACCAAGGCGAGGAGCTCAAGAATAACGGCGAGAGCTACGCCACTCAGGCTGAGCTGATTGCTGCACTTGAAGATGCTGGTATAGAGTACCGTATCGTTCATTCTGACGTCAGCGAGGGTGGCAACACATCTGATACCCTGATATTCTACGGCGATAACGGACTGACCAGTCAGACCTGGTGGAACTGGGTCAATGGGGACAGTTACACAATAGCTGAGTTTACCGAGGACGGCAACTACGTCTTCAAGGAATGGTATGAGGGCAACACAAAGCTCACCGAGGGCAACTCCTACACGTTCGTCTATAATTCCGCAGTAACCCTCCGCCTGACCTGCAAGAACGCATATGAGCCCTGGAATCTGAACCTGACAAAGGTCGAAATGGATGACCCAAGCGTCCTCCTGTCCGGAACGGTATTCGCACTCTATACAGATGACGAAGACCTCAAGATGACCGACGCTGATTATGACAATCTGCCAGAAAAGCCTGACAGAACTCTGACAGTCGGAACCGAGACATGGTATCTCTATGGCGTCGGGACTACCGACGCTGACGGAACCCTCACCTGGTCAGACCTGACTGAGGACAGCTACTATCTCGTCGAGATAAAGGCACCTGACGGCTACAACATCAATTCCACACCTCAGCTTATTGAGCGCAACCAGAACTCGAACAATCTCTCTGTAACCGTCGAGAACAAGCCGGGCTATACAATGCCCTACTCCGGCGGCATGGGTTCACAAACGGTCGTGGTTATAGGAATCATAGTCTTTGCGGCGTCGGTGGCTCTTCTGATATTGAAGTGGCAAAAGAAAACACAGACTCCGGCATAGAAGCCGATATAAATGAGCGATGTGAATACCCATCAAGTCACTCGTCAAATTACAGAACAAGTCCTCAGTTATGTGTACTGTGTAAGAGTTGTTTCTTTATCAAAAATCCCGCCAGCCCTACTTACAGTAGACCGACGGGATTTATCTTAGTGTCCTACTCCCCTCGCCACCAATTCCAAATCCTTGGACAAAATCATATGAAAAGCCGCCGAGGGGTTCCGACTTAGCCTTATTATAACGTAATCGTCAATCCTCCGAACAATTCCTGTCGCTTTCATGGAATCAGTCCTTTCGATAGTTTTCTGATTGCCACGGGATGTGGCAATTAGTGCTATTATTTGCCGAATTGGCGGGAATATGCGGCATCCGACACGATTAAAAAACCTGTTGACAACATCCAAATAATATGATACAATTTCAACATAAAGTGGGGAGCCGTGTGGGTTGGTGTGTCATGTGTGTCTTTTGAATCTCTTTCGGTTCGCCGGAAGAGATTTTTTCTGAAAAATTTTTTGGAAGGATGGAAAACCATGAAGTTAAGAAAAGTTTTGTCCTTGCTCGTGGCACTCGCGATGATGCTTGAGGTTCTGCCTCTGTCGCTGTTTGCAAACGACATGGAAAGCATGGCGGAGTACACTGTCAGCGAGTCTGTGACCGTTGACGCTTCGTCACTTGCCGACAACGATGAGTTGCTCGAAGGATACATAGAGCAACTGTTCGGCACCGGCAGTAACAGCGGAATCATGCTCGCCGCCACCTATACCGGCGAGGATGCGCTTGATGACGTAAATCTGGAGGTATACGCCGCTTTGAAGTCAGCGGTTGCGAACATCGCCTCCGGTGCGGAATCTTCGACAGTCATCACCGTGAATGTCACGCGCACTACGACAGACCTGGGCGTGGCAGAGATTACCGATAGTGAAACGTTTGCAGCGGCAACGTCAGCCTTCGATGCGATTTTTGACAGTGACCTGGTGTTCAACTATCTCATGAACGACTGTCCCTATGAGCTCTATTGGTATGACAAATTAGAAAATACATATCTTGAGATGGGAGTTTCCGGCGGGGGAACAACTTTCATTGCCGAGATCCACATCACCATGCCCGTAGCATCAGCTTATCAGGCGAGTGGTTCAACCACCACTGTTGATTCATCAAAAGTGACAGCCGCTCAGACTGCCGCTTCATATGCCCAGTCGCTTGTAAGCACCTACTCGGGCTACTCCGATGAAGAAAAGCTTGAAGCTTTCAAGGAAGCAATCTGCTCTTTGGTTTCGTATGAGACCGACTACGCAAGTGCCGACTTCGGCGACATCTGGCAGCTCGTCTACGTCTTCGATCAGGACAGCGCCACAAACGTCGTCTGCGAGGGCTATTCCAAGGCGTTCCAGTATCTCTGCGATCTCGCGGGTCTTGAGTGCATCACCGTCACCGGCACGATGTCCGGCGGCACCGGTGCGGGCGAGCACATGTGGAACGTCGTCTACCTCGACGGTGTCAACTATCTTGTTGACGTCACCAACAGCGACACCGGCTCGGTCGGACAGGACGGCGGGCTCTTCATGGTCTGCGCTGATGATGCCGATGCAAGCGACGAGACCGGCTATACCTTCACTGTCAATAATCAGACCGTCAGCTATGTCTATGACAGCACGACCCTTGACTTGTATCCCGAGGATTATCTGATTTTGGGGACGGCAGGCGGAAGTGAGCTTGATTTGTCAGGGATTGTTGCAAGAGCAGAGCCGGTAACCTATAACGGTCACACCTATCAGATTCTTTATGCCGCTGATCTGACATGGGATGAAATGGAAGCATATTGCGAGGCACTTGGCGGCTATCTCGCATGTATAACCACAGCTGAGGAAGATGCTTTCCTGTTTGACTATGTGTCAACATATAATAGTGGCTATAGCACGATGTTCGGATTCTCCGATGCCGCTGAAGAGGGCACATGGGTCTGGGTTTCTGGCGAAGAAACCAATTATACAAACTGGGGCTTGTCTGAGCCGAACGGCGGAGAGTCTGAGAATTATGCTGGTTACTACACCAACTATCCCGATGGCGAGTGGAACGACAGTGCAACCTTTGCTCAGCAGAACAATTTCCTTATCGAGTGGGATGCTGAAAATGTGACCTCGGACCTGCCGATTGAACTTATCTATGAAGTATCAATTAATATCAATGGCTCCGCAACATATTCATACTCGGGAACAACACTCGGAGAGGGTGAGGAATTCACTATGTGGGTTGCTCCGAGCGACGAGAACTATGAGTGCGTTGCTACTGCTGTTGATGAAAACGGCAACGAAATCAAGATAACTTATAGTGGCACAAGTGAGGTTACATACTGGGAGCTTCAATTTGATGACGATTGGAATCTTTTGTATGATGATGACGGCAACCTTATTTTTGAAGAGGTAACGGCGACAGCCTACAATTATTCCTTCACTATGCCCGCTTCAAATGTAACTGTAACAATCGATTTCAACTTAAGCAAATACAGTATTAGCATATCTGATGTTGAAAACGGTACGGTAAAAGCTGATGTTACCTCAACAACTGAGGGCGAAACCGTTACAATCACCGTAACACCCGATTCAGGATATGATATTTCTGAGTTATCTGTAACCGATTCCGACGGTAACGAAGTCATCGTCACTGAAGAAACCGATGGCACGTATACATTCATCATGCCTTCGAGTGATGTTACGGTTTCGGCAACGTTTGAGGCGGAGGATACACATACTATCACCATAATTGCTGGTACTGGGTATGTTGATTATTTTACGGCTGTTCTTGATAAGACAGATGCAGCTGAGGGCGAAACTGTTACGCTAACACTTACACTTGATGAAAATCTTCATGAATTAATCTTGATCATTAATTCTGTAACGTATATCGATGAAAATTCATCTCGTTTGGAATGGGTAGATTATACTGACAACGGTGACGGCACTTATACTTTTACCATGCCTGATAAAGATGTTGATATATTTATCTCCGTCGGTAATTACTATATAACAGTAGCCAGCGATTGGGACTGGAGCTATGGTGATTGCGGTGACTGTGTTGGCTATACGGATAGCGAATCTGGCAAGTACATTTCAAAAAGTGAACTTTACGACGTGGGCGATCCTATACGTCTTACAGTAACTCTCTATCCAGATTATGCTGACTATGGAGTAGAACCTGTGGTCTTGGATGCAGAGGGCAATTCTATTGAGGTAACACTGATAGATTCACAAATTACGCAATGGTATGACGCTGACGATGAATATATAGGCGATGGTGTTTACTATACATACAGCTTCACCATGCCTGCAAGTGATGTTACCGTTTCGGCAATATTGACAGAGCCGAGCACGGCGGATGAGTATACAATCACTGTCCGTGATGACTTCAATGTTTCATATAGTGTACCGAGCTCAGCGAATGCAGGAGATGAAGTCACCATAACCTTTGCTACTGATGACTCCACCGACAAGGTATATGTTGACGTCGTTAGCGTGCTTGACTATGACAGCGACGGAAATTCCTGCTGGTGGGAGGACTACACTTCTGAGATGTTCGGCGGTGACTCGTCCTACTCATACACTTTCACCATGCCTGATTATGATGTTGAAATATACTTCGTGGTCGGTCAGTACACTTTGACAAATGTCGTAAATGATGCCGACGCTGGTACTGTAGCGAATGACTATCTCCTTGCCTATGGTGGTGAGACAGTCAACATTTGGGTACATACCAATGATGGGTACACCTTGTCTAGCCTGACTGCAACCGACGCAAGCGGTAATTCGCTTAGCATCTCGTTTGTTGAGACTTACCTGTATGAGTACGAATACAGCGGAGAAAGTCGCTACTACGACATATACGAATTCACCATGCCGGCAAGTGATGTTACCATCACAGGAGTGTTTGAAGAAATTCACACCCACACCCTCACCCACGTCGAAGCAACCGATGCCACCTGCACCGAGGACGGCAACACTGAGTATTGGTACTGCGATGACTGCGGCAAGTACTTCAGCGATGAAGACGCAGAGAACGAAATCACCCTTGACGACACCGTCGTGGAAGCAACCGGTCATGACTATGGCTGTGATGAGGCTACATTTACACTTTCAGTTTCCGCTTATTCGCTCATGGGTTATCCGCAATCAGGCGATACGCTTGACATAACTCTTCCGTACAGCCTGAGCGCAAGCGACGATGTCGTTCTTCCTGTTTCCTATACACTGACCGTAAACGGCGTGACTGTAAGCCTCAAGGGCTCCGACGGAACGGGAAGCGGAACGTACACCCAGACGGTTGATATCGGTTATGTGGCAATGAATTATTCCGAATCTGGCAACGCGATGATTCCGCAGTCCTCAACAGCCGTTTCAGGCGATATTGTTGTAACCGCAATCGTTGATTGCAGTGCATACGGAAGCGACTGCACAATAGATGTAAGTGATATTGGCAGTTGGGACTTTGAATTTGGATACGTTCAGGCAGGCGCAACTACCGGTGCCGGAGTCAACGCTGACGGCATGACCATCACCAAGACCTATGAAAGCACAAACGTAAGCTGGACCTGGTCGGACGACTACAGCTCCGCAACCGCAACCTTCACCTGCCTTAATGATTCTTCACATACTATGGAGGTTGACGCGACGGTAACCTCCGAGACGACTGATGCTACTTGCACCGAGGTTGGAAAGACAGTTTATACTGCAACTGCTACCTTGAATGGCGTCACCTACACAGACACCGTAACAGTCGCCATCGACATCATAGACCACACCTACGGCGAGCCCGAATGGACTTGGGTCTGGTCTGAAACAGAGCAGACCTACACCGTAACCGCCAAGTTCACCTGCACGGTATGCGGCGGAACCGACACCGAAACAGCACTTGTCACTTCCGATACTACCAATGCAACCTGCACCGCAACCGGAAGCACCATCTACACCGCAGTTGTCGATATGGACGGCACTGCCTATAGCGGTACCAAGACCGTTGAGCTTCCGATGATTCCTCATACGGAAGGCGAAGCCGTCACCGAGAACGAAGTCGCGGCGACCTGCACGACCGATGGCTCTTACGACACCGTCGTTTACTGCTCAGTTTGTGGCGAGGAGCTATCGAGGGAGACTGTAACGGTTCCTGCAACCGGACTGCATAACTACGAACTGACCTATACCGACCCTGACACAGGTGACAAGACCTACACCTGCTCAGTCTGTGGTGAGACCAAGGTTGTCAAGGGCTCAAGCTCTCTGACTATCGACTGCACTAACTACGGCGTTTGCTGGTCAGAAGATACATTGTTCTTCCATGCTGGCAGCTGGTCATCTTACGAAATAGATGGTGGCGACAGTTTCCTCAATGCTCTTGCTGTAGATGGAGCAATCCTTGCTATCACAAGAAGCGACGAGAGCGGAGTTGTATACGATGGAGTTTCAAACTATGAGAATTTCATCCTGATCGACAGTTGGTACACGATAAGCCCCTATATCTGGCTCGGTACTGCCGGTCATACGTCTGCTGATGAACCAAGCAAGGGAATAATTGATTGCATTTCTGATGACGGTTACTTAGTTCTTTATGACGCCAACGAGGTTTACAATGCTTATGTTGCCGCCGGCGGACTTAAAGGCGGAGATCCGCTTCTCATAACCAACGCTTCAGGCTCATACGACGTAACAAACATAAAGGTTTACTATCCCGAAAGTGTAACTCACACTTGGGATGACGGCGTTGTAACTACCGAAGCTACCTGCACGGAAGAAGGCGTTATGACCTACACCTGCACGGTTTGCGGAGAGACCAAGACCGAGGCTATTCCTGCAAAGGGACATTCTCTTGAGCATGTAGAAGCTACCGATGCTACTTGCACCACAGACGGTAATAAAGAATACTGGGTTTGCACCGCCTGCGGCGAACTCTTCAGCGACGAGAACGGTACAACGGCAATCAGCAAGGCAGACACAGTAGTTCCCGCAACCGGTCATACCGCTGAAATCCAGAACGCCAAGGACGCCACCTGCACCGAGGACGGCTACACCGGCGACGAGGTTTGCACTGTTTGCGGTGAGACAGTAACTACCGGTTCTGTAATCCCGGCTACAGGTCACACCTATGAAGCTGTAGTAACAGATCCTACCTGCACCGAGGGTGGATATACAACTTATACCTGCACCGTCTGCGGCGACACCTACACCGCTGACGAGACACCTGCCACCGGTCACACCACCGAAATCCGGAACGCAAAGGACGCCACCTGCACCGAGGACGGCTACACCGGCGACGAGGTCTGCACCGTTTGTGGTGAGACGGTAACCGTCGGCACTGTAATTCCTGCAACCGGGCATAGCTACGGCGAACCTACCTTTGAATGGGCAGAGGATTACAGCTCGGCAACAGCTACATTCGTTTGCATGAATGATGAGACTCACGTTGAAACAGTTGACGCGACCGTAACCTCAAGCACTACCGATCCTACATGTGAAGCTGGGGGCTCTATCGTCTACACAGCGACAGCTGACTTCAACGGCTCTACCTACACTGACGAGAAGACAGAAACCACTCCGGCAACCGGACATGATTATGTTCTTTCAAGCTGGACTTGGGCAGCTGACTACTCATCTGCAACTGCAACGTTCGTCTGCGCAAACGACAGCACTCATGTTGAGGATATAGCCGCAACGCTGACAAGCGAGACCACAGAGGCGACCGAATCCACATATGGCAAGACCGTCTACACGGCAAGCGTTACCGTGGATGGAGTAACCTACACATCCAGCCAGATCGACACCGACAATTCAGTCGTGGTTGATGAAGACTGCAACGTATATGATGTTGAGGCAAGTGATACCGGCGATTCCGGAAAGTACTTCGAGAATGACAGTACCGCTTCTGTCGCAATTCAGGTTGATGGCGCTGCTATTGAGATCGAGTATGACACCGCTGTGGACAGCGAGATCGAAATCTCGATTACATCCGGCGGCGTAACCTACACGTTCAACATCACTGTAAGCGGTTCCAGAAAGTCCAGCATGATTTCTGTAGCTGATGTAATCGCGGAAGCCGAAGCAACCGGTATAACATTGAATCTAAGCAATTTCGAGTATCTGACAGTCAGCAGTGCTGACACCAGCATTGGAGCGGTCAGCATTCTCAGCAGTACCGGCGCAACCGAGCACACCTACGAAACCGTAACGATTGAACCTACCTGCTACTCTGAAGGATCAATAACTTATACCTGCACCGTTTGTGGTGACAATTACACCGAGACGCTCGAAAAGATTGCCCATACCGAAGGCGAACAGGTCATCGAGAACCGAGTCGAAGCTACACGCACAACCGATGGCTCTTATGACTTGGTAACCTACTGCTCAGTATGCGGCGAGGAAATCTCGAGAGAGACAGTTGTAATTCCCGCAACCGGCGGCGTTGACATGATGACTATCTGGTTGAGAACACCGGCTAATTACACCTCTGTCAACGAAGCCATCGCTAAGGCTAATGCTCTTAACCCCGATGACTATTCGAACTTTGCGGATGTCACAGCGGCGATAGACGCGATTAACTGGAACCTGAATATTCTATGTCAGTCTATAGTTGATGGCTATGCCAAGACGATTGAGACAGCGATTGCAAGTCTTGTCCCTGCCGGAATGACTACCGAAGAGGTTGTAGTTAATGAGCCGATTGAGGGTACCAACACCGACACGGAAGATGATGTCTTCTGATATCGCGTTGAACTGAATAGACACAAAAGGCGACTGACTTTTTACGGTTGGTCGCCTTTGTTTTTCTCATTTTCACTCTTCCTCACCCCAACCCCGGTTGACAATCCCGCCTTGATATGCTACAATCTTAACATACAGCAGGGGGACCGGATGGATTTGTGTGTTTATCTTGGAATCTCTTTCGGTTCGCCGGAAGAGATTTTTGTTTTGCGAAAATTCAGGAAGAAAGACTATGAAATCAAGGAAAATCTTATCTTTAATTATTGCGGTTGTAATGGCGGTTCAGCTCATGCCGGTGTCTCTGTCCGCAAGCTACACCGGTGAGGACGCTCTGAGCGGCGTCAATCTCGAGGCATACCGGAAGCTGAAGGCGGCGATAGAAAAAATTATCGACGGCACGGTGTCGTCGACCGTCATCACAATAGAGGTCAGTTGCAGTACGACCTCCTTGGGCGTGCCTGAGATTACCGACGACAGGACGATGGAGGTTGCGGCGAACGCCTTTGCGGAAAAGCTCGATCTGAACCTGGTGCTCAGCTATCTCATCTGTGATTGCCCCTATGAGCTCTGTTGGCTTGACAAGACCTCTGCGATCTATACGGAGCAGGAATATTCCGGCAGGGGAACGACTCTGATTGCCAGTGTTATGTTAGCCTTGCCGGTAGCGACCGATTATCAGTCGGGCGGATCGTCCACCACCGTCGACTCTTCGAAGATTTCCGCGGCGCAGACAGCCGCAAAATATGCACAGTCGGTCGTAAAGAAATATGCGAGCTACACCGACGAGGAAAAGCTCGAAGCGTTCAAGGACACAATCTGCTCTTTGGTCTCATACGACAGTGACCATTCGGACGCAGACTATGGCGACATCTGGCAGCTCGTCTATGTCTTCGATCAGGACACCTCGACTAATGTCGTCAGTGAGGGCTATTCAAAGGCGTTCAAGTATCTCTGCGACCTTGCGGGCATCGACTGCATCACGGTAAGCGGCACGGTGACGGGAGGCACCGGAGATGGAGAGCATATGTGGAATATCGTCTGCCTCGACGGTGTCAACTATCTTGTCGATGTCACCAACAGCGACGCCGGCACTGTCGGTCAGAACGGCGGGCTCTTCATGGTCTGTGCAAGTGATGCCGACTCAAGCGATTCCTCCGGCTATACTTTCGTTACCAAATCAAAAACCGTCACCTATACCTACGACAGCGTGACATTGTCGCTGTACCCCAAGAGCTATCTGACTCTCGGGACCTCCAACAAGACTACCGATGAGACAGTCAAGGAGGTGCACACTCATACTCTGAGCAAAACCAAGGCAAAAAGCGCCACATGCACAACGAAGGGCAACATCGACTATTGGTATTGCTCCGGCTGTGACACCTATTTCAGCGACGAGGACGCCACGACCGAAATTTCGCTCAGCGATACTGTTATAGAAGCGACCGGTCATAGCTATGAAGAGATTGTAACAGAGCCTACCTGCACCGAAGGTGGGTACACAACCCATGTATGCTCCAACTGCGGCGACACCTACACCGACAGTGAGACGGAAGCCACCGGTCACAATTATGGGGAAACCGTAACAGATCCGACCTGCACCGAAGGCGGATACACCGTTCATACCTGTTCAGTCTGCGGCGACAGCTACACCGACAGCGAGACGGAGGCTCTTGGGCACACATATTCCGGCAGTGTGCCTGTCTTAGTCGGGGCTGATAACTACAGAACCGCCACGGTTGTCACAGCCTGTCTGACCTGCGGCGAAGAGACTTCCGTTCTTGCCTCTCAATATCTGGACGAGCCGCTGAGACTGATTATCCAAGCAGTTTTAAAGATGACGTCGGAGTTCCTGCTATAGGACGTTCTCGCAGTAGGTGGCAATATTTGTCGCCTTCCATGCAGCTTTCGACAAATTCATGAATGCAAGTCGACATTTGTACATAAAAGATTCATAATTTTCTCGTTCAAAACGGTTGCATTTTTTTGTACAATCAGGTACAATATGAATAAACCCGAGTGGTGCCAAGTTGCTCCAAGGATTCGGGTAATAACGTGTTGTACAGCTTTTTGTACACTAAAATTCAAGAAAGGCATGGTGTATTAAATGGATGCATTCAGAATGGACGGAAAAGTAGCATTGGTTGCAGGCGCTAGCTCAGGAATGGGTGCCGGCACAGCCAAGATTCTCGCTGAGGCAGGGGCAAAGGTCTTTATCCTTGCGAGACGGGAAAACAAACTGGCAAGTGTTCAGAAGGAAATAACGAGCAATGGTGGCGTCTGCGAGTATATGGTTTGTGATACTTTCAGCGAAGAGAATTGCAAGAACGCTGTTGATGCGTGCGTAAAGGCTTTTGGTCGTGTGGACGCATTGGTTTACTGTGCAGGCATAGAAGGAAGCTCAACACTGTATTCTCCTGTCGAGGAGCAATTTGAAGCTGACAATCTTCACAACGTTATGAGCGTTAATTTCGATGGAATCTACTATATGATAAAGTATGTTTATCCTGAGATGGTGAAAGTCGGCGGCGGTTCAATCGTTGATATTTCCTCTGTTGCGGCTATAAGATCAGGCATGAGCTCCGTAGCATATGCTTCTTCCAAGGGCGCAATGTGGAGCATGGTCAAGACCCTTGCCAGAATGGTTGGTCCCCAGAAGATTCGTGTCAACTCCATCCTGCCCGGAATGGTCGAGACAGAGATGACACAGGACTATGTCAAGGATCCGGCTTTCCTTGAGCAGTTTATTCCCACTATTGCCCTGCGTGATTCCGGAAAGGTTGAGGATATCGGAAACACTGTTCTGTTCCTTGTTTCTGACGCTTCCAGATACATTACAGGACAGGACATCGTCGTTGACGGCGGTATGACCTGCTGAACAACTCCATATAATCACACAAAAGCGACCTCACCCATCCCGGGTGAAGCCGCTTTTTATTATGCCTGTTTTCGCTCAGACCTCGATAAACGCCGCCGTTTTTGCGGGGACGGCTATTTTTTTGCCCTGCTTCTGGACCTTCCCGCCGAAGGAGTAGACTTCCTCGCCGAGCGCATAGTCGCACTCAAAGTCGGTCTCCCTGTCCGCGGGGTTCAGGATGACTAAAATCTTCTCGTCGCCACTGCTTCGGAGGTAGGCGAGAGGATAGGCGCCCTTTTCGGCATAGACGAATTCGATTTCGCCCTTGTTCATAAGGGCGGGATGGGACTGGCGGATTTCTATCAGCCGCTTGATTTCGCTTCGTAGTGAGCTTTCGTCCGCCATCTGTGCCTTGGCGGTCGGGCGGTCTTTCGATTCGTCAAGCTTTATGTAGAGGCTTTCCTTCGGGGCGGAGCTGAAGCCGGCGTTGGTGGTGTCGTCCCATTGCATCGGGGAGCGGGAACCGGTTCTCGAGAAGCCGCCCTCAACGGACGTGAGCCCCTCGACATATCTCATCCCGATTTCGTCGCCGTAATAGATGAACGGCGCGCCGGGCATGGACAGGAGGAACGCAAATGCGATTTTCAGATTGTCGTCATGGATTGAGCGGGCGAGCCTGTCCATGTCGTGATTTCCGGATGGGATGCAGATAAGCCCCTTGCGCTCCGACTTCTCGTAGTTCTCTTTATACTTCGCAACAAATTCCGAGATGTCGCCCTTGCCTCTGTCCGAGAAGAACGGCTCCTCACAGCGGAAGAGGTCGTTATAGTGCGACGGTCCGAAGTGAAGAAGGAAGTCCATGTGGAAGCCGCCCTGCAGGCTCTTGTCCGGCTCTCCCCACTCGGAGACCATGGCGGCATCGGGAAATTCTTCGTCCAAGAATTCGCGGATATTCTGCCAGAGGGCGATTGTGCCCTTCGAATCCTCGTCCTGCTTGACGAGCGACCCCGCCATGTCGACGCGGAAGCCGTCGCACCCCATCCCGAGCCAGAAGCGCATGATGTCTTTGAGTGCTTCACGGGTTGCGATCGCCCCGGGGCTGTCTATACTCTGTTGCCAAGGGCGGTCGGGCTTGTAGTAGCCGTAGTTCAGAGCGGGCTGGTGCGTAAAGAAGTTGACGGCACAGCTTCCGTCGCGGTCGGAGATTCCCCGAAGCGAGCCGTAGCCGACGGGCTCCTCCCAGACGCTGTCAGTCCAGATATATCGGTCGGTGAATTCGTTTTTCTCCGCCTTCATCGACTCCTTGAACCACTTGTGCTCGACGGAGGTGTGCCCGGGGACGAGGTCAAGAAGAATGTGCATATCGCGTTTGTGAACCTCGCCGAAAAGTCGCTTCAGATCTTCGTTTGTGCCGTATCTCGGTGCGGCTTTACAGTAGTCGGACACGTCATATCCCGCATCGCCGAAGGGCGACTCAAAGCAGGGGTTCATCCAGATTGCGTTGCACCCAAGCTCCTTGATATAGTCAAGCTTCGAGATGATTCCCTCAAAGTCCCCGATTCCGTCGCCGTTCGAGTCGCAGAAGGACTGAGGATAGATTTCATAAAAGATTGCGTTGTCGAGCCAACCCGGCTGGCGCCGGATAGGCTGGTTTTTGGTAGGCATAGTTTGGTCTCCTTTCTACATTGTCTCCCAACAATTATTTCTCATAAACTCTGTAATCACTGCTTCATCCTCGCCTTCGTAGTAGCTGACGAGGAGCTTCTTGAACTCCGGGACTGCCTGCTCGGGAATCACGAGGAAGCCGCCGCCGTGGGCGATGAGATAGTGGTTTGCAAATATCACCGATGCCCGCTTGTTGCCGTCAAGGAAAATCTGCGTCTTCATGCAATATAGGCAGAGCCTGATTGCGGTATTAACAGCTTCGCTGACGGCTTCGTTATTCTCTTCGACGATTTCACGGATTTTTTCTTTTACATCAAGCTCAATCGGCAGGGGCGGAACATAGGAACTGCCGCCGATTGTGACGGGAACACCTCTGATACGTCCCCCGTCCGCAAAGAAGCCCTCGTTGACAAGCCGGGCGATGTGACTGAGCATATAGTAGTCGGTCTTGCTCGCGATAACGTCCCGGTCAAGAATGAACTCCCAAGCGTGCTTGAGGTTCAGAATCTTCTGGACGTCGGTTGCGGTCATCCCGGAAACGATGCCGCCCTCGATGATTTCCTCCGTCTGCGGGAAGGAGGTCGCAACGCCCTCAAGAACGGCTTGGTCATAGATGTTTCTTTTCATGTTTGCACGGGCGAAGTCGATGTTTTTAACGACTTCGGCGGGAAGCTCATCCTCGGAATAGCCCGCCTCGGCAAGCTGTTTCTCGATTTTCCGAAGCTCCCGGCGGATTTCCCGGGCTTCCCTCGAATTTCGGAGAAGAAGGTTATAGAGCTCATCTGTGTACGAGCCGACATAGGTCGAGGTCTGCTTTCCGGCAACCCGCTTGCGGACATAAAGATACTTCCCGCCGTCACGCTCTTTGATTTCCGGCGTGCCGTCATAGGGCATGAGGTTGAGCCGAGCGTTCAGATCTGCTCGACTGTGAAGCAACTCCTGAATTTCATCGTATTGCATTGCCATGCTTTCTCCTTTTCTGGGGAACATTTTATGGATTTATGATAGCATATTGTTCCCCAAAAGTCAAGAGGTAGTCTCCCATATATCCCACATTGTCCCCTCGACTGTCGTTGACTTTCTTTTTCCGTTGTGATAAAATAGCCCTGAATATCGAAATTTGTCGATTGTGGTTAAATTATACGACACTGATTCGGAAAGTGTCGGGTAACTGCCCGAAGGGGCATTTTTTGGAGGAGTAAGGTTGACAGTTACAGTTTCAGTTGAGAAGATTGAAAAAGAGCTTCTTCTCGGCATCGATGTCGGGTCGACGACGGTCAAGGTCGTCGTGAAAAATCCCGATTCGGATGGGGTTTTGTTTTCAAGATACTTAAGACATAATGCAAGGCAACGTGAGACGGCAATCGGGCTGTTAAGAGAAGTCTCGGAAAGATTTCCGGGCGTCAGGTTCCGCTCTGCCGTTTGCGGCTCTGGCGGAAAGCCGGTCGCGGAGGCGGCGGGGATTCAGTTTATACAGGAGGTCGTCGCGAACGCCGCGGCGGTCAAGAAGCTCTATCCTGACGTCCGCACGGCAATCGAGCTCGGCGGTCAGGACGCAAAGGTCGTCTTCTTCCACAAGGATGAGCACACCGGCGAACTGATGACCTCGGACATGCGAATGAACGGAAGCTGTGCCGGCGGCACGGGCGCATTTATCGACGAGATTGCAAAGCTGTTGGGCGTCAAGACCGAGGAGTTCGAAGCGCTTGCCGAAAAGGGCACGACCGTTTTCGACATCTCGGGACGGTGCGGAGTTTTCGCAAAGACGGACATCCAGCCGCTACTGATACAAGGCGCAAAGCGTGAGGACATCGCGCTTTCCAGTTTCCACGCCATCGCGAAGCAGACCATCGGCGGGCTTTCGCAGGGGCTCGAACTCAAAGCCCCGATAATCTTCGAGGGCGGACCGCTTACGTTCAACCCGACGCTCATAAAAGTTTTCGCCGAGAGGCTGAACCTTTCGGAATCGGATATAGTAATCCCCGAGCACCCGGAGACCATCGTCGCCTATGGCACGGCAATCGCCGCAGAAAGGCTTTCGGGCGACGAGGCATACACCGCCGACGAGCTTATCGCAAGGCTTGAAGCGGCTAAGGACGATGTAAACGGCAGTGAATCCGCGCCGCCGTTCTTTAAAGACGAATCAGACAGGGAAGAGTTTGAAGCAAGGCACATGGCGGAGCTTCGGGAACTCGAAGAGCCGATAACCGAGAACGGAGTTCTCCGGGTCTACATCGGCATCGACTCGGGAAGCACCACCTCGAAGCTTGTACTGATGGACGAGCACGAGCGAATCGTCGACCGGTTCTACTCGAACAACAACGGCGAGCCGCTTCGGGTCATCTGCAAGGGTCTTTCGGACCTTGAGGACAAATACGCCGAGCAGGGCATCAGGCTCGAAATCTTAGGCGTCGGCACCACCGGCTATGGCGAACAGCTCTTCGCAAGCGCATTCAATGCGGATTATCATATCGTCGAGACGGTCGCCCATTCTCAGGGGTGCCTCAAGTACTTCCCCGACACCGATTTCCTTCTTGACATCGGCGGTCAGGACATGAAGGCAATCTGGATGAAAAACGGCGTCATCACGAACATGACGCTCAACGAGGCATGCTCTTCCGGCTGTGGGTCGTTTTTGGAGAATTTCGCATCATCTCTCGGCATCAAGGTCGAGGATATCGCCGAGTCGGCTTTCAGGTCTCAGCATCCTGCTCACCTCGGGAGCCGGTGCACCGTCTTTATGAACAGCACCATCATCAACGAACAGCGCAACGGCAAGCTCCCCGACGATATCATGGCGGGGCTCTGCCGGTCGATAATTGAAAACGTATTTACAAAAGTAGTCCGAATCTCGAACACGGATGAATTGGGAAGCCGAGTTGTCGTTCAGGGCGGCACTTTCCGGAATTTTGCGGTTCTGAAAGCCTTGGAAGACTATTTAGGCAAGAACGTAACTCTTTCGCCCTATCCCGGCGAGATGGGAGCCGTCGGCGCGGCTATTCTGACACGACGCAAGATGAAAGGCAAGACCAAGTTCATAGGTCTCGATGCCGTCAGAAGCTTCGATTATACGACCGAGACGGGCGTAGCCTGCCCGCACTGTGCAAACCATTGCAAGCGCACTATCACCCGATTCTCATCAGGAAGAGCTTGGGTCACCGGCAATCGTTGCGAAAGGGGAGCCGAACTCGAAGGCTCAGAGCCCCTCGAAAAGCCGAAGAAGGCGCCGGATC
Source organism: Oscillospiraceae bacterium (assembly GCA_021199355.1). GTDB lineage: Bacteria > Bacillota > Clostridia > Oscillospirales > Ruminococcaceae > Faeciplasma. The sequence continues at coordinate 29,884 of JAJQIF010000028.1, forward strand.
TGTACATAGAGCGCGAAAAGCTACTCTTCAAAGACTACGACGTGACACCCGTCTGCGAAGAAAAGAACGTCACCGTCGGGCTCCCGAGAGTTCTCGAATTCTGGGACAGCATGCCCTTCTGGAGCACTTTCTTCAAAGCGCTCGGGTACAAAGTGAAATTTTCCTCGCCGAGCTCAAGGGGAATGTACGAAAGCGGCATCTCGTTCGTCGCATCGGACACCATCTGCTTCCCGGCAAAGCTTGCACACGGGCACATCGCCGACCTCGCCAAGAAGGGCGTCGACAGAATCTTCATGCCGTATGTCATGCACATGCCGCCGGAAGGCGTCGATAAGCAGAGCCCATACGTCTGCTCGGTCGTTCAGGGCTACCCGATGGTCGTGAAGAATTCGCAGAACCCCGCCGAGCGCTATGGCGTGGTGTTCGACACGCCGATTTTCCACTGGTTCTCGGAGAAGAACCGCCACACGCAGATTTGCGAATATGCCGTGAAAGAACTCGGAGCTTCAGAAAAAGAAGCCGAGCAGGCTTTCACACAGGCTGAATCGGCGATAAAGCTCTTCAGAAAGACTCTTACCGACAGGGCTACAGAGATAATTGCGGACGTTAAAAAAGAGGGCAAGTTCGCCGTTGTTCTGGCGGGCAGACCCTACCACACCGACAGATTTATAAGCCACGACATCTCGAAGAAGTTCACCGAGAAGGGAGTTGCGGTTCTCACTGCGGACAGCCTCCCCGGCTTGAATGAAGTCGACCTGCACAATACAAGAGCCGAAATCACCAACGATTTCCACACCCGCATGCTCGCTTCGGCGGTCATTGCCGCCCGGGAGCCGGAGCTCGAATATGTCCAGCTCGTCAGCTTCGGTTGCGGGCACGACGCGATTCTCTCGGACGAAATTATCCGAATCATGACCACCACGAGCGACAAGCCGCCGCTGATTCTTAAGATTGACGAGAGCGACGCCTCGGGCTCTCTCGGCATCAGAGTTCAGTCGTTCATCGAGACGGTCGAAATCCGCAGGAATCTGGGGCTTGACAACCCGCCGAAGCCGCTCCCCGAGCCGAGCCCCGCAAAGTTCTATAAAAAGGACAAGAAAATCCGCACGCTCTTAATCCCCAATATATCCGAAGAGGTCTCGATTTTGCTCCAAGCAATCTGCGAAAAAGAGGGCTTCATGGTCAAGACCATCCCCATCGGCGGACCAAATGAAATCGCCCTCGGCAAGAAGTATGTCCACAACGACATCTGCTTCCCCTGCCAGATGGTAATCGGCGAGCTCATCGGAGAGCTCCAGAAGGGCAACTACAAGCAGGACGAGGTCGCAGTCGGCATGGTCAAGTTCCAGTGCGACTGCAGAATGTCCCACTATGCCGGGCTCCTGAGAAAGGGCTTGGACAGCGCAGGCTTCACCGAAGTGCCAATCCTGACGACCGACGGCGGCGACTCGAAGGACATGCACCCGGGAGTGTTCCTCCTTGGAGTAAGCGCAGTCCTCGAAGCCGTCTGGGTGTTCGAGATGATGGATATCCTCACGGACATTGCAAGAAAGATTCGCCCCTACGAGATTAATCCCGGCGAGACCGACAGGGTCTATATGGCTTGCATCAACAAGCTTGCCGACGGCATCAAAAAGAGCATAAAAGAGGCACGACGTGCCTTCTCCGAAACCATCGACGACATGGCGAAGATTCCCTATGACAGGACGAATCTTAAGCCGAGAGTATTCGTCACCGGCGAGCTCCTCGTTACATACCACCCCGGCTCGAACTTCCATATTGAGCGGTATCTCGAGTCGAACGGCATGGAAGCCGTCTTCCCGAGGGTCACCGACCAGTTAAGAAAGGACTTCCTCGCCACGATGAGCGAGATAAGCGACTACAAGGCGAACATCTTCCCCTATCCGTTTGCAGTCGACTTCCTCTTCAACTATGTTCAGGACAAGCTCGAGAAGGTCGCCGTGAAGCACCCGCTTTACGAAAAAGTCCTCTCGCCGAACAAGCTCTATGATTCGGTAAGCGACATCATCCCCAAGACCCTCAGCTGCGGCGAAGGCTGGCTGATGGCGGCGGAGATTGATCACTACGCCGAGAAGGGCGTCAAGTCGTTCATAATCCTTCAGCCCTTCGGCTGTCTCCCGAACCACATCTGCGGCAGGGGCGTCATCAAGAGCCTGAAGGACAAGCACCCGGACATCTCCATTCTCCCGCTCGATTTGGACCCGGATACGAGCCTTGCGAATGTGGAGAATAGGTTGCAGATGCTCATAATGAACAACGCACAGTGACTTTATAGCATAAATCTTTGTCCAAAATTCACCGTTGAAATTTTAGCTTTAGTGTGTTATTCTTAATACAGTGGCAAAGACGTCCAAGGTTTCTTGGGCGTCTTTTTGCATTTTTTAGAATTGAGATGAATGCTATGAACACACCCGTTGCCAACACCCGCGAGATAAACGAGCTTCTTGCCCGGTATGGCGTCAAGTTCGGAATCTATAAAAACGGCGTCTTCAAGGAACAGCTCTTCCCGTTCGACGCAATACCAAGAATCATTACAAAGTCCGACTTTTCTGACATGGAGAAGGGACTTATCCAACGTGTCGACGCTCTGAACCTCTTCCTGAAAGATATCTATTCGGAGAAGAAAATAATAAAAGACGGAGTAATCCCCGCAGACTTTGTCTACATATCAAAGGGCTATCTGCCGCAGTGCGAGGGAGTCACGCCGGCGCATGGCGTCTACAGTCATATTTCGGGAATCGATTTGGTGCAAGCCAAGGATGGCACTTGGTACATACTTGAGGACAATTTGCGTATTCCTTCGGGTGCATCGTATCCGCTGATTGCGAGGGAGCTCTGCCGCATGACAAGCCCGGATGTCTTCCACGATGTGTCCGTAGTCGATAACAGAAATTACGCCTCGCTCTTAAAAGACACGATGGACAGCGTCAACTGCGGCGGCATCAACGTTATTTTAACCCCCGGGCGCTATAACGCCGCCTATTTCGAGCATTCCTATCTGGCGGAGAGAACCGGCGCAGTTCTGGTTCAGAACAGCGACCTGTTTGTTGAAAACAATATCCTCTATATGAGGGATTATCAGGGCGGAAGGACCCGTGTCGGAACGGTTTATCGCAGGATTTCTGATGAGTACCTCGACCCGATGACGTTTGTGCCGGAATCGCTTATCGGTGTGCCGCACATCATGGACGCCTACAGAGCCGGAAACGTCGCCATCATGAACGCACCCGGCAACGGCGTTGCGGACGACAAGGGCATCTACTACTTCGTCCCGAAGATGATTAAATACTACCTCGGCGAGGAGCCGATTTTAAAGAACGCCCCGACCTATCTGCCGTATTACGAGGAGGACAGAAAGTACGTCCTCGACCATCTTGAGACTTTGGTTGTCAAAGATGTCTCAGAAGCCGGTGGCTACGGAGTAGTGTTCGGGCGCGACATGACGAAGGAACAGCTCGCCGACTGGCGGACGCTGATTACAGAGCAGTCAAGGCGCTTCATAGCTCAGGAAGTCATCGACTTCATCGACCTCGACATCTTAAGCGACGACGGCACGACGGTTCCCCGTAAAGCAGACCTCAGAGCTTTCGTGCTTTCGGGCGAGACCACCAAGGTCTGGGCGAGCGGCTTGACGAGGTTCTCGCGCAATCCCGATTCGTTCGTCGTAAATTCATCTCAAGGAGGAGGCTTTAAAGACACATGGGTACTATCACAAGATTAAACGGCTCCAATTTATATTGGCTTGGAAGATACACCGAGCGTGTCTTCACAACCCTTAATTCGTTCTTCAACTATTTCGACCTGATGATAGATGTCGATAAGGAATCATACAAGAACTATCTCGAAAAAATCGGTGCGCCGAACATCTACACAGACGACAACGACTTTTTCGACAGGTATCTTTTCGACAAGACCGACCCGAACTCCCTCCGCTCGAATCTTGAGAGGGCTATGGATAACGGAATCGTTCTCCGTGAGGCTATCAAGTCTTCTTCGCTTTCCTATCTACAGCTTGCCTTGAACAAGTTCAAGTCCGTCAGGGGAACCCGCAAAGTGCGCTATGACCTTTTGCCTGTCAGAGACGATTTATACGCCTTCTGGGGAAGCGTCGAGGACAATATGGAGGACCTTGAGGGGCGGGACCTGATTTATATCGGCAAGGCGGTTGAGCGTCTCGATTTGTTTGTCAGATTGTCATATAAGGACGAAGATATACGGAGAGTATTTGATTATCTCACGGGGCTCGTGCATCCCTATGAAAACGTCTATAACCCCGTTCTGAACGTCGAGGCATACGCGAGCCTTGAAAAGCTCCTGACCCGTGGAAAGGGAATCGAGAGCTGCCGGCTCGAGGCACTGTCGCTCATTTCGAGACTTGTTGAGGTGAAAACTGATGAAGAAGCTGACATTTGAATACAGCACCGAGTTTGATTTCGCAAGCCCGATAAGCGCCCACTGCTTCACGCTCCGTTGCCTGCCGCTTTCGGACGACCGCCAGATTATCAGCGAGCCGAAATATACTATTCAACCTGTCGGCGGAGTTATCTGGAACTCTCGCGACAGCTTCGGCAACTCGCTCCTCTGCGGCAGAATCGAAAAGCCGCACGACAAGTTCGCTTTCTCGGTCAAGGGCACGGCGTCCATCACCTCGAGCTACACCGTTTCCGGCAAGGCTCCCGTTATGTATGCCTATCAGTCGCCTTTGACGCATCCCGGGGAAGCTCTTACGGCGTTTTACGAAGCGCATCAGCCGACCGAGTCGAACGTGCTGTACAGGGCTCTGGCACTCGCCGACAGCCTTTATGAATACATGACTTATGAAAAGGGCGTCACCGATGTGCATACAACGGCAGAAGAAGCCTTAACTCTCGGAAAGGGCGTCTGTCAGGACTATGCCCACATCATGCTTGCGCTCTGCCGCATGGGAGGAATCCCGTGCCGCTACGTTGCCGGACTTGCCTGCGACGAGGGCGAAACCCACGCATGGGTCGAGGTCAACGACGGCTCCCGCTGGTACGGGCTCGACCCCGTCAACAACTGCCTCATCAGCACCCATTACCTCAAGCTCTGCCACGGCAGAGACTACGCCGACTGCCCGATCGAATCGGGGTGCTATGTGGGGATAACCGAGAGCACGCAGACGGTGAAATCACAAATAGTACAGTAGAAGGGAATAACAACCTATGATAGAAACCATCGCCCAGGCGGCGCTCAGCGTTAATGAAAACCTTGTTATCCGCAAAAATCGAATTTCGAATATGGCACGCTCCACGAAAAGGAAGAAGCGTGCTTGTATTGTCACGGGAACCCACGGCGACGAGCTGGAGGGTCAGCTTGTCTGCGCCAGACTTGCCGACATATTGACAAAAGGCGCATCCAACCTTGAGGGCATTGTCGACATTTATCCGGCACTGAACCCCCTCGGCGTCGACTCCATCCAGAGAGGCATGCCGATGTTTGACCTCGATATGAACAGAATCTTCCCCGGCACCCCCGATGGCACCATGGCGGAGCATATCGCCTATGACATCGTGAACGACATCAAGGGTGCCGACATCTGCATCGATATCCACGCAAGTAATATTTACTTGAGAGAGATACCGCAGGTGCGTATTAATGAGATTACGGCTGATGAATTAGTCCCGTATGCTGAAATGCTCGGGACGGACTTCATTTGGGTTCACAGCTCGGCGACCGTCCTTGAATCGACGCTTGCCTACAGCTTAAACTCAATCGGTACGAAAACCCTCGTTGTCGAGATGGGCGTCGGCATGAGAATCACAAAAGAATACTGCAACCAGCTTGTTGCGGGAATTCTGAATTTACTCAAGAATATCGGCATCTGGACAGGCGAGACCGAGCCGGTCCGCAAGTCCATCCTCTCGACCGACCATGAGGTTTCTTTTGTCAACTCCTCCGCCGCCGGAATCTTCGTCCCCTGCGTCGAGCACTGGGTTGATATAAAGAAAGGCGACCATATCGGTGACGTCCTTGACCCGACCACCGGACATGTTGAGGAATACGTCACATCTCCCTGCGACGGGCGAATCTTCACCCTCCGCGAATATCCCGTCGTCTACGGCGGCTCGCTCATTGCAAGAATTCTGGGAGGTGTTCACAATGCGTAAAGAGACAATCTATTCGATAACATCCCCTTATCGTGAGCCGATGGACATTATCGGCTACCGCTTCGGCGGCGGAGAGAAGGCGCTCTGCATTGTAGGCTCTATGCGTGGAAATGAAGTTCAGCAGATGTATGTCGCATCTCAGCTTGTGCAGAAGTTCAAGCGCCTCGAAAAAGAGGGCAAAATTGCCCCGAATCACGAGATTTTAATCATCCCTTGCGTCAACTACTATTCGATGAACATCGGCAAGCGGTTCTGGACGATGGACAACACCGACATCAACCGCATGTTCCCCGGCTACGACATGGGCGAAACCACCCAGAGAATCGCCGACGGGCTCTTCGAGGAGATCCAAGGGTATAAATTCGGCATCCAGTTTGCAAGCTTCTATCAGCAGGGCGACTTCCTCTCGCACGTCAAGCTGATGGAGACCGGGTTTACCGACCACGGCTATATGACCGATTTCGGACTGCCTTATGCTTTCATCCGTACTCCGAGACCCTACGACACCACCACGCTCAACTATAACTGGCAGATTTGGGAGACCAAGGCGTTCTCACTCTACACCAACGCCACAGACCAGATTGACCTGCCGTCGGCGAAGATTGCGATTGACGCGGTGCTTCGGTTTGCCAACAAGAACGGCATCACGACGCAGAAAATCCCCGGCGGAAGCCTGACCGAGATTATCTCGGAATCGGAGCTCATTCAGCTCCACTCGACCAAGGCGGGAATTTACAGACCGTATGTGGAAACGGGCGATAGCTTCGAGAGGGGACAGCTCCTCTGCGAAATCCTCGACCCGCTCGAGGGCAACGTAACGGAACGCATCACCGCTCCTTCGGACGGCATCGTGTTCTTTAGATATAATCGCCCGCTGGTGTTCGCTGAGGCGGTTCTGTATAAAATTATCAAGGCTTGACTTTCGTCTTACAATCTGTTATACTTGAAGTAACTTTCGGATTGAGGAGGAGTCGGCGTTATGGGAGCTTCTTTAGGGGCAGTTGGAATAAAGTCTGTCTACCATCAGACCGTTGGTCTGAGTCAGACCGTTGGTCTGAGCGAGAAAGAGCGCCTTTTTGCCGAGGAGTATCTGTGTTCCTGCGGCTTTATGTCCGGCTCTATGTCGTCTTTTCCTGAAAACTATATAATCGTCCCGGGTCTTTGCGATGTGCATGTGCATTTCAGAGAGCCGGGCTTTTCATATAAAGAAACAATTCGCTCCGGTTCATTGGCGGCAAAAAACGGGGGATATACGACCGTTTGCACCATGCCGAACCTGAATCCCGTTCCCGACAGCCTCGGAAATCTTCGCGTTCAGCTTGATATCATAGAGAAGGACGCCGCAGTGCGTGTGATTCCCTACGGCGCTATTACAGTCGGCGAGCTTGGGAAAGAGCTTTCGGATATGGATTCGATGAGCCCCTATGTCTGCGCCTTTTCGGACGACGGGCATGGCGTACAGCATGACGATATGATGGAAGCGGCTATGCTCAAGGCAAAATCTTTGGGCAAGATAATCGCCGCCCACTGCGAGGACAACTCGCTTCTTAACGGCGGCTACATACACGACGGAGTTTACTGTAAAACCCACAACCATAGGGGCATTTCGAGTGCCAGCGAATATAAGCAGATTGAGCGGGACATAGCCCTCGCCGAGAAGACGGGCGCGAAATACCACGTCTGCCACATATCGACAAAAGAAAGCGTCGCCCTGATTCGTGACGCCAAGAAGCGCGGCGTCGACATCAGCTGTGAGACGGGACCGCACTATCTCGTCCTCTGCGACGAAGATCTCGAGGAGGACGGCAGATTTAAGATGAACCCGCCGCTCCGTTCAAAAGCAGACCAAGAAGCGCTGATAGAGGGAATCATAGACGGCACCATCGACATGATAGCGACCGACCACGCGCCGCATTCCCTCGAGGAGAAGTCCCGGGGGCTCGAAAAGAGCGCCATGGGCATAGTCGGTCTCGAGACTGCTTTCCCGGTTCTATATACCGAGCTTGTGAAGAAGGGCATCATCAGCCTTGAGAAGCTCGTCGAGCTGATGTCAATAAATCCAAGAAAACGCTTCGGAATTGACGAAAATCCCGGCTTCGCGGTATTTGAGATTGCAACGCCCTACGCCATCAATCCCGATGAATTCAAAACAATGGGACGGGCTACGCCGTTTGCGGGGCGGACGGTTTACGGAAAATGTATAACAACTGAAAGGATAAAAATATGACCGACAACATCTACAAAATTCTTGAAAACGAAAAGATTGCCAAGGGGACATACCGCATGATTCTCGGCGGCGACGTGAGCGGCATTAAAAACTGCGGGCAGTTCGTCAATATCAGGCTCGAGGGGTTCTACCTCCGCAGACCGATCTCCGTCTGCGACTATGACGACAGCACCATGACCCTGATTTACAAGACCGTCGGAAACGGAACGGAATTCATGTCGACCCTTCCCGAGGGCTACGAGCTTGATATTCTCATTGGTTTGGGCAACGGCTTTGACTTGAGCAAGGGCGGCGAGACTCCGCTTTTGGTCGGCGGGGGAGTCGGCTTGCCGCCGATGTATAACCTCTGCAAGAAGCTTGTAGCCGAGGGTAAGAAGCCGACTGTTCTCTTGGGCTTCAAGACTTCCGACGAAGTTTTCTATGAAGAGGAATTTGCGGCTCTCGGTGCGAATGTCGTTGTCGTCACAGAAGACGGCATGAAGGGCGAAAAGGGAATGGTTACCGACGTTATCCCGAGCCTTGATTACTCATATTTCTACGCCTGCGGACCGATGGCGATGCTGAAGGCTATGGCGGGGATTATGAAGACCGAGGGCGAATACAGCTTTGAGCAGAGGATGGGCTGCGGCTTCGGAGCGTGCATGGGCTGCTCCTGCAAGACGAAGAACGGCTTCAAGAGAATCTGCCGCGAAGGACCCGTTCTTTCGAGCGAAGAAATCATCTGGGAGGAAATGTGATGGCTGATAATAGATTAAAAACGACACTCTGCGGGATCGAGCTTGACAACCCTGTCATCCCGACAAGCGGAACCTTCGGCTATGGCTGGGAGTTCGCAGAGCTCTACGATATAAACATGCTCGGAACGTTCTCGTTCAAGGGCACGACCATTGAAGAAAGATTCGGAAATCCTACTCCCCGAATTGCGGAGACCACCTCGGGAATCGTCAACTCAATCGGGCTCCAGAACCCGGGCGTCGACAAGGTAATTTCCGAAGAGCTCCCGAAGCTCAGAAAGTGCTTCCACAAGAAGGTCATGGCGAACGTCAGTGGCTTCTGTCTTGACGACTATGTCAAAGCAATCGAGAAGCTTGATAAATCCGAAATGAGTGACATGATAGGCTGGTTCGAGGTCAACATCAGTTGCCCGAACATCTCCTGCGGCGGCATGAGCATCGGCACCGACCCGAAGGCTTCCTATGAGACGATTAAAGCCGTCAGAGCGATTACAAATAAGCCGATTATCGCGAAATTAACGCCGAATGTTACGGACATCGTCCCGATTGCAAAGGCTTGCGAAGAGGGCGGAGCGGACGGCTTGAGCCTTATAAACTGTCTCTTCGGCATGAGAATAGACCTAAGAACCAAGAAGCCAATTATCGCCAACAAGATGGGCGGCTATTCGGGACCGGCTACTTATCCGATAGCCCTTCGTCTCGTATACCAGTGCTACGACGCCGTGAACATCCCGATTGTCGGAATCGGCGGAGTTGCAAGCGCAGACAACGTCATCGAAATGATGCTTGCCGGTGCAACTGCTGTCGGAGTAGGGGCGATGAACCTCGTCGACCCGATGATCTGCAAGAAGATTATCGAGGATTTGCCGGCAGCAATGGACAAGTACGGAATCGACAACTTATCTGACATCATAGGAGGAGCACACAATGGGTAAGGACGTTATAATCGCCTGTGATTTCCCCTCAAAAGAGAAGACACTTGAATTTTTAGATAAATTCGAAGGGGAGAAGCCCTTCGTAAAAATCGGCATGGAGCTTTTCTATGCCGAGGGTCCTGACATCGTCCGTGAAATCAAGGCTCGTGGGCACAAGATTTTTTTAGACCTCAAGCTCCACGACATCCCTAATACAGTAAAATCGGCTATGAAAGTTCTTAGCTCGCTCGACGTCGATATGGTCAACGTCCATGCGGCGGGAACAAGCGCAATGATGAAGGCGGCGCTCGAGGGCTTGACAAGAGCCGACGGCACAAGACCGAAGCTCATCGCCGTTACCCAGCTCACATCTACGGACGACAAAGCCCTTCACGAGGAGCTTCTTATAGACAGACTGATGACCGAGACGGTTCTAAGCTATGCCGAAAACGCCAGAGACAGCGGCTTGGACGGAGTCGTCTGCTCGCCGCATGAGGCGGGATTTATCCACAAGGCTCTCGGAAAAGACTTCCTGACCGTCACCCCGGGCGTCAGATTCGCCGACGGCTCGAACGACGACCAGAAGAGAGTTATGACTCCTGCGCACGCCAAAGAGGTCGGAAGCGATTACATAGTGGTCGGCAGACCGATTACTCAGGCGGAGGACCCGGTGGCGGCATATCAGCGTTGCGTCAACGATTTCGTAGGAGATTAACATGGAACAATACAAACACGATTTTATAGAATTTCTGGAGTCCGCCGGAGTGCTCAAGTTCGGCGATTTCACCGCAAAGAGTGGCAGGAAGATTCCCTATTTCATCAACGCCGGAGAGATAAAGACCGGCGAGGAGATTTCGAAATTGGGCGAGTTCTATGCCAAGACCTATCTCGAGAAGCTAGGCGACAAGAAAACCGTCCTCTACGGTCCCGCATACAAGGGCATCCCGATTGCGGTTTCGGCTTCTGTGGCACTTGCGGGGAAGGGGCTTGATTTGCCGTTCTTCTTCAACCGTAAAGAAGCCAAGGATCACGGCGAGGGCGGAACCATTGTCGGCTATAAGCCACAGCCCGGCGAGGAAGTCGTCATCGTCGAGGACGTCATCACCGCAGGAACGGCGATAAGAGAGAGCATGGAGATTCTTTCGAAGATTGAGGGAATCAAAGTTGCGGCTGTCATAATCATGGTCGACAGAGGCGAGAAGGGCAAGACGGAAGCCTCGGCTATGTCCGAAATCGAGTCGGAATTCGGCTTCCCGGTCTATTCGGTCGTCGATGTCTACGATATCATCGAATATCTCGAAGAAAACCCCGAAAACACTGAAAACGTGGAGAGAATAAAGAACTATCTCAAGATTAACGGAGCGAAAAGATGAGGCATCTTATCAACATCCTTGACCTGTCAACAGGGGAAATCGACAAGCTCATAGAAGTAGCGGACGATATTATATTGCATCCTGCCGATTACGGCGACGTCTGCCACAGTAAAATCCTGGCGACCCTCTTCTATGAGCCTTCGACGAGGACAAGGCTGAGCTTTGAGTCGGCTATGCTGTCCCTCGGGGGCGAAGTCCTCGGCTTCTCGGAGCAGTCGTCGAGCTCTGCGGCAAAGGGCGAAAGCGTCGCCGACACCGCAGTGATGGTCAGCGGCTATTCGGATATAATCGCAATGCGGCACCCGAAGGAGGGCGCCCCGATTGTCGCGGCTATGCACTCGTCAGTCCCGGTAATCAACGCCGGCGACGGCGGGCACTATCACCCGACGCAGACACTGACAGACCTCATGACCATCCGCCACGAGATGGGGAGATTTGATAACCTGACTGTGGGCTTGTGCGGGGATTTGAGATTCGGAAGAACGGTGCACTCTTTGATATCCGCTATGTCGAGATACATGGGCATAAAGTTCGTTCTCATATCGCCCGAAGAGCTTAGATTGCCGTACTTCGTCAAGGGCAAGTATATTATTGATAAAGGCTTGGAGATGTACGAAAGCAAGTCGCTCGAGGAAGTAATCGGCGAGTTAGATATCCTGTACATGACGAGAATACAAAAAGAGCGTTTTGTCAGCGAGGACGAGTATTTCCGGCTCAAGGATTCGTATATTCTGACGCCCGAGAAGATGGCGCTTGCAAAGAAGGACATGATTGTCCTGCACCCGCTTCCGAGAGTAAACGAGATTTCGGTCGCCGTTGACGACGACCCGAGAGCGTGCTACTTCAAGCAAGCCCGCAACGGCAGATACATCCGCATGGCGCTTATAATGAAGCTATTGGGGCTCATCGAGAACGACGTAAACGAGCCGCAGGAGCAGGGCGAGGAAATCATCACCGATAAATTCACCTGCCGCAACTCGAGGTGCATAACCTCAACCGAGCAGGAGCTCCCGCAAGCATTCAAGCTGACGGATAAAGAGAACGGAATTTATAGATGCGTTTATTGTGAAACCCGGGCAGAATGACTGTAGGGGCGGATATTATCCGCCCGAACCTACGGGTTGCCACCACAATGGATGAACAAAATAGGAGGTAAAGAGATGAAAAAAGTTGCAATCATAATGGGCAGTGACAGCGATTTGCCGGTTGTTGAGAAGGCGGTTGCGGTCCTGAAAGAGTTGGATATACCTTACGAGGCGCATGTTTATTCGGCGCATCGTACGCCGGACGAGGCGAGGGAGTTTGCCATGAATGCCGAGAAGGACGGCTTCGGGGTTATCATTTCGGTTGCCGGAATGGCGGCGCACTTGGGAGGCGTCATCGCCGCAAACACCACTCTCCCGGTCATCGGTATCCCCTGCAAGTCGAGCGTTCTTGACGGCATGGATGCGCTTCTGTCGACGGTTATGATGCCTTCGGGAATCCCGGTTGCGACGGTTGCAATCGGCGGCGGAGCAAATGCGGCGCTCTTAGCGGCTGAAATGCTGGCGCTTTCCGATGAGGAGCTCTCCGCAAAGCTTAAGGCAAAAAGAGAAGCCGACAGAAAGAAAGTACTTGAGAAAGACGAAAAAGTATCGCAGGAATTAGCGAACAGATAAAATAAATACATACAGGAGGAACCTATGGGCGGATTTTTCGGAGCTATAGGAAACGAGTACGCACTTGAAGACGTGTTTTACGGAACCGACTACCACTCGCATCTTGGAACCAAGAGCGGAGGCATAGCGGCATATGACCAAGTAAAAGGTCTTCAGAGAAGCATTCACCACATCGGGAATTCACCTTTTCGAACCAAGTTCGAGCATGTTTTCAGCGAGATGAAGGGCACATCGGCAATCGGTTGCATCAACGACAGCGACCCTCAGCCGCTTCTCATCCGCTCGAAGCTCGGGACTTATGCCATCTGCATCGTCGGAATCATCAACAACATCGACGACATCATGGACAAGTATTTCGACCACACCGGTGGGCAGTTCAACGCCATGACCGGCGGCAAGATCAATTCAACCGAGCTGATTGCGGCTCTTATCAACCAGAAATCGAGTTTTGAAGAGGGCATCGCCTTCGCCCAGAGCGAAATCGAGGGAACGGCTTCGATACTTATCCTGAAGGACGGCGGCAATATAATCGCCGCAAGGGATAAATACGGCAGGTTGCCCGTCTCGATAGGGCAGAACCCACACGGCTTCTGCGTCTCTTTTGAAGATTTCGCCTATATGAAGCTCGGTTATACCAAAGTCCGTGAATTGGGCTCGGGCGAGATAGTAGAAATTACCCACGACGGTGTGAACGTCCTGAAGGCTCCCGAGAAGAAAAAGAGAATCTGTGCGTTTCTTTGGTCATACTACGGCTATCCGACATCGTCCTATGAGGGCGTGAACGTCGAGGTCATGAGATACCGCAACGGCGAAATCATGGCGGATAACGACCGGGAAAGCGGCAAGCTCCCCAATATCGACTATGTCGGAGGAGTCCCCGACTCTGGAACGCCGCACGCCATCGGCTATGCCCGTGAAAGCGGCGTGCCGTTCGCAAGACCGTTTATAAAATACACCCCGACCTGGCCTCGTAGCTTCATGCCGGCGGAGCAGTCGGAGAGAAACACCGTCGCCAAGATGAAGCAGATTCCGGTTCACGAGCTTATAAGAGGCAAGGATCTCCTGTTCGTCGACGATTCGATTGTAAGAGGCACACAGCTCCGCGAAACGGTCGAATTCCTCTATGCCAACGGCGCCAAGAGCGTCCACATGCGCTCGGCTTGCCCGCCGATTATGTACGGGTGCAAGTATCTTGCGTTCTCCCGCTCCACAAGCGACATGGAGCTCATCACCCGCTCGACGATAATGGAGCTTGAAGGCGAGGAGGGCTTCAACCACCTCGAAGAATACAGCGACCCGACGACGGAAAGAGGCAAGAGCTTCCGCCAAGCCGTCTGCGACAAGCTTCACTTCTCAACGCTCGAGTTCCAGACCTTGGATGGGTTGTGTGAGGCTATAGGCATTCCGAGAGACGAAATTTGTACTTATTGCTGGGATGGCAAAGACTAATTAATAGAAGGAGACAAAATTATGAACGACTTATCACGTTCCGAAAGCTACGCCGCGGCAGGGGTTGACATTACCGCCGGTTACAAAGCTGTTGAGCTTATGAAAAAGCATATCGCGAGAACCGTTACCGAGGGAGTTTGCTCCGGCATCGGCGACTTCGGTGGGCTCTTTGAACTCAATACCGAGGGGATGAAGCACCCGGTCTTGGTCAGCGGCACCGACGGCGTCGGCACAAAATTAAAGATTGCATTCCTTATGGACAAGCACGACACGGTCGGCATCGACTGCGTCGCGATGTGCGTCAACGACATCATCTGCTGTGGCGCGAAGCCGCTCTTCTTCCTTGATTATATCGCCTGCGGCAAGAACTATCCCGAGAAGATTGCCGATATCGTAGGCGGCATCTGCGACGGCTGTGTCCAGTCGGATGCGGCTTTAATCGGCGGCGAAACCGCAGAGATGCCCGGGTTCTACAAGGCTTATGAATACGACCTTGCCGGCTTTGCGGTCGGAATTGTCGACAAAGAGAAGATTATAGACCATTCGACGATGACCGAGGGCGACGTCATCATTGCTCTTCCCTCGAGCGGCGTTCATTCGAACGGCTTCTCACTCGTAAGAAAGGTTCTCAACGTCGAGACCGCAGACATCAAGACCCCTCTTGAGGAGCTCGGCGGCAAGTCGATCGGCGAAACCCTTCTGACTCCCACAAAGATTTATGTCAAGCCGGTTCTCAAGCTTCTTGAGAGCGTCAAGGTCAAGGGTATTTCCCACATCACCGGCGGCGGCTTCTATGAAAATATCCCGAGGAGCATCCCCGACGGCTACTGCGCCCTGATTGAAAAGTCGGCGGTCAAGGTGCCCCCGATATTCGACCTCATCGCCGAAAAGGGCAGAATCTCCGAGCGCGACATGTTCAACACCTTCAACATGGGCGTCGGAATGAGCATTGTTGTAGCTAAAGAAGACGAGGGCGAAGCTCTCAGGATTCTCCACGCCGAGGGCGAGGAAGCCTATGTCATCGGAAAGATTGTCAAGTCCGACAGAAAGATTGAGGTAGTCTGATGTCGGAGATAACGAAGATAGCGGTTTTGGTCTCCGGCGGAGGAACCAACCTGCAGGCGCTTATCGACGCTCAAGGCTCTGTCATCAAGAGCGGCGAGATAGTAGTTGTAATCGCAAGCAACCGGGAGGCATATGCTCTCGAGCGGGCGAAGAAAGCCGGAATCCGTGGCGAAGCCGTCCCGAAAAAAGAGATGACTCAGGCTGAGTTTGAAGCAAAAATCATAGAGCTTCTTGACGAGACCGGAGCGGAGATTATAATCTTGGCGGGATTCCTGAGCATTCTGTCGGAGGATTTCACCAAGCGTTATCCCCGAAGAATCATCAACATCCATCCGTCGCTGATACCGTCATTCTGCGGGCAGGGCTACTATGGGCTGAAGGTTCACGAGGCGGCTCTTGCGCGAGGCGTCAAGGTCACGGGTGCCACCGTTCATTTTGTCAACGAGATTCCCGACGGCGGGGAGATCATCCTCCAGAAAGCCGTTTATATAAACCCGGATGATACTCCGGAATCACTACAGCTTCGGGTCATGCAGGAAGCGGAGTGGAAGCTTCTCCCCGAGGCGGCTGAGCTTGTTTCAAAAGAGATTATGGATAGCAAGGAGTGCTGAATCAATGGATATTTACGAAAAGAAGTCGATTTACGACAGAATTAACGGCAACCCCTATGTCGGAAGAGGAATCTGCGTCGGGCTGACAGCAGACGGCAAGAACGCGGCTTATGCCTATTTCATCATGGGAAGAAGCAATAACAGCCGTAACCGAGTTTTCACCCTCAAGGGCGACACGCTCTATACCGAGCCTTTCGACGCGTCCTTGGTCGAGGACCCGAGCCTCATTATTTATGCCGCAGTAAGAAGCATCGGAAATAACGTCATCGTCACGAACGGCGACCAGACCGACACCATCTATGATGGCTTGAAGGCTGGCAAGAGCTTTTCGGAAGCCCTCGAGTCAAGAGAATTCGAACCGGACGCCCCGAACTGGACGCCGCGAATCAGCGCAGTTCTCGAGTTTAATGAAAAATACACCTATCAGATGAGCATCCTCAAGAGCATCGACGCCGAGGGCTCGGGCTGTGCAAGATATACATATTCATATCCCGCCAAGCCGGGGCTCGGGCAATTCATCCACACCTACGTTACAGACGGCAACCCGATTCCCACCTTCCAGGGCGAGCCGGAGAGAATCAGCGTGCCTGACAGCATCGACGAGTTTGCGGACAGCATCTGGGAAGGCTTGAACGAAGACAACAAGATTTCGCTATATGTTGAATATATCAACCTTGAGACCGGCAAGAGCGAGTATCGCCTGATTAACAAAAACGAGAAATAAGAGAGGAGACCAACATCATGAAAGAATTTGAACTCAAATACGGTTGCAACCCGAATCAGAAGCCGTCGAAGATATTCATGCACGACGGGTCTGACCTGCCAATCGAAATCCTCAACGGCAGACCGGGATATATCAATTTCCTCGACGCATTCAATTCGTGGCAGTTAGTCAAAGAGCTCAAGGAAGCTCTCGAACTCCCTGCGGCGGCATCCTTCAAGCATGTCAGCCCGACAAGTGCGGCGGTAGGTCTTCCTCTCCCTGAAAAGCTCAAGAAGGCTTGCTTTGTAGACGACATCGAGGGCTTGGACGAGTCTCCGCTTGCTTGCGCCTATGCAAGAGCAAGAGGAACCGACAGAATGTGCTCATTTGGCGACTGGGTCGCACTTTCGGACGTATGCGACGTGAAGACCGCTTTGCTCGTGAAGCGCGAAGTCTCCGACGGAATCATCGCCCCCGGCTATGAAGACGAGGCTCTCGAGATTCTCAAGTCGAAGAAGAAGGGAAACTACAATATCGTCAAGATCGACCCCGACTACGTTCCTGACCCGATTGAGCACAAGCAGGTCTTCGGAATTACATTCGAGCAGGGGAGAAACAACTTCGAAATCAATCGTGAACTCCTCTCGAACATCGTGACGGAAAACAAAGACCTCCCCGACGATGCCGCAAGAGACCTGATTATATCGCTAATTACACTTAAGTATACACAGTCGAACTCCGTCTGCTATGCTTATGACGGACAGGCTATCGGCGTCGGTGCCGGACAGCAGTCAAGAATCCACTGCACACGTCTTGCGGGCGGCAAGGCAGACACATGGTTCCTCCGTCAGCACGATAAAGTACTTAATCTCCCGTTCAAGCCGACCCTCGGCAGACCCGACCGCGACAACGTTATCGACGGATATATCAACAAGAACGAGGAAGACGTCACCGCTGACGGCGTATGGGAAAGATACTTCACCGAGAAGCCCGAGCCTCTGACAGATGCCGAAGCAAGAGAATACCTCGATAGCATCACCGGCGTAAGCTGTGGTTCCGACGCATTCTTCCCGTTTGATGACAACATCGAAAGAGCGCATCGTAGCGGCGCTATGTACGTCGCCGAGCCCGGCGGCTCCATCCGCGACGACGTCTGCATCGAGAGGTGCAATAAATATGGGATGGTTATGGCGTTTACGGGGATGAGACTTTTCCATCATTAAACCCCTCCACCACCGCCTTTGGCGGCGGTCCCCCTCCCCTTTCAGGGGAGGCTTTACCTGCGTCATGCAGGGCTTATGAGAGAATACAAATAGGCTCCCCTGAAAGGGGAGCTGGACGCACCGCAGGTGCGGACTGAGGGGTTTCCCCGAGGAGGAATTGTTATGAAATTATTAGTCGTTGGCTCCGGTGGACGTGAGCATGCGGTTATCAAAAAGCTACTTGAAAATAAAGACGTCGAGAAGATTTACGCTTTGCCGGGTAACGGCGGGATTGCCAGAGACGCTGAATGCGTCAACATTTCGGCTACCGATATCGACGGTATAGTTAAGTTTGCGACTGACAATAAGATTGATTACGCCGTTGTCACTCCCGACGACCCGCTTGTCCTCGGGTGCGTCGATGCGCTGAACGAGGCGGGGATTCCCTGCTTCGGTCCCGCAAAGAACGCCGCCATTATCGAGGGCAGTAAGGTCTTTTCAAAGAATCTGATGAAGAAATACGGAATCCCGACCGCAAAGTATGAAGTCTTCGACGATGCCGAAAAGGCTCTCGAGTACCTTGAGACCGCACCGATTCCGACGGTTGTAAAAGCCGACGGCTTGGCTCTCGGCAAGGGAGCGCTCGTCTGCATGACACGCGAGGAAGCAATCGACGCCGTCAAGACCATCATGGTCGACAAGAAGTTCGGCGCAAGTGGAAACGAAATCGTCGTTGAGGAGTTCCTGACGGGTCCCGAGGTCTCAGTTCTCTCGTTCACGGACGGCAAAGTCGTCAAGCCGATGGTTTCCTCTATGGACCACAAGCGCGCCGGCGACGGCGACACGGGACTCAACACCGGCGGCATGGGCACAATCGCCCCGAACCCGTATTATACCGAAGAAGTGGCGGCTGAGTGCATGGAGAAGATTTTCCTCCCGACTATCGACGCCATGAACAAAGAGGGGAGAACCTTCAAGGGCTGTCTCTACTTCGGACTGATGCTCACCCCGGACGGACCAAAAGTAATAGAGTACAACTGCCGCTTCGGCGACCCGGAGACTCAGGTCGTCCTGCCGCTCCTGAAGAGCGATCTTCTCACCATCATGCAGGCTTGCACAAACGGCACTCTTTCGGAGATCGAGGTCGAATTTTCTCAGGGAAGCGCCTGCTGTGTCGTAATGGCATCGAAGGGCTATCCCGTCGCATATGAAAAGGGCTATGAAATCACCATCCCCGAGGACGTCGCCCCGAACGTGTATGTTGCCGGTGCCGCTCTTAAGGACGGCAAGCTCGTGACTTCGGGAGGAAGAGTCTTGGGAGTTACTGCGACAGCTGACACCCTTCCCGAGGCGATTGAAAAGGCATATGGGCTGACCGAAAAGATTCACTTTGACAATCAGTATATGAGGAAAGATATAGGAAAAAGAGCTTTGGAGGCAAGAAAGTAATGGTATATCGTGTATATTCCGAAAAAAGAAAAGAGCTTGCGGCGGAGGCTAAGGGGATTCTTGACGAGGCGAGGACGCTTCTTGGCATAGAAGGTCTTCGGGACGTCCGGCTCATAAACCGCTATGACGCCGAGAACATCACGCCCGAGCTGTTTGAATACGCAAAGAAGACGGTCTTTTCTGAGCCTCAGCTTGATATCGTCTCGGATGAAATCGACACCGAGGGAGCTTACGTTTTTGCTGTCGAATACCTTCCCGGACAGTTCGACCAGAGAGCCGATTCCGCTTCGCAGTGCATCCAGATTATTTCCCAGGGCGAGCGCCCTCTCATCAGAACCGCAAAGATTTATTGCCTCTACGGCGATATTTCGGATGAAGATATTGCGAAAATCAAGAAATATGTTATAAACCCGGTTGAGGCGAGAGAGGCGAGCCTCGAGAAGCCCGAGACCCTCAACTTAAATTACGACATCCCGACCGAGGTCAAGACGCTCGTCGGCTTCAACGACCTCGACGAAAAGGGGCTCGACGAATTTGTAAAGAGCTACGGGCTCGCGATGGATGATGACGACATCGCCTTTTGTCAGAGCTATTTCCGCTCTGAAAAGCGCGACCCGACACTCACCGAAATCAGGATGATTGATACATATTGGTCTGACCATTGCCGTCACACTACGTTCCTGACCGTTATCGACAACGTAAGCTTCGAAGATAAGCTTTTGCAGGACGCCTATGACGAGTACATAAAGACCCGTGAATTCCTCGGCAGAACCAAGCCGATTTGCCTTATGGACATCGCGACGCTTGCGGTCAAGTATTTAAGAAAAACCGGCAAGCTTACTCACTTGGATGAGTCAGAAGAAATCAACGCTTGCACCGTCAAGATGAATATCGACGTTGACGGAAAGAGCGAGCCTTGGCTTCTTCTCTTCAAGAACGAGACCCACAACCACCCGACCGAGATTGAGCCCTTCGGCGGTGCGGCAACCTGCATCGGCGGAGCTATCAGAGACCCGCTTTCGGGACGTGCTTATGTCTACGGCACTATGAGAGTCACCGGCGCCGCCGACCCGACCGTTCCCGTCAGCGAGACCATCAAGGGCAAGCTCCCTCAGCGTAAAATCGTCACCACTGCCGCCGCAGGATATTCGTCCTATGGCAACCAGATTGGCTTGGCGACCGGCATCGTCGACGAAATCTATCACCCCGGCTATGCCGCAAAGAGAATGGAAATCGGCGCAGTCATCGCCGCCACTCCCGAGGAGAACGTTCGGCGTGAAGTCCCCCAGCCGGGAGACATCGTAATACTTTTGGGAGGCAGTACCGGCAGAGACGGTTGCGGAGGCGCGACCGGCTCCTCGAAATCACATACACTCACTTCTCTTGAGACCTGCGGCGCGGAGGTCCAGAAGGGCAACGCCCCCGAGGAAAGAAAGCTCCAGAGACTCTTCAGAAACCGCGAAGCATCCCTCATGATTAAGAGGTGCAACGACTTCGGCGCAGGCGGCGTTTCGGTCGCAATCGGCGAGCTTGCCGACGGTCTGGAAATCGACCTGAATGCAGTTCCGAAGAAATATGAAGGACTCGACGGAACAGAGCTTGCAATCAGCGAATCTCAGGAGAGAATGGCGGTTGTTATCGAACCGGAGAACCTTGAGAGATTCCTCGAGATTGCCCATTCCGAGAACCTGCAGGCTTGCAAGGTTGCGGAAGTAAAGGCTGAGCCGAGGCTCGTCATGAACTGGAACGGCAAGTCGATTGTCAACCTGAGCCGTGAGTTCCTCAACTCGAACGGCGCTGAGAAGCATATTGATGCCGCACCGGCGAAGCTTCAGGACTATAAGAAGACTGTCACCGGCGATTTCAGAGAGAACTATCTGAAGCTTGCGGGAGACCTCAACATCTGCTCGAAGCGTGGTCTTTCGGAAAGATTCGACTCGACCATCGGCGCAGGAACAGTTCTCATGCCGTTCGGCGGCAAGAATCAGCTCACGCCTATTCAGGCAATGGTGCAAAAGGTCTCGGTTGAGAAGAAGCACACCGACGCTTGCTCGCTGATGGCATACGGCTACAACCCCTATATCACCGAGAAGTCGCCATATCACGGAGCTTATCTCGCTGTTATCGAATCGGTTTCGAAGCTTGTTGCGACAGGCGCCAAGTTCGACGACGAAGAGGTTTACCTCACTTTCCAAGAATATTTCGAGCATCCCAATAAAGATGCAAAGCGTTGGGGCAAGCCTCTGGCGGCACTGCTCGGCGCCTTCAAGGCACAGCTTGAGCTTAAAATCGGCGCAATCGGAGGCAAGGACTCGATGAGCGGAACCTTCGAGGACATCGACGTTCCCCCAACGCTCGTTTCGTTCGCAGTCACCACTTCGACAACGGATAATATAATCAGCCCCGAATTTAAAGAAGCCGGGCATAAAGTATACTTCATCAAGCCCGACTATGACGAGAATAATCTGCCGGTAACGGCTTCGCTCCTCGAGGTTTACGCGAAAGTCACCGAATGGATGAGAGCAGGCAAGATTGTTGCGGCATACACCCCGACCGCCGGCGGCATCGCCGAAGCGATCTTCAAGATGGGCATCGGAAACGGAATCGGCTTCAAGTTCGCTTCGACCTCCGATATATTCGCCTATAACTACGGCGCATTTATCCTCGAAGCTACTGAGGACTTGGACGCCGAGCTCCTCGGTGAGACCACTGTTGATGAAATAATTACATATGGCGATGAAGTTATCACACTTACAGAGCTTCTGACGCCATACGAAAACAAACTTGAATCCGTATACACTTGTAACATAGGAGACAAGAACACAACTACTGAGGCATTTACTTACAAAGTGGCTTCACATTCTCACTCTTCTTCCCCGGCAAAGCCCAAAGTTCTTATCCCCGCCTTCCCCGGCACCAACTGCGAGTGTGACAGTGCGAAAGCGTTTGCGGATGCGGGTGCTGAACCCGAAATCTTGGTTATCAACAATCTTTCGGCGGAGGGCATAAGCCGCAGTGTTGAAACGTT
The DNA here is from genome assembly GCA_021199355.1 of Oscillospiraceae bacterium. Taxonomy (GTDB): domain Bacteria; phylum Bacillota; class Clostridia; order Oscillospirales; family Ruminococcaceae; genus Faeciplasma. The sequence continues at coordinate 52,446 of JAJQIF010000028.1, forward strand.
TGCCGAAAAGCTCAAGTCGGCGCAGATGGTCTTCATCCCCGGAGGGTTCTCGGGCGGCGACGAGCCGGAGGGAAGCGGCAAGTTCATCACTGCATTCTTCCGTAACGCCGAAATCAAGGACGGCGTCCACGACCTGCTCGACAACCGCGGCGGACTTATGGCGGGAATCTGCAACGGCTTCCAGGCATTAATCAAGCTCGGACTTCTGCCGTACGGCAAGATTATCGACACCGACGAGAACTGCCCGACGCTTACCTTCAACGTCATCAACCGCCACCAGTCGAAGATTGTCAGAACCCGCATCGCTTCGAACAAGTCTCCGTGGCTTTCGCTCATGAACGTCGGCGACATCGTGAACGTCCCCATCTCCCACGGCGAGGGCAGATTCCTCGCAAGCGAGGAGCTGATAAGGGAGCTTGCCGCAAACGGTCAGATTGCAACGCAGTATGTAGACCTTGACGGAAACCCCTCGATGGATGTAAGATACAACCCGAACGGCTCGCTTTTTGCGGTCGAGGGCATCACCTCGCCCGACGGCAGGGTCTTCGGCAAGATGGGACATTCGGAACGTGTCGGCTCCGGGCTCTACAAAAACGTCCCCGGCAACTACGACATCCGCATGTTCGAAGCCGCAGTGAACTATTTCAAGAAAAACTGAGTGAATTTTTATTCAAGGGTATTGCATAATTATTCACAATGTGCTATACTATTCGGAAACCCCTCAGTCGCCTTCGGCGACAGCTCCCCTTTCAGGGGAGCCTAATGGCGGTTCTATACAAGTTTCTGATAGAACGGAAAAAGCCTCCCCTGAAAGGGGAGGGGGACCGGCGCAGCCGGTGGAGGGGTTTACAATTTACATGGAGGAGTTTATATGAGTATAAAAAAAGAAAACATCAAAAAAGTAGTCCTTGCCTATTCTGGCGGACTCGACACTTCAATCATCATCCCGTGGCTCAAGGAGAATTACAATAATCCCGAGATTATCGCTGTTTCGGCTAATGTCGGACAGGGCACCGAGCTCGACGGGCTCGAGGAGAAGGCTCTCAAGACCGGCGCTTCGAAGCTCTATATCGAGGATCTGACCGAAGAGTTCTTAACAGATTTCGTCTTCCCCTGCGTCCAGGCTGGTGCGAAGTATGAGGAATACCTCCTCGGCACCGCTTTTGCCCGTCCTCCGATAGCTCGCAGAATTGCCGAAATCGCTATCAAGGAAGGCGCTGACGCCATCTGCCACGGTTGCACCGGCAAGGGCAACGACCAGGTTCGTTTCGAAGTCGCCATCAAGGCTTTCGCCCCCGACATCCCGATTATCGCTCCTTGGAGAGAGTGGGACATCAAGTCCCGCGACGAGGAAATCGACTATGCCGAGGCGCACAACGTTCCCCTGAAGATTAACCGTGAGACCAATTACTCGAAAGATAAGAATCTCTGGCACCTTTCTCACGAGGGACTCGATCTTGAAGACCCGGCAAACGAGCCGCAGTACAACAAGCCCGGATTCCTCGAGATGGGCGTTTCGCCCGAGATGGCTCCCGATGAGCCCACATATGTAAAGCTCCACTTCGAGCAGGGCGTTCCCACAGCTGTAAACGGCGTAGAGATGAACGCAACCGAGCTCGTATCGGAACTCAACAAGCTCGGCGGTGCGAACGGCATCGGACTCCTTGACATCGTCGAGAACCGCCTTGTCGGTATGAAGAGCAGAGGCGTTTATGAGACCCCCGGCGGCGCTATCCTCTATCATGCTCATGAAACCCTCGAGACTATCACCCTTGACAAAGAAACCGCTCACTACAAGTCTTTGGTAGCTCAGAAGCTTGCCGAGCTCGTATATAACGCACAGTGGTTCACTCCTCTTACCGAGGCAATTCTTGCGTTCGTAAAGTCGACACAGAAGACCGTCACCGGCGACGTAACCCTCAAGCTTTATAAGGGCAACATCATCAACGCAGGCGTAACCTCGCCCTACTCCCTCTACGACCCCGAAATCGCGACATTTGACGAGGATGAGGTCTACGACCAGAAGGACGCCGGCGGCTTCATCAACCTCTACGGTCTCCCGACCAAGGTTTACGCGAAGATGAAAGCGAAGAATGGGTTGAGGTAAACCTCTCAGTCGCCTACGGCGACAGCTCCCCTTATCAAGGGGAGCCTTTACTTCTTCTACACAACTTTGGAGGTATAACTATGGCAAAAATGTGGGCAGGTCGAACTAGCGGCGACACAAGCACTCTCGCCGACGACTTCAACTCGTCTATTCACTTTGACAGCCGGATGTATCGCGAGGATATAACCGGCAGTATGGCGCATGCTTCTATGCTCGGGGCGACGGGGATTATCTCGGAAGATGAAGCCTCAGAGCTTATCGACGGTCTCTCGGAGATTTTATCCGACCTTGACTCGGGGAAGCTCAAAATCAACCCCGATTGCGAGGATATCCACATGTTCGTCGAGGAGGTTCTCACGTCCCGGCTCGGCGATGTCGGAAAGAAGCTTCATACCGCCCGTAGCCGCAACGATCAGGTTGCTCTTGACACGAGGATGTACACGAGAACGGAGATAGCTTCGATTCAGGAAAAGCTTCTTGATTTGTGCGACGCGGTCGTCGCAAAAGCCGAGGAATATAAAGACTATGTCATGCCCGGCTATACGCATCTCCAGAGAGCACAGCCCATCACCTTTGGGCATCAGCTGATGTGCTATGTCGAGATGCTCGGGCGAGATGTTGACAGGCTTGAAGATGCGAAGAAGCGCGTTTCCGTATCTCCAATAGGCAGCTGTGCCTTGGCGGGTACTACATATCAGACCGACAGGGGATATGAAGCGAAAAAACTCGGCTTCGACTCGGTTTGCAGAAACAGCATCGACGGCGTTTCGGACAGAGATTTTGTCTGCGAGACTCTTTCGGACTTGTCCATCATCATGATGCACCTGTCGAGATTTTCCGAGGAAATAGTTCTCTGGTCGAGCTGGGAATTCAAATTTATTGAGCTTTCGGACAGCTTTACGACCGGCTCGTCAATCATGCCGCAAAAGAAAAACCCCGACATGGCGGAGTTGGTTCGGGGCAAGACCGGCAGGGTCTATGGCGACCTCATCACTATTTTAACCGTACTCAAGGGCTTGCCGCTTGCCTATAATAAAGATATGCAGGAGGACAAAGAATGCCTCTTCGACGGAATCGACACCGTCAAGATGTGCCTTGACGTCTTCACCGGAATGATTGAGACCATGAAGGCGAACCGCGAAAACATGATGACTGCGGCGCAGAAGGGCTTTATCAACGCAACAGATCTGGCGGACTACCTCGTCAGAAAGGGCTTGCCGTTCAGAAGCGCATATAAGATAAGCGGCAGAATCGTCGCCCATTGCATCGAGACCGGAAAAGTACTTGAAACGATGGAGCTCTCGGAATACAAAGAGTTCAGCGAGCTTTTCGAAGACGATTTGTATCAGGAAATCGACCTCAAAACCTGCGTCGACAAGAGAATCAGCGAGGGCGGAACCTCGATAAGCTCCGTAGAAAAGCAGATTGCCGACGCAAAAGAAAGAATAAGTAATCTTAAGAAGGGATTTGAACAGAAATGAATCTTTACGGACGGGATTTTCTGAAGCTTCTTGACTTCACTCCCGATGAAATAGAAGGGCTTATCGAGCTCGCGGCGACCCTCAAGGCAAAGAAAAAGGCGGGAGTCGCTCACAAGCTCTGCGAGGGCAAGAACGTCGCCCTCATCTTTGAGAAGACGAGCACCCGCACCCGTTGCTCATTCGAGGTTGCCGCTCATGATTTGGGCATGGGTTGTACATACCTTGACCCGTCGGGCTCGCAGATTGGCAAAAAGGAAAGCATCGCCGACACGGCAAGAGTACTCAGCTCAATGTTCGACGGCATCGAATACCGTGGCTACGGGCAGGAGATTGTCGAGGAGCTCGCCGAATATTCGAGCGTCCCTGTCTGGAATGGGCTCACAAACGAGTTCCACCCGACGCAGATTCTTGCCGACTTCCTCACAATAAAAGAGATTTACGGACGCCTGAAGGGCATCAACTTCCTCTACATGGGCGACGCCAGATACAACATGGGTAACTCGCTTATGGTCGGTTGCGCCAAGATGGGTCTTAACTTCACCGCATGTGCACCCGCAAAATACTTCCCGAACGCCGAGCTCGTTAAAACCTGCGAAGAGCTCGCACAAGAAAGCGGCGGAAGCATCACTCTGACCGAAGACCCCGCAGAGGCGGCTAAGGGACAGAATGTCGTCTATACCGACGTGTGGGTTTCGATGGGCGAGCCGGACGAGGTCTGGGCAGAGAGAATCGCCGATTTGTCGCCTTATCAGGTAAACTCGAAGCTCATGAACGCCACTGACAACGCCGTATTCATGCACTGCCTGCCGTCCTTCCATGACCTCAAGACCACCACCGGCAAGCTGATAAACGAGAAATTCGGCATCGACTGCATGGAGGTCACCGACGAGGTCTTCGAAAGCCCGAAGTCCGCTGTCTTCCAGGAGGCGGAGAATCGGATGCACACGATTAAGGCGGTTATGGCTTCTACTTTGGCAAAAGTGTGATTGTAGGGGCGGATATTATCCGCCCGTATCTAGGCTACATGTATTTTTCGGGCGGATGATATCCGCCCCTACATATGTTAATTTTCGGAGAAAAATATGCGTGAATTCTTAATATCAATCTTCCGCAAGCCGCACATGGCTCGGCGGGTTATTCTCTGCGTCGTGGCGGTCACGATGATGGGCTTTTGCGTGTCGTGGCTGAACCTTCTTGCGTGGGGCACCGACCCTTGCTCGGTCGTGAATCTCGCCATGGCTGAAATCCTCGGCATGAGCTTCGGAAGCTGGCAGGCGCTCATCAACTGCGTTCTCTTCGTCTTCGTCTTCTGGAAGGGGAGGGAGAACATCGGCATCGGCACCGTCTGCAACATGTTCATCGTCGGCTATGCCTGCGATTTCATGACGTGGCTTCGGACGCTAATCTTGCCCGATTTTTCATTCACGACAATGCCCGAGAAGATTGTTGCCTGCGTTGTGATACTTTGTATATTTGTCTTCTCGGTCGCGGTCTACACCTCGGTCGGGCTCGGTGCGTCGCCCTATGATTCGATTCCCGAAATCATCTTCAAGGCGCAGAAAAAGCTCCCGTTCCGGGTCGTCAGAATCCTCTGGGACGGCGGCTATGCAGTCCTTGGCTATCTTATAGGCGGAACGGTCGGAATCGTGACGGTTCTTATGGCTCTCACGATAGGACCCATGGCGGAAGCCGTCCGCAAGCGCATCGGCAGGTTTATTGAATAGTGCTTTCCAACGACTTGAGCTCTCTTATTAAGTAGTTGTAACGTGACTCAAGAGCCGCACGGTCATAGATAAGCGCATCCACAAGGTCGCTGTCGGTCGTCTCGTTAAAACAGCTCTCCGTAATTTCCATAGCATCAGAAATCTCCTTGATATCGGCTTCGATAGCAAGGAGTTTTTGTTTTCGGAGCTTATTTTGCGAACGGGTCATAACAAACATCCTCTCGTATATGCTGTTAAAGCATATGCGGGAGGAAAGTGCTTCATGCAAACCCCTCAGTCGCCCTTCTGGGCGAAGAAGTTTGACTATGCCAAACTTCCGAAGTTCGCAAAGCGAACTTCTGCGCTCACCCTTTCAGGGGAGCCTTTTTGTATTCTGCACAAACTTTTGCGAGAGCAAAAAAAGCCTCCCCTGAAAGGGGAGGGGGACCGGCGAAGCCGGTGGAGGGGTTTATCAAACGCTGAACTTATAAACCGTAACGTGATGATACTTCTCGCCAGCTTTCAAAATCGGCTTCTCGAAGTTGTCGAACTTCATGGCGTTCGGATAGAACTGGGTTTCGAGGCAGAGACCGTCGCGCTTCTCAATCGGCTTGCCGTTCTTGCCGTAGGGTGCTGTGCCGTCGAGGAAGTTGCCCGAATAGAACTGCATGCCGAGGGTGTCGGACCATACCTCCATCGTGCGTCCGGTGTTAGCCGCCTTGAGGGTTGCCATATGGCGGAAGCCCTCGCCGTCCGGGCACCAGTTGTGGTCATAGCCGCCGGCAAAGACGAGCTGCTCGTGCTTTTGGTTGATTCTCTCGCCGATAACGTGGAAGTCGGTGAAGTCGAGCGGCGTGCCCTCAACCTTAGCGACATAGCCGGTGGGGAGGCACTCGGAATTGCCGACAGTGAAGTGAGTAGCGTTGATCTTGAGGGAGTGGTTCTCGATGGAGCCGGTTCCCTGACCGTCAAGGTTAAAGTAGCAGTGGTTCGTCAGATTGCAGATGGTGTCGCTCTCGGCTACCGCGTTGTAGTCAATCTTGAGAGCGCAGTCGTCATCGAAGGAGTACTTGACGGTGACGTGAAGTGTTCCCGGGAAGCCCTCTTCGCCGTCGGGGGAGGTGTAGTTGAGGACGAGCTTCTCGCCGTCAACGCTGGCGTCCCAGATTTTCTTGTTGAAGCCTTCGAAGCCGCCGTGGAGGTTGTTTCTGCCGTCGTTCTTGCCGAGGGTATAGGTCTTTCTGCCGAGCTTGAACTTTGCGTCCTCGATTCTGTTGCCGTGGCGACCGATGAGTGCGCCGATATACTTGTCCTGGTTCTCATAGCCGGAAATGTCGTCATATCCGAGAGCTACGTCGGCGATATAGCCGTTCTTGTCCGGGACGTTTATCGAGCGGATAGCTCCGCCATAAGTGATGATTTCGACATACGCGCCGATTGAGTTTTTGAGCTCATAGAGCGAGATAGGCTCGCCGGTCGAGAGGCATCCGAAGTCTCTTCTTGTTACAGTTGTCATAGGTTTTCAAGTCCTTTCAAAAAAATTCTCAAAAAATATTTTTCTCGCATGCAATAATTGCGTGCCCTGATTTGTATTATAAGTGTAACACCTTTTCAGACGAATTGCAACCTCGGAAATGTGATTCCGGGTCGAAAAATTAATTTTCTCCCTGTGAAAATTAATAATTCGGGGTTTACAACGGGACAAAAAGATGTTATAATGTACTCGGTAACCTGTGAGAAATAGATGAACTTCGTTCATCTAGTCTCAAGGGGGAATCTAAAAAATTTTTGAAAAAAAGGAGTGTCATAAAAAATGACTAAAAGACTTTTAGCATTGGCAACCGCCCTCATTCTGGCAGTCTCCATGCTCAATCTCTCGGTGTTTGCGGATACTGGCTCTGCTACTATTACAAACACAGGAAGTAACACAGTCAAGATCGAATGGTCTTATACTGCTGATGACAGTAGCAGTGCTGTTACTTACACCTACAAATTGGAAAACAAGACCACGGGTTCAACTCTTGCGTCCGGAACAAAGAAGAGCGTCACAAGTGTAAGTAATATATCTTACAGCGCTTCTGGAACTTTGGCACTTACTGTTGATGTTTATGTTGATGGCACATATGCTACCACCTACAGCGACAGTTTGGCAGTAACCTACACTTCAACAAGCACCAAGAATGGCATCACCGTAACTCAGTCGGGTGATAGTGCCGTTACCGTAACTTGGACAGAGTCATCTTCATATGCAAGCTATACCGCTACATATAAGACATCGAGCTCAAGCTCATCCGTTTCTATGGGCGTCGTATCGAGCGGCTTTTCTATCGGCAAGGCTTACTCTTCGCTCTACTCTGTAACCGTTATCGGTTGGAGTGGTTCAGGCGGAACCGGAACTTCGACCACCATTGGTACTTGGACTAACAGCTCAAGCTCTTCGAGCTCTTCTGTAACAACCACCGGCACAGTAAGCTATACCTATAATGGTGTTACCTCATCCGGTTATTACAGTTACACTCTTAAGTGGACTGCTGTATCAGGTGCTTCGTACTATACGGTCGCTGTTTCAGCGGAAAGCCAGTCCGCTACCTATATGACGAAGTCTAATTCGTACACCATCAATCTTCTTCCCGGCTATACTTACACCTTTGTAGTCACTGCTTATAACTCTTCGGCTGCATATCTGTCGCTTCCGGGAACCGCAACCATTGTATCCGGTACTTCGTCAAGTTCTTCCTCTTCGTCGTCATCGGGCTTGACCTATACGACTACCGGCTTGACTAACGGTTATTATTACTACACCTTCTCATGGAGCAAGTATAATAGTGAAACAGCTTACTATATCTACATCAACGGTACCGCTATTCCTGTTACCGGTACTTCCTACTCAACCTATCTGACAAGCGGTCAGTATTATACCGTTACCGTCACCACTTTGAGTGGAACTACGGTTGGCTCTGCTTACTTCTATGCGGGTGCTTCTTCATCGAGTTCGAGCTCGTCGTCCTATACAACGACTTCGGGCACTAACTGCACCGTTTACTCGTACACCAGTTCCAAGACTGTATCGTGGACTGCTTACTCGGGAGCAAGTAGCTATATTGTTTACTACGTTGTCGGCTCCAACTCGACCGGTTCTACAACTACAACTTCTTCCACAAGTGTTACTATTCCTGTAGCTAACACTTATGCCGTTACGGTCTACATCATCCCTTTGGATTCGACGGGCACTGCGCTTACAAGCGGTTACTGGGCTTCAGCAACTGTTGCAGCTACAAGCAGTTCTTCTAGCTCGTCTTCGAGCTCTTCAACCGTAACTTCAACCGTTATGAAGAATGTCTCGATTTCTTCGAGCACTACGTTGACAACCACCCTTACATGGGATGCTGTAAGCGGCGCTTCCTATTACTACATTTCCTACGGTACACTCGGAACTTCTGCCGGATCCACCACTACTTCTCTGACCAACAGTGCAAGCATTCCTTTCGGCAAGAGCTCTTCGTTTGAGGCATATGTATATGCTGTTTCATCGAGTGGTAGCACCTCTGTAGTTGGCTACATTCAGTATGTCCCCGGAACAACCGCGACCGTTATCGGCTCTACCGGTTCTTCCTCCGGCTCCAGCTCCTCTTCCGACAGTGACGCTTCCGTCTACCCGACTTCCTTCAAGGCTACTTCGGGCAACAGCGGAAAGATCACCCTTTCCTGGACTGCGGCTGACGATGCTACTTCCTACACCGTTTACTGGAAGCGCTCTTCCAACTCAACCTGGAAGAAGGCAGGAACCGTCAAGAAGACCGCTGTTACAATCTCGGGTCTTAACGACGGCACAAGCTATGACTTCTATGTAGTAGCTAATACCAACTACAGCTCCGGCACAGTTACCATCACCTGCTCGACAAAGACCTCTACCGTCACCGCTACAGACCCCGTAGCGAGCACGGCAACTCTTTCGAGCCTGACATCCGTAACAAGCTCTTCGAGCGGTTCGATAACCGTTTCATGGACCGCCGTTTCCGGCGCAACCAGCTATAAGGTCTATGTTGCCGAGGGCTCAAGCTCCACCTACAAGTGCAAGGCTACCGTAACAAGCGGCACCTCGACCACAATCACTGGTCTCACATCCGGCACAACCTACAAGGTAAGAGTTGTAGCAGTTCCTTATCAGACTGACCTTTCAACCGACCTCAAGGCTTGCAGCTACATGTCTGTTACCGTCAAGTAAACAGTTACGCGCAATCAATTAAAATAGGGGAGAGCCGGCTTCGTGCCGGCTTTTCTCTTGACAGCCCGCATGAAAACGCTTGTAGAAAATGATGATTTTTGTCAGAGTGTCTTGTAATCGGGGATGAATTCGTGTATAATAACAGGAATGAGCGATGCTCATTCCTGCGGAAGATTTGCCTTCGGCAAACTTCCACCCTGACCCATCCGGAGGGGTTTCAAAAAAATTTTTTAATTTCGGTTGAAACAAAATCGGGTTTTTCGGACACTATTTATACAGAAGCACTTCGATGAAGAGGCTGTGTGGATAGTGGTAATATAATATCTTACAGCGAATCGAGGTGAGACTGATATATGAAATCCGACTTCAAGGAGCTTGTGACCCGTGCAAGGCGGGGCGATGCTTCTGCGTTCGGCGAGCTTTATTCCGCAATCTATAAAGACCTTTATTACTACGCACTGTGTAACCTTAACAATGCGGACGATGCGGCGGATGCCGTGAGCGACGCTGTCTTGGATGCCTTCACGGGGATTAAGAATCTCAAAAACGAAGAGGCTTTCCAAGGGTGGATGGTCAAAATCCTGACCGCCAAAATCAAGCGAAAACAGGCGGAATATATCAGTCAGCGCGAGAACCTGAGCTCCACCACCTCGGACTATGAAGACGCCGAGGAAGGCGAGATGAACGACATCCCCGTCAATGAAGCAAAGTACGAGGGAATCGAGCTACTCGAGCACATCGAGGGACTGAGTCACAACGAAAAGATTTGCTTCACGCTGAATGCAATCTATGGCTACACGAGCGACGAGGTGAGCAAAATCACCGAGATAAACAACGCCACCGTGCGAACGTATATAGCGAGAGCGAAGCAGAAGCTGCGAAAAGCACTATCTGATTAGTGTAGGGGCGGATATTATCCGCCCGTCAAATAGAAATCGCACAAAATTAATTTCAATAGAAAGGAGTGTCGGGATGGCTAATAAGAACAGTGTTTACTGGGAAATGATGCAGAATATTTCCGTGCCGGAGAGACTTGAGCCGGACAATATCGTCGCGTTTCTGGAAGCTCATCAGATGGAAGCCGCAAAGAGCACAATGCAGGCTGAAGAGTTGCGGTCCGAGATAACCGTTACCACAAACGAAGTCCCGACCTCTGTCGACTCTATCGACTCTGTCGATACAGCTACAACCGAAAAGGCAAATAAGAAGCCTGAAAAGAAGAGGATTTCCGTCAGCTCCAGTGCCAAGCGCACAAGAATCTATCGCACCGTCGCATCGCTTGCGGCATGTGCGGCGCTCGTCCTTGGGTGCGTGAGATACTTTGACCTCGGCGAGGTCGAGACTATCGAGACCGACTCAAAGGGCTCAACCTATGCTTCCGACTATGACGAAATCCACAAGACTTTCAAGAAGTACTATGCCGACGACGAGGATAAAGTAACCCTTGATTCCGCAATCGCCGAGATTGAAAATTCTTACAACGAGAACGGCTCCGAGAGCACAAGCGACTCGGACAGCACCGTTAATACCGACGCCGAGACCGACGCTTCCGTAACCACGGCTACCGAGCCGGAGGCTACAAGCCCGACCGAGGAGGAAGCCTCCGAGAGCGTCGAAACAACCGACACCGAGCCGGACGTAACCCTGAGCGAGGGAGTAAGGCTCCCGACAATCGCCGAGGGCGAGCTCAGTGACAACTATCTTATCTGCAACGACATTATTTACATCAGGGACGGAAGCACCGTCAAGGTCATCCTTTCCGACTGCGGCACACTTGAGTACATCGGCGACGCCGTCCCCGAGAACGGTCTTTTCGAGACGAGAGTGCTCGAGGAAATCTATGCCGTCGATTCAAGACTCATCGCGGTCTACTCGGTAACGACCGAGGAGCCGGTCTCCATTCAGGCGAATGCGACGACCGAAGAATCGCTTGTTGAGGGCATCCTGAGCTCGGTTTATTCGGACGACGGGAACACCGTCACGAGCTACTCAGCCGAGGTTGTTGTCTATGACATCTCGACCGACGGAAGCATCACGACATCCTCTGTTGTATCGTTCAGCGGAAGCTACCTTGAATCCGTCTTCGATAACGGCTATGTCTACGTCGTCACAAGCTATGACGAATACCATAACACCCTTCTGACGGGCGACAATCTTGACAGCTATGTCCCGAGCTACACCGTAAACGGCGAAAAGCTCTATATAGAAGCGACAAACATCCTTATCCCCGAAACCTTCTCGACGCTTGATTACACCGTCGTCGGAGGAATCGCGGCGGCGCTCCCGTCGTGCCCCGTTTCCGTTCAGGCGGTTCTCGGCTCTGAGGGCAAGGTGGTCGTTTCGGAGGATGCGGTCTATGTCTTCGGCTACACCGGAACGGAGGAGACCTCCGTTGAAAAGCTCACCCTTTCGGGTGGAGCGGCGACCTTCAGCTATTCCGCAACCATTGAGGGCGTTGCCCTTACCGGCGGAATAAGTCTTAATGGCGACGTTCTTCTCGTTGCGACATTAAGAAGCGGCGAGAACGGATATATAACAGCAGTTTATGCTTTCGACGAAAACCTGAATCTCCTCTCGGAGGCTGATTTCCCGTCGGCTTATCAGACGGTGACCTTCGACGGCTTGAAGGTGATTATCGGAAATGGGGACGACACCAAGGTGGCGGACTTCTCCGACCCGTCGAATCCGGCTATTATCGAGAGTAACGACAGCGTCGACCTGACGCTCGGGCTTCAATCATTCGGCGACGGCTATATCACCCTTACCGAGGACGACAGCGGAATGCTGATGCTCGCTTATCTTGAGACGGATAACGTCGGCGAGCTGGCGGTTTCTGCGGAGACGATGATTTCCTCCGAGGACTGTGACAGTCCGGCTCTCAGCGACAACAGAATTCTCTATTTGGATGCCGCAAACGGGCTTGTCGGTGTTCCGTATAAATACTTTGACGGCTTCGATTATTGTTGCACCTATGCAATCTATAAGCTTGGCGACACGGGCTTCACCCTTGTCGGAACGGTCGAGACCCACGAGGTCGACAGCGCATTCGAGTTTGGAAGAGCTGAGCTCTCGAACGGAATCCTCTATGTGATGAGCGACGGCAGAGTTTATGCACTCTCGGTCGGCTCGAGCTCCGTCTCGATAATCGGCTCGGCGGACCTGATTGAGTCGAGCTACTCGGGGCACACCACCTGGTAAATTCATTTTTCTCTGATAAATTTTCAACGCAGGGTTAGCAAGTGCCCTGCGTTGAGCTTTTTAAAAAAATATTTCAAAAAACGCTTGACATTTGAGCTCCGATATGTTATCATATCATACGTTGTTGAGTGCTTGCTGGTGTAGCTCAGTTGGTAGAGCAGCTGATTTGTAATCAGCAGGTCGGGGGTTCAAGTCCGTCCACCAGCTCCACACGAAATCGAATATGGGAGAGTTCCCGAGTGGCCAAAGGGGGCAGACTGTAAATCTGTTGCTTTTCAGCTTCGATGGTCCGAATCCATCCTCTCCCACCAGAAAAAACGCCGAAAGGCGTTTTTTCAATTAAATCCGTCTTCGACGGAAGAAATCTGCCTGCGGCAGATGAAATCGCTTCGCAATGAAATCCGCCTTCGGCGGGATAAAGAGACGGATTTAATTTCATCGTTTGCGAAGCAAACGATTTCTTCTGAAACGAAGTTTCAGATTTCATCCGAGCAACAGCGAGGATTTCATCAAAAGGAGCACGGGAGGCTTAACCATGGCGGAAAACAAGCTTGCAGACCTGTCAATGGACTTTGCTATTAAAGTTTTGAAAATCACTGACAATACCAAAGGTCACTATTCGCTTATGGATCAGTTGGAACGAAGTGCAACTTCTATTGGTGCCAACATCAGAGAAGCAAAGTACGCCCATAGTAAGCCGGATTTTATCTCAAAGATGCAGATTGCTTTGAAGGAGTGTTATGAAACCGAGTATTGGTTGGAGCTTTTCCAAAAAGCTTCTTTGTGTGACGAGGAAACAGCGACTGAATTGCTACACGATTGCGGCAGTATGCGGCGAATGCTGATTTCTTCCATTAACACCGCAAAAGCTAATATGAAATCATAATTTGCATAAAAAAGCTGACGTTTTTGGCGTCAGCTTTTATTATTGCCGCATAGTGGCTTACAGCCTATCCAATATCTCCCCCGCCTTGCCATGGAGGGTATAGTCGGCGCGGCGGTTGATGACGGCTGGATTCTTCTCGATGAAGATGAGCTTGTCGCCGGGGTAGTAGTTTATAAACCCTGCCGCCGGGTAGACGGCGAGCGAGGTGCCCGCAACTATCAGCACGTCGGCATTGCGGATGTAGTGAAGAGTCTTCGTAACGACGCTGTCGTCGAGCGGCTCCTCATATAGGACGGCTCCCGAGCGGACGATTTTTCCGCAATCGGGGCAACGGAAGATTCCGGTCTCCGCAAGGATGTCCCGCATCGAGAAGATTCTGCCGCACTTCGGGCAGTAGTTCTTGTCGGCGGAGCCGTGGAGCTCCAAGACTTCTTTTGAGCCTGCCTTCTGGTGAAGCCCGTCGATGTTCTGGGTGATGACCGCCTTGAGCTTCCCTTCGCGCTCCCATTCGGCGAGCTTAAGGTGCCCCTTGTTCGGCTCGGCGTCGACCATCGGTCCGATTGTCTTGTCACGATAAAACTCGTAGAAGACGTCGGGGTGCGTCTCGAAAAAGGAGTGGCTCAGGATTGTCTCGGGCGGATAGTCGTATTTCTGGTTATAAAGCCCGTCCACAGAGCGGAAATCGGGCACGCCGCTTTCGGTCGACATTCCTGCGCCGCCAAAGAAGACGATGTTATCCGACTCCCTGACAATCCTCTTCACCTCTTCGAAGACGCCCTGCTCTTCCGGCAAAATCGGATTCATGTTATTCGACTGTCGCCTCGGGAGCGTTTCTGCGGATGCTGTCGATGCCGTTCAGGCAGGAAGCCTTTGCCTTGTAGCCCTCGCCGGTGGCGATGATTTCGCCGTTGCGAGCCTTAAGACGGAATCTGTACTCGCCCGCCTTGTCGGTGTAGACCTCAAACTTCGGGTTGGTTGCGGTCTCATAGTTCTCGAGGGTCTGGTCCTCAAGCTTTGCGTCGACTGCGTTCTTTCTTACGCTCTCAATGCCGTTCTTGCAGGCATCCTCGCTCGAATAAACCTGACTTACGGCGATAACCTGTCCGTTGTCAGCCTTGAGGTTGAAAACATAGCCGGTGTTGGTTTCTTTTACGGTGAACTTTCCCATTACAATACCTCCAAAAAGTTGATGTCGGTTGTTTTATTACTTCTTGCCGAAGAGCTTGCCGATGCCGCCACTGACGTTGTCAAGATTGATTTTTGCCTGAATGCCGTCGGTTACGGTCTTAAGCTGGTCCTCGGGAATCTCAACGCCCGTAAGATCCTTGACTGTTCCTGTGGGGTCCTTCTTGAACTTCGCAAGAAGCTCCTCGTCGGAAGTGATCTTCTTGACACATTCTTCTACTTTTGCCTTGATGTCCATGATTTTTTGCTCCTATCTTTAGCATTATTCGCCACAATTCCTTGCGGAATTTTCTTGGTTAATGTAATTATACCACATAGATTTTAAAGTTGCAACGAGTATTTTGAGAATAAATTCGAAATAATCGCAATAAATTTTCGCCTTTCCGAAAATTCCTGAAAAAATCTCTTGTACATGAGAAAAAACTGTGTTATACTTTAGATGATTATTCTCGGAAAAGCGAGAAATGAAGATATTTTATCTGAGAAAGGCAGAATTATTATGTTCAAAAAGGATATAGGAATAGACCTCGGAACGGCGAATACCCTCGTCTGCGTCAAGGGCAAGGGCATCATCATCCGTGAGCCGTCGGTCGTTGCGGTCGACACCAAGACCGACGCCGTCAAGTATGTCGGACAGGACGCCAAGAACATCATCGGTCGTACCCCCGGCTCGATTCGTGCGGTTCGTCCCCTCAAGGACGGAGTTATCGCCGACTTCGACATGTGCACCGTCATGCTTCAGGAATTCATCCGCAAAGCTATCGGCTCGAACCCGTTCGTCAAGGCTCGGGTCGTAATCTGCATCCCCTCGGGCGTCACGGCTGTTGAAAGAAGAGCCGTAAAAGAGGCGGCAGAGGGTGCAGGCGCAAAGAGAGTTTCCATCGTCGAGGAGCCCATGGCGGCGGCAATCGGCGCGGGGCTTCCCGTTGAGGAGCCGACCGGCTCGATGATAGTCGATATCGGCGGCGGCACCAGCGAAGTGGCGGTCATCTCCCTCTGCGGAATCGTCACAAGCCGCTCGGTAAGAGTTGCGGGCGACGAATTCGACCTCTCAATCATCAACTTCATCAAGAAGAAATATAACCTCCTCATCGGCGACAGGACCGCCGAGCATATAAAGATTTCGATAGGTTCCGCTTATCCCCTCGAGGAAGAAATCGAGCTCGAAATCAAGGGGCGCAACCTTCTGACGGGACTCCCCGAAAACATCACAATCAATTCGGAGGAAATCCGCGAAGCGCTTTCCGACCCGCTTGCAAGCATCATCGATGCCGTCAAGACCACCCTCGAGAGAACTCCTCCGGAGCTTTCGGCGGACATCATCGACTCGGGCATCACCCTCGCCGGCGGCGGAGCTTTGCTCAGAGGTCTCGACCGCCTCATCAACGAAGAGACAGGCATCCCTGTCTATATCGCCGAGAGACCGCTCGACTGCGTAGTCGACGGCGCCGGCAAGCTCCTTGAGAATATCGAAGAATTGCACGATGTTCTGAATGGGAACGATACGACGGTGTGATTCAATTCGGAATTGTTGGGGTACGAAATCCCGGTGTAGTATCCCCTCCGAAAGTGCCCGGGCGGATGATATCCGCCCCTACATTTAAAAAAGCTGTTGACAAATCAACAGCTATGGGGTATAATATAAATGGTGAGAGGCTTAAGTTGCAAGCAAGCTTGCAACTTGCCTGAACGGGAATTCAGGCAACGGTCACTCTCTCCAAAGTGATTAAACAATGGGAATTGTGATCGCGCTTGAAATATCAGGCGCGGTTTATTTCTTTAGGTGGGAACCTACGGCTACACCTATGCTAAAGGCAGTCATCAGCAAAGCTAAGACCTCTAAGATTACGGAAATAATCTCCACAAGGCTTCACCTCCTCTCGCAAGGAAAGAGCAACCACCTCTCACTATCGACATTATAACATGTAAAACGTTCGTTGTCAACAAAATAATCCAAAGTGCACAGCTCCCTCTTGGGAGCTTTTCTTATGCCCAAATCTTAATAATTCCCACCTTTACAAACGGCAGAAAGTATGATAAACTGGTACTTATCGACTTTGTCGATTTTTGTCGAAAACCGGATTGGAACCAATTAAAGGAGGAAACATGGACGAAAGAACTATGACGGCTGAGGAGAGGGAAAAGGCTCTTCAGGAGATTACCGGCGGCGTCGCTACCGCCGAGAAGGCGGAGTTTGCCGACGAACAGACCCCGAACGAGATGCTCGAGATGTACAGAAGCTCTAGCGAGCGCAAGAACGCTTCCGAGGTCAAGACCTACAAGACAATTTTGGGCGTGCTGTGTGCAGTGGTCGCGCTGTTGGCGGTGGCGGTGGTTGTCGTTTCGGTCGGATGGATTACCGAGCAGGGAACCGTCGTAACCGAGATTCAGACTGTCGAGATTCCGACAGTCGTCACCGAGTACATAGCTGTTGATCCGACAAGCGAATATGACCACGAGCTGAGCGAGGACACCTTCACCCTCAGCGACTCGAACTACGGCACGATTCTTATGTATGCTCTGCAGAACGTCGGGAAGAATGAATACGACGAAGAGTGCTTCACCGTTGACGAGGAGACCGGGTATATTACATACGACGACGGCGAGACCTACTCGATTATGGGCATCGACGTTTCCGTCTATCAGGGCGACATCGACTGGGACGCCGTCAAAGCGGCGGGAGTCGAGTTTGCGATTATCAGATGCGGCTACAGAGGCTACGTCACCGGAACCGTGAATGAAGACTCGAATTTCAGGGCAAACATCAAGGGCGCGACGGATGCCGGCATAAAAGTCGGGGTCTATTTCTTCTCGCAGGCTCTGACTGTTGAAGAGGCTTTGGAAGAGGCTGAATTCTGCCTCGATCTGGTCGAAGGCTACGACCTCGATTATCCCATCTTCTTTGACTGGGAGGTCGTTATCGACGCAGACGGAGATACAGCCAGAACCGCCTACATAGACCCTCAGCAACTGACCGACAACTTCCTCACATTCGCCGCAAGGGTTGAGATTGACGGCTACACCGCCGGAATCTATGCCAACAAGAAAACGGTCGTCTGGAAATACGACCTGAGCCGTGTCGACGACTATATGATGTGGTTCGCAGGCTATTCCGACACCCCGACGCTCTATTACGATTTGCAAATGTGGCAATATTCCTCGAGCGGAACGGTCGACGGAATAAGCGGGAGTGTTGATTTAAATATAGCGTTTGTTCAGAGGTAAACCCCTCAGTCAGCTTCGCTGACAGCTCCCCTTTCAGGGGAGCCTATGACTGCCTCTTTAAAAATTTTTGACAGAATCAAAAAAGCCTCCCCTGAAAGGGGAGGGGGACCGCCGCCAAAGGCGGTGGTGGAGGGGTTTCACAAAACTATTGACAACTTAATCTCTCTGTGATACAATTTAATCAAATAGCACACTATAATAAGGAGTGGATACTGATGCTAAACATTAAAATCGAGAAAACCACATCGCCGAAGAGAATCCCCCAAAAGGGTGAGCCTCTCGGGTTCGGTCACATCTTCACCGACCACATGTTCATCATGAACTATGACGAGGGTCAGGGCTGGCACGACCCAAGAGTCGTTCCTTATCAGCCGATTTCTCTTGACCCGTCCGCTATGGTCTTCCATTACGGTCAGACCATGTTCGAGGGCTTGAAGGCTTATAAGGGCGCTGACGGCGAGGTCTATCTTTTCAGACCCGACATGAACGCAAAGCGCGCAAACACCTCCAACCAGAGACTTTGCATCCCCGAGATTCCCGAGGAGGACTTTGTCCAGGCTATCAAGGCTGTTGTCGACGTCGACAGAGCATGGATTCCCGAGGACGAGGGCACTTCGCTCTATATCAGACCGTTTGTAATCGCAACTGAGCCTCAGCTCGGCGTTTCGCCCTCGACAAACTATCTCTTTATGGTAATTCTTTCCCCGTCGGGTGCCTATTATGAGAGCGGACTTGCTCCCGTCGGCATCTGGATTGAGGATGAGTATGTAAGAGCGGTTCGCGGCGGTATGGGATTCGCCAAGACCGGCGGTAACTATGCAGCTTCCTTGGCGGCACAGGTCAAGGCTCACGACGACGGCTATGCACAGGTTCTCTGGCTTGACGGCGTTGAGAGAAAGTATATCGAAGAAGTCGGCTCGATGAACATCTTCTTTAAGATCAATGGCAAGGTAGTCACTCCTATGCTCAACGGCTCGATTCTCCCCGGTATCACCCGCAACTCGGTTCTTACTCTTTGCAAGGACTGGGGCTATGAGGTTGAGGAGAGAAAGGTTTCCGTCGACGAGCTCATTGAAGCGGCTCATTCAGGCGCACTTGAAGAGGTCTTCGGCACCGGCACAGCGGCGGTAATTTCCCCTGTCGGAAAGCTCAGATATGTCGATGAAGTCTTCGAAATCGGCGGCGGCAAAATCGGCGAGCTCACCCAGCGTCTCTACGACGAAATCACCGGCATCCAGAGCGGCAAGCTCGAAGATACGAGAGGCTGGAGACAGAAGGTATGACAAAAAGAACCCGTGGGATAGAGACTTCCTGCGTTCAGGGCGGGTATACGCCGGGGAACGGGGAGCCGAGACAGATTCCTATCATACAGTCCACTACATTTAAATATAACACCGGCGAGGATATGGGCAAGCTTTTCGACCTTGAGGTGAACGGCTACTTCTACTCCCGCCTCCAGAACCCGACCTGCGACAGCGTTGCGGCGAAGATATGCGAGCTCGAGGGCGGAACCGCCGCCATGCTGACCTCTTCCGGTCAGGCGGCAAGCTTCTTTTCCGTCTTCAACATCGCCTCACAGGGCGACCACGTCGTTGCGGAGTCGTCAATCTATGGCGGAACTTTCAATCTCTTCTCCGTTACGATGAAGAGAATGGGCATCGACTTCACCTTTGTTGCGCCCGACTGTTCGGACGAGGAGCTCGAAGCGGCTTTCAAGCCGAACACCAAGGCTGTTTTCGGCGAGACGATTGCGAATCCGGCTCTCAGAGTCCTCGATATCGAGAGATTTGCGAATGCGGCTCATGCTCACGGCGTTCCGCTGATTGTAGACAACACCTTCGCGACGCCCGTTAATTGCAGACCCTTCGAGTGGGGAGCGGACATCGTCACCCATTCGACCACGAAATATATGGACGGTCACGGCTCGGCTGTCGGCGGTTGCATCGTCGACTCGGGCAACTTCGACTGGATGGCACATGCCGACAAGTTCCCCGGGCTCACAACTCCCGACGAGAGCTACCACGGCATCACCTATGCCGAGCGCTTCGGCAAAGAGGGCGCATTCATCACGAAGGCGACCGCTCAGCTCATGAGAGACTTCGGTTCCACTCCGGCACCGCAGAGCGCATACCTTCTGAATTTGGGGCTCGAGAGCCTCCACGTCAGAATGAAGCGCCACTGCGAGAACGCTATGGCGGTTGCGAAATATCTTCAGAGCGATGACAGAATCTCGTGGATTATTTATCCCGACCTTGAGGGAGATCAGGATTACGAGCTTTGCAAGAAGTATCTCCCGAACGGCTCCTGCGGAGTCATCAGCTTCGGCGTAAAGGGCGGAAGAACTGCCGCCGAGAGCTTCATGCGTAACCTCAAGCTCGCCGCCATCGAGACCCACGTCGCCGACGCAAGAACCTGCTGTCTGCACCCCGCCAGCACCACCCACCGCCAAATGAACGAGGAAGAGCTCATTGCGGCAGGAGTGCCTTCAGACCTCGTCCGCTTCTCATGTGGTCTCGAGAGCGCAGAGGATCTCATTGCGGATATCAAGCAGGCGTTGGATAATATTTGATTTTGTAGGGGCGGATATTATCCGCCCGTACCTCGATTACAGCTTTTTCGGGCTGGATGTAGAAGTTCACAAGCGAACTTCGGAAGTTTGGCACAGCCAAACTTCTCCGCCCCTACATTATTTCTACATCATAAGAAAGGAGTCCGAATATGCCAATAAGAATCCCGAACTCGCTCCCGGCGGCGAAGACGCTCCAAGACGAGAACATCTTTATAATGCCGGAGACCCGGGCTTCTACGCAGGACATCCGTCCGCTTCGGATTCTCCTTCTTAACCTCATGCCGACGAAAATCGAGACGGAAACCCAGTTCGCGCGGCTTCTCGGCAACACTCCCCTGCAGGTCGAAATCGAGCTGATGCACACCGCCAGTCACGAGTCGAAGAACACGTCGGCGGAGCATCTGCTTTCCTTTTATAAGACGTTCGAAGAGATAAAAAGCTCCCGCTACGACGGAATGGTCATAACGGGCGCACCGGTTGAGCATTTGAACTATGAAGATGTTGAGTATTGGGGCGAGCTCTGCGAGATTTTCGAGTGGTCGAAGACGCATGTGCACTCGACCTTTCACATCTGCTGGGCGGCGCAGGCGGGGCTCTATTACCACTTCGGAATCGAGAAGAAACAGCTCCCCGAGAAGCTTTTCGGAGTTTTCCCGCACAGGGTGAGCTATAAAAACCCGATTCTCTTCCGGGGCTTTGACGACGTCTTCTATGCCCCACACTCAAGAAATTCGACGATTGACACCCAAGATGTTGAGAAAATCCCCGAGCTCAAAATATTAGCCTCGAGCGACGAGGCAGGGCTCTATGCCTGCATGACCGCCGAGGGCAAGCAGATTTTCGTGACGGGGCACTCGGAATACGACCCCGACACGCTCGCTCGGGAGTACTTCAGGGACAAAGAAAAGGGCTTGAACCCACAGGTCCCCAAAAACTACTTCCCGAATGACGACCCATCACAGCCGCCGATTGTCAGGTGGCGCGCCCACGCAAACCTCCTGTTCTCGAACTGGCTGAACTACTTCGTATATCAGACCACGCCGTTTGATGTGGAGGAGATTGGGTAATAAAAACGCCGCCCTGTTGGGCGGCGTTTCGGTTTTCGCTTATTATCGAACTTCTGTGTTGACACTATTTAAATTATATGTTATAATGTCGACAGTAGAAGAGCGAAAAAACGGCTTGATCCTTTTATACCTAAGGGAAAGAGGTGATAGTTCGTATGACTTTAACTGAAGTTTTGCTTCTTTTGGACCTCATTACGTCTATTGTCTTTGGAACTCTTGGTCTCACGACTGGGAATAAAAAGAAATAGTCGAGAGCTGACTTGACAAGACCCCGACCAATTCCACTTTTTGTGCAACCCTGTAGTTGCATATTTTGGTTGAGTCGAGGCTGTTACAGCAACCCCGCTCTTCTACTAATATTATACCCTCTCGGAGCTATTTTGTCAATAGCCCTGTTTTTATTTTTATTGTAGGGCTACAGTTTTCTATTGTAGGGGCGGATGATATCCGCCCCTACGGATGGATTCTTGAGCAAAATGTACAACTGTATGCTCCAAAATTCCCTTTCCTATTGTTCAAAACATCCAAAAAAATTTTTTTCAAAACTTTTTGCAACTTTTTGCGGCGTTTTTGACACTACTTAAACAGCGGAAGGCAAAATCCGAGAGACCGACCCGGTGGCGGAGTGGTCATCAAATATTTTAAAAAATACTTGACAAGACTTCTCCTCGGTGCTATAATGTCGGTGTATCGGGTTATTCCGAAACAAATCGGGCAAATATTATGCCCAAGACAAGAATCTCTATACCCGTTTATAGGGATAAAAATAATTTCTTTAAGGAGGAAATTTATCATGAAAATGAGAAAGCTCATGGCTGTCCTTCTGGCAGTCGTAGTTGCCATCTCTGCAATGGCTATCTCTGTGTTTGCTGATGAGACTTATACAATTCCTATGTATAACTACTCTTCTACCACAACAAGCACATCCACCTACACAATTTCTGTTCCGCTTTATGGTCTTTATGGCTACCTCGTAGCTGGCGACACCATCACCCTTAATCTTCCTACCACTTTTGTTAGCGATGACGACGGCGACGGCGCTCCTGATTACGAACTTCCCGTATCCTACACCTTGACCGTTGGCGGCGTTGAGGTTAAGCTCCAGGGTTCTGCTGATGCAGGCGCTGACAGCACCACTTACGGCACCTACTCTCAGGACGTAACCGTTGGCTATGCTGCACAGGACTACACCCTCGTTTCTTGGGCTAACTTTGAAGCATTCGCAATGGTTCCCCAGAGCACTTCTGTTTCTGCTTCCACCACTATGACTATTACTGCTACCGTTGACTGGAGCGGCTATTCTTCTGATCCTACTTGCGAGTCTTGGGAAGCAATGGCTACTTGGTGGCCTGTATGGGGTATGTACTATGGACAGCAGGTTATCGCAACTGTTGAGTCTGCTACCCAGGGCACTACTGAAATCTATGGCTACTCTCTCAGCGTTTCCAAGTCCAATGGTTCTTCCAAGGCTACAAACAGTGTAGTTATCATTGCTGATACCACCACTGATGATGATACCTTTGATGAAGAAGATACCGCAAACACTCTTCTCTACTGGGATCACACTCTCTACAACAGAAACATCATGCTCGTTGCTGCTTCTACCGAGGGTGCAACCGCTACTTTGGAAGTTAATCTTGCTGATTCCATCACCGGTTATGCTGTTTACACTCTGACCACCACTGCTGAGGCTGCATCTTCTTCCGACGTTTACTCTTACAGTACTGGTTTGGGCAATGATCTTTGGTACACTTCAGGAACTTCTGCACTTTACAATGCAATCGCTGACACCTACGCCCTTGCCGGTGAGACCACCAGCACCCTTACCTTCGATGTACCTGTAAGCGCTCTCTACAACAGCACTTATGGTCTTTACAACGGCACTATGTTCATCACTCAGCTCGTAACCGCTACTTCCAACAGCGATTACCTCTCGCTCAACTACTACACCAACTCCTATGATGCTGATGGTGATGGTACTACCGACACCTACACTCTCGAAGCAACTGAAGTCAACCTCATCGTAACCATTCCGACCGATGACGACGACACTGTTGTCGAGAACGACGATCCTATTGAGGATACCAACACCGAGACTGAGAACGACGAGCTTGAAGTAGACGACACTGACGACACCACCACTGAGCCCGAGACCAACCCTACCACCGGTATCGTTCTGGCACTCGTTCCTATGGCTGTTGCCGCTGCTGCTGCTGTAGCTTCTAAGAGAAGATAATTTCCTCCTGTAACGAAGGATAATTAAAATCGATTCTCCCCACCTGATGCAGACAGGTGGGGAGTTTTTTGCGGGAGATATAATTGCTTAATTCCCTCTTGATTTTCCCCGACAAACAGTATATAATATCATTGGTCAAGAAAACACTTTATCGGAAAGAGGAAGTAAATTGATTAGAAATGATTTGAGAAACATCGCTATAATCGCTCACGTTGACCACGGAAAGACTACTCTGGTCGACGGCATGCTCAGGCAGAGCGGTACATTCAGAGAAAATCAGGTCGTGAACGAGCGAGTTATGGACTCGAACGACATCGAGCGCGAGCGTGGTATCACCATCCTCGCCAAGAACACCTCGGTCGTCTATAAGGACGTCAAAATCAACATCGTCGACACCCCCGGTCACGCCGACTTCGGCGGTGAGGTCGAGAGAATCTTCAAGATGGTTGACGGCGTAATTTTGCTCGTTGACGCCGCCGAGGGTCCCATGCCCCAGACGAGATTTGTTTTGCAGCATGCTCTCGAGCTCGGGCACAGAGTCATCATCGTTATAAACAAGATCGACCGCCCGGACGCGAGAATCGACGAAGTAATCGACGAGTGCTATGAGCTTCTTATGGACCTCAATGCTTCGGACGAACAGCTCGACTCCCCGATTCTCTTCTGCTCGGGAAGGGACGGCACAGCATCAACGGACGAGAACACCCCCGGAACGGACCTGACGCCGCTCTTCGACAAGATTCTCGAATATATCCCGGCGCCCGAGGGCGAGCCGGAGGAGCCGCTTCAGCTTCTCGTGTCCTCGATTGACTATAACGACTATGTCGGAAGAATCGCCATTGGCAAGATCGAGCGCGGCTCCGTCAAGGTGGGTCAGGAGGTCACCATCGGCGACTATCACGAGACGAAGAAGCCCTATCGTGGCAAGATTGTAACCCTTTATCAGATTGCGGGCTTGGAAAGAGTCCCCGCAGAGAAAGCGACGGTCGGCGACATCGTCTGCATCAGCGGCATTGAAAACATCACCATCGGCGACACCATCTGCGACACGCAGAATTTCGAGCCGCTTCCCTTCGTCAAGATAAGCGAGCCGACGGTCGAGATGACCTTCTCGGTCAACGATTCGCCGTTTGCGGGCAGAGAGGGCAAGTATGTCACCTCGCGCCACCTCCGCGAAAGACTCTTCAGAGAGCTTCTGAAGGACGTTTCGCTTCGTGTATCGGAGACCGACTCCACCGATTCGTTCAAGGTCGCGGGTCGTGGCGAGATGCACCTTTCGATACTTATTGAGAACATGCGCCGTGAGGGCTACGAGATGGGCGTTTCGACCCCGAGAGTCCTCTATAAGGAGATTGACGGCAAGCTCTGCGAACCGATTGAGGAGCTCGTTGTCGACGTCCCCGAGACGGCTGTCGGCGCCGTCATGGAGAAGATGGGCACCAGAAAAGCCGAAATGGTCTCGATGAACCCGATGGGCTCGCGAATGAGGGTCGTCTTCCACGTCCCCGCAAGAGGCTTGTTTGGCTACAGAAACGAGTTCCTTACCGACACCAAGGGCGAGGGCATCATGAACTCCGTCTTCTACGGCTACGAGCAGTATAAGGGCGACATCCCGAGGCGCTCGAACGGCTCTCTCGTGGCATTCGAGACGGGCGAAGCCGTTACCTATGGTCTTTACAACGCGCAGGAGAGGGGAGCTCTCTTCATCGGTGCGGGCACTCCCGTTTATGAGGGCATGATTGTCGGCGTCTCCCCGAAGCCGGGCGACCTCGTCGTCAACGTCTGCAAGAAGAAGCACCTGACGAACACCCGTGCAAGCGGAAGTGACGACGCACTCAGGCTTATTCCCCCGAGGGTTCTGAGCCTTGAAGACAGCCTTGAATTCATTGCGGACGACGAGCTTGTCGAAGTAACGCCGAAGAATATAAGACTCAGAAAGAAGACACTTTCGAATATTCAGAGAGCGAAGGACAGAGCGAAGTTATAATCCCAAAAAACTTTGCAAAACCTATTGACAAATAGGCTCATACACGCTAAACTTATCGTAGACTTATTTTATAAGACTCTATAGTAGGAGGAGGTACTTTTATGGTATTTGATAAAATCGTGGCGATTATCGCCGATCAGCTCGATATGGAAGTCAGCGACATCACTGCCGATTCCACTTTCGAAAATCTCGGTGCGGATTCTCTCGATGTTGTCGACGTTATAATGACTCTCGAGGATGAGTTTGACATGGAGATTCCCGATGAAGCAATCGAAGGAATGAAGACCGTCGGCGAGCTTGTCAAGTTCGTTGAGGACAACACCTAAGGTGTTGTGTCAATACTTGAGTGTTGTGACAACACTTTATGTGTTGTGTTATACTCTGATATAAACAGGAAACTTTGAAAAAGCAAAGCCCTCCGAGGACAGAGAAATCTGTCCTCTTGTTTTTACGTCTCTTTTTAAAATCCCCGTTGCAAAACCCTTTGATTTGTGGTACAATATACTCAACATTGAAATTTCGCACGGGGCGTTGTCGCCGTGCAGAAGGGACCAGTATGCTTCATGAAAAATCGTGCGGCGGGATTGTCTGGCGCAAGTTTCATGGCAACACGGAAATACTGCTTGTGAAGCACATAAACAGCGGGCATTGGTCGTTCCCAAAGGGTCACGTCGAAGAAGGCGAGACGGAGATTCAGACCGCCACTCGGGAGATTTTCGAGGAGACGGGAATCGAGGTCATCATCGACCAGACCTTCCGGGAGACGGTGTCCTACTCCCCGAAAAAGGGGACGCACAAAACGGTGGTCTATTTCCTCGCCAAGGCGAAGAACACCGATTTTGTTCCGCAGGAGGACGAGATTGCCGACATCAAGTGGGTGGAAATCGACCGGGCGGATGCCGTGTTGTCCTATGATAACGACAAAAGTGTAGCCCAGAAGGCTCGAGGACACATCACATGAAAAAAGCCGGCTCAGCCGGCTTTCGCATTATAATACGCCTCTAAGATTTCCGATTCCATCTCTTGTCTCGCTTCCGTCGAGATGGGATGGACTATGTCTCTGAACACCCCGGCATCGTCGCGCCTCGACGGCATGGCGACGAAGAGACGGTCCTCGCCCTCGATGACCTTGATGTCGTGGACGGCAAAGGCGTTGTCGAACGTGACGCTCACGATTCCCTTGAGCTTCCCCTCGGGGATGAGCTTTCTTACTTTGATACCCGTAATTGTCATGGCAAATTGTCCTTTCAAGTTTTAGACTATCCCTATTTTTGCCGTGAAGACGGGATTTTATACCACCCAGGGAGCCGATTTTGAGCTTAGAACGAAATTTTTTTGAGAAAATTCCCGAAAAGGTGTTTATTTTTTCTTCGAAATGTAATATACTTAAGGTGAACTTTTGTTGTTGGGGGTTTATACATGTCTGAACACTTTTCCCTCGCCAGGGATTCAATCCTTGCGGGGAAGCAACATATACATTTCATCGGCATCGGCGGGAGTGGGATGTTCCCTCTGGCTCAGATTCTTCACGGGATGGGGTTCTATCTCACCGGTTCCGACAATAATGAGACGGAAACCTTGGAGCAGGTTCGTGCCATGGGCATCCCCGTCTTCATGGGTCAGCGCGCCGAGAATATCGAGGGATCAGATCTCATCGTTCACACCGCCGCCATCATGAGCGACAACCCGGAGCTCATTGCGGCAAGAGCAAGCGGCGTGCCGGTGCTCGAGCGCTCCGAGCTTCTTGGGCTCGTCACGAAGAGCTATGATAACGCCGTCTGCGTCTCGGGAACTCACGGGAAGACCACGACCTCCTCGATGCTTGCGGAGATTATGCGTGAATCCGGCGAGGATTTCGGCTGTGTAATCGGCGGGAAGCTCCGCTCAATCGGCGGCTCGGGCAGAACCGGCAACGGCGACAAGATGGTCTGCGAGTCCTGCGAGTTTGTCGACACGTTTTTGAAGCTTTATCCCGACATCGCGATTATCCTGAATATCGACGCCGACCACCTCGACTATTTCAAGACGATGGATAACCTGAAAGCATCGTTCCACAAGTTCGCCGAAAACGCTACGAAGTGCCTTATCTATAACGGCGACGACGCGAACACTCTCGAAGCTGTTGCGGGTGTCTCAGGAAAAGACTTGATTACCTTCGGCTGGTCGGACACAAACGACTATTACCCCGTCATACACGAAATCCGTGGGCTTCTGACGACGTTTTCCGTCTATCATAAGGGAACTATGCTGTTTGACGCTGAAATCCACGTCCCGGGCAAGCATAACGTCCTGAACGCCACTGCGGCGATTGCGGCTTGCAGATACTTGGGGATTCCCGACGAGAATATTGTCAAGGGCTTAGCTGAGTTTAAGGGCGCAGAGAGACGGTTTGAAAAGCTTGCCGAAGTGGATGGCATCACGATTGCCGACGACTATGCGCATCATCCGAGGGAGATTGAAGTAACGCTGCAAGCGGCGAAGGGTCTCGGGTTTAACCGAATCATCGCCGTGCATCAGCCGTTCACCTACTCGAGGACATATACACTCATGGACGACTTCGCAAGGGTGCTGAAGCTTGCCGATTTGGTTGTCCTGACCGAGATAATGGGCTCCCGCGAGAAGAAGACCTACGGCGTCAAGGCGGCTGACCTCGCCGAAAAGATTGACGGGTGCGTCCTGACTCCGACATTCGACGAGTGCGTGGAGTTTCTGAGGTCGGAGATAAAACCGGGCGACCTCGTTATAACTATGGGCTGTGGAGACATCTATAAGGTCTCACATAAACTTTCAAAAATTCTAAAGGAGGAACGAAGCGATGGCAGAAGTCAAACTTAATGACAGAGACAGAGCGGTTTACGAATGTATAAGACAGGGAGCAGAGGTCGGTGTTATGCCCACTGTTCGCGAAATATGCAAGGCGATAGGCAACCCCTCAACCTCTACCATCCACAGAAGCATTCAGAAGCTTGCGGACGCAGGTCTCATCGAGAAGCCGGACGGGCACCTTAACCGTGCTTTAAAGCTTGTCGGAGAGGAGAGGGGACAGAAGGTTCCAATCCTCGGCACAGTCACCGCCGGAATTCCGATTACAGCTATTCAGGAGATTGAAGGATACTTAAACTTCACTTCTTCGAAGCACTATGACGGCAAGCTCTTTGCCCTCAAGGTTCGTGGCGAGTCGATGATTAACGCCGCAATCCTTGACGGAGACACGGTAGTTGTTGAGCAGTGCGCAACCGCCGAGAACGGCGATATCGTCGTCGCCCTCGTAGACGAAGAGGACGCCACCGTAAAGCGCTTTTACAAGGAAGACGGTCACTACCGCTTGCAACCCGAAAACGACGAAATGGAGCCGATTATCTCCGACTCAGTGTCGATTATAGGCAAGGTCGTCGCAGTAATTCGTTATCTGGAGGATTAATATGGGAGTAGAAGCAGAAAACGAAATCCCTAAGCATTTAAATGAAGAGACGCTCGACTCTGAACGAATCTTCGAGGGCAAGGTCGTAAATCTTCGGAGGGACAAGGTTCTTCTTGAGAGCGGCAGAACGAGTTTTAGAGAAGTCATCGAGCATAACGGCGGCGTGTGCGTCCTGCCGCTTACGGATGACGATGAGATTATTTTTGTGCGGCAGTTCAGATACCCGTTCAAGACGGTGCTTCTGGAGCTTCCCGCCGGCAAGCGTGAAGGCAACGAGGAGCCGATAAACTGTGGCATCCGTGAGCTCAAGGAAGAGGTCGGCGCGACGGCAGAGAAGATTACATACCTCGGAAACCTCTACCCGACCGTCGCCTATGACACGGAAATCATATACATGTATATGGCGGAAGGGCTCGACTTCGGCGAGCAGAACCTCGACCCCGGCGAGTTCATCGACGTCGTAAAAATCCCGTTCGACAAAGCCGTCGAAATGGTCATGAACGGCGAGATTCCGGACAGCAAGACGCAACTGGCGATTTTGAAAGCGAAGCTTTTGCGGGATAAAACGGAAAAATAAAAAAGCCGTTGACAAGACGGCTCAGGAATGGTATAATAAAGATGGTCAGAGGCTTTAGATTGCAAGCAAGCTTGCAATCTATCCTGAAGTGGTAATTCAGGCAACGGTCACTCTTCCCATAATATTAAATCATGTATAGATGACTGCGCTTGAAATCTCAGGCGCGGTTACTTTTTCAGGTGGGAACCTACGGCTACGCCTATACTGAAAGAGGTCAACAGCAGAGCCAAGACCTCCAAGATTACAGAAATAATCTCCATAAGGCTTCACCTCCTCTCACGAGGAAAGAGCAACCACCTCTAACCGATTGTATTATATCATACGGTTTGGACGTTGTCAACGCCGTTGGAAACGAAAGTTTTAAAAATTTCACACAACAAAAATGCCTCCTCAAATTTTGGGGAGGCATTTATTATCAATCATCATCCGAAACAGTCGTCGTAGCCGTCGTACTGCTCTGCGAAAGCACTTCAATCGCTTTCTTGATACAGCCGTCGGTGGTTTCGTCGAGAAGCTTCAGATCCGAGTTCAGGTCTGCCGCGAGGGTGACCTCATAGTCGGGCTTGACGCCGGTGCCGGAGAACTCCGTCAGCGGTCCCGAAAGGGTCGCCGTCGGGATGCTTATCGCCGTGCTGTCATAGAGGCTGTAGACCGAGGTGAGCTGAGCAGAACCGGCTGTAGTGCTTCCGATAATCGTCGCACCCAAATCGTCTCTTAAAGCCGCCGCAAAGAGCTCCGCCGGTCCAGAGGTTCTCGAGTTGACGAGGACAACGACGGGGATTGACGGCGTATTTGTGCCGTCGCAGAGGTCGCCCGAGGACTGGGTGCCGTCAAGAGAAGTCGAAATATAGGGGACTGAATCCGCAGGCAGAAGGACGTTCAGAAGGTTGAAGACCGGGTCGAAGATGACGCCCGAGTTGTTCCGAAGGTCGATTATGATGCCGGTCGTTGAGCTGTCAGACATGAGGCTAAGATACGCCGCAATGAACTGGCGGTAGGTAATTTCCGAGAATTCGTTTACTTTGATATAGCCGTAGCCGTCGAAGCTGTCCGAGCTGACGGTCGCAACGGTCATCTGGACTGTGGTGAGGGTGTAGCTCGTGTCTTCGCCCGAGGAGCGGACGGTGAGCGTAAGCTGGGTGCCCGCCTCGGATGTGAGCATCGAGTAAGCCCAGTCATAGCCCATCTCAAGGACGCTGTAGCCGTTAATCTCGATAATGCTGTCGCCGACCGAGATTCCCGCAGATTCTGCGGGACCGTTCGGAATAACATCTGTAACGCTTGGGCAACCGCCGACATCCTCGAAATAGATTCCGACGCCGAGGTGAGTTCCGCTTACATGCTCCTGATAGAGCTCGTATTCGTTCTCGTCGTAGTATTCAGCGGTGGCACCGCCGGTTGCGTCACCCAGAACGCCGATATAGGCTTCCGCAAGCGACTCGATAAGCTCGTCCTCATCGATGGTGCCGTTATAGTAGGAGCGGACGTAGGTATCAATCTGCTCGAGCTTTGTATACATCTCCGCACGCTGTTGGACGTCGGAAATCAGGCTGTTATAGAGGCTGACGGAGTAGCTCGTCGAGATGATAAACGTCAGAGCCGCCGCAATCGCCATAAGAGAGATGGCGAGCCCGAGGGATATTTTTTTGTTCATAAGGTCGCGTTCTCTCCTTAATGTTGATGCGTAGTTATATCAAGAGTTTGCACGCAGAGGGTTTTCCTTTGCATACGCCACAGCCGCGGCATTGAAATCCTCGGAGCTTACGCCATCAAATTTCTTTTTCTGCCACTCGGTGTAATCGGAAGATTCTTGTGGACTGAGTTCTCTTTCAGGTGTTTCTTTCATGATTTCATTCTCCACTAGAGACTATTATCATCGCTTCGTAGCAACGCGTCTCCTTCGGAGACGCACCCCTCCACCACCGGCTTTGCCGGCGGTCCCCCTCCCCTTGACAGGGGAGGCTTTTTCTGCCTCTAGGAAAGACCTTGAGAGAGGAGATTATTGGCTCCCCTGTCAAGGGGAGCTGGCTCGCGAAGCGAGACTGAGGGGTGCCACACGAAGTGTGGCGTCGGCGAAGCCGACAAATCAATATTTGATAAGATTGAAGCTCTCCGGGTCGAGTCTTTCGCCGTCTACTCTTATTTCAAAGTGCAGGTGGGCGCCGGTGGAGTAGCCAGTGGAGCCGACGGTGCCGATGACGTCGCCGGTCGAGACGTATTGCCCTTCGCTGACGGTAATCTTCGTGGCGTGAGCATAAAGCGTGACGTATCCGCCGCCGTGGTCGATGATGCAGTAGTTGCCGAAGCCGCCTCCACAGCCGCAGGACGAGCTCTTGCCGTAGTTATGGGTGCAACCGTTATAGACGGTCAGGACATAGCCGGAGTTTGCGGCAGTGATGTCTGCGCCCATGATGCCTGAGCCGGAGATGTCGATGCCATAGTGCGTGGTGCCCCAGCGTGAGCCGTAGCCGGAGGTGATGGTGTAATATCCCGGGCAGGGCCAGAGGAAGGTTCCGAGCTCAAGGTCGCCGATATATTCGCTTCTTGCGTTTTCACGGATGATTCGCTCGATTTCCTCTTCTATTTCAGCCTGCTCTTTTTCGAGCTGGTCCTTGTTAGCTTCATAGGAAGCCTGCTGAGCTTCGAAAGCCTTGATCTGTGCCTTGCTCTCGGCATAGAGGGCTTCCAAGCCGTCAAGCTCTTCTTCCCATTCAGCTTTCCTGTCCTCGACCTCCTGTTTTTTCGCATCGACTTCGGCGATGGCGGCTTCGAGGTCGGCAACCTTTCCTTCGAGCTCCGCCTTGTCGTTTTCGTAGCTCTCCTTGAGGTCAAGAAGCGTCTGGATGAGGTCGTTGTTATATTCCGCAACCCTCGTTATAAGCTCGATTCGCATGAGCATGTCGAAGAAGTCGCTCGACCCGAGAAGAATTCCCGCAATCGAGTCGTTCTGCGAGACATAGAGGGCTCTTATTCTCTTCGAATAGAGGTCGACGTTATAGTCGATTTCCTCCTCCTCGGCGGCGATTTTCTCCTCCGTTGCGGCGATGTCCTCCTCGCGCTCCGCAATTTCGGCTTCGAGGTCTTCAATCTGGGAGTTGTATTCCGAGATGAGCTCTGCCAGAGTCCTTATGTATTCCTCGGTGGTCTCAATCTGTTCGTCGATAGAGTCCTGATATTCCTCTTCCTTGTCGATGTCGTCCTGCATGGAGTCAATCTTTGCGTCGAGCTTGTCCATCTCGTCGGCGATTTCATTGAGTCTGTCCTCAAGCTCTTCCTGCGAAGAGTCCGCATGGATGGACGCCGTGCCGGTCGACAGAAAGATTCCCGTCAACCCGACAACCAAGGCGGTCAAGACTATATTGAAGCGTTTAAAAAATGTGCGATGTTTCATTAGAGATTTCCTTTTGCAAAGAGAGAAAGATTAAACGTTAAGATGCTTGCGGGTTGAGAATACCGTGCCTATTGCCGAGATTACGATTCCCGCGACGAGATAGGCAATGGCGGTTACAACGGCGATGTCGCTCCATGTGATGAGCCCGTTCACGCCGAATATCGTCCAGATTTCGAAGTCCTGAGAAAGTGTGTCGTACACGTTGACATAGGCGAGCCATGTGAGTAAGTAGGCGATTATGCTTGACAGCGTGCCGAGGGCGACGCCTTCAACGAAGAAGGGAATCCGGATGAAGCTCTTCGACGCGCCGACATAGCGCATGATGTTGATTTCACGCCGACGGGCATAGACGCTCGTTCTCGTTGTGTTCGAAATGATTACGAAGCAGACGACAATCAGAGCCGCCGTGAGGGCTGTGAAGAGAACACCGAAGATGTTTCTGATGCTTATTAAGATGCTCGCAAATTCGGTGGACGCCGAAACGCTTTCGACCGACTGGAGCTGTTCGATTTCCGCAACCGTTTCGTCAAGAAGGGTTATGTCGGAAACTCTACACTTATATGAGTCGGGAAGGGGATTGTCCTCGATGAGCTCGAAGAGGCTCTTTTCCTCGTCGGTCATGCTTTCCTGCATTTCTTCCCAGGCTTCGTCCTTTGAATAGAAGGTGACTTCAAAAATGTTGTCGTTTTCGGCGAGCTGTTCGCCGAGGAGGGTTATGTTGTTGTCGGGCGCTCCGTCCTCGATAATGACGACGACCTCGTTCTTGTCCTCGATTGCACCAATCATTTCGTTGATGTTGGCACCAAGAAGCACACAAACTCCGACCATCAGAAGCGAGATGGTGATGATGCAGAGCGAGGCAAACGAGTTGATTCTGTTGTACCATATACCTCTGAAGCCCTGCCCCACAAGGTATTTAACGCTATTAGGCCTCATCTGCTCCTCCTATGACTTCATCAAAGACAATCTCGCCGGTGTTGATATTTATGATTCTTCCGCCGAAGTAGCGGACCAGATCGTGCTGGTGCGTGACCATCAGGACCGTCGTCCCGCAGGCGTTGATGCCCTTGAGGAGGTCGACAATCTCGAAGCTTCTTGCCGGGTCGACATTTCCCGTCGGCTCATCGGCGATGATGAGCTGTGGGTCGTTGACGAGGGCTCTTGCAAGAGCGACTCTCTGCTGTTCGCCGCCCGACAGGTCGTTCGGATAGGACTTAGCCTTCTGTGCGAGCCCGACGAGGCTTATAACATAGGGCACTCTTGAGCGGATGTACTTGGTTGGCGCGTCGATTGCTCTAAGCGCAAATGCGACGTTGTCGTAGACGGTCAGGTTCGGGATAAGCCGGAAGTCCTGAAATACGACGCCGATGGTGCGCCGAAGCTCGGGGACCTTTCTCGGCTTGAGCTTATTAAGGTCGAAGCCGTTGACATGAATTTCGCCCTGAGTGGCGGTGAGTTCTCTTAAAATCAGTTTTATGAGCGTGGACTTGCCCGCGCCGGAAGCACCGACGACAAAGGCGAATTCCCCGTCCGAAATATCCAGATTCACCTTGGACAACGCATGTTGTCCGTTGGGGTATGTGTACGAAACATTTTTGAATTCTACCATTTTATTCTCCGTAGTTAGTGCGTAGTAGGGGCGGATATTATCCGCCCGAAAAGCTGTAGGCGATGGGGAACGGGCGGATGATATCCGCCCCTACATAAATCGCCTCTGGCGACAGTTAAGCCGCAAATAATTGCGGCTTTTTTGTAATCAGAATTTAACGGGGTTGGCGGTTAAATACTTCTTGACCATGAGTGCAATCTTGAATACGATTGCGTGGTCGAACTCTCTTAAATCCAAGCCGGTGAGCTTCTTGATTTTCTCGAGTCTGTAGACGAGAGTGTTTCTGTGGACGAAGAGCTTTCGGGAGGTCTCGGAAACGTTCAGGTTGTTCTCGAAGAACTTCTGGATTGTGAAGAGCGTTTCCTGATCGAGGGACTCGATTGAGCCCTTCTTGAAGACTTCCTTGAGGAAGGTCTCACAGAGGGTTGTCGGCAGGTGATAGATAAGTCTTGCGATGCCGAGGTTCTCGTAGCTCACGATGCTCTTCTCGGTGTCGAATACTTTTCCGACCTCGAGAGCCATCTGCGCTTCCTTGAAGGAAACAGCGAGGTTCTTGACGTCGTCGACGATGGTTCCGAGACCGATGTTGACTCTCGTGTAGAACTCGCTCAGGAGCGTGTCCGCAATCGAATAGGCAAGCTTCTCGAGGTCGCTCGGGTCGTTAAGGGAGCGTACTTCCTTGACGAGGACGATATCCTTGTCGTTGATGGTGAAGGTGAAGTCCTTGGTCTTGTCCGGGAAGAGGTTCTGGATGACGTCGAAGGCGGAAATGTCGTTTGAAGAGATGATTCTTATGAGGAAGACAGCTCTCGGGACGTTCGAATTGAAGTGGAGCTCCCGGGCCTTCAGCGGGATATCGCCGGGAAGGATGTTGTCGAGGACGACGTTCTTGACGAAGTTGCCCCTGTCGTACTTCTCGTCGTAGAGCTGCTGGACATTCTCAAGGCTGATGCAGAGAAGCCCCGCATATTTATACGCCTGCTCGTCAGTGCCTTCGACGAAGACATAAAACTCAGCGGCACCCTTGCCGCCGATGGGCATATAGGTATAACCGTCGCGCATGAAGTAATCATAGGATTCGCTCAGCTCCGAGGAGATCAGGTCATTTGTGTAACCTACCTTAGAGGAATCACTGCAAGCGACGATATGGGAGTCACAATCAATAACTCCGATTTCGCACTTTATAACCTCCTGCATCCGCTGAATTATACCTTGGAAAAGTCTGTTGGACATGGTTTTCTCTCCTGATTCATTAGATTTTGAACTGAGCAAAAATTGCACTGCTCAATATAAACAAGCACAATTATCGACTATTACAAAGATTGTAGCATATTTTCAGCCTCAGTGTGTTACTAAATTGTGAATAGAGGCGTTTTTTTCGTGAAAATGACCAAATTCGATGAAACCCCTCCGGCACTTCGTGCCACCTCCCCTTTCAGGGGAGGCTTTGAGTGCTTTTGTAACTTTTGAAAGAGGTGCAAAAAGGCTCCCCTGAAAGGGGAGCTGTCGCCGCAGGCGACTGAGGGGTTATTCAAAATACAAATCCACCCCATTCTTCTCGAAGAAGCCGAGGGTTCGGTTGAGGCGGAGTCCGGTGATGACGTGCTTCGAGGTGCCTCTTGAGGAGGTGTAGATGACGGCGGAGCAGTTGCCGGTGAGGTTCTGGAGGTAGGTTTGCCTGATTACCACCTTCACGATTCTGTCCTTCGGGACGACTGTTGTGTGGAAGGTGTAGAATTTCGAGTATCGCATCGTGACATAATCCCCATTCACGGCGATGCCGGTCTTGAAGATTGCGAGCGTCTTGACGATGGTGAGCCAGATTGCGGGCACCTCCGCAACGATAACTCCGACACGGATAACCGAGCGCCACGAGGGGAATATCGCGAAGAGGACAAAGAACGCCGTCAGCGGCAGTATCGCAAGTATAACCGGCGCATAGTAGAACATCCAGTAGCTCTGGAATGTCGGCTTGAGGTCGAGCTTCGGCTTGTGATAGACCGATTCGGAGGGGATGTTCGGGAAGATTTCGGCGACGGTGGAGTTAATCTCCCGCTCCGTCGCTATCGGCATGACGACCGAGGTCTCGGCTCTGCCTGTCTCGCCGTAGCCGGCGCAGTCGCAGTGGAGTGACGAGATTCGAAGTATCTTTGAGATGAGATTCTGCCGGAGGTCCACGCTGTTTATCTTGTCGAGAGAAAGAATATGCCGGTTTCGCTCGATGAGACCGCTCTTGATATAGAGGCTGTCCGAGCAACGGGTCAGTGAGTAGTTCCAGAAGCAGAAGATGTTCGTCATGAACGAGACCAGCCAACCGATAGCTATGACGACGGAAACACCCGCCACGACCGGCGAGACATAGACCGAGATTCGGTTCACAACGTCGCTGAGTGTATCCATGATGAGCTGAGCCTCGACTTCGCGGTCGAACATTCTCGAGGTTTCATAGAGAAACGCCAGAATTACAACCGTCCCCGATAGGGTCGACGACGAGACGAACGAGTAGAGTATGAGCCGGATCCTGTTCGGCGTGACGGAGTAGCGAAGGCTCTTCGCCCTCGATTTTTTCACCCTCGCATAGAGACGGTCGGCGTCGGATTTTCGGAGTGTAAGTGAGATATCGTCCTGCGCCCGACTGAAAGCGCCGGCGTTTGTGCCGATGGTGACGGTGCAGGCGCCGAAAAGCTTCAGAAACAAGGTCTGATTGACGCTTAGGGAACTTATCGTGTCGTAATAGATGACGTCGCAGGTGGAGTAGATTTTGCCCTTGGTGACGGAGATTTTCTGGTCGTCGAACTTAACATAGACATGCTCCCACCGTCTCCATGCAAAAATCAGGATTGCCGCGATGACGAGTAAGTCCATCCATGTGCCCATGAGCCAGACGCGAAGGGAATTGACATCGAGGGAAATGGAATAAAGGCTTCTTATCAAGGGGATTATAAGAAGCCAGAAATAGTTTGTGGTGTAGGAAAACAGTTTCAGCGGATGCTGTTTGACGGTGCGTTCGGTCATTGTTGTGAAGTCCTCATCAGTTCCTCAATCTCCCTGACATCGTCGAGCCCTAAGAACGGCAACACCATCGTGCCGCCCATAGCTCTTAAAATCACGAAATTGAGCCCCGTATATTTCGACATGAAGGTTGTGACAGTCGAGACATATTGCATGGCGTCCGCCCTCATGTGGTGGCGCTTGACATATATTATGCCGGTTTTCATCGAGATTTCCGAAGGGGAGATGTATATAACGGTGCGCGAAAAATAAGCCGGCAGGAGTATTGCCGCAAAGAGAATCGCCGCAAGCCAGAATAAACAAAGAAGCAGAGTCATAATTATTTTGTAGTTGGACAAATACCCGACGGTGAATCCGGTGAGTATTGCCGTAAGCACTACTATCGCGACATCAATGACAATCAGTGCCGCTCTTTTTGGTTGATATTTTCGCATGGGAGGAATTATGCCCTTTCTTGATAAGCTTTCAGAGCTCGTATGGAGTCTGCCGACGGTTGCGCTTATAATTTCCGTTGGAATTTATTATACTATTCGTTTACACGTCCCGCAAGTCAGATGTCTGGGACAGATGCTTCGAGTTGTCCGCAAAAGTTTTTCCGGCGACGGTGAGAACAGATTTCGGGTTCTGTCAACGGCGCTTGCCGCAACCGTCGGGACGGGGAGCGTCGCAGGGGTCGCCACCGCAATCACCTTGGGCGGAGCGGGAGCCGTGTTCTGGCTCTGGGTGTCGGCGTTCCTCGGGATGGCTGTCTCTTTCGCCGAAGGTGTCTTAAGTATAGAATATCGTGACGGCAAAAAAGGCGGAATAATGTATGCTATACGCGACGGAATGGGCGAGAAGTTCTTGGCGAGGCTTTACGCCTTCTTCACCGTCCTTGCGTCCTTCGGAATGGGCGGGATGGTGCAGTCTAATTCAGCGGCGGAAGCTGTCAGCTCCGAATCGGGGATAAGCCCCGTCGCAGTCGGGATAATCTTAGCTGTCTTGGTCGCCGCATGCCTCTTCTCGGGGCGTGATTTCACCGGCAGAGCCTCATCCGTTATGATGCCCGTTCTCACGGTTATATACATATTCATCGTCACGGCGGTTATTGTCGCGAATTTCGGAAAATTGCCCGAAGTTTTCTCGGAGATTTTCCGCTCGGCGTTCGGCTTGAAGCCCGCCATAGGTGCGGCTGTGGGGATTTCGGTGAAGCAGGCGGTGAGCGTCGGCTTCAAGAGGGGAATCTTCTCGAACGAAGCGGGTCTTGGGACGACCGCCGCAATCCATGCGGGAAGCGGTTTAAGCCCCAAAGAGCAGGGGCTCATGAACATGTTCGAGGTCATAATCGACACTTTCGTAATTTGCACCCTGACGGCGCTTGCGATTCTGTGCTCGGGAGCCGTGGAAACGGGGCTCGACGGCTCACTTCTCGTCTCCGCCGCATGTGAAAGCGTCTTCGGGAGCATTTCCGGCACAGCGATATCCCTCTGCACCGCCGGCTTCGCCACGGCAACCATCATCGGCTGGTCGAAAATCGGTTTTTCCGCCGCCGAATATCTTTCGGGAAAATCGGTTCTGCCCTATAAAATCGCCCTCACCGCCGCCGTCTTCACAGGCGCTGTCGTCAGTCTCTCTGCGGCATGGAAAATAAGCGATATCTTCAACGGCTTGATGGTGTTCCCGTGCGTGGGGGCGCTTTGGGCGCTCAGGAAATCAGTAATTTGTCAAACATCTCCGCACACGAAATAGTCAGCTCATGCGGCACGGTTTCGCTCTCAACTTTTCCTGCCTTGATGCAGTTCATCGCTTCCATAGTCTCATACACAAACCCGTTCTCGGTTTCGGTATCTTTAAAGCTGTCCACGAGCTCAAAGTTGGCATTATACAAGTAGCAATCGGTCGCAAAGTGGGGTCTCGGGAGCTCAAGCTTGCCCTCCGAGCCGTAGATGACAATCTTCTCGTCAAGCTTGGCAAGGAGCGTGCTCTCGCAGACGGCGAGGCAGTCCCTGCAACCGTCTTTCGTAAAGTTCAGAAGTATATGGTCGGTCAGATCAACCCCGTCGTCGGTCTTGACAGCATGCGCCGAAATCACTTCGGCAGGGCGGTCGATAAGAAACGTAAGGATTTCATAGTCGTAAACGGTCAGGTCAAACGCCGCACCGCCGCCGAGAGCCTTGCAGTAGTAGCGATTATTCGGGTTCTCCTCGGCTTTAAAGCCGATTGCGGAGGTGGCATAAATCGGCTCACCGATTCGCCCCGAGCGAACCCACTCACGGGCTTTGACGACCGCCGGCAGAAACCTCGACCACATCGCTTCCATCGCAAAAACGCCCTTCTTTTCGGCAAGGGAGAATACTTCTCTTGCATCGGCGCTATTGAGGAACATCGCCTTTTCGCAGAGGACGGGCACGCCGGCTTCGACGCAGAGCTTACTGAGCTCATAATGTGCGTTCGACGTTGCCGCGACATAGACGCAGTCGGGCTTGGTAACCTCAAGCATCTCGGAATAGCTGTCGAAATGCTCGGGGATATTATTTCTTTCGGCGAAGTCCTTCGCTCTGCCGGACTGGCTGGCGACTGCTACGACTTCGGCGCCGTCTATTCTTCTCACACAATCACAAAACTTATTTGCGATATGTCCGGCGCCCATGATGGCAAATCTGAACATAGTAACCTCCTTAAATTCTTCCCGTTGAGCCGAAGCCGCCGGTTCTGTCCGATTCCGGCAATTCTTCCGCTTCCGTGACGGCGCATGTGGGGACAAAAAGCGGGACAAGCTGGGCAAAGCGTTCGCCCGGCTCGAATGTATAGGGCTCGTTCCCGTGATTGATAATCGGCACGAGGATTTCGCCCCGATAGTCACTGTCAATCACCCCGACAGAATTCGCAAGCGTCAGCCCGTGCTTTCTGCCTAAAGATGACCTGATAATAACAAGCATTACAACGTTGCCCATAGATAAGTCGGGGCAGACCGCAATCCCGCAGGGGACTGTGACAATCTCGCCGACGGGGATGGTCAGCGGTTCGTCGATGCAGGCGTGCAGGTCGAGCCCTGCGCTCAGCTGAGTTGCGGCTTGCGGTAAAATCGCATTCGGTCGGAGCCTTTTTATTTGTAGGTTAAGTGTTGACATGTTACAGCACCCCTCTGAAATAGAGTCCGTTGGTATAATCTTTTCCGTCCCGGCGGGAGATTCCGGCTTGGTAGTCGCCGAGGACGGCTTTTACCTCTTCCGGCGATTCGTCCGTGAACATAAGAATCCCGAAATCAATGTCGAAATAGTCGAGCTTGTCTGGGAGATAGAGCGTCTTCGAATTGAGGAGCTCGTTATAGTCCTCGCCTTCGTGCATCCGGCATTTTACCGGGAAAGTTGTTCCCGTGCGGTCGGTCAGACTGTGGGAGCAGGCTTTGCAACCCGTTTCCGCCTTGATGGGGCAGTTCGCCATTATCATGAGCGGAAGTCTGCCATAAAGGACTGCGCCCTTCGGGACGGCGGTTCTGATGCCTGAAAGCTGTGCCGCCTTGAGTTCAAATGAGAGCGTCAGGGCGCTTAGCCCGTCAAGGGCATATTCGTCCGCCGAGAGCGAGTTTGTGATGTTGAGCCCGAACCCGCCGATTGCTTCGAATCCAAGCTTCGGGAGC
Source organism: Oscillospiraceae bacterium (assembly GCA_021199355.1). Lineage (GTDB taxonomy): Bacteria > Bacillota > Clostridia > Oscillospirales > Ruminococcaceae > Faeciplasma. The sequence continues at coordinate 93,944 of JAJQIF010000028.1, forward strand.
ATATAAACATATCCCGAGTTGGTTGCCATTGCCTCGTCGAACCCGAGGGTTTTCGCTTCCTGCAAATCGGCTTCAACCCGTTCGGCATGCAGAGTGAACCGAGGCGGCGAGATTATCGCCTTTTTCGGGTCAAGCCCCGATTCTATATATGATTTTGCGAGCGACAGGGGAATTATAACCCTCTCGCAGTCTATCTACTCAAGCTGTGAGAGCTTTTCGACCGAGACCCACCATGAAACCGGCTTTTTCGGCTTTTCCGGGGCTTCTGGGAGATAGCTTGCGGGTGTGAAGTCTTTTATGACAGTAAGCCTGTCCTGTCGAATCTTGTCGAAATGCTCGACCGCCTGCCGCCGAAGGGAATTGAGCTCCGACAGCGGGAGCATGAGCTCGTCGTCGATTTCGGCTGTTATCTCTCCCGCACGGTATAGCGTTCCGCCGAGCTTGCCGAGCTGTGATACTGCGGCATCAGTCGTCAGCGGGCGGTTTATTGCCTCCTGCGGGATTGCACCCGTGAAGGTGGCGGTCTCTACGCCGTCGGTTGCCGTCAAAATTGAAGGCTCGCCACGTTTTACGCTCAGCCTCATAGAAAGCCTGAATCTCGGATATTCTGACTTGTATTTTTCGTGAATCTGCGTAAGTGAGGCGGTCATGTCGGTGACGTCTTCATAAGAGCGGGCGCCGAACATGGTGGCGTCGCGCTTGCCGGAATAGTAGCCATCTGTAAATCCGCTTCGCGAAAATGCCGAGCGCAGGAGCTCATAGTCATACTCTTCGCCACTGAGTGCCGCACGGAACTCGCCCGTCGCGGCGGAGACATACTCGGGGCGCTTCATTCTGCCTTCTATCTTAAGAGACGACACGCCGATATTCTGCAGTTCTTCGGCGTCTTCTATCAGGGTCAAATCTTTGAGGGAAAGAGCATACTTGTCCCTCGGTTTTCCGGTCGACGAAAAAGGGAGCCTGCAAGCTCCCGCACAAAGCCCTCTGTTCGCCGAGCGAGAGCCTATCATCGCGCTCAAATAGCACTGCCCCGAAACGGACATGCAGAGTGCGCCGTGGACGAAAATCTCTGTCTCGACCCCAAGCTCAGACAGCTTCCGGATGGTTTCACGGTCGAGCTCTCTTGACAGAACGACCCGCTTGTAGTCGTGCTCCTTCGCCCAGAGGATGCCGTCTGTGAAGTGAAGAGTCATCTGCGTCGAGGCATGAAGCGGCATGTCGGGGCATGATTCCCGGACGATTCGCTCGACCGCCCTGTCCTGAACGATGAGCCCGTCGATTCCCGCATCGCAGGCGAATTTAATCTCTTCGGCAAGAGCTTCGAGCTCACTGTCGAAAACGGCGATGTTTATCGCCTGATAAATCTTGACGCCTCTGCGGTGGCATTCTCCGACCGCCTCAAGAATATCCTCGTGCGAGAAGTTCCCGGCGTTCTGACGCGCCGAAAAGCTAAGACCGCCGATATAGACGGCGTCGCACCCAGACCTGAGAGCCGCCGCAAGCGATTCCATACTCCCGCAGGGAGCCAAAAGCTCCGGCTTGTTTTCAATGTTACTCATCAGAACAGACTGCTCTCGTTCAGCTTCTTTTCGAGCTCTTCGATGCGCTTCTTGAGCTGTGCGATTTCACGCTTCGCCGCATCGTAGCTCTGCTTCGAGCGGTTCGCCGTTGCGACATACTCGCCGAGCTGATAGCGCATGCTGTCCTCGTTGTCGGAAGCCTTCTGCGCCTCGTCCATAGCGTCCAAAGCCGAGAGGATGGCGACGTCGATGCCGCTTAAGTTGTTCCCGACGGCGAGCATGGAGTTCATCTGTGCATCAAGCTTTTCCGCCAGAGCTTCGGTATACTCCGGCGAGTTCTCCGTCACAAGGGTGTACTCCCTTCCGATTATTCTGACCTTGACTCTGTTTTCCGTGCTGATTTCCATGCTGACCTCCTATTCGTCCAAAACGGACGTAAGTCCGAAATATTCCTGAATTTCCGCCGCCGCTTCAGGATCAAGCTCGAAATAGCCGCTCGAATTCCATTCGCCTCTCGGCATTCTGTATGTCGCGGGGGATGAAGCCGTCTCGAGCATATACTCATAGGCATCTCTTACCGCCGCAAATGTCTTCGAGGTGATGTCGGTGTCGGAATTATTGTAGATAGTGTTGAAGATGTTCTGGATGTTCGTCTTCATGCTTGCGGCGTTTGACTCGAAAGCGTCGTTTATGAGCGCCACGGCAATCTCGCCGATGACCTGAACCGTTGTCTGCTCGCCGTTTGAGTAGAGGGGATAGGTGACGATTCTTCTTATGTCGTCGCCCCAGAGGGTGCGGGTCGAATTTCCGGCATAAAAGCTCGTCAGGTCGCCCGTCTCCGTGTCCTTATAATAGAGGTCCTCGGGGAAGACATAGCTCGTCATGCCGCCCGTATACTCGACAAGCTCCGCCCAACCGTCGTTCGTAATCTTGATATACTTGTCGCAGGTGAGCCCGAAGGCGTTCTCAACTGCGGTCTTGAGATAGCTGATTCCGCCCGTGTCGAAGAGGCTTTCAATCGTACCGCTTGAGGAGTCGACCGTCGCGATGGTGTATTTCGAGACGGGAACAATCGCGATGGTTCCTTCCTGAGGATTGACCCGAAGGAGGACTATTGCGTTCAGGTTCTGACCGTCTGCGCCGACGAAGAGAATCGTTTCCGTGGCGTCGGAATAGTCGACCGTTTCCTCCTCCTCGGTCGAGGTGCCGCTTTCGGCGGCTTCCGCCTCGAGGGCAGGCTGGGTTACGAATATATCCAAGAGTGTTACGGCGGCAAAGCCGAACAGCAGTAAGCATATGAGCATGGTCGCAAGATAGATGATTACGACCGATGCCTGTGAAGAATGCTTTTTAATATTGACCACCGTCTTTCGTGTGAAATCATCACAAAATTATCAGTATAAAGTGACTTAATCCGCTATTGCAATTTGAGTTCGTATGTCTTATAATATTACAGAAGACTTGTCTGACCGTCGTCGAAAAATCCGCAGTGATTGAGGTCGATTATGTCGAGCTCCAAGCCCTGGCGCTTCGCCTCTTTTATAGTATTCCCCGTGCCGCTTTTGTAGTCGTAGATTACTCCGATAACGCGGTTGGAATGGTCGACCATCAGGCGGTTCCGAAGGTGATAGCAGGCTTGGAAATAGTCTTCCGAAAGGTAGTATATCTCGTCGCACCCCTGCCGGACGATTCCGTAGTCATAGATGTCTGTGCCGCGGAGCTTTTCCGTCTCGTTTTTGTAGGGAGATATCCCGATGAGCTTTAAATCGAGCTCAGGTCTTTGGTGCTTCATGGTGTAGATGACTCTTCCGCCCCAGATGTCGACGCCTCTTGCCATCCCGGTGATGAAGGTGCGATAGCCCTCGTCGACAGCTCGGTAAATCCGCTCGATGAGCATGGACTTGAGCATCCGCATCCTGATTTCGTCTTCATAAAACGGAATCTTTTCGGGGCGATGCCCGGTGAAGCAGGCGGTGTGCGGACGGTCGGTTATAATCTCGGGATTGTAGTTAAAAACTATCGGCTCCATATTTCCCCCAAATAAGACGCATAATATTTGCGTAGCTATAAAAATCATACCATAATACCGACCTTTTTGCAAGTAAAAAGGGGAAATTCTTTTAAAAAGTCTAATCAGCATTCCCAAGGAGGAAGCATACATAATGAAAAATGAAGTTTTAAGGCGTGCGTGGGCGGAAATCCACCTTGACAGGCTCGAGCGGAATGTCGAAAAATGTCGGAGCCTCATCGACCCCGACGCTGAAATAATGTGCGCCGTCAAGGCTAATTGCTACGGTCACGGCTGTGAGGGGATAATCCCGAGGCTCGAGGACGCCGGAATCAACTGGTTCGCTGTGTCGAATATTGTCGAGGCGGAGGAGCTGAGGAACCTCGGCGTTGCCGGAGAAATCCTGATTTTGGGGTACACCCCTCCCGAGGACGCAGGGGAGCTCATCGAATACGACATCATCCAGACGATAACCGACCTTGAGTATGCCGAAAAGCTCTCGTTTAACGCCCCGAAGGGTGAGCGTGTCAGGTGCCACATCGCAGTCGACACCGGAATGAACCGAATCGGTCTTAACTACGGCGACGACGTCTCAAGAATCGCCGACGACGCCGAGAAGATAGTAAGAATGCAGGGGCTCGAGGTTGAAGGGCTCTTCACCCACCTTCCCGTCGCCGACAGCTTGAAGCAGGAGGATACAGAGTTCACCGACAAGCAGATAAAACTAATCTGCGCCGTCCGGGACGAGCTGAAGAAAAGGCTCGTCCTCATCGACAAGCTCCATTTCCTGAACTCGGCGGGGGCTATGTATCACTACGACAAGAGAAGCGACCTCGTAAGATTTGGAATCATGCTCTATGGCTTGAAGCCGGACTTCTCGAGGGAGATGCCGGTCGAGCTCGAGCCGGTGATGGAATTAAAATCCATCGTTTCGCAAATAAAAACGCTCCCCGAGGGAGTGACGATAGGCTATGGGCGTACATATAAGACGGAGCATGAAACCAGAGTAGCAACCGTTACAATCGGCTATGCCGACGGTTGTCCGCGGCTTCTTTCGAACAAGGGCGAGCTTCTTCTTCACGGCAAGCGTGCGAAAATTCTCGGACGAGTCTGCATGGATCAGCTGATGATTGACGTGACGGACATCCCGGAAGCCGAGGTCGGCGACACTGTAACCCTCATCGGCAAAGACGGCAACGAATCCATCACCGCCGACGAAATCGGCGAGCTTTGCGGCACCATCGGCTACGAAATAGTCTGCGGAATCTCGCAGAGGGTGCCGAGGATATTTGTGAAGTAACAATAACCCCTCAGTCGGAAAGGAGACTGAGGGGTTTATTTTGGAACTTTTGATATTAAACAATGTTGACAAGCAACAAAATATATGTTATAATTTCAGCGGTGAGAGGTTGTTGCTCTTTCCCCTGAGAAGGGAGGTGGAGCCTCGATGGAAGTCGCAGATATCCTCCAGCTATTACTTCTTGTCATAGCTGCCATCAACCTTGGTCTTAACCTCGACGATCGCCGAAAGAAATAACTGTGCCTGATTAATTCAGCCACAGTCATTCATAACATAATCTAAAAAATTGTGGAAAGAGTGACCGTTGCCTGAATTCCCCGTTCAGGTAACCTCTCACCATCTATATTATACCCGATTACGGCTGTTTTGTCAACAGTCTTTTTTTATTTCCCGGCGGTGGGTGATTAATCTCGCAACACCGAGGGCAATCGCACTGCCGACCACTACTCCCGAGAAGTCTATCGCAACATCTCTGGGGCTGGCGGTTCTGCCGACGGATGTGAGCTGTTGGAGCTCGTTCAGTGTAGCCGCGGCGAGACCGACTATCAGCGTCGAGATGTAGGGACGCTTGAGGAGCAGGGAACGGGTGAAGCTGTATAGGCTCGCGCCGAGGATAGCGAATATCGTGAAGTGTGCAAGCTTACGGACGATGAAGGTCACAGTGCTGACGGTCTCAGCGTCGGTTTCAAGCCTGAATATATTCATCACGAAGTCGACGATTACGCCGCTCAGCTTCGAGGATTCCTCGCCGTTCTGTCCCGAAAACATAAACAGGGCGGCAAATGTGATTATAACAATCGCCGCCGAAATTATCAATGGAAGCTTACTTCTGATTCTGGAAGGTATCTTCAATGTCTTATCCTCTTATTCAACCGGAGTGTAGAACAGCTCGAGGCAGAGCTCATAAAGAGCGTCCTCGTCGACGTAGTACTCCATATAGGTGTCGCCCAAGACCGCCTCGCCCTCGATGGTGAGGTAATCGGTGAACTCATAGTCGCTCATCGCACTGTAGAAGTCCGAAAGGTCGTTTACTGAGCAGTCGGAGACCATATACGAAGTGATTTCCATAGCCGTATCAAGCGCAAAGTCGGAATCATCATCGCACGCCGCCTTGAATTGATCCATGAGAGCTCTCAGATACTGCTCCTGACGCTCCATTCTGTGGAGATTGGTGCTGTCATCGAGACCGTATCTCGTTCTGACGTACAGAAGAGCGTTCTCGCCGAGAAGGGTGACCGTTTCGCCCTCGACAATGTCGTCGTTGATCGTGTCAAGCGCCGTGACGGTAACCCCGCCCACAGCGTCGTTGATGATTGAAACGGCGTCCATCGTGACGGTGATGTAGTGGTCGATGTCGACTCCGTGAAGGAGATTCGAAACTGCGTCAACCGTGTTCTCGGCACTGTCCTCCTGACCGGAGCCATAGGTATGTGCGAGCGCAATTTGCTCATAAGAAGAAAATACGACAGCACCCGTTACGCCCAAAACTTGAACGTCGGTCATGGTGTCGCGGTTGATGTGCAAAACCTTGTAGGATTCGTTTTCTGTGTCGATGACGACGAGCATCAGAAAGTCAGCCTGTTCGGTGTTGACATAAGTGTCGCTGTTGGTAGAGGCGAGATACTTGTCAACTCCGACCAGAAGCACAGTATCAATGTGCCGGTTGAGCTTATAGGTTGTTCCGTTATACTCAACCCTTGTGCTCGAGCTCTCTTCCTCCGTGTCGGTGACATTAGAATAGTGCTGCTGCTCCCAAGCGTTCAGCAGCAGCACTATACCTACTATCAGAAAGAATACGCACAGAAGATAGAGAATCACCTTGACAAGGTTTTTTCTCACCCTGAACTTCATTATTATTCCCTCTTAATTACTTGACCTTCTTCTTGTTAGCAACGATGAGGAGTACACCTGCAACAACGATGCAAGCAACGCCGCCTACAACATAAGGCATAGCGGAAGAAGCAGTAGCACCGGAAACATCAACACCGGTATCTCCTACGACGCCTTCAGCAGGATTGGAAACCAAGATGGTGCTGTCACTGCTAACGGTGATAACGAAGGGAGAAGTAGAGGAGAATGTAACCTGAAGCTTGTTGGTGCCAACGACTTCAGAAGGTTCTTCTCTCCACTCGTTGCCGGAGTAGTTGTGCAAAACAGCAACTTCAGAAGCACCGCCGAGGTTGACTTCCATGGTAACGGTTACAGAACCGCCGGCTGCGAGAACTGCAGCAGCATCACCGGTAACGGAGATGTCGAAGAGGTAAGCAGCAGTGTGTCCCTCAGGGATGGTTGCTACCAATTCTTCGAGAGACTCGGATTCGAGAATCTGCTCGTAAGCGGAAGTAAGAGCTTCCTGGGTGTCTGCATCAAGAGAATCAGCGTCGCTGAAAGCGGTTACAACAACCTCTGCAGCGTCGATGGTAACTTCGTTGCCATCAGCGTCGGTAGCTGTTGCTGTAGAAACTTCGGGAGCAGCCTTCTGCTGGATGCTGGGGACAGCAGTATCTGCAACGGCAGATACGCACATTACGGCTGCGAGAGCAACTGCAAGTGCAATTTTCATAAATTTGTTCATGTCTTTAGCCCTCCAAAAAAACTAAATTTTTATATATACACGAACCGACTTCTTTCATATCGGAACGAGATATACGAACTTTGTGGAATATGTTGATGAGCCGATTATTTCATCGACAAGGGACGATTCGCCCTATGTGGACGACTCTTGTAATATATAATAACTCATCTCGTCTAATTTGTCAAGCATTTTATCGCCGATTTTTTTAGAAATTTCTCTGCGAGCACTCAAAATGTTCGGCGGGCGACTGCTCATGTTGTGACAATCGGACCCAAGAAGGTGAATTTTGCCGTCCCGGAGCATGTTCATGACCTTTTTTGTCCTGAATCTGCTTCCGACAAAGCTTCCGGCGTTCACCTGAATGTACATGCCGCTTCTGTAGAGCTCCGGCAGATACTTTTCCGCTCCGAACTGGAAGTATCTCTCGACGTGGGCGAGGATAATCCTTGCTCCCGAGTAGGAAAGCTCAATGACGTCGTTCACAACCCGGTCGTTCCATTTCATGAACGGCATTTCGACCAAAAGAAGGTCTGTGCCCTCGGTTTTGAGAAGTCCGACATCCTCGGACCGGGAAATCCCTTCGAAATACTTGACCTCTGCTCCGAGAAGAATCTCGGGCATCTTATCATCGAGGTGCGGCTTCAGCTTTTCATAGGCTTCGGCTCTTCTTTCGACAAACCTCCTCGGCGAGTTTTCCTCGGCATAGAAGTGTGAGGTCGCGACTATCGTTGTGACGCCCTGTCTGAATGACTCGTGGAGCATTTCACAGCTTTCGTCGACGCTTCTGCTCCCGTCGTCGATTCCGGGGAGAATGTGAGAATGAAAATCGACAATTTTCTGAGAGTCAATCATTTTCCGGTCCCGCCTGAGGCGGATTTGCTCGAAGACTTTGCGGCTTGCTGAGCACTCGAACCGTAGCCATAGCCGTATTCATAGCCGTAGCCATAGCCCTTCTTGTACTTCTTGTACTTCTTCTTGAGAACCTCGGAATAGGTGAAGACGAAGCCGAGAATCTTTACATGCTGGAACTCGAGCTGTCTTACGGTGTCCGCAAGGGTCTGCTGGTCACAATAGTCTCTTCTTACGACGACGCACATTCCGTCAACGAGGTTCGAGATGACCAAGGCATCCGAAACGGACGAAATCGGCGGCATATCGAAGATTATATAGTCATAGCCCTTCGAAAGAGCCTCGACTACCTTTGCCATTCTCTCGGAGCCCAGGAGCTCACTCGGGTTCGGGGGAATATCTCCGCCGGTCATAACGTCGAGTCCGTCGACCAGACCGGAGTGGTGGATAATTTCATTTCCCGAGCAGAGACCCGCCAGGAGGTTCGAAAGTCCGGGAGCCTTCGGGACGCCGAGTCTTCTCGACATTGTGGGAAGTCTCATGTCTCCCTCGATAACGAGGACTCTCTTGCCGGTCTCAGCGATGGAGCATGCAAGGTTAAGGCTCGTTGTCGACTTGCCTTCGGAAGGCATCGAGCTCGTCATTCCGATGACACGGCATCTGTCGCCGTCGTTCGGAAGACTGAACATGATATTCGCTCTGAGGAGCTTATATGCTTCCGATACCGCAAAGCTCAGGTTTGTGCCGATTCTCTGCTGTTCCGGGGTCAGAGCCGTCTGCGATGCTGCAGGCGTTACGTTTTCGGGACGTTTTACATTCATTTCGCGCTACCTCCCGACTTGGAATTATGTGAGTGACTTCCGCCGCCGTAACCGTAGCCATAACCGCTCTTCGAAGAGGTGGTGATGTCCATATCCGGAATCGAGGCGAGTACAGGGATGTTCTTGTAGTTTGTGAGGAGGTAATCCTCGTTGTGGATAAGGTTGTCCATGAGCTCGAGAACCACGATGACGCCGACGCAGATGATGAATCCGATGAGCGCACCTACGAGAGTGTAGGTCGTGACGCTCGGAGAAGCCTTTTCGGTCGGGATAACCGCATAGTCAACAATCTTTGCGGAGGAGCCCTCGACGATGTCGTCGATGACATCAGGGAAGACCTCGGCAATCGTGTTTGCGATGAGAGCCGCTTCCCTGGGGTCGGGGCTGGTTACAACAACCTGAAATACTTCGGTGCTGTCAACGGCTGAGGTTTCGATCATCTCGACGAGCTCGTCGTAGTCATAGTCAAGATCCGCTTCGTCGATAACCTGATTCAGAACGGTTCTTGTGCTGAGAATGACCGCATAAGTATCAACAAGGCTCTGTGAAGCCGAGATATCGGAGGACGATATGCTCAGACTCGTAGTGCTCAGGTCGAGTGAGCTGTTGTTGACGTACATAAGTACCTTTGATTCGTAAAGCGGAGTTACCGCCAGCGTAACATAAGCGAATGCGATGATGGCGCCGAAAAGCGTTGCCAGAACAACTGCCCACGCTCTGTGCCATACCGCCTTCGCCAGGCGCATAAGGTCTATTTCGACATAATCCTTATTGCTGTCATTTTGTGTCTGCGAAGCCATTTGACTCCCCCTAATGCTTTAAACTCTTCCACGGGACAAGCGGCAACCGCTTTCAATCCCAAAATACCAATATAGGTGTAGTATACACCAAGCCACCGCTAAAGTCAAGCTAAAAATTTTGCCTTAACAGAAAATTAAGAAAAATCTCCATATCGACAAGATACGATATCGGGAATTTTGTGCAATTCGGAAGAGGTTAAAAAGCTAAAGCCGCCCACCAACAAGTGAACGGCTTTCTGGAGATTGCGGAGCAATCTCTTTACTTGAAGCGAAGCTCCAAGTGTTTTATTCTTCGATTAACCTCGTATTCCTGAAATAGAGAGACACGCACCAGATGGCGCAGGCGGCTACTATTATATAGATTATTCTCGATATAATTGCCGCCGAGCCGCCGAAGAGGTAGGCGACAAGATCGAACTTGAAAATCCCGACCAGTCCCCAGTTGATGCCTCCCACGATAAGAAGAAACAAGGCAATTCTGTCCAGTATCTTTATATCACTCACTCCTTAACATTAAGAGCTTCCCGAAATTTCGGTGCAGGATTAGTCTTGCACACGGGACGAATTTTTATTCATTTTTTGATAAAAATGCCCCAAGAGATATGGACAATCGCAACCAAAAAGAGTATAATTACTATGAACGCTTGGTTGCGTAATTCCAAACTATAACAGTGGGAGAGAACGTATATGAAATTCGGTTATTTTGACGACCAAAACAAGGAGTATGTTATCACCGAGCCGAAGACTCCGTGGCCTTGGATAAACTACCTCGGCACCGAGAACTTCTTCTCGTTGATTTCCAACACCGCCGGCGGCTATTGCTTCTATCGCGATGCAAGACTCCGCAGAATCACCCGTTACCGCTATAACAACGCCCCTGCCGACATGGGCGGCAGATATTACTACATCAACGATGGCGGAGACGTATGGAGCCCGTCATGGTCTCCCGTCAAGGTCGACCTCGACAGCTACTCCTGCCGTCACGGAATGGGGTATACTATTATAAATGGCGCCAAGGACGGAATCTCGGTTTCGGAGACCTTCTTCGTCCCCGTCGGCTTCAACGGCGAGGTTCACAAAATCACGCTTAAGAATACCTCCGACGTGAAGAAAGACTTCAATCTTTACTCGTTCGTTGAGTGGTGCCTCTGGGATGCCAACGACGACGCCAACAACTTCCAGCGCAACTTCAGCGTCGGCGAAGTCGAGCTCGAGGGCAGCACCATCTATCACAAGACCGAATACCGCGAGAGAAGAAATCACTATGCGTTCTTCTCGGTAAACGCTCCCATTTCCGGCTTTGACACCGACAGAGAGAAGTTTTTGGGACTTTACAACGGCTTCGACAAGCCGGATGCAGTCTTCGAGAACAAGCCCCGCAATTCCGTAGCTCACGGCTGGGCTCCTGTCGCTTCTCACTGCGTAAGCGTTAGCCTCGAAGCAGGTGAGGAGAAGGACCTCGTATTCGTTCTCGGATATTGCGAGAACCCCGTCGACAATAAGTTTATGCCCGACGGAAGCCTTAATAAGACCGTCGCACACGAAATGCTCGCGAAGTTCGACACCGCAGAGAAGGCGGACAAGGCACTCGAAGAGCTCAAGGCTTACTGGGACAAGCTTCTTTCGAAGTTCACCGTCACCACTCCCGAGACCAAGGTCGACAGAATGGTCAACATCTGGAACCAGTATCAGTGCATGGTCACCTTCAATATGTCCCGTTCCGCTTCCTACTTCGAGAGCGGAATCGGCAGAGGCATGGGCTTCAGAGATTCGAATCAGGATTTGCTCGGCTTCATGCACCAGATTCCCGACAGAGCCCGTGAAAGAATAATAGATTTAGCTTCGACCCAGATGTCCGACGGCACCTGCTACCACCAGTATCAGCCGCTCACCAAGAAGGGCAACGGCGAAGTCGGCGGCAACTTCTCGGACGACCCGCTATGGATGATTCTCTCCACCGTTCAATACATCAAGGAAACAGGCGACTGGACAATCCTTGACGAGTCCGTCCCTTATGACAACGACCCTGAGCAGGCACAGTCCATGTTCCATCACCTCAAGATGAGCTTCAAGCGTGTTGCCGAAAACCTCGGTCCTCACGGCTTGCCGCTGATTCAGCGTGCCGACTGGAACGACTGCCTCAACCTTAACTGCTTCTCGACCGAATCAGGCGAGAGCTTCCAGACTACCACCTCTAAAGATGGAAAAGTTGCCGAGTCGGTATTCGTTGCGGCGCTCTTCAACTTCACAATTCCCGGCTATGTCGAAATCTGCCGCAGACGTGGTCTTGAGGACGACGCCAAGGAAGCAGAAACCGCTATGAAGAAGATGGCGGACGCAGTCCTTGCCTACGGCTGGGACGGCGAATGGTTCGTAAGAGCATACGACGACTTCGGAAGGAAAATCGGTTCCAAGGAGTGCGACGAGGGCAAGATATTCATCGAGCCGCAAGGCTTCGCAGTCATGGCGGGCATCGGTGCGGATTCCGGCAAGGATCTTCGAGCTCTCGAGAGCGTCAACAAGTACCTCAGTTGCGACCAGGGCTTGGTGCTCCTCTATCCTCCGTATTCAAGATACTACGTCGAGTACGGCGAAATCGGTTCCTTCCCCGAGGGCTACAAGGAGAACGGCTCCGTCTTCTGTCACAATAACGGTTGGATAATCTGCGCCGAGGCATATGTCGGTCACGGCGACAGAGCTTTCGAATATTATTCCAAGATTTCTCCCGCATATAACGAGGACATTTCCGAAATCCACAAGACCGAGCCCTATGTCTACGCTCAGATGGTTTCTGGAAGGGATGCTCCCGTTGTCGGCGAGGCTAAGAATAGCTGGCTCACCGGCACTGCGGCATGGAACTTCGTCGCGATTTCGCAGTATATCCTCGGCATCGCTCCCGACTGGGACGGCTTGAAGATTGATCCGAGCATCCCGACCTCATGGGACGGCTTCACCGTTCGTCGTGAATATCGTGGTTGCGTCTACAACATCGAAGTCAAGAACCCCGACAACATCTCGAAGGGCGTAAAATCCATCGTCTGCGACGGCGTTCGCCTCTCCGGCAACGTTCTGCCCGTATTCGATGCGGGAACGGAACATACTGTTAGCGTGGTTATGGGATAATCTTGTAGGGGCGGATATTATCCGCCCGAAAAAAGACGATTACAAATGGTACGGGCGGATGATATCCGCCCCTACATATTGCGCTTCTTTCAATAATTCCGAATTAAATCTCATTTTGCTCTTGACAACCTCAAGATATTGTGTTATCATAGAATACGAACCCAAGATTTATGGGCTAATGTTTCTTAGAAATAATTATTTCTTAGAAATAGTACCACAAGGGAGGAAGTCAAATGAAGGTAAATGTAATCGGCGAGATGACCGAGGAAGAGGTTGCGCAGTATGTTTCACGCGCCGAAAGCATCCACAAAGGCAAGGTAATAGACGAGATGACTCTTCGCCCCGATGGTGATTATGTCGACATCGAGTATCACTTTGCGCCAGCAAACTTTGAGAGAATCAGAAGAATCACCGGCTACCTCGTCGGAACCCTCGACCGCTTCAACAACGCGAAGCGCACAGAGGTCGAAGACAGAGTGAAGCATAGTGTTGCATAAAATAGCTAATTTCTTTGCCCTCAGATAAATTTTGTGCTGACAGGTTGCTTCACAACCTGCAGAAAGAGAGAAACCGCCGAAAGGTGGTTTTTCTTTTTGTATTTTTTATCCTACTTTTTTACAGATTTGACTTGAAACCCGTGGCGCACTATAGTATAATGATTTCGATTAATATCGCTTACTATGCCAATAGCTGAAGCTATGGAGGTTTGAATATGCTTTCTGACAATATAAATAGTATAGTTCTCGGGAACGCCATGGGTGCGGCGCCGATTTATGTGGATAAATCCGGTTCCGCTTTCGACGGGCTTTCTCTTATCGCCGAGGCTTATGCCGACGATATCGAAGCCCTTTGCGGCTCACGCCCCGAAATAGTTTTTGAAGAGCCCGAATCGGGAATATACCTGATGGCGGGGCTTGTTTCGGATGAATTGATCAAGGCTCAGGGAATCGACTGGGCGATTTCTCCGTCATGCGGCAATTTCAAGTCGCCCGACTGGGAAAGATACGAGATCAAAGTCAAAAAAGACGGCGAGCGCACCAAGATTATCATCGCCGGCTCGGACAAGAGGGGAGCCATATACGGCATCTTCCACATCACGGAAGACATCTTCGGCGTCAGCCCGTGGATATGGTGGGCGGATGTCAAGCCGAAGAAGCGCAGTGAGCTCTCTGTAGCGGTTTCCGAGCTCGAGACCGTCTCAAAGAGACCCTCCGTCAATTTCAGAGGCTTCTTCATGAACGACGAGAACCCCTGCTTCAACGGCTTCGCCGACAGCCACTTCGGGGGACTCAACTACATGTTTTATGACGAGGTCTTCAAGCTGATTTTAAGGCTCAAGGGCAACTATATGTGGCCGGCAATGTGGTCGAACAACTTCTCAATCGACGGCATGGAGGGCGTTGCGCCCGGTTCCCGGTTCGCGGAGCTCGAGAAGAAGTATCACCATAAGCTCGGCGGCTTGATGTATTGCGACCAAGAGGGTCACGAAGACGCACCAATCAATGAGCCGAAGACCGACACCGCCACCGAAAAGCCGGGTTATCTCAAGCCCGGGGAGTACCCGATGACGCTTGCAAACGCTGTCCTTGCGGACAGATACGGCGTGACGGTCGGCGCATCCCACCACGAGCCGATGGCAAGAAGCGGCGAGGAGTGGGGCAAGCTTCAGGGCTATTGGAACAACAATATCACCTATAAGGACCCGAAGATTTCCTCTGACCGTGGGCAGAAGGTCTGGAACTATATGCTGAACCCGGACAACATCGAGAAGTTCTGGAGCGACGCAATCTATCGTAATGGCGGCTTGAACACGATGTTCACCGTCGGAATGCGTGGCGAGAACGACTCTGTCCTTATCGACGACAAGAATCACACTCTCACCACGGAAGAGAATATCGAGCTTCTGAAGGCTGTCCTCCGCACTCAGGACAGAATTCTCACGAATCACGGCGTCGAGAACTCCCCAAGATTACTTGCTGTATATAAAGAAGTCGAAAACTGCTGGTACGGCGGTTCACGCGATAATCCCGCCGAAGCCGTCGGCAAGGGGCTTCGCGACGACCCAGACGTTACCGGGCTTCTTGGAGCTGACACCAACAGAATTGTCATGCTCTGCGAGGACAATAACGGCTACCTCCGTACTCTCCCGGAGCTTGGCGAAGGCGACAGGTTCAACTGGGGACTTTACTATCACTTCGACTATGTCGGAGCGCCGAAGACCTCGATGTGGATCAACACAATGCCTCTCCAGCGCACTTGGGAGAACCTCACCGCCGCATATGAATACGGAATCGACGACGCGTGGATTGTGAACGTCGGCGACATCCGACCGATGGAGCTTCCGCTCTCGTACTTCATGAATCTTGCATACGACTTCGAGACCTACGGTTCAAGTAATCCCAACAACTGCGACGAATACCTGAAAACATGGGCGAGGGAACAGTTTGCCGCCGAAGAAAATATCGGCGAAAGAGAGATAGCGGGAATCGCCTCGCTTCTATATGACTATACATGGCTGAACGGCATCTGCAAGCCGGAAACGTTGCATGCCGACGGCGAATTCAGCTACAGCCCGCTTTACTACGGCGAGGCGCAGGAAAAACTCGGCTTTGCGGAGGACATAATCGCAAGGGCTGACGCACTTTTGGCGAAGATTCCCGAAAATTCGGATTGCTATATTCCGTTTTACCAGATGGTCTATTATCCCGCAGTTGCGAGCGCGAACGTC
Organism: Oscillospiraceae bacterium; assembly: GCA_021199355.1. GTDB lineage: Bacteria > Bacillota > Clostridia > Oscillospirales > Ruminococcaceae > Faeciplasma. Next base: position 109,668 of record JAJQIF010000028.1, read on the forward strand.
GTAAGAATCCAGATTCTCTTCGGCTTCAACAAGCTCTATGCCGGTCGCGGCTCGACGGTTGCGAACACTCTGGCAACTCTTATCGAAAAGTATCTTAAGTACGACGAAGAGCTTTCCGAGAAGTATTGCGATTTGGGCGAGGAATTCAGCGGCACCAGTAAGTGGCACGGAATCATGCTCGGTGCGCCCGACTATATGAAGAGCTTCCACGACGATATCCTCGGCAACGTTACGGCACGTTCGCACATGAACTATTCGAGCTGGAATACCGAATCGGCGGTCAAGATTATCCCTCACACCGTCAAGCCCACCAAGGAGTCGGTGATGATTGCGGGTCTCCCCGAAATCAGAAGAGGTTGCCGCTATGGGCATTTCTCGCTCCCCGATTTCGAATCTACCGAGAAGCAGACCTACACAGTCACTCTCACCAACGCAGGTGTTGAGCCTGTTCACTACGAAATCATCCCGTCGGACGACTTTATCGTGATAGGTGGCGAGACGAAGGGCGAATACGACGAATTCACGGCGTTCACCGTCTCGATTGACTGGTCGAAGCTCGGCGAATCGAAGACCGGCAACATCTCACTTCGGTCGAAATATAACAATCTCGAGATTTTGGTCAACGCGAAAGTCGTCGACACGAGCGGATATAAGCTTCCGAAGCTCCATATGCCGAGCTGTGGCTTCACCGTCATGAACTCGAACGAGTTTGCGGGTTCGGGAGCATCGAAGAACGGCGAAGTCAGGTTTACCGAGCTTGTCGGCTACGGCAAGGGCAAGTCCTCGATGAAGATGCTTCCCTCGCTTTCCGAGAACTTCGAAGCCGGCGAAGGCGCATGGCTCGACTATAATTTCGTTGTCGAATCGGACGGCGAGTATAAATTTACCTTCTATGTCGGTCAGAACTGCAATCTGTCGTTTGACCACGGCAACCATCTCAATATGGGTGTCCGGGTCGACGGCGGCGAAATCGCTGTTGTAGACACCCTCGGCGAGGGATATATAGCCGGCTCGAGCTCCGAATGGGACGACACCATCCAGCGCGCCGGCAGAACGGCAGAGTATGTCTGCACTCTCGAATCCGGCGAACACACCCTCCGCATCTACGGCATGGAGCAGAATCTGGTCTTGCAGAAGATTGTTGTCGGGGATAAAGACAAGAAAATCGAGAAGTCGCTTTTGGGACCGAAGCCCACTGCGACGCTGAAATAAAAAAAGCTGTTGACAAATCAACAGCGATGGGGTATAATAGTAGCAAGAGAGCGGAACTGTGGCGACAGTTCCGACTCAACCTATAAAAATGCAGTTACAAGACCGCATTATAAGATTGGAAATTGGTCGGGACTTTCACACTAGTTCTCGACTATTTCTTTTTGTTCCCGGTCGTCAAACCGAGAATTCCAAAGACGATGGACGAGATGAAACTCAACAGAAGCATAACTTCGGTAAAGGTCATACAAGCCACCTCCCTTTACAAATGTAAAAGGTCAAGTCGTTTTTTCGCTCTCTTGCTGTAGTCATTATATCACACGATTTGACTCTTGTCAATAAACTTCAAAAACTAAAATTCCGCTTTCAACCGTAAAAATACCTCTTGACAAATCAATCTCTCAGTGTTACACTATAGAAAGTAAAGCGTTGATGGGGAAGCCTGTCTTTGGTCGGCAGAGAGAGCCTTGCGGTGGTGGAAGCAGGGCACGGCTTGGGATGATGGACACCGCCCCGGAGCAGTGCACGAGGAGTGCACCGCATATCCTGCGATATGGGATAAGACTTTGCAAGCAAAGTCATGAGTAATAAATCAAGGTGGAACCGCGCAGTTGCGCCCTTGTTTTGACAGAAACATGTCAGAACGGGGCGTTTTTGATTAGTAAATTTTTTGCAGGAGGAATATATAAAATGAAAGTAATTTTCCACGACGGGCACATTGAGGAGCATACTTTTGACGACGAGGTCGGAAGAGGAGCTCTCAGACACACTGCGGCGCATATTCTCGCGCAGGCTGTCAAGAGGCTTTATCCCGACACCAAGCTCGCAATCGGTCCTTCCATCAAGGACGGCTTCTACTACGACTTCGACAAGGAAGGCGGCTTCTCGCAGGAGGAGCTCGACGCCCTCGAGGTCGAGATGAAGAAGATTACGAAGGAGAATCTGAAGCTCGAGAGATACACTCTTCCCCGTGACGAAGCAATCAAGCTCATGGAGAGCCTTAACGAGCCCTACAAGGTCGAGCTCATCAACGACCTTCCTGAGGATGAGGAGCTCAGCTTCTTCAAGCAGGGCGAATATGTCGACCTTTGCGCCGGTCCTCACGTCACCTATACCTCTCAGGTCAAGGCTTTTAAATTAACCTCCGTTGCCGGTGCATACTGGCGCGGAAGCGAGAAGAACAAGATGCTCACCCGTATCTATGGCACCGCGTTCACATCAAAGGCGGATTTGGAAGAGTACCTCCAGAGGCTCGAAGAGGCTAAGAAGCGCGACCACCGCAAGATTGGCAAGGAAATGAAGCTCTTCATGCTGAGCGAAGAGGGTCCCGGATTCCCGTTCATGCTCCCGAACGGCATGATTATCAAGAACGAGCTCATCAACTACTGGCGCGAGCTCCATACACGCGAAGGCTATGTCGAGGTTCAGACCCCGATGATTCTCAACCGCCACCTCTGGGAGACCTCCGGTCACTGGGACCACTATAAAGAGAATATGTATACCACCGTCATCGACGACACCGATTTCGCAATCAAGCCGATGAACTGCCCGGGCGGAATGCTCGTTTATAAGTCGGAGCCGAGATCTTATAGAGACTTGCCTCTGAGAATCGGCGAGTTGGGACTCGTCCACCGCCACGAAAAGAGCGGCGAGCTACATGGCTTGATGAGAGTAAGATGCTTCACCCAGGACGATGCGCACATCTTCATGACCGAGGAGCAGATTACCGACGAAATCAAGGGCGTTGTAAGGCTTATCGACGAGGTCTACAGCCTCTTTGGATTCAAGTATGCCGTCGAGCTTTCGACAATGCCCGAGGATCACATGGGTGAGCTCAAGGATTGGGAGCACGCGACAGATGCACTTAAGCAGGCTCTCGAGGAGATGAACCTTCCCTATACCATCAACGAGGGCGACGGCGCATTCTACGGACCGAAGATTGACTTCCACATCGAGGATTCCCTCGGCAGAACATGGCAGTGCGGCACAATCCAGCTCGACTTCCAGCTCCCGATGAAGTTCGAGGCGGAGTATATCGGCGCAGACGGTCAGAAGCACCGTCCGATAATGATTCACCGCGTCGTCTTCGGCTCAATCGAGAGATTCATGGGCGTTCTTATCGAGCACTACGCCGGCAAGTTCCCGACATGGCTCGCCCCCGAGCAGGTCAGAGTTCTTCCGATTACCGACCGCAACAACGAGTACACCGATAAGATTATCGAAGCTCTCAAGGCGAAGGGCATCAGATGCACCGCCGACAAGCGCGCCGAGAAGACCGGCTATAAGGTAAGAGAAGCTCAGGTTTCCCGTGTTCCTTATATGCTCGTCATCGGCGACCGTGAGCAGGAGGAGAACACCGTCTCCGTCCGCCGCAGAGACCACACCGACACCACCACCATGGGAATGGATGAGTTTGTTGAGATGGTTGCGGAAGAAATCAAGAATAAGAAGTAATATATGCTTGGTGTAGGGGCGGATATTATCCGCCCGTTACGCCGGCATCAGTAGTTTTTCGGGCGGATGATATCCGCCCCTACTTTTTTCTCTTACGAACAGAACAGATGATTCCCAATCTTCGTAATCACCGGTCGTGACGTAATGAATGCGTTCGAGGTCTTGTCGGGATTATAGTAGTAGATAGCGCCGCCGGAGGGGTCCCAGCCGTTGAGGGCGTCGCGGGCGGCGTCGTAGCAGGAATCCTCGACCGGCTCCCAGAACTGACCGTCATCAACCGCCGAAAATGCGCCTTCCTGATAAATTACTCCCGAGATGGTGTCGGGGAATGACGGGTGCTCAACTCGGTTGAGGACGACTGCGCCGACGGCTACCTGTCCCTCATACGGCTCACCTCTTGCTTCGGCAGAGATAATCTGCGCCAGGAGATTGATGTTGGATTCCGTTGCCTCGGGAACGGAACCGATGCTGATTCCGAGCGCCGCAAGGGTCTCGGGACCGGCGATGCCGTCAACCGTCAAGCCCTTCTGCTGTTGGAAACGCTTGACCGCCGTCTGGGTTTTGGTGCCATAATAGCCGGTGATTTCGCCCGAGAAGAGCCCTCGCTCCTGCAAAGCCTCCTGAATCGCCGTGACCTCCGAGCCCTCGGAGCCCAATTTCGAGAGAGCTTCCGAGGAGCCGACTCTCAAGCCTTGTGAGATGCCTCCGCCGATTGTTGCTGTTGCGGATATCGAAACAGTAAGGGCAAGTGCCGCCACCATTATAATAAGAGACTTGACTTTTGAAGTGATAGATTTCATTATATATAGTCCTTTCGTTTGCTTTTGGAATTAGTATAGCGCACGAATTCGGGATAATTCCTGAAAGAAAATGGATATAATGGGCGACAGAAGCGTGCCCGATTGTGCATGTTGACTATATAAAAGTCGCAATTTTGTGCAAAAGGTCGAATTTCAAACAAAGTGAAAATTGGGGGTTGACAATCGAATCCAAGTGTGATATATTATTAAAGCTGTCTACGAGACATCCCCTGACGGGTCTGTCTCAGAAAGAACTCTAACGAGTTCTTTCACAAAGCGATAGCACCTCAAAAGTCAAGAAAAAACTTTTGAAAAAAAGTTTCAAAAAAGGCTTGACAAACTCGGGAAGACATG
>JAJQIF010000019.1 GCA_021199355.1 Oscillospiraceae bacterium
GCGCCACCTTGCCAAGGTGGAGGTAGCGAGTTCGAGCCTCGTAATCCGCTCCATTAATTCGCGTTGTGGGAATACTCACAGCGCGTTTTATTTTTGTTGAATTTTTATTGTAAATAAGCCCGATTTCCCCGCCATTCCGAAAAAAATCGTTGCAACGGACAAAAATATGGTGTATAATGATTTTATAAATATAATGGGAAAGTAGGGGAGCTTTTATGACAAGTCTGACATTCGTAATACTGATGCTTATCGCGATAGTTCCCGTGGTTCTGGTCATTGCGGGACTGATTCTCGGCTTGGGGTATCTTTTCAAGCTGTTCATAAGATTTGTGCCTGCCGGTGTTGTGACCGCAGTTGCGATTATTTCTCTTCTGTGCGGGGTGTCCTGCATGATATACATAGTGGCAAGCGGCACCGCCGCAATACTTCTTGCCTGCGTCGCAATGGCGCTCGTTATCTGGGGCGTTTACGCACTTCTGAACAGGACGAAGTAGAGTGTTGACAGTTTGTTTTACAAACTAGGGTTGACAATTCCCTGACGGGAATTAGAGTGGACAGTTTGCTTCGCAAACTAGAGTGAAGTTCAATTCCACACTAATTGCTCGTAGAGCGATTGTCCACTCTAGTTTCCCACAGGGAAACTGTCCACCTTAGTTGACCGAAGGTCGACTGTCCACACAGCGACTGAAAGGAGCTATTATGTCCGAATTCTGGTACACCGAGTACACCATGAGCAAGACCTATGGGTACGACTACACGGTGTTCAACCTGTTTGACAGGACACATATCACCTGGCTTGTCGTGTGCCTTGTCTTCACCGTGGGGATTTCCGTCCTCTACCGGAAATCGGGCGCGAAGATAAGAAGAAGGCTCGAGATTTCTGTTGCCATGTTCGCTCTTTTCTTGGAAGTCTCGCGAATTATCGAAGAGATTCTGACCGACCAGTGGCGTGTGGGCTCGTTGCCGCTACAGCTTTGCAGTATAAGCGCATTCATCTGCGCGTGGTACGGCATCCACCCGAACCGGCTTGCGGGAAATCTTCTCTATGCGCTTTCGATGCCCGGGGCGGCTCTGGCGCTGATAAGCCCGTCGTGGACGATGCTCCCCGTGTGGAGCTTCAACCACCTGAATTCGGCAATCGCGCACATAGTTATTTTTTCTTATCCGATAATGCTCATCGCCGGAGGGAGATTCAAGCCGGAGCTTCGGGAGCTTCCGAAGGTGATTGCGATTCTGGCGGCGATGTGTCTGATTGTGACCCCAATCAACGAGGGCTACAACACCAATTTCTTCTTCATCGGCTATGCCTACGGCAATCCGATTTCGACCATCTGCGCCGGAATCTTCGGCGAGGATTACTTCATAATCGACTATGCGATACTGCTTGCCATCGTGGAGGCGGTGTTGTATGCACCGTTTGCTGTCCGAAAACCCCTCAGTCAGCCTGACGGCTGACAGCTCCCCTTTCAGGGGAGCCTATAACTGCCTCTCTCAAAGTTTGTATAGAATTACAAATAGCCTCCCCTGAAAGGGGAGGGGGACCGGCGATAGCCAGTGGAGGGGTTTATTATCGAAAGGAGCATCCCAATGTCAGAATTCTGGTACACCGTTTACACCATGCAAGACCTCTATGGCGAGGATTACACTTCGTTCACGCTGTTCAGCCCGACCCACATCTTCTGGCTCGTTCTGTGCGTAGTCATCTGTGCGGCGGTCGCGGTCATCTATCGCCGTTCATCCCAAGGCATGAGAAGAAAGTTCGAGCTCGGGCTTGCGATTCTCATCTTTTTGGTCGAAGCTTCGAGACAGACCGTCATCATCGTGACCGGTCAGTGGAGACCGGAGACCCTGCCGCTTCATCTTTGTAGCGTCAACATCTTCATCAGCCTGTGGTACGGGATCAAGCCTAACAAGCTTGCGGCGAATATTCTGTATGCCCTGTGCCTGCCCGGTGCGGCTGTGGCACTTCTGAGCCCGACATGGTGCGCTCTTCCGATAGCGAACTTCTGCCACATAAATTCCGAAATGCTCCATATACTTCTTGTGTGCTATCCCGTCATGCTCCTTGCGGGCGGCTTCAAGCCGGAGATAAAGATGCTCCCGAAGGTTCTGGCAGTGCTTGCGGGAATGCTCGTTGTGATTTATCCCGTCAACAAAATCTTAGGCACAAACTTCTTCTTCATCAACGACCCCTATGGCAACGTCATCACGTCTCTCTGCACAAGCATCTTCGGCGAGAATCTGTTCCTGATTGGGTACATAATAATTCTGCTCCTGCTCTTCGTCCTGATGTATACGCCGTTCACGGTTATTGAAATCAGGGATAAGCATAAGAGCAGGGCGTAGTACACGGGCGGATAATATCCGCCCCCTACAATCCCCTTGACAACCGCAAAATAATATTGTAAAATAAACGTGGGATATTATTTCCCGAATAATGCAAAGGAGAAATATGTTATGTCTACAAAAAAGAAAATCGCAATAGCGGCTCGAATCGTTTTCGGAATCCTGGCGCTTGCGTCCCTTGTCACATGTATCTACTACATCGTCAAGGGCTCGCTTTCGGAGGTTCTCTCGTCCATGACCCTGCTTCTTCTCTCAATCTCGCTCGGCTATATTTACGGCAGAGTTGAGGAGCCTGCCGAGGGGGTTCTTTCTACTGAAGAGAAGGAAGCCGTCAAGAGCCATATCGGCACCAATGCCATCATCGTCGACGACGGCGACTGGTATTTCGAGGGAGATTCCAGCCGTTCCATCGCTGTCAAATTCGGCGAAGTGGTCATAAACTCGGGCGACAAGAAGTACACCATTTCCGACATCACCCCGACCTCGTTTACTCTGAAGGACTCCTCCGGAACGGAGCTTCACGCAAGAAAAAGATAATGAAAAAATCCCGCAAAATCAAATTCTCGAACGTTGCCGCATTAGTCCTGACTATTGCGGCAGTTCTGTTGCTTGTATATATTGCCAGTGGGCTCGTCCCGACCGAGATTGATGACACCGTCGAGACCGAAAGCACCACCGCCGCCACCACGGAAGCTACTACAGAGCCCACCACTGAGGCAACAACCACCACTACCGAAGCAACTACAGAGGCAACCACCCAAGCCGAAGAACCGGCAGAACCGACTGTTGAAGAGCAGGCTCTCGAAATCCTTTCCGGCATGAGCCTCAAAGAGCAGGTCTATCAGCTCTTCATAGTCCGTCCCGAGCAGATTACCGGATCTTCAGAGAAGATAACCGAAGCGGGGAGCGACTTTGAAGAAGGGCTCTCCGAGTATCCAGTCGGCGGAATCGCAATGTTTTCGGAGAACATCATAGACCGTGAGCAGACGATAGAAATGATTTCGGACATGCAGTCCTACTCCACACTCGGGCTCTTTATCGCCGTCGACGAGGAGGGCGGGACGGTCTCGCGAATCGGGAATAATTCCGCCATGGGCACGACGTCCTTCCCGAGCATGAAGACAATCGGCAATACGGGCGACATCGACGAAGCCTATAACGTCGGTTACACCATCGGCACCGAGATTCTGGAGCTCGGGTTCAATCTCGATTTTGCGCCGGTTGCGGACGTCGACTCGAACCCCGACAACACCGTCATCGGCAATCGCGCCTTCTCGACGGTCGCCGACGTTGCCGCAGAAATGGTCGCCGCGGCGGTCAGGGGCTTCGAGGACAGCGGCATCCTCTGCACCCTCAAGCACTTCCCCGGGCACGGCGACACCGGAACGGACAGCCACCTCGGCTATACCGAGCTCGACAAGTCTCTTGAAGAGCTTTGGGAGACCGAGTTCGTCCCGTTTGCCTCGGGCATAGAAGCGGGCGCCGACCTCGTCATGGTCGGGCACATCTCCGTCCCACAGGTCACCGGCGACGACACACCGGCGTCGCTCTCCGCAACTATGATAAGCATTCTTCGGGACGACCTCGGCTTTGACGGCTTGATAATCACCGATTCGATGCAGATGGAAGCCATCACCGACCGCTACACTTCCGCCGAAGCCGCCGTCATGGCGATTCAGGCAGGCGTTGACATCATCCTCATGCCCGACAACCTCGAAAACGCCGCAAACGGCATAATCGAAGCCGTAGAGAACGGCGAAATCTCAGAAGAGAGAATTGCGGAGAGTGTGCTGAAAATTCTTGAAGTGAAGATTGAGGCGGGGATACTGTAGGGGTTCTCACATAAAAAGTCCTTTCTGAATATAATATTCCGAAAGGACTAATACCTATGATCAATTACATTTTCGCGGCGCTTTTAGCCACTCTTGGGACGTGGTTTGTGACTGCGCTCGGGGCGGCGACAGTGCTGTTTTTCAAAAAGACGAATCAAAAGGCGATGAACCTGATGCTCGGGTTTGCGGCGGGAGTGATGATTGCGGCGAGCTTCTGGTCGCTTCTTGAGCCCGCAATAGAAAAAGCCGAGGAATACCTCAGCACCCCGGCGTGGATAGTCGCAACCTCGGGATTCCTTCTGGGAGCCGTCTTCATGTGGGCTTCCGACAGGATTGTCTCGCACGAGCGGCTTCAGTTCTCGAAGAACCGGGAGGAGCAGGGGAGCACCACGAACCGCATAATCATGCTCGTCCTGTCGATAACTCTTCACAACATCCCCGAGGGCTTGGCGGTGGGAGTTGCTTTCGGAGCACTTGCGGGAGGAGAGGGCAATGCAGAATCGCTTGCAAGTGCGATAATCCTCGCCGTCGGCATCGGGCTCCAGAACTTTCCCGAGGGTGCGGCGGTCTCTCTGCCGCTTCGACGTGAAGGCTATTCCCGCAAAAAGGCGTTTCTCATCGGGCAGGCTTCGGGAATTGTCGAGCCGATAGCCGCCGTTGTCGGAGCCGCCATGGCGGTGAAAATTCAGCTGATACTCCCGTTTGCGCTCGCATTTGCCGCAGGAGCGATGATTCTCGTCGCCGTCCACGAGCTCATCCCCGAGTGCCAGAAAAACCAGTCGGCGCACCCCTACTTCGCAACAACAGGAATTCTCTCAGGATTTGCAGTGATGATGCTTCTTGACGTTGCGCTTGGATAAAAATTCCCGTCCTTGCTGGGCGGGGATTTTATTTTTATTTAACATTGCAGACGGTCTCAAGAAACTCTCTTGTTTCCCGTACATACTCATCAACCCTTATAGAGCGTGGCGGTATGACCGCCTTCCACTTTAACAGCCCTTGCTCTCGGCATAGAAAGAAGCAAATCCGCCTGCGCCGCCTCCGAAAAAGCCTTGTCTGCCTTCGGGAGAACCAGAAGCGTTTTATCATCAAACCTTTTATAATCCGAAGGCTCAAAGGGCTTTATGCCTGCCACATCTATAATCAAGCCTGTCATATGCAGGTCAAACTCCTTGGTGTATTGCCCATAAATCCAGGCGAAGAAATCCTCCATATACGCTCTGTTAGTGGGATCCTCATTTTCCATGCCGACCTGCTTTTTTGACGCCGCAAACAGTATTTTCTTTATCCATGAATAAGGAACAACCTTCATAAGCCCCATCATCACACCGTAGGATTTATACTGCTTTTTCAGGTCCGCAATGCTCGCCTGTGACAGACTGCATGTAGAATATAGAGCTACAGCGGACACCATATCCGGATACCGCCTTGCAATGAGCTGAGCAATAAACCCGCCCAATGAAGCACCGATCAACACGGGGTTCCTGATATTCAGCTTTTTTATAAGCTTCATGATATGGTCGGCAAGCTGTTCGAAATTGCCTATTTCCATAGGATAATCAAAGGTAAGAATCCGGTAATCCTTTTCCATCTGAATAATATGGTTGAACCAGACATCCGAAATTCCCGTGCCGCCCACAAGATACACCAACGTATATCGGGCATCGGCTTTACCGCACAAAAGATAGCGGGTGCTGATTCCGTCTATTTTTTCTTCCGCAAAGGGGTGCGCTTTGCTGAAGCTTTGTATTTCTTCTGTGAATGACATAGTTACCTCCATTTCTAAAACAGCACTCCGAGTCCCAGTGCAATCGCCGCACAGACGGGGATATAAATTATGAAGTGCGTGATGTGAGATTTCTTGTTGTAGCCGAAGAAGTGGCTTCTGTCGACACTTTTAAGCTCGGGGTAGAAGTGGATGAAGAAGTTTGAACGGCAGAGGAGATACCAGTCAAAGAAAAGTATATCGTAAATCTCCATCGCATAGAGCATAGTGATGAATCGCGCGAAGAATTTAAGAGCACCGAACTGATTTCTTGCGCCGTCCCAGATGGCAATGGCGAACGCTCCTACAAACAAGCAAATAGCGACTATCAATATAATCCAGCCGATTATATGCGCACCCTTGAACCGCTCTTTTTTGTCCGGAATCACGGCTAAGTACTCTTTATGCGCAGAGGAGAAAAGCCGCTTGTCCTGAATAAAGCCGACTGCACCGTAGAGCATGAGAAAATAGCCGAGCATAATCATGAGGGTGGAAACTATAGTTATTGCCATTTCCTTTCCCGTCACTTTACCAAATCCAGACCATAATCAACGAAATAAGCAGTCCTCCCACGGCAAACACCGGCAACATGGGCAACATGACTTTCACATGGAACCATTTCTGATGGTACTCTTTGTCCATATGCTCCGTTCCCGGCAGGCGCACCTGCTTGATGTTAGGAAACAGCACCCAGTCGAAAAAGCAGGTGTCAAACGCCGCCAGCACGAGCATGTAGCCGTACACCAACAGAAGCCCTTCCGCAAAGGTTTCCGCTCCCGCCATATGTGCCATCCACGCAAACAGGAACAGAAATGCGATGACACCGATGACTTTTCTGAGAATCGTGAAGAATGTCATCTTTTCCTTTACTGCTTCCTTGTGTTGGGAAGAATAATATTGCACCTGAATTTCCGGCGGATAATCGCCAATGAAGGAAACTGGGTTGACCAGCATCATCCCGAAAACGAACACGCCAAACACGGCGCACATCACTACACATTCAAGAACATGGATAGAAACGCTCATTGATTATACGCCCCTTTCCGGATTAGTTCTTCTCGCCCTCTCCTCAGTATCATCCGATTCATCATAGGCATCATACGGCGCCGAGGGGTCGTGGGGCTTTTGCTTGCACCATGCGTTACAGAATTTGTCGATATTCGCAAAGGCAAAATCCAAATTGTCCGACCAACCGGTGTGACCGGTTATAATCTTCGGGCTGAGATTGCGGGCTCTCAGCTTCTGCTCCAATCTCTTAAGAGATTCTGTCTGTAGCTTGTTATCCTCGGCAAGCGTGTTGATAAAGCGCCGACCGCCGTCATAGCCGAACCAGATGGTGTCGCCGGTGAAGAGGTATCTGTCGTCGACAAGATATACCATATGTCCCCACGTGTGCCCCGGGACGAGAATGCACTCGATTCGGATGTCGTTGATATAGAACACCTGTCCGTCGTTAAGAAGAATTTTTCGGTTGTCGATATGTACCTGTGGGAGCTTATAGAGCCCATAGTAGACCCTGCGGCGCTTTTCGCCGGTGAGATAGCGGTTTTCAACCTCGCCGATATAGAGCATGGCGTCGCGGAAGAGCCCGGGGCTGTCCCTTTCCACTGCTCCGACGTGGTCTGTGTCCTGATGGGTGATGAGGATATGCTTGATGGAGACGGGGTCGATTCCCAGCCAGCCCATCTTTTCCTCAAGTCTGTCGTAGTTATACCCGGCATCGATCATAATGGTGGTGCCGTTCTTTGTGTAGAAGAAGATATTTGCGACGAACTCCCGCACGCAGGCGACATTCCCGTCAATCCATCCGGTATTAAGCGGCTTGAAAATCTCCTTGCCACGATAGAGGATAGCCATTGCCTTTTCCTGAAACTGTGATGCTGATTTTGACATATTTCATACTCCCTTTCTCTTTTTATATCCACAATCGCAGTACGGACCGCCGGAGGCTAAAGTGTATTCCCGCACAAAGTCCGATACTCCGCTTGCGTCGCTCATTGGTTATACGCCCCTTTTCGGCAAGTGAAACAAGCTATGGATTTCACAGTGCTAAACTCTACTGTCTCATACTGCCTCTCCAACCGCTGTTTCAGACTGTCCGCTGTTTCATAGGGTGAAGTAAAGTACCCCTTCGGTTCATATAGATGCCTGATGAACCAATCTGTCCGGGTGGTTTCTCCGGCAACATAGAAACAACCGCAGAAACAGCCACCGGGCTTTAAGACCCGAAACACTTCCCGGTAAGCCGCTTCTTTGTCTGGAAAAGCATGAAATCCATTGAGGGAGAGTACGATGTCAAAGCTGTTGTCCGTGAAGGGCAAATTCCCTACATCTCCCTGTTGAAAGCGGACATTCGTCAATCCGTCCCGTTTCGCCCTTCTTTGCGCACGGGACATCATGTCCTCGGAATAATCCAGACAAGTGACGCTTGCATTCGGCAGCCCTTGATAGACCGGCATGGTCAGCACGCCGGTACCCACAGGAACCTCCAGCAACGAACCGGAGAAATCCTCCGGAACGCCGGAAAGCGCACGGGACAGGTATTCAATGGTTTCCGTCTGTTCCATATCCCACACCAGTTTACACACGGCTTTTCCCAACAGGGTAGAGCAGGTAATCATGCCATCATAAGTAGTTGCTTCTTTGCCCAATGCTTGGTATGCTGATTTGATTTCTTCGTGTCTGTTCATGTCAATTGCTCCCTTGTTTTAATTTTTTATATCCACAGTCGCAGTATGGACCGCCGGAGGCTAATGTATATTCTCGAACGAAGTCCGATACCCCGCTTGCTTCGGTCATGGTGTAATCGAGCCTGCACATGGCAGGAACCAAATCGTAGAGCCCGAGCTCCCGCATCAGCGTGCAGATTCCGCAGGCGGTGAACCGTGCCTCGTAGCCGGAGCCGTCCTCATAAGGATAGAGCTCCATGTTCCACGAATAGGGGTTTCTGTCGGCGGCTCGGAGCTTCTCCGTGGCTCTGAGAGATGCCAAGTCCTTGTCGGTGAACTTGTTTCTGCCGCTCATTCTGCAAAACCAGTTCATGGGACCGGTCATCATAGAATTTTTATAATATTCCGTCAGCCGCCCGACATCCGGACGCTCGGGCATATTCAGCACGAAAGCGCAGAGCAGTGCGCAGTTCACGAGATTCATCTTGAACCTGTCGGCTCTCTCGAACTCCGGCACTTTTGCGATAATCTCTTTATAACGGGATTTCGCCTTTTTTCTTATCGTCTTTGCCGTCTTTTCTTCAATTCCGAATATGGTCAGGTTTCTCTCAAAAGACTTCCCGAACAGCGCCCACATTCCCAGCGGCATGCCAAAGTATTTCATACTATCTCTCCCTCACTTATCCCATTCCGAGCCCTTTTTGCAGACGTAAAAATCGCACATTTCCGCACCTGTGGCGATTGTGCCGGTTCTGTGGAGCACACCGCCCATCAGGTCAACGGAGATGAAATCCATTTCACACATATACGGAATCAGGTCTTCGTGGTGCTCCTGCCTTCCGAGTGCACACAGCCCGCAACGATGATAATTCGTCGTGTATTCATCAGCATTTCTGCCGGGAATCGTCTCCGTAATCCAGTTGAATTCGCTGTCGCTCATGGCGTTGGCGACTTTATCCTTTTCGACTTTTTTCCTCTGGTATTCAGAATCAAAAGGATTTTTGCCGCCGAACGCCTTTTGAATCAGTGGAGCCTGCATTGTGACCTTTACCATTTCTCCGAACTGTTCACGGCTCATATGCCCGTCCATTGCGTCATATACAGACAGCCAGACAATGCCGCCGGCAAGTGAAATACGGAGCGTATTTTTCATGAAGCTACCGATGTCGGGAGTCCTCCCGACCATAGCCTTGTAATTTTTGTGGGCTGTTTTCTTGACGGCAGGGACATCGACTTCGCCACAGTTTTCGCTTATGTACCTGAACATGGTGGGCGTCATCGCTGACCACATGAGCTTTTCACAGATTGTGTTTTTCATTTTGACTCCTCCTGAAAGTTTTTATGAGAATATAGCTCCAAGCCCCAGCGACATAGCGGCAGAGGAGAAAAGTCTTCAAATGAGATAGTTTAAGCTTACTATAGTTAGCTTAAACTAACATGGATAGTATAGCATATGCTAACTAAGATTGCAAGAGGGATTTGAAAATTATTATTGAAAGCGAATTATTTTTGCAGTCTGGTTCGCGTTTCCTTTCCACCTTGACAACCGTCCCGAAAAATGCTATTATTCATGTGGCGGGCTTTACAAAGGAGTCTGAAACTTAACACAAACAGGAAAGGAATTTAACATGAAAGTAAGAGACATCACATTTATAGGAGTTGCGGCGGCGATTATCTGCATATTCGCTCCGATGAGCGTGCAGATTGGTCCGATTCCGATAACTCTGGCTACATTCGCAATCTATTTCACTGCGGCGACCCTCGGAGCATACAGAGGCACAATCGCAGTTTCAATCTATATTCTCCTTGGCACAATCGGTCTTCCGGTATTTTCGAACTACTCCGGCGGTCTTCAGAAGATTGCCGGTGCCACCGGCGGCTACATAATCGGCTATATCCCTCTGGCACTCATCGTCGGTCTTCTTGCCGACAAGATTCAGGTTGCCTATAAGAAAGAGGACGGCAAGTTCAATTTCAAGAGCATCCTCGCAGTCGCAAAGTATCCCGTCGGCATGATTCTCGGCACCGCTGTTCTCTATGCTTTCGGAACGGCTTGGTACTGCTTCGTTTCGGGGAATACTCTTGCGGTTGCATTGACATACTGCGTCATCCCGTTCCTCGGGGTTGACCTCATCAAAATAGTCGCGGCGTCTGTGCTTGCGACGGCTGTTGTCCCGGCTCTGAAACGAATACCGGGCTACCGGACTTCCACCAAATAAAAATGATCAAGCGAACACTCGCAGTCCTGACGGCGTTTATGCTGATGCTTACCGCCTTCACGGCTTGCACCCCAGATGAAACCGAAGAACTTGCCACAGAAGACGTCACCATGGAGCTGACCATAGCTACCGAGGACACGACCGAAACCCTTCCGACTGAGGAAGCGGTGACGGAGCTTACTGCGCCCACGGAGCTCCCCAGCCACGCCGAGGCGGAAATAGGCGAAGTCGCCTATAACCCGACCGAATGCTCGGTTATCTACGAAGCGGAGGATGGGGAAACAGGCGGCTACACCGCCGTCATGTCCTCGCACGAGGGCTATTCCGGCACCGGCTACGTCACAGGGCTTTCTCTGCCCGACAGCACCCTTATGGTCGTCCTCGATATCCCTGCGGCTCAGCACTATAACGTCACCGTCTGCCTGTCTTCCGACGAACCCGTCGAAGGGGTTCTCTATGTCGACGGCTTGGCAAGAGGGACCTTCACGACCTCCGGCTCGGGAGATTTCGAATCCATCAAGTTCGAGAACATCTATCTTTCTCCCGAAACCTCTTCGGTCACGATTTCGGATTTGTCGGGCGAAGTCGACCTCGACTTCTTCCTGCTCGAAAACGCAGACGACCTGAGCGAGCTTGACTACAGCGTCAGCGGAGTGCTCTCGAATTCGGGAGCAACCGAGGCTACAGTTGAACTCTACAAGTATCTCTGCGAGATGTATGGCGAGAGCGTCCTGACGGCTCAGCAGTGTTCGCAAGGCTCAAATGCCGAAATATATGCCGTGGCGGCTGTCACGGGAAAATACCCCTTGATAAGGCTCGGTGAGCTCTCCGGTTACTCGGCGGAAGTCGACACCGGCGACATCGAGCTCGCAATCGAATATTATGAAGACGGCGGAATCATCGGCTACTCGTGGTACTGGGCTATGAACGGCTCCTGCTATCTGGAGGACTCCCAATTTTCGCTTTCGAACGCCGTGACCACCCACGACGTGGCGCACATGAGCCTTGAAAAGGTCACGGAGCTTCTCGGAACGGGCGGCGTGAGCGAGGAATGCTATGCGATTATAGAGGGCATCGACCTCATCGCCGAGCAGTTTGAAAAATTAGCTGAGCTCGACATTCCGGTTATCTTCCGACCCCTTCCCGAAGCCGGAAACGGCGAGTTCTGGTGGGGCGAGGACCTCGACTCCTACATATGGCTCTATGAGCTCATCTACACCCGCCTTACCGATTACCACATGCTCGACAACATAATTTGGGTATGGAACGCGCAGGATGTTGAATGGTACGTCGGGGACGAGTACTGCGACATAATCACGCTGGACGTCTACGATTTCAGCCTCGGCGCATGGGACAACCAGAGTCACGTTACGGCTCTCATCCGCATGATGGAGCTGACGACCGACAAGCCGATTGCAATTAGCGAGTGCAACGTCCTCCCGAGCCCCGCAAACCTCAAGAAGGACAACGCCTACTGGCTCTTCGCCTCCGTCTGGAGCGGAGAGTACACGATAACGGATGACAATGAACTCTGCACCGATTACATGACCGAGCAGGAGTGGATACTGTTCTATAACTGTTCGGAGACGGTGACTCGGTAAACCCCTCAGTCACGCTTCGCGTGCCAGCTCCCCTAAGCGTAGGGGAGCCAGTGAAATAAGTCACAGATTGTACATAAAATATCTCAAAAAATATTACGTCCCTTGGGAGGCTTCCGAGGGGCGTTTTCTATTGTAAGTGCCCGAAAAATCTGATATAATTTATAATAGCGATTTATATAGGAGGATTTACCATGAATACATTCGGGACGAATATAAAGAGAGCTTTATTCGGACTTACTACTGCGGCGGCTATGTGTCTCTCGCTCAGCGGATGCTATTTCCTGCCGGAGGAAGAGGAATATCTCGACCCGCCGGTAGTCAAGGCGAGCGAGGTTTCATATACCACCACGACCGCAACCCTCAAGGACATCACCAAGCAGGTCACGACCTCGGGCACAATCGCATCGGGCACCGAGGAGAATGTCTATTTCGCCTCCTACGGCGGAACCGTCAAGGCGGTCTACGTCTCTGCGGGCGACGAAGTCGAAGAGGGCGACCTGATTGCCGAGCTCGAAACGACCGAGCTTGACGAGGAGATATACATAATGGAGCTCGAGATGCAACGCGAAGAGTTAGAGGTTCAGATTGCAATCGAGAACGGCGAATCGGAAACCGTCAAGGCAAAGGAACAGCTCGACGTCGACCTTTTGCAGATTGACCTTGACAAGCTCTATGCCGAAAAGGAAGCTTCGAAGATTTACGCTACAGTCAGCGGCACAATTTCCTATGTCAAGACGGTATCTCCCGGGCAGACAGTCTCGGCGGGCGACACAATCGCCACCATCATCGACTTGAGCGACCTTTATATCAAGATTTCCCCTTCGAGCGAGAAGTCGGAATTCCTTATCGGGCGCTCAATCACCATAAAGTATGACGGCGAAACCTATGACGGCGTCATCGTCTCCAATTCAAGTGGTGAGCAGTGGGACGAGGAAACCGAGGGCGTTCTCTATGACGAGAACGGCGAAGCAATCTTGGGCGAGATCTCGGAAGACGTTATCGTTGCGTTTGTCGACGAATTCCCCGAATCCTCCTCCGTCGGTAACATCGCCGACACGGTTTTGGTGCTCGACAGCAGGGAAAACGTAATAGTAATTTCAGCCAACCTCATCAAGACGGTAAACGGTCAGGAGGTTGTGTATGTATTCAAGGACAACGAGCGGGTTCAGGTCGCGGTTGAGACCGGACTCCAGAGTGGCTCTTTGGTTGAGATAACCTCGGGTCTCGAAGAAGGCGACGAGGTAATCATCAGGTAAGAATAAAGACCATCTCAGAACCCAAGGAGGGAATCTTGAAGTGCTGACATTACTGTTCAGGAAAATGAAAAACACAAAGTGGATGGTCATCTGCCTTTTGGTAGGCTTCATCATGGCAACCGCCATGACGAGCGCCATCCCGATATACATGCAGGGCTCACTGCAAAGAATGCTCATCAAGGACATGCAGGAGTATCAGGAGGAAAACGACGAATACCCCGGCATCTACAAGGTTTCGAAAACCATCGTCAGCGGCACGAGCATCCAGAAACAGCGTTCGACCGTCTACAGCGTCTATCAGACTGCGGCGGACAGGTTCAATAACCTTATGGTGTCGTATCTGACATATAAGTGCTTCACGTCCGATTCATATCTGTATGTTTCAAGTATAGAATCCGAAGATCTGTCGCTCTTAAAACTCGGCGGCATGACCGACATCGGCGACCATATCACGATTACGAACGGCAGAATGTTTGAATCGGGGATGAACGAAGACGGCTGCTACGAGGTCATCTGCACCGAAGCGGCTTTGCAGACGGCGCAACTTGTCCTCAATCAGGAATACGAGGTTACAAATATCCTTTCTCCCGGCGACACCGTCAAGATTGTCGTTGTCGGCACCTTTGAATCGGCGAGCGACACCGACACTTATTGGTCGGAGGGCTTGACGGAATACGACAACACCTTCTTCTGCGACTTCACCACCCTTACCGACGAGGTCATCATGACGGGAGTCGTAACCCTCGGCTCGGTCGATTGCACGTTCATAATCGACTATCAGAACATGGATATGAACACCATCGAGCTTCTTGTGTCGACGCTCGAGAATCAGAAGGAGCTCTATAAGAGCGAAAACTGCACCTTCTCCGTCCCTGCGCTCGAGGTCCTGCAGGATTACGCCGACGAGGCTTCACAGCTCCGTTACATCATGCTGATGCTTGACATCCCCGTCGTTCTGATGCTGATATTCTACTTATACATGGTTTCTCAGCTCCACATCGAATCGGAGAAGAACGAGATTGCGATGTATAAATCCCGTGGTGCGTCACGTTGGCAGATAGTCAAGATTTACGCCCTCGAGACGCTTATCCTCGGCGGAATAGCCGGAGTCGTGGGACCGTTTGTGGGACTTCTTCTCTGTAGAATCATAGGCGTTTCGAACGGCTTCCTCGAGTTCGTCAACAGAACGGCGCTCTCGACCAAGCTTTCAGTAACTGCGTTTGCATACTCGTTCATAGCGGTTGCAGTGTTCTTCATAACAACTTTGGGACCTGCGATAAGTGCATCCAAAATCACAATCGTCGAACACAAGCAGTCGAAGGCTCACGGTCAGAAAAAGCCCCTCTGGAAGAGAGGCTACTTCGACATCATCATGATTGTCGGAACGGTGGCGTGGCTTCTCTGGCACAACTATCAGGAGGAGGTTCTTCTTGAGCAGGGCGTCACCGACACCTCTGCCACGATGAATCCGCTGATGTTCGCGGCTTCGACCCTCTTCATCCTCGGCTGTGCGCTGTTCTGCGTCCGACTGTATCCGTATTTCATAAGGCTTATCTACCGTATCGGCAGGAAGCACTGGTCGCCGGCGGCTTATATCTCGATGAACAACCTTAGCCGTTCCTCGACCGGTCGTGAATCGTTCATCATGATATTCCTGATGCTGACGGTCGCTCTCGGAATCTTCTCGGCGAATACAGCCCGGGCTATCAACAAGAACACAGAGGACAGAATCTCTTATAACCTCGGCGCCGATGCGGTCCTCGAGGAATCGTGGAAATACTCCCGTGTCACGGTCACGAACGACGAGGGCGAGGAGGAAACTCAGGCGCAATACACCGAGCCCGACTTCATCTATGAAGATTTGGCAGGCGTAGAAGTCGCCACACCGGTTCTGAACCGTGAAAACGCACAGGTTCGGTATAACGACTCCACCAAGACCGGAATTGACATTATGGCAATAGTCCCCGAGCAGTTTGCGGAGGTCTGCTGGTTCCGTGATGATTTGCTCCCGGTTCACATCAACTACTACATAAATGCCCTGAGCGAATGCACCAACGGCATTATCGTCTCGCAGTCCTATCAGGACAAGACGGGCGTTCAACTCGGCGACGTTGTCGAGGTCAAGTGGGGCTCGAACGACTGGTTTGAAGCGGTCGTCGTCGCGGTTGTCGACTACTGGCCCACATTTAACCCGTTGGATAAGAACTCATCGGGCGAATACCAGGACTTCATCATCATGAACTATAATTACGTCTCGATTCAGACGACTCTTGAGCCGTATGAGGTCTGGATGAGCCTTTCGGACGACGCCGTCATCGCCGACCTCTATCAGTCGGTTGAGGATGCCGGAATCACGCTTACTCGTCTCGACGTTGCTTCCCAACTGATAACGTCATCTAAGACCGACGCTATCCTGCAGGGCGTAAACGGAGCACTTACACTCGGCTTCATCACGATAATGGCGATGTGCTTCATCGGATTCCTGATATACTGGATTCTTTCAATCAGGGAGCGAACGCTTCAGTTCGGTATCCTTCGGGCGATGGGTATGTCGTTCAGAGAAATCGTTTCGATGCTGATTTACGAGCAGGTGCTCGTCAGTGGCGTCTCGATATTCCTTGCAATCATTATCGGAGGAATAGCAAGCGACCTCTTCGTTCCGCTGTTCCAGGTTCTCTACAACGTGACAGATCAGGTCCCGCCGTTCGTCGTGGCGGCAGACCGAGGCGATTACATCAAGCTCTACTGCATAATCGGAGTAATGCTCGTCGTAGGCTTCCTGATTATCGCACGGCTTGTAAAGTCGATTAATATCAATAAGGCTTTGAAGCTTGGCGAGGATTAAACCTATAAAAAAAGAAGGTCTCTTTGAGACCTTCTTTTTTTGTGCTATATTCACACCATAAACTTCTTCATCGTCGACTCATGCGCCAAGACCATCAGGTGGTCATCGGGTTCGATTACCGTCTGGGGAGAGGGCATATAGTTCGATGTGTCGTCTTTTGAGACGATGCCGATTATGTACATGTCGTAGCGGGCGCGGATATTGGAATCGAGGATGCTCTTATTGACCCATTCCTTAAGCGGCGTAATCTCGTAAATCGAGTAGCCGTCGCCGAGGTCGATATAGTCAAAAACTCTGTCGCTTGAGTACTTGACAGCCGCACGCTTGGCGGAGACCTTGTTCGGGTGGATTACCTCGTCGGCACCGTTCCGAAGGAGGAATTTCGAGTGAACCTCGCTTCTCACTTGACTTACGACGTACTTCGCTCCCAAATCTTTGAGCAGGCTTGTAATCTCAAGATTCGCCTGAAAGTTGCCGCTCAGGCAGACAAAGCAGATGTCGAAGTTCTGAACCCCGATGCTCTTGAGCACGCTTTCGCGGGTGCAGTCGCCGATAAGACTGCTCGTCACGAGCCCGGTGAGGTCCTCGAGAGCCGTCTCGTCCGAGTCGATAATCATAATCTCGTTCTTGAACTGCATAAGCTCCCGGCAGAGGTAGTGCCCGAAGTCGCCGAGACCGATTATAAGAATTGATTTCATGGTGGTTTCTCCCTTCTTTTATCCGATAATTACTCTTTCCTCGGGATAGCGGATGTTGCCGGTCGTGTGCCGCTCTGTGAAGGACATCGCAAACGTGAGGCTTCCGACTCTTCCGAGATACATTAATATCATAATTTCCGTTCTTGAGACGGTGTTTAATTGCGACGTAATCCCCGCCGAGAGCCCGACCGTTCCCGTCGCCGAGAAGACCTCGAGCATAACGTCCAAGGGGTCGAAGTCCTGCGTTGCCATGATGACGAAGAGCATGACGAGCGCCAGAGACAGGTTTATGAATATGATAACGCTTGCACGCTTCATCGCGTCCTTGTCGAGCCTGCGGTTGAAGACAACGCAGTCCTCAGTGTGCAGGAGATAGGACTTTATGTAGAGGAATATCACGGCAATTGTCGTCACCTTCACGCCGCCTGCGGTCGACCCGGGACAGCCTCCAATGAACATGAAGATAACCGTCAGAAGCTTGCTTGCATTCGTCATTTCGGAGAGGCTGATGGT
The DNA here is from genome assembly GCA_021199355.1 of Oscillospiraceae bacterium. Lineage (GTDB taxonomy): Bacteria > Bacillota > Clostridia > Oscillospirales > Ruminococcaceae > Faeciplasma. The sequence continues at coordinate 17,745 of JAJQIF010000019.1, forward strand.
GTTGAAGCCCGCCGTTCTCGGAGTGACGGAGGCAAAGAACGAAGCCAAGACTTTTTCGCCGGCATTCATGCTTGACAGGAGATTTGAATTCTCGAAGATAAAGAACAGAAGCGCTCCGCCGAAAACGAGTATTGCCGTCATCACAAGGACGATTTTCGTCTGGAGCCTGTACCGTTTGAAATGATACTTGTTGACGAGAATGTCGTCCCAGACGAGGAAGCCGATGCCGCCGATGAGTATTAAAAGCATGATGACAATCGAAACGAGCGGGTCGGTCGTGTATGCCGTCAGCGAGGAGAACTCGCCCTGATAGCCCATGAGGTCGAAGCCTGCGTTGCAGAACGCCGAGATTGAGTGGAATATTCCGTAGTAGATGCCCCGCCCGAAGCCGAGCTGTGGGACAAATCTTATCGAAAGAAGCAGTGCGCCGATGCCCTCAACCAAGAGCGTTCCCCGGATAATCGTCCGGACAAGGCGGACACTGCCGTGGAGCTGGGGAGTGTTGAGGCTTTCGCGGATCAGCTCCCTTGAATTAAGCCCGATTCGCCGCCGCAGAATAATCATCGCGAAGCTTGTTATCGTGATGAGCCCCAAGCCTCCTATCTGAATCATCAGGAGGATGACGAGCTGACCAAAAATCGTCCAGTGCGTATAGGTGTCGTAGACGACGAGCCCCGTCACGCAGGTCGCAGAAACGGACGTGAAGAGGGCGCCCGAATAGTCGGTTGTCTGCCCCTCCTTCGTCGAAATCGGGAGCTCGAGAAGGAGCGAGCCTATTAAAATAATAACCAGAAACCCGAGCATAATCTGCTTGGTTCTTGAAAACGGCTTTGCGGGGCGAGCACGTTCCGGAGGTTCGTATCTTCCCGAAACCGCTTCTTTTTTCGAACTCCTCAAGAGCATAAGACGGCACGGCTCCTTTCATCTCAGTATAAAAACATGTTATCACATTTCTTTGCAAAAAGCAAGAAAAATACGCTTGCTTTTCAGACTAATATGTGGTATTATAATCAGTAAGGTTTGAGTCCGCCTGGTTGGACAAAACCTGCTATGAATGTTTTCCGTAAAATCGTCAGTTTCGCGGCTTTTCAGCCCTTCCACATTTTTCAGAGCGTCGGCAACCTTAATTGGGTTGTCGACGTTGCTTTATATCCCTTTTCTCCTCTTGACAACCACCTAAAATAAGCTTATAATATATGACAATGGCGCATTAGCGGCTGTGGTCGTTACTGCAAAATAAATTTGGAGGTAATTACAATGGCGAGAGCTACTACAATATCAAGAGACGGCTTCAACAAGCTTCAGGAAGAGCTTGAATACCTGGTAACCGTTCGGCGTAAAGAGGTTGCGGAGAGACTCAAGGAAGCCCGTTCCTACGGCGACTTGTCCGAAAACGCCGAGTATGATGAGGCGAAGAACGAGCAGGGCATGCTCGAAGCGCAGATTGCCGACCTCGAGGTCGTAATCGCAAACGCTATCATCGTTGACGACGATAGCCTTTCCCTTGACGAAGTCGGCGTCGGTTCCATCGTCAAGCTCAAGGATTTCGACATGGACGAAATCTTGGAGTATCAGATTGTCGGCTCGACCGAGTCTGACCCCGATAACAACAAGATTTCCGACGAATCTCCCATCGGCAAGGCTTGCCTGAAGAAAAAGATAGGCGACGTTTTCGAGGTTGAGGTTCCTTCGGGAACGCTTAAGTTCGAGATTCTCGGCATTGACAGATAAATTCCCGTAAGGAGAGATATAATGACGGAAGAGATTTTGGAAAATTCCGGTGAGGAGATGACCGCGGAGGAAGTGAATTCGCTCCGCAAAATCCGCCTTGACAAGCTCGAGGCTCTGAAAACCGCCGGAAAGAATCCCTTTGAGATAACCAAGTTTGATTTCAACACCACCACCTCTGAGCTCAAGGCTCATTATGAGGAGGAAGAGGCGAAGGCAAAAGAGCTTGCCGGAGATTCGGAGGAAGCTCTGAACGAAGAGCTCGAGAAGATTCACGCAGAGACATGGAGAATTGCCGGCAGAATGATGAGCCGCCGCGACATGGGCAAGGCGAACTTCTGCGACATTCAGGACAGCACCGGCAGAATGCAGTGCTATATCCGCATGAACGACGTCGGCGAGGAAACCTTTGCGGACTTCAAGAAGTGGGACATCGGCGACATCGTCGGCATCGAAGGCTTCGTCTTCAGAACCCGCAGGGGCGAGATTTCCCTTCATGCAAAGAAGATTACGCTTCTGACAAAATCTTTGGTACCGCTCCCCGAAAAGTGGCACGGTCTGAAGGACAGAGACACGAGATACCGCCAGAGATATACAGACCTCATCGTCAACCCGGATGTCAAGAAGACGTTTATCTTGCGCTCGAAGATTATCAGCGAGATTCGCAGATGGCTCGATTCGCAGGGCTTTGTCGAGGTTGAGACCCCGATGCTCGTCCAGAACGCCGGCGGCGCGAACGCAAGACCGTTCGTCACCCACTATAACTCCCTCGGCGAGGACGTCAAGCTGAGAATTTCCCTTGAGCTCTACCTCAAGAGACTCATCGTTGGCGGAATCGACAGGGTTTATGAAATCGGAAGAGTCTTCCGCAACGAAGGCGTCGACACCCACCACAACCCCGAATTCACCCTTATGGAGCTCTATCAGGCTTACACCGACTACCACGGAATGATGGATCTGGCGGAGAATCTCTACAGACACATTGCCGAGACCGTTGTCGGCACCACGCAGATTGAGTACGACGGCGAGGTTATCGACCTCGGCAAGCCGTTCGAGAGGATGACCATGGTCGAAGCCGTGAAGAAGTATTCGGGCGTCGATTATGCTGACGTGAAGACAGACGCTGAGGCTTTTGAGATTGCCCGTGAGCACCATCTCGAATTCGACGAAAAGCGCCACCACAAGGGCGACATTTTGAACCTCCTCTTCGAGAAGTATGTTGAGGAGAACCTCGTCCAGCCGACCTTCATCATGGATCACCCGGTCGAGATTTCGCCCCTGACGAAGCGCAAGCCGGACAACCCCGACTATGTCGAGCGCTTCGAGATGTACATCTGCCGCGCCGAAATGTGCAACGCCTACTCGGAGCTCAACGACCCCGTCGACCAGCGCCAGCGCTTCGAGGCTCAGGAGGAGCTCATCCGCCTCGGTGACGACGAAGCGAACTCCATAGATGAGGACTTCATGAATGCCCTCGAAATCGGCATGCCCCCGACCGGCGGCATCGGCTTCGGCATCGACCGCATGGTGCAGTTCATGACAGGATCACCGGCGATTAGGGATGTTCTCTTGTTCCCGACGATGAAATCACTCGATAAGTGAGATACAAGATATAGTGGCTGTACAGAAGCAAAAGGCACTGTATATTGTATTTCCGGAGAATCGTCGCAGACAGTTGACAGCAATTTGACAGCAAATTTTCAAAGAATAATGCTTCGTGACGAAGCGTCACGAATTTCAGGCAATACGGAATCAGGTTTGAATAAGACAAGAGCACTTCTTGATGTAGGATTAAGAAGTGCTCTTTTTTTTCGTTCTGCGGGAGGGCTTTTGGGGTACTCGATTTATCGCCCGACACGATTAAAAACCTGTTGACAACATCCAAATAATGTGATACACTTGTGATAGTTCTGAGAATTATATTCTCAGGCTGGTGAAATTGTGGGGGGGGTAGTGCTTCGCACTCCCGATTATCAAACCTCCGCTCCCTATAGGTAGCCCGGAGGGTTCGGTGTATCATGTGTGTCTTTTAAATCTCTTTCGGTTTACTGAAAGAGATTTTTGTTTTGAAAAATTTTTGGAAGGATGGGAAACCATGAAGTTAAGAAAAGTTTTGTCTCTGTTCGTAGCTCTCGTGATGATGTTCGAGGTTCTGCCTCTGTCATCGCTTGCGACGGAGATAGCAGACGCTACTGAAAATGTGGAAGTTTCAGCGGAAGCGGTTGAGGAAACCGTTGAAGAAGTAGTTGAGGAAGAATCGGCTGTGCTTCTGGGTGCGACTGCTGACGAAACAGAAGAAGATTCATCGGATGAGTCAGGAATTGCGACGGTTAGTGACGATGATACCATACTTGCCTATGGCGATGGTTGGAGTTTGTCTTCCGATGGAGTTTTAACTATCGAAAAGTCAATGACTAATAGGTATGCAGTAGACGAATATCAGGAGAATATACCATGGTATTCATATATCGACTCGATTACTTCTGTAGTAGTCTGTGAGGGAGTTACAAGTATATGTGACTATGCATTTATCAATTGTTATGCGCTTACAGATGTAACTTTGCCAAGTACATTGACACAGATCGGCTATGCTGCTTTTGCCTTCTGCTATTCTTTAATGCAGATTACTCTACCTGATGGCTTAATTTTATTCAGAGGCTACATCACCGGATACAATGGCACAGCTACTTTCAAGTATTGTGGATTGACGAGCATCGCCATCCCTGACGGCATTAGTAGTATAGACAGTTATCAGTTTCAACAGTGTAGTAATCTAACAAGTATCAATATTCCATCAAGTGTCACAAGCATACAGACAAAAGCTTTTGATGGGTGTAAAAAGCTTACTGATGTTTATTATGATGGTACTGTATCTGAATGGAATGCGATTTCGATTTCCAGTAGCGGAAATAGCTATCTCCTCTCTGCTACTATTCACTGCTCAAATGGAACCATAAGTCCATATTTCACTAATGGTTATGGAACCGAAGAAAGCCCTTATCAGGTAGCAACCGCTGAACAGTTGGATGCCGTCAGATATGATTTGACTGCTTGCTATATTCAGGTTGCAGATATTGATTTGTCGGGAATTGAATGGGTGCCAATAGGTTATTCTTCTTCGAGCCAAGAATATGAATCGTTTTCTGGTCAGTATGATGGAAATTATCATACGATTACTGGTATGACAGTGGAAATAACGTCAAAAAATTCTGAATGTTTTGGATTGTTTTCGGAATCGACTAATACTGAAACAGTACTAAGGAATATTGTGCTTGTGAGCGTGAGCATCAGCATTGATGGTAATGATTGTGACCATATTTATGTTGGTGGTGTTATTGGCAGTTGCGCAGGTACAATTTCTGACTGTGAGGTGAGTGGTGAAATATCCGTTTACGGTGTTAGAGATGCAACGATTGGAGGGCTTGCAGGCTTAGGCGGCTCATGTACTCATTGTACTAATTATGCCAATGTCTATGTTGAATCCTCAACTTTTTCTACTTATCATGTGGTGGAATGCGGTGGCATATGTGGCGAAGTTCAAGCTAACTCGGAGATAATATATAGTATTAATTATGGCGATATAACGGTGCTTGCTACCGAACCTATCTGTGGTGGTATAACTGGTTATAGCAATGGCACATTAAACTACTGCGTTAATTATGGTAATGTATACGGAGAAGCTGATTGGCGTTGGAATAATGTGTCAAGCAGTTGTCATTGCAACGCTGGCGGTATTTCAGGAAGTGTAAGCAATGGAGAAAGTAACAATTGCATAAATTTTGGCAATGTGTATGCTTACGAAACTAGTGATAATTGCAGTTGTACAGCTGGAGGTATTGCAGGAAGCATTGGTGGTGGTTTTTCCGCCAGTTCTGCAGCAATATCGAATTGTTATAATTTGGGCAATGAGATTTGCTCCAATAGTTCTGAAGATTATGAGACTTTTGCTGGACGTGTATCTGGAAAGATTGTTCTTTCTACAAGTAGTTGCTATTCCATAGATACTGCTACCGTAAACGGTGTAACTCCTGCTGAATCCGATACAGGCGCTTCGACAATTCATGGTGAAAGCATGAGTGAAGCGGAGATTGCGAGTGCTATTAAGCCTATACTGGATGAGTTGGGACTTGAATATGACTACAGTTATTCTGGATCTTACGGTTCCGTCTACTACCTCATCTCATACAACGGGGAAACCGGTGTGCTTGAACTTGGCGGAAATTTATACGATGTTTATGTCCTTGGAGACGATGTTGATACTACTGGTATCAGCGACATGGTTGGAAGCTTTGTTATGATTACAAAGGAGCAGGATGAGGACAATGTTCTTAACTACACTGTTACTTCGATTGTGCAGGTTGAATCTGCAATAGGCGAAGTCACCGAGCAGGGCAGTTCTACTTTGACTATTGACGGAACGACTTATCCTGTTCGTGATGATTATATCTTGGGCAGTTATGAGGGAGACGAGCTTCTTTATCATGTTTATGATGGGACGATTGTAGGCTATAGTCTTCCTGAGACATCAACGGGTACGCTTGATGAGTGGGACAACACTGCAAGTACAGTGACTATTGACGGAACGGTTTATCCTGTGCTTTCGGTTACTGACTTGTCGTTCCTTGCAAATGTTGATACTTATCTGGGCAAAGAAGTAACGCTCGTTACTTACGAAGTATCGGGGTATACGATTGTTGGCAGTATTAGTCACACTCCGGTTACTGAGTTTAGCTTCTATTCAACTACTTCAACTGGATTCATTGGACTCGGAACAACGAAAGGAATGTTTATCAGCTATTTGGTTGATGGAGAGATTGACGTCAAGTTTAACGAATTCATAATTGTTGTTGACGATGATAGTATCATAGAAGTTACACCAGTTGAGTGGTACGATGATTATGGAATGTTGTATTCCATCACTGCAAAGTCTGTTGGAACAGCTAATCTTACTGTGACTAATGCGCTGAATGGCGACAGCGCAACCTTAACTATTACGGTTTTCAAAGACGAGTTAGTATATAGATTTGACGAAGTCCCCGAACGAACATATGAAGAAGGGAAAACGACAAACTTCTATGACTACAATGGTATGGTTGTAGATGAGTTTAAGTACACACCGCATAAAGATAGTGATGGTAATATTGAATACTACACTGTGACGATGACGATTTACAATACATTGGATTTGTATGGCATGGTTGTTTCATATGATTCTCAGGGAAATCCTCAAGGATACTATGTAATTGACAAAAAAGATGCAGTAGAATCGAGTCTTGCAGATAACCTCGAAGAACTCTGGAATGCCACCGGAGATTTATTCTATTGGTTCCAAAATAATCACTATTATTCTGGCGAAAGTATTTCAAAGAAAACGGAAGTAGAGCTTACAGTTCCGGCTGGAGGATATTTAGAAATATCAAATAATGCTAATAATGAACTAGTTGCCCTTGCTAATGTTGTGGGTCTCGTAATTGATACTATCAAGTTGGCATATGACGAGGTATCAGGCTTGGACGATGAAGCAAAGACTATAGCCGATATATTAACTGAGAATATCGTTGAAAAACAGGTCTTGAAGACGGTAAAGAAGACCGTTGTGAATGAGCTGAAAGATATTGATTGGTATGATAGTTATTGTATCGAGGTACTATTCGATAAGCTTGAAGAAATGGGAATCGACTTGTTTGACGCGATAAAGAAAAAGATTTCCGCAAAGACAGGCGTATCGATAGCTGAATCTGCTGTTAATAAGATTATCCCTACTGGTAGGGTTATTGACGCTCTTTGGACTTTTACTGATGCACTGGAGTTAATTGCTCATTGGGCTATGCTTGATGGTAGCACGGGCTTTTCCAGCGGTATTTATCTCTACTCACCGTCTAACGGTAGTTCAATCAATTCGAATGCTGTAAGTGTCACTTCTTCAAATTCAAATGTAACAATTCACGCCTATTTGGTTGTAGATTCGGATGAAGTTGAAGTAACAAATCAGACTATCACTGACAGCACATATGAAATATATAGCATAACCATGTACAAGGATGGCGAGGTAACTCAGCCTGACTCAACAGTATCAGTTAAAATTCCTATCACTGAAACCTTTGAATCGGTAGACAGTTCTACGTTGAAAGTTTATAGGGTCAATGATGATGGAACAATAACTGATATGAACGCAACGGTGGTTGATGGTTACTTGGTATTTGAAACAAATCATTTCAGTTACTACGCAGTAGTCGGCAATGAAATTGACAAAGACGCAGAACTCATCGCCGAAGCCGAAACCACCCTATCCTCCACCGACTGGACTCTCGCTCAGAGTGATGTCGAATCCGCAACCGGCTCCACAACTGCCGACAAGATTGCAACTTTGATTGACGCAATTCTCGCCGGATTGGGCATTGATGACAGTGTAACGGTTACCTACACCATTACCGACATAACCGAAGCGATTGCCGGTGATGCAACTGATGTGGACGGAACCGATGGAAGCTTCACGATAAACTTCACGATTTCCGCCGGCAACGAATCGGACACATTGACCGAGACCGGAACGATAACCGCAACGGAATATGTCCACACCCATTCGCTCACTCACTTTGAGGCAGTTGAGGCGACTTGTGGAAACGGTGGCAATCCGGAATATTGGTACTGTGCAGATTGCGGTAAGTACTACAGTGATGAAAATGCAGAAAACGAAATTACTCAGGAGGATACTGTAATAACGACCACAGACCACACCTACGGCGAGCCCGAATGGACTTGGACATGGTCTGAAACAGAGCAGACCTACACCGTAACCGCCAAGTTCACCTGCACGGTATGCGGCGGAACCGATACCGAGACAGCGCTTGTCACTTCCGAGACAACAGACGCAACTTGCACTGCAACCGGAAGCACAGTCTACACCGCAGTCGTCGATATGGACGGCACTGCCTACAGCGACACAAAGACCGTAGAGCTCCCGATGGTAGCTCATACTGAAGGCGAAGCAGTTACCGAGAACGAAGTCGCAGCAACCTGCACGACTGACGGCTCTTACGACAACGTCATCTACTGCACCGTCTGCAATGAAGAACTCTCAAGAGAGACAATCACAGTTCCCGCAACCGGTCACACCGAAGGCGAAGCGGTTACCGAAAACGAAGTAGCGGCGACCTGCACGACTGATGGCTCTTACGACACCGTCGTTTACTGCACAATTTGCAACGAGGAGCTTTCAAGAGAGACTGTAACGGTTCCTGCAACAGGACACACCACCGAAATTCAGAACGCTGTCGAAGCCACCTGCACCGAGGACGGTTACACCGGCGACGAGGTCTGCACCGTTTGCGGCGAGACAATAACCGTCGGCACTGTAATCCCGGCAACCGGACATAGCTTCAACAGTGAAGGCGTATGCGAGGCTTGCGGAGCCAAGACAGGCGAAGACGGAACTGCTTCGAGCGTAACGGTTGAATCGGACGATACCATATTCGCAAATGTCCTTCCTTCCGGATTGGTTACTTCTGCCACAATCTCGATTTCTAACGACAACGGCGGCACGCTTGTTGTTTCAAGCGTCGTAGAGATTAGTGCTTATCCTTACCTCGTTGAGCATATAGCCGACACTCTCAGCTTCACCCTATATAACGAGTCACAGGGCGACGACCTTATCAGCGACACCAACAGCTTCACGATTACAACTACAGAGAACAACAAGAAGACTCTCAAGAAGGTTTCAATCCTCTTCTATGGAGATGTTGACTACAGCGGCACCGGCACTTCCACCGTCACGATGGACTTTGCCTCTGCGTCTGACCTTTCGTCGAGCGACATCTATGTGCTCCACTACACCGGTTCATATCCCACATGGGAAGTAGTAGCCAGCACCGTCACATTCGGCGAAGCCATCACCGTTGAGTTCGAGGCTTCCGACTACTCGCCGTTCGTTGTACTTTCAGTAGCGAGTGCCTCCTCCGGCGGAAGCTCTTCGATGATAGACATCCTCCTGAGAATTTCTGCAAACTACTCCGAAGTCAATGAGGCAATCACTAGAGCAAATGCTCTTAACCCTGCTGATTATGTGGACTTCTCCGCAGTTACCGAGGCAATCAACGCCGTTAATTGGAACCTGAAGGCAATCAACCAACTGACCGTCAACGCCTATGCTGACGCAATCAACACGGCGATTGATAACCTGGTCAAGACCACAGCCACCATCACCGAGGAAACGGTCAATATTGATGAACCGATTGAGGATACAAATACCGATACGGAAGACGACGATGATGAATCCTCCGAAACCTCCGAACCGGAAACCAATCCGACAACCGGAATTGCAATCTCGATTCTCCCGATGATGATTGCTGCACTTGCGGCGGCTTCGGCGAAGAGAAGATGATGTAGATAAGTATTTAAGCCTGCAAGGACAAATCCGTCTTTGCAGGGCTTTTCATCATCTTCAGGGGTCATTCAAAAGGGCATACTCCCTTTTGGCACACGACTTTCCCTCATGGAAAGTCTAGTGTGTTATACCTTTG
>JAJQIF010000002.1 GCA_021199355.1 Oscillospiraceae bacterium
CTCCGCTCGCTCCGCATCCGAAGCAGTAGAAGTAATCCTCATTCAGCTTCATGCTTGGATGTTTGTCTTCGTGAAATGGACAGCGAACCATGCCGTTGTGGTCGGGTTCAAGACCGTAAAGGCTGGCGACTTGTTTAAGTGAGATTGTCGCTTTGGCTTCTTCAAAAATATTCATTTTGATCTCCTTTAATTTTTGTTTCCGATCGATCGTATGTCTATTCTACGGCAAAAAAATGCCGCCGTCAGTTTTCAAGCGAAAAACGTAAACAGCGACAAATTTGTTCCTTGTTATTGCAAATTTGCACAGGAGATGATACAATTAAATTAGAAAGAGGAATACGATATGAATAAAGATTATGAAATTGACAGAGACAGCATTGGCTACAAGGTGAAGACGCTTCGTGAAAGAGAAGACTTATCTCAGAAGGGGCTTGCGAAGCTCATTCATGTAACACCGTCGCAGATAAGCCGACTTGAAAGAGGAGAGACGACAAACGTCGGCACAGACCTCTTAGTTGACATTGCGAGGCATTTCAAGGTCTCTACAGATTATTTGCTCGGACTTACACCGATTGAATCACAGAAAAGTTACGATATTTCAAGGCTTGGACTATCGACGGAATCTGTGAAAAGGCTTATGACGCACAAGATTGACGTTGACATCTTGAACCGGCTCCTTGAGCATGAGAGATTCCCGCACTTCTGCACTCAGATACGCAACTACTTTGAAGGCGATATGGCAGGCGGGTATATGTCAAGAAATGTGCTGTTGGATTACGGAGAAGAAAAGCTCTTGAGTTTGAAAGACAATCCCGATGTGAATAAGGGTGAACTGAAAAAAGACATAGATCTCGTACAAACATCCAAAATTGGCGAGAACGAGGCGGACATCGAGAAGCTCAAGAACAGCATTCTTTCAATTCTCCGAGACATCAAGAAAGAGTTCCCGAATAAGAGAGACAGTGAAGTGGCGACCGCTAAAGCTGTTCAAATGATTTCAAGTGATTTATCCGGCATACCACCAAGGGAGGTTACAGAGGAAAATGTAGCTGATTCAATAATGAGATACATCGAGAGAGTTGTGCCAATGGATGCAAAAACCAGATCCCGAATGAGGAGATTTATCCTGTTCGCAATGAAGATATTCGGGAAGAAGCCATAGGCGGAAGACTGATATACCTTTCCAAAACACCGAAACAACAAGGGAGCCGACGCTGGCTCCCTTTTGTAATACAGTATTGAGTTTTCGTCCGACGGCTGTTTTGCAAAGGTATAACACACTAGACTTTCCATCAGGGAAAGTCGTGTGCCAAAAGGGAGTAGCCCTTTTGGATGAACCCCGGGAGACGGACGAACGACAGTTTTAAACTTGCACGTCTGGAAAGTTCAAAACTTGACAAAATGTGTGAAATGTGATAAGCTATTATTGAGCTTTAATCGATTGGAAAAGGAACGGTCTGACGAGGAGGATGAACATGGACAAAATAGCTATTGGAAAGTTAATGAAAAGCCGCCGCAAAGGCTTGGATAGATCTCAATTTGATGTTTGCAATGGCATTTGCGATGTCTCTTCATATTCGAGAATAGAGCGTGGACTCGTTGACAGTAGTGCCGATATTCTCATTTACCTTTTCGAACGCCTCGGACTATCTACAGAAATCCTTAACAATTCCATTAACGAACAAGACGACAGAATCCGGCAAGTAATTCGGGAAGCAAGTCATGAAAACGCTCATGGTGACCAAAAGCATGCTCTTTCTTTACTTGAGACTATTAGTGAAGAGTACGAAAATTTTTCTCAAGCAAATAAACAACGTTACGACACTGTAGATACTATGATTGCCTATGAAGAAGGTATTATAACTAACAAAGAAAGACTCACGAATATGGAAAAAGCTCTGCGCATGACTGTGCCTAACTACGACATTGACAATCTGCCACCTCTTTTAACTAATACGGAATCATTAATACTTCGATATATTGCTAATGCCTATGCTGTATTAGAGAGCTATGATATAGCCATTAAAGTGTACTACTACCTGAAGTCCAGAGAAAATAAAAAAAGCGACAGGTATGCCGCTTCTAAAAATTTGGTACATATATGCTACAACCTTTCCAAGTGCCTCGGTCAAGTCGGCAGATATGATGAATGTATAGAAGTCGCAAAAGAGGGAATGTGTTGTTGCGAGTATGTCAGCAATATCAGCATGCTTCCGAGCTGTATGTATAACTGTGTTTGGTCTCTTGTTTTACGGAATAACGACGGGGACAGAGAAGAGGCAAAAAGGCTGATTGACAAAATATCTGAGCTCAATACGCCAATGACTTGGAATGGAGACGGATTAAAAAGCGGTATTTATGATATTCTGAATACATACATCAATCACATTTCATCGTCTTCGGTCTCATCTATTGGTTGATTGCAGTCTAGTTCAGCGCTTGTTTCTTCTCTTGCGTTATCAACTGGTGGAATAACTATTGTGCCATCATCTAGTGAAAGAACAATCTCAGTTTTTGACTCTTGTCCCCGCACCATGCCATCGGTTGCAACAGTACAAACCGTAGTTAAAGAAACGACCATAACTAATGCACTGATAATTGCTATAAATTTCTTTGTTTTCATTGTTACTACCTCTCAAAAAATTATTTGTAGTCATTACGACTCTTCGAGTATATCACAATAGAATTAGCTTGTCCAGACTAAATAATTTGCATATGATGCAAATTATTTGCATGATATGCAAATTTAGACTTTGACAGAATCTTTGCTATCTGATATTGTTAATTCCATGGGGCTTTTGGCAAAGATAAGTAGTAAGTCGAGACGCTTGTTAAGGAGGTGTACGTATGAAAAAAGGAATTAAGAAAATTTTTACCATTATTTTAGCGGTTTGTATGATCATATCTGCAACCTGCATAACAGCGATCGCAGCTGAAGCAAGAGTAGCCTATGTTGTGTGTGAAAATTGTGGGGAGGGTGCTCGTGTTACAAGCTATGGTTATCACTGTGACTATTGTGGTCATGATTGGTATGCCTAATAGCACTTGATTGTATCCTATTCAAGAACAGTTCACTGTTTCTGCATAGTTTTTTGCCGAAAGTCCCTGCTTCTAAAGCCTCATGGTTTAGGGTGGTAATGCTATGAATTTAAAAACTATCTTTTCACTTGCATTTGAAGGCATCAAACGCAGACGAAGGCAATCCCTCCTGATTTTCTTCGTCCTGCTCATATCGTTTACTTTCGCAATAATACTCTTAAGTTACACTTCAAGCGTCGCCGAAACCAACTCACAGCTCCGTTATGACACCTATGGCAGTTGGTACGGTGCGATTTCTGACGGCATCGACAGTGATCTTGAATATCTTGAAAGTGAAGACTGGGTTGATGAAGTCGGTACAAGCGTAAACTATGGCTCGGCTTCTGTAGTAGTCGGTGGACTTTCGCAGGGCTCGCTCAAGATAGGAACCGCTGACGAAAACCTTGCTGATATGGGAATTAATCTTGAAAGCGGGCACATGCCAAACAGCTCAGATGAAATCGCCATCGAGGCGGCATCGCTGAACGAGGTTGGTTACGGCGCAAGTACCGGCTCCTCAATAACCCTGCAATGGACATTCAAGAATGACAGTAGCTATGTCACCGTTCAGAGAACCTTTAATGTTGTTGGCGTTATAAGTGAATACACAGGTCTCTGGGACATTGATGCCACGCTGAACACCGCCATTATCGCCGAAGAAGCTATGGCGGACATCATCGCCGAAGCGGAAGCCTCACTCGGCGAAATTACCAGTCTCAGTCCCGAAACGACATACTTCTTTACCGTCAAATCCGGTATGGAGAGCGACGTTGAAACGGATGTGAACAAATTCCTCTACAATACCCGTGAAGACTCGGCTATCAGAAGAGTTACAATAAATTCCGTTGTTGAGATGGAAAGCGAAGCGGCGCAGACCAATATGGTTTATCTCGGGCTGATTTTAGCAATTACGATTCTTGCTGTAGTCATGATTTACATCCTGCAGATGCAGGTAGAAGTCAAGCGAATTGTCCGTTTCCGCAGTATCGGCGGCTCAAAATGGCAATTAAGATTTCTCATTCTTGTTGAGACCCTTATACTTGCAATCCCGGCAGTTATATTTGGTATACTGCTCGGATTCTTGGGCATAAAGATTCTACTCAGCATAAGCGTCTATACCGGTTCTGTTGATGTAGCGGTAAGCATCCCATGGAGCTACCTCGGCATGGCACTTGCTTTCTGGCTTGTAGGCATACTTCTGGTTCGAATGATTACATTTCAAGTTGCGCTTGCCACTCCTCTTAGTGGTAGAATGGGCATGCAGAAAAGCAAGGCAAAGCTTGTGGGCGGTTTCAGACGTGCATTGATTATGCTTATGGCAACGCTTCTGTGCGTTTCAGCTGTATTTACTACCGTAAATCTGGCTGAACCGGTGAGCGAATACACATATTGGACTTCGCTCTGGTCTTACTATATAAGTGAAGTGGACGGAACCAATACTCATACGGATTACCAGATTCCCGATTTGTCCGAGTATGAAGAAGATTTATTGTCAATCGAGGGAGTTATCGACTTTGTTGGCATCAACGACTTCTACGCCCTGATAACCTCCGGCGAAAGCACGGAATCGGCAGTAGTCATAACTATGGATTGGGACGATATTCAGAATTATGTCGATACAACCGGCGTTGACAAAGAAGCCTACGAGAACGGTGAGAGTGTAATCGTTCAGATAGTTTCTGATGACACAAGCATAACCGAAAACTCAGACATAACAATTTCCGTCGATTATAACCATTTTGATTCATATGTTGAGGCCTCTGCTGGAGACCCTGTTCTTGATGAAAAAAGCCTTTTGAGTTCAGGTTTGGTGAGTGTAAATGTAAATACCGCCTCAGTCCAGCTTCTTGAAAGCGACGAGACTCTTGCATCGCTTCTCCAATACGACCGCTCCGGCAGATATTCGATTGAGAATTACACTTACTATGTAATCTGTTCCTTGCCTGTGCTTCAAAATATCGTTAATCAGATTCCTGAGGGCACTCGTTGGTGGATTGAATGCGAGAGATTCCTGTGGGGTCAGCAAGAGGTAGGCTATAATCAAGGCTTCGTATTTACCAATATGAACGCCGAAGATTTGGGAGTAGATACAACGCTATCTAAATTAATATCTCAGATTGTGTATACAACAGCAACCGAATACAACGTAGTATCAGGTGCATACTTCAAAACCTATAATTTCCGTGAGATTAATTACGCCAACGCTCAGGTATACCGACAATCGCTCATAATGACTATTGTCAGTGGAGTTTGTATTGCATTGGTTGTCCTCATGATTCTCGTGAGCACATTGCGCCTTGAAACAGACAGCGAAAAGCGGCGTTATGGCATCCTGCAGGCAATCGGAATGTCGAAGCGGCAACGGAATATCGAGCTCGGCAGAAGAGCCGCTATAAGAAGCATTTTTGCGATTACGGTGGCGATGGTGAGCTATCTTGCATACTATCTCGTTATGAATATCTCAGTTATTGCAGAGGGTTCAAGCCCGGTTGCGGTGTTTGGAACGATGTTCTCGACTTTGGCGGGTTATGGTTTGACGGTGCCGGTGCTTCTTGGAATACTTGCTATAGTGTTCTTCGTGACGTTTGCAATCTGCTTCGGGGCGAAGTTGGGTATAAACAAATATAGCATAATGGAAATGTTAAGAGAAGACAGATAAAAAAGAGTTAATAAGACTAAATCTCGCTTGCTTAGATTTGAAAAATTGCACGCCATGCAAATCCGGGCGTTGACAGAATTTTTGCTTTCTGATACTATAAAGTTACAGATAACCTGTGAAACTTCCTACTATCGGTGCACAGATTGGCGAAAATTGTCGGGGTTGCTGAATAACAATTTTGGAGGAATCCTAATGAAAAAAGTATTATCAATCTTATTGGCAATGGTTCTCGTTTTGACTGTTTTATGTTCATTCTCGTTTGCAGCGGAGGCGCCTGAAAATGAGAACGATGAGGTGATGATAGCTACAACCTATTGCCCTTTGTGTGGCAATATAGCAACAACTACAAATGTCACTACGAAAACATATACATATTGTGGATGCGGTTGCAATGGCGTTACCTCTGTTACCGTCGAAGTTAACTCCGTAACAAGCTGTACAAAATGCAACTTCTCTAATAAAGAACCAGTATCTTCTGAAAAATACGATTATAACTGTGGATGCTGTGAATAGTCTTAATTTGTGCGGTTGTTACAACAAATAACAACCGCACTGATGTTCAGAAAGTGGGAACGTTTGATGATAAAAATATTGTCTATAGCATTCCAAGGCATTAAAAATAGAAAACGACAGACTTTTCTTACAATTTTTATACTTACGATTTCGCTTGCTTTTGCGATCGTTATGATGAGTTACTCAAGCAGTATTGTTACTACCAACAAGGAGAACAGGCTTGATACATATGGAAGTTGGTATGGCGCAATACCAGATGTACAAGATGGTGATCTTGAGTACCTTGAAAGCGAGGAGTGGTTTGATTCTCTTGGGATTAGTGTTTCTTATGCTTCTTTAGGCAATGCATATGTAGGGACAGCGGATGAATCCTTTGTAGAGATTGGCAGAATTTCTATGCGTTCAGGGCATCTGCCTGAGAATTCAACCGAAATTGCGATGGAAGCAGATCTTTTAGATTACCTTGGCTATGATTATACCTTGGGGCAGACGATTTCTGTCTATCTCGTGTTTTTTGATTCAAGCCATTTTACAGACGATGTAGATGATATTATAGCCGACAGCTCAGAGCCGATTATAATACAGACATCGTTTACACTGTGCGGAGTTATAGACGAATATACAAATTTATGGGACACTTCGAATTACTATAGCCCAAGTCTTAATTCTGCAATTATTTCAGAGCAAGCTGCCGTTAGCTTATATAGTGATGCTTTGCAAAGAGCAGAAGAACTGAACACAGAAATATTCACTGAGACAGGATATTTCTTTACTGTAAAGTCTGGTTACGAGAGTGAAGTTCAGTCAAGTGTGAATTCATATCTTGCGCAAAGCAGAGCAGGAACAAGCATAAAAAAGAAAACTGTCACAATAAACAAATTGTCATTCGACAGTTCTGAGGCGGAATATAACGCTGTTTATGTATATATTATTTTAACAGTTACGCTATTTGCAGTTGTAACAGTATTTGTATTGCAAATGAAGTCAGAAATTAAAAGAGTCGTCCGTATGAGAAGCATAGGTTCCTCCAAAAGACAGTTGAGATTTCTAACAGTAGTGGAGACTCTCATGATGTGTTTTCCGTCTATTGCATTAGGAATTTTATTTGGAGTATTGGGTACATGGCTTCTTTTGAGGCTAAGTGTGTTCGCAGGATCAATTTCGGTTATAGTCAGCATTCCTTCCAAATTGCTTGTTTTATCAGTCTCTCTTTGGACACTGGGAGTAATTGTAACAAAGTTAGTTACTTTGCAAGTTGCCTTTTCAACGCCTTTAAGCGGCAGAATGGGTATGACCGTAAAGAATGAAAAAGCGTACAGAAAGTTTCAAAATGTGCTTATCATAATGTTGTCAACATCATTTTGTGCTGTCGTTATTTTTACAATATTAAGTTCGCTTGAGCCGATGCTTAACTATTCTTATTATAGTAACGCTTATGATTACAAAATAGAGAGCAGTTACGACAAAGATGCAAACACAGCGGTAGGACGGCGGCTTTACTACCACATAGATGAGGACATAATCGAAGCATTTTCCTCTGTATCTGGCGTATCTGAAGTGAAAGCTTTTTCGGCAGCTTTAAAGGCTGTTCTTGATTTTGATGATCTAGATAACGCGGATATAACACTGACAATAGATTCTGATAACGAGATATACTTTACTGGCAAGGACGTTTCCGTTCGTATCATTAACGACTACACTCAGTGGGAGGATATAATAGACTTCTCCGAAATCGATATTGACTCGTTCAATGGCGGCGATAGTGTTATACTAATGTATTATCTGAACGATTCACATTTCTCTGAGCAATCGGTACCCTACGTTGGCAATATAGTCTCAATAGCAATAAAGTGTGTAAGTACAGAAAATGTTAATAATACCATTGTCGAAGCTTCTGTAGGTGCAATACAAAGATACGATTACTCCGCCCCATCAGGTTTCTATTCTGCGGAAGATTACAGAAGTGAAGAACCATATAGAGGAATAGTTATTGTTTGCTCAACAGCTTTTCTTCAAAGGATTCTCGACTCTATGCCAGAAGGCACTTACTGGAGCAAATCGAATGACTCAATGGAAGGATATTTAGCCGGGTCGGATGCGTCATTTAAGACAGCATATATCTACACAGACAGTAATGTCGATCTTCTAACAACAGATGTTGAAGTTGCTACTCTAGCTAATGAACTTTTGCTTGATATATACAATGTCAGAGAATCAAACGAATCAAACAGAGTTGTATACCTCCAAACTCTGATAATGCTTTTCGTCAGCGGAATCTGCATAGCGATAGTAGTACTCATAATCCTATCAAGCACCATAAAACTTGAAACTCAGCGTGAAAAGCGGCGCTATGGAATCCTCCAAGCCCTTGGCATGTCGAAGCGACAAAGAAATCTCGAACTGGTGCGGACGGCGCTTGTGCGGTCGGTTGTGGCAGTCGTTCTCGGATGGGGAGTATTTATCCTGACAGTAATCTTCCGGAACCTCGAGTCCATCAAAGAAGGAGGCGCAACAGTATTCGGTGTTGTGAGCGAGTATATGAGTAACATCGCAAGCTACTACATGCCCGTCTGGGCGATGGCAGTCATGACTGTGGCTCTGTTTGCTGTTGTATTTCTAATTTGCTACGTTTCAAAGCTCGAGCTTAATAAATATTCCCTTATGGAAATGCTAAAAGAAGATAGATAAAGGAGAAAAAATTATGAGTACAGTATTAAAAGCAAAAGACATTTACAAAACCTACAAAGCCGAATCCGGCGAAATCCACGCACTGAACGGCGTCAGCGCAGAGTTCGAGGAGGGGCTTTTCTACACCATCATCGGTCGAAGCGGTTCCGGAAAGTCGACGCTTCTGCATATCTTGGGCGGTCTTGACGAACCGACAAGCGGCAATATCTACTTGGGCGACGAGGATTTATATTCCTATCCCGATGCCAAGATGGCGGAGTTCAGGCGGAGACACATGGGCTTTGTATTTCAGCAGTTCAACCTCCTCGACGAGTACACGGTGCTTACAAACATCTGCATGCCGATGAAGCTCGACAACAAGAAGCCCGACCCGGAGTTCTTGCAGAACGTGACGGAGCTTCTCGGAATCGACGACAAGCTCAAGAAGTACCCGACAGAGCTTTCGGGCGGCGAACAGCAAAGGGTTGCGATTGCGCGCTCAGTTCTTGCGAAGCCTCAGCTCATCTTTGCGGACGAGCCGACGGGAAACCTCGACAAGAAGAACGGCGAGACGACGATTCAGCTTCTTCGGGATTGCGCCCAGCAGTTCGGGCAGACGCTGATTATGGTAACGCACGACCCCGAAATTGCGGCGAAGGCGGACGTGGTCATAAAGATTGAGGATGGAGTTGTAATAGATTAGTTTGCCTCCAAAAAGAACCGATTGCTTTCTGTATTGAGAGCAATCGGTTCTTTCTTTGTTTTTGCTTTTGCACAATATCAGTTGAACTTATCCCTAACTGTATGCCGTGCACACACCTGTCCTGTCAGCAATAGTTGGTAGGTTTTGTTAGTTACTTACCGGTATTCAGCTTTCAACGCCCGACGTTTTTGTTTGTTTCTGCTATTCCTGAACCTCGTATACATATTCGCCGTTCTCGAACTTGTGAAGATAAACTCTTCTCGCGATAACATAGGTGAGGATGCACAGCGCAACCCAGAATATTGTCCCCAGAAGCGCGTATACCTCAAGCTTGTCGCTCACAAACGTCAGCCAATAGCTCGTGAAGTAAAGCTCGGTGATGGCGTCAACCGCACGTTCTTCCGTCAGATATCCCGCAACGATCGCAGGGATGTAATAGATAATCCCGGTAATGAGCATCACGATTGTCACGAACAACGGTCTGTATGCCCTGTAAGCCGTGTGCCGCTTCGCATCGTCCGCAAAAAGCATTATGAGCATAATCGCCGGAATGATGCAGGACAGAAGGCTCAGAAGCTCTGTATTGTCATAAAGCCGAAGCCTTGGAATAATCGTCCCGATAACTCCAAGGACGGCTGTCTTGCCGATGATAATTCCGAACACGGTTATCGCCCAGAACAGCCCGAACCGGCTGAGGCAGTATAATAAATCCTTAAGGGAATCTCTTTCCATATAACATCCTCCTGAACAGGTGACAAATTCTCACATTTATATTATCGTCTATTCCGAGCATTTTGTCAAGTTAATTCGTACAGCAAAAACGTCCCACTGTCTGATAAGTGGGACGTTTTTTCACTTTGACGGAAGTCAAAGTGTCAGCAACCGCAGCTGTTGCAGTTACTGCAGCTGTCGCAACTCGAGCATCCGCAGTTGCCGTTGAAAGCAAAAAGAATGATGAGGATAAGGATGATAATCCACCAGTATCCACTGAAGCATGATGAGCAGTTCATATATCTGTCTCCTTTAAGAAGTATTAAAGCAAGCGTCTTGCTTATAGTTCAGTTTATTCAGGCATTCAAAATGTGTTACTGTTTATTGTCCCGCCGGCATAAGCTTAAAATGTCGGTTATGTATTCGCGGCGTAAGACTTTAAGCGCCGTGAATCGCCGACGGCAAATGAATATTCAAGAAAAAACTGTCAAAGCTTGAAATGTAAATATCAGTGATAGCGAGGTCAAGTAACAGTGATTGATTTTGATAGAGTATACCCGAGCTCCGATTATACCGACGAGGCTATAAGCACGATAAAGCAGGCGATGAAGTGTGCCATGGAATTGGGTCACACCTATGTCGGCACCGAGCATCTTCTTTTAGGCTTTTTAAGGGACGGAGCTGCCCACGCCGCCGGTGAGATTCTTTCAAGCTTCGGAGTCAGCTACCAAGCCGTCAGCAGGAAAATATGCGAAATGGCGGGCAAGGGCTCGAAGAAAACGAATCTTGACGTCGACGCTTTCACTCCTGCCGCCAAGCGTTGCCTCAAGTTCGCCAGGAAAACCGCGACCGAGCACGGCTCCGAGAAAGCCGGAACCGAGCATATCCTCTGTGCAATCCTCGGTCAGCAGAACTCGACAGCCGGTTGCGTTCTGGGCGAGCTCACCGGCAACTCCTCGCGAATCTTTGCCGCAACAGCCGAAATAATCGAGCACGACAGCAGGGTGGGGACGACTTATCACTCGCAACCCAAAGCTCCTAACCTCGAAAAATTCGGCTTCGACATGGTCAGGAAGGCTTCACTCGGCGAATTCGACCCATGCGCCATGCGTGAGCAGGAAATCGAGCGGATAATCGGAATTCTTCTTCGCCGCCAGAAAAACAATCCCTGCCTCGTGGGCGAAGCGGGCGTCGGCAAGACCGCCGTTGTCGAAGCCCTTGCCGGCAAGATAGCTGAGGGAAACGTCCCTGAACAGCTTCTGAACGTGAGAATATACTCCCTCAGCCTGACGCAATTACTGGCGGGTGCGAAATATAGAGGCGACTTCGAGGAACGGCTCAAATACTGCATCGACGAGGCGGCAACCATCGACGGCATAATCCTCTTCATCGACGAGATTCACATGCTTATCGGTGCAGGAGCGGCGGAGGGCGCAATCGATGCCGCAAATATCCTGAAGCCGATGCTTGCCCGAGGCGAGATAAGGGTGATAGGCGCCACGACCTATGACGAATACCGCAAGACAATCGAGAAAGACAAGGCGCTTGACAGGCGCTTTTCAATAGTCCGCATAAACGAGCCGGACGAAGAGACTGCAATCGGCATGCTCATGCGCCTGAAACCGAAATACGAATCCCATCATCATGTCAGAATCACCGACGAAGCGATAAGAAAGGCTGTCGAACTCTCAAGCCGCTCGATTCCCGACAGATATCTGCCGGATAAGGCTATAGATATTTTAGACGAAGCCTGTTCATCTGTTAAGCTCAATAACTTTACAAAGCGGCAGAACATGAAGAAGCTTGAGAGCAGTTTGTCCGGAATAACCGCAGAAGGACTAAAAGAGCACTATCTCAGCCAACTCAGCAACAATTTCCTCACTCCCACGGTTACCGGCACGGATATTGCAAGGTGCATAGCTTTACAGACATCCGTTCCCGACGAGCATGAGCTCATCCGCGACATCCCGCATATCGAAAGCATTCTCAGAACCCGTGTAATCGGTCAGGACGAAGCGATTTCGGAGGTTATAAACGTCCTCCGACGCTCCGGCTCGGGGCTTCGGGATAAAAGTCGCCCAATCTCGACTCTTCTCTTCTCCGGACCTACGGGCGTCGGCAAGACCTCTCTTGCAAAAGCCGTATGCGAAGCGCTTTTCGGGAGCGACGACAAGCTGATAAGACTTGATATGTCCGAGTTCTCGGAAAAGTATTCGCTGTCCCGCCTCATCGGTTCGCCGCCCGGCTATGTCGGGAGCGAAAACAGCGGCGAGCTCACGGAGCGTGTCCGCAAGTCGCCTTATAGCGCCGTCCTCTTCGACGAGCTTGAAAAGGCTGACCGTGACGTGATCTCAATTTTGCTCCAGATCTGCGACAACGGCAGTCTCACCGATTCGCAGGGCAAACACGTTTCGTTCCGCAACACTGTCGTGATTATGACAACCAATATCGTTGCTTCAAAATTCACATCCTGCGGCTTTATAACAAATGAAGTTTCAGACCGAAGCACTCTCTCGAGACAGTTCTCAAGCGAGCTCCTGAACCGTATTGATGCAATCTGCAACTTCAACCGACTTTTGAGAGCTTCCTGCGAAGAGCTGACAAGGCAACTGCTTTTACAGCTTAATAAGCGTGCCGCTTCAGCCGGGATTCGCCTGAGCTATACCGACGGCATCGAGGATTTTATTCTTTCGAAGTCCGACACCTCGGAATTCGGAGCCCGCGAGATAAAACGCGTCATTACCTCTGAAATAGAAAATCCTCTTGCCTATGAGCTGTCAATCGGCAGGAGGGGAGAGCTTATGTGTGAAATAAGTAACGGCAAGGTTCTTTTCAGAAGAAGCCTCACCGTTTCCGCATAATATGTTAATCTAAAGCCGCGCTGAAAGCCTGCCGGAGGTTCGAAACCGGGACAATCTGAATTTCGTGCCCACCTTGAATGCCCGACATTCCGCTTCTCGGCACAATGCACTTTTCGAATCCGAGCCGTTCCGCCTCTTTTATCCTCTGTTCGAGGTGCGAAACCGACCGAAGCTCACCGCCGAGTCCGATTTCACCGAAGGCGATAACGTCGTCCCCGATGGGCTTGTCTTTGAGCGAAGAGTATAGCGCCAGTGCCACCGGCAAATCCGCCGCAGGCTCGTTGATTTTGAGCCCTCCGACCACGTTGACGTAGATGTCGAGGTTTCCGAAATAAAACCCGACGCGCTTTTCAAGCACAGCCGTAATCAGCCATACTCTGTTATAGTCAAATCCCGATGCCGACCGCCTCGGAACCTGCAGTCCCGACTTAGTAACAAGTGCCTGAACCTCAGCAAGTATCGGGCGCGAGCCCTCCATAACGCAGGCAACACAGCACCCCGAAACCCCTGTCGGCCGCCCCTCAAGAAGCATCTGTGAGGGGTTTTTGACTTCTATGAGCCCCGAATTCTGCATGTCAAACATGCCGATTTCGTTTGTGGAGCCGAAACGGTTCTTGGCGGCTCTTAGGATTCGATAGGACAGCGTCCTCTCTCCCTCGAAATAGAGCACCGCATCGACGATATGCTCCATGACCTTCGGACCGGCGATTGCGCCGTCCTTGTTGACGTGCCCGACGATGAAGAACGGTATCTCCTCGTTCTTCGCCGTTCTCATGAAGAGGGAGGTGCACTCCCTGACCTGTGTTATAGACCCCGCCGACGAGTTCAGATCATTAATCGACATCGTCTGAATCGAATCTATGATGACGATGTCCGGCTTGTTTTTGGAAATTGTCTCGCAGATGGACCTTGCATCCGACTCCGCTAAGAGATAGAGATTTTCGGTCGTAACCCCGAGCCTCGAAGCTCTCAGCTTAATCTGCCTTACGGATTCCTCTCCCGAGACATAAAGAATCTCTTTGTCACGTCCCATATATTCGCAAATCTGAAGCAGGAGTGTCGACTTACCGATGCCCGGCTCGCCGCCTATAAGTACGACCGAGCCCTTCACAAGCCCGCCGCCCAGGACTCTATCTAACTCCGAGATGCCGGTGTGGTACCTCGTCTCGTTCTCCTTGTCGATGGGGTCAGAAAGGTTCACAATCTTGTCTGCCAAATCCACGCCGCCCGAGCCCTTCGAAAAGCCCGACGACTTCACAGCGGGCGTGAGCGTGACCTCCTCAAGAGAGTTCCACGCCCCGCAGTTCGGGCATTTTCCGTTCCATTTCGGAGTTTCCGCACCGCATTCGCGGCAAACATAGGCAGTGCTTGATTTCGCCAATTTAAACAATCCTTTCGATTCCCGGACTCCTAAACTCCATAGTCCGAGAAAACATATTCACAAATACCTGAGAAGAGCGTGAACGCCACTTCGCTCTGGTATTCTTCCGTTTCCAGTTTATCCGCTTCCTCCTGATTCGAAAGGAAGCCACATTCCGCCATCACTGCGGGGCAGTTTGCAAAATGCAGAAGATATATCTCGCTCCCGACCGGCTTCGTCTCACGCTCGTTGTCCGGCTGAAGGTACTTGACGAAGCTACTTTGCAGAATTCCCGCAAGCTTCGCGCTCTCCGAGCTCTCGGCGGTATAAAACATCTGCGCTCCCGAGTATTGCGAGTCGGTATAGGTGTTCTGATGAACCGAGACGAAAATCGCGTTGTCGACTGAGTTCACAATTGCAAGCCGGTTTTCCATGTCCGATTTCTTCTGATTTCCCAAGCCCGTAACGCCCGGGTCATGAATCGAAGTGTCTGTACTCCTCGTAACTATGGTCTCAAACCCCGCCGCCTCGAGCATCCCCTGAAGCTTTAACATAATGCTTAAATTTATGTCCTTCTCCTCGGCGCCGTTAATGCTCACACATCCGCTGTCGATTCCGCCGTGACCGGCATCAAGGATTATGGTCGGGTAGATGCTTTCCGCTTCGGCATCGACAGGAATAACCGCAATCGGCTCGTCAGCCGTATTTATGAACCCGAAAACCAAGAGGAATGCGCACAGCATCAGAATAAGCGCACCGACCCGGTTGGTCCAAAGCTTCTTCAACATAAGAAAACCTCCGAAATCTGTTTTTACAAAACTTGTTTGTACAAACTATGAGGTTGTCTTAAAGATTATGCTTTATTTACCGTAAACTATCTTCGCCTTCATATCGTAATTCTTGTATCCGATATAGAACGCAATATAGCATGTAGCGAGGAAGACAAGCGGCAGGATAGTTATGATAAGCAGTCCGTACCACGGCAAATCCACCGCCGCCATAGTGGTGCTCACACCATCAACCATCGTGTTCGGAGCGAATAAGTATGTCCACGGCATGAAGTAGAAGGCGAGAGTCTTATAGAGCGGATAGAAGTCATACGAAACAACCCTGAACTTCGAGAGATAAACGAGTATCACAAAGATATAGTTAATTCCTGTCGGGATAAGCCCCATCATAAATCCGAAATAGGAATTGTCGACGCCGTCGAGCCTTGCGTCCTTGACACCGGCTTTCTTTCCGGCTTTCCAAGCAAAATCTCCATAAAGACAGATGCAAGCACCGGTCGAGCAGATTCCGAAAACAACGCTCATGCTCACTCCGATGTTCTGATAAGCCATCGGGAAGAACATAACGATTACAAACGCGGCAAGCTCGCAGACTATAAGATAGAGCGCCGATTGGGCAAGCAGTTTTGGTTTATTCATGATGGATTCATCCTCCTTGAGAAAAACGTACTTACATTATATATCATTTTCGGGGAAAGTACAATCCACAAATAGAATTTTTCTGTCCCGTTTGGGCAAAATAGTCCGAGAAACGGAGGCTTAAGCATGAAGAAAATCAAAAAAGGCGAAAACGTAAGAATTTATCGACCAAAGGGCGAGGTAATCCCCGTCTTCGAGGAAAACACGATAGTCGATAACTATACCGACGAAAACGGCAGGGTTTACAATCGCTCCGAAGAGAATATACTTCTTGCCCGTGATGAGGTTGACGCCAACAAAAAATGATTGCAAACGGGACGCCAAAGTAGTATAATCTCAGTGTAACGTGTTCTGACGACTCGGCATACTTTGAAAATAACAAAGTATACGGAGGAGTCAGAATGGTACTTATAAAATTAGCGATAGGGCTTTTGTTTGTTTTGGCGGTATTCTTAGCGGTAGAGCTCATAAACGAGCACTTATGCCGCAAGAAAACGACCATGAAGCCCCAAGCCGAAATCAGAATATATTTCGAAAGCGATTGTGAATGCTTCGAATGGCTTGTAGAAAAGCTGAAAGAATCGGGAGCCGTCCGTGACTGCAAGGCTCGGCTCATTGTCGTGGATTCCGTCAGAACGGATGAATCCCGCAAGTGGCTCGAAAGCCTGCAGAAAAAGATGGGAAACGCATTCGAGATTGAATAGGGGAGTGACAGCATGGCAAAGTCATCGGCAAAGACTGAGGAAGTTAAAATATCGGGCACGGTCGACAGCGTGACTTATCGCAACGACAATAATGGCTTTGCCGTCATCACTCTCGACCTGGGCGACGAGCTCCTGACAGTTGTCGGCGACCTCGGAAATGTCGACGAGGGAGAAGAGCTGGAACTCACCGGCTCCTTCTCCGAACACCCGAAATTCGGGCATCAGTTCAAGGCGTCGAGCTGTATCCGCTCTCTTCCCGTCGAGGTCTCGGCAATTCAGCGTTATCTTGCAAGCGGAGTCGTCAAGGGCATCGGTCCCGTCGCCGCAAAAGCTCTCGTCAAGAAATTCGGCGAGGAGACCCTCGATATTCTCGAAAACCACCCCGAACGCCTGACGGAAGTAAACGGCATCACCGAAACGAAGGCGAAGAAATATGCGGAGGAGTTCCAAAAGGTAATCGGCTTCCGCAACGTCATCGGCTATTTTTCGAAGCTCGGCACTCCCACTATGTACGGCGTCAAGGCGTGGAAAAAATACGGCGACAAGACCATCTCCCTCATTGAGCATAACCCATATATCCTTTGCGGCAACGGTGTCGAGCTTCCGTTCATGACCGCCGAGGAGATAGCCAAGGACAAGGGCATTGCTCCGGATAATTATCTTCGGCTTTCCGCCGGAATCAAGTATGTTCTTAATGAAAACGCCTTATCGGGGCACACCTGCCTCCCGAAGGACAAGCTCATCGACATCGCATCGAATTTCCTTAAATGTGACAAAGAGCTCATCAATAAGACCATAGTCTCGGAAGCCGAAGAAGAGTACTTATACATCTACATAAAAAAGGGCAAGCAGTATGTCATGCTGAAGGAGTATTTCACCGCCGAGGATTATATCTCCCGTCGCCTTTCAATCATGAATTCGCTTGCATTCGACACCGGAATCAACTATGATGAAGTAATAGACCTCGCCGAGGAAGAGTTTGACATCACCTACGAGGAAAAGCAACGCCTCGCCATCAATACGGCTCTCTCGAAGGGCTTCATGATTCTGACGGGCGGTCCCGGCACCGGCAAGACGACGACTCTCAACGGCATCATCTCCCTTCTCGAACAGCAGGGGCAGAAGGTCTTCATCTGCGCTCCGACCGGCAGAGCCGCCAAGCGTGCGTCGGAGCTTACGGGCAGGGAAGCCAAGACCATCCACCGTCTTCTGGGCGTAATCCCGTCCGACGGAGACCAGTTCCGGTTCGAGCACGACGAGGAGAACCTTCTTGATTGCGACGCCCTCGTCGTTGACGAGATGTCGATGGTAGATGTACTTCTCTTCGAGTCGCTTCTCCGCGCAATCAAGATTAACTGCAAGCTCATCATGGTCGGCGACAGCGACCAGCTCCCGAGTGTCGGTGCGGGAAACCTTCTGCACGACATCATCAGAAGCGGCACGGTCCCGGTAATCGCCCTGACCGAGATTTTCCGTCAGGCGAGCGAAAGCGCAATAGTCACGAATGCCCACAAGATTGTCCGGGGCGAAATGCCCGACCTCAGCCGCAACAACAGCGATTTCTTCTTCATGCAACGCCTCGATTTTCAGTCCTGTGCCGAGCTGACGGTCGACCTCTGTCTCAATCGCCTCCCGAAAACCTACGGCTTTTCGCCGATTGACGATATTCAGGTATTAACACCCACAAGGAAGGGACCCCTCGGAACGGTCGAGCTCAACAAGCTTCTTCAAGCCGAGCTGAATCCGCCGTCATACGAAAAGTCGGAGATAAAAACTCCGCTTTATACCTTCCGCCTCGGCGACAAGGTCATGCAGGTCAAAAACGACTATGACCTCGAGTGGAAGAAGGACAAAGAGGAAGGCTCCGGCATCTTCAACGGTGACATCGGCGTCATAACGAAATTGAACGGAATCTTGGGCATCATGGAAATCGACTTTGACGGCAGAATCTGCAAGTACGACACAAAGAATCTTGATAATCTGGAATTGTCTTATGCCGCAACCGTACATAAGAGTCAGGGCTGTGAGTTCGACGCCGTCATAATCCCGATTTTGGGCGGCTACGACCGTCTCTATTTCAGAAATCTGCTATATACAGCCGTCACAAGGGCAAAAAAGCTCCTCGTAATTGTCGGCTCAGCCAAGAGGCTTGAATTTATGATAAATAACAACATAAGAATGAACCGTTACACCTGCCTTGAGGACATGCTCCGTAATGACAGCTTCAAAGAAGTCCCAGAGGGTGAAGCGGATGATTAAGGCGTTTTCAAGGCTATTAAGCTTTGTCTATCCGAACAGGTGCGGCTTCTGCGGAGCGGTCATCGAGCATGACAAGCTCGTCTGTGCAAGGTGCGCCGGCAGAGTTGAGACCGAAATCGAGCAGTCAAAGAACCGATTTCCGCTTTACTTAAGCGTCGGCGAGGTGAATTTCTCCGGTTGCTGTGCGGCAGGAAGCTATGACGGAGCCATCCGCGACGGAGTTCTCCGGCTCAAATATCACTACGGTGAGAATGCCGCAAAATACCTGACTCCTGAGCTTCGGGACAACTTGTACCGGGCGGGCGTCGTCTCGCAGTGCGATATGATTACCTTTGTGCCGATGACTCTCACGCGCAAGAACAAGCTCGGTTATAATCAGGCGGAAATAATCGCAAATCTTCTGTCAAAAGAACTGGGAATACCGGTTGTTAAGAATCTTATCAAAAAGAAGCACACCCGCAAGGCTCAGCATGAACAATCTTTGGAGCAAAGAAAAATTCTTGCGTCGAGGGTCTATAAAATCGGAAGAAACAGTATGGATATAACCGGCAAGACGGTGCTCCTCTGCGACGACATAGTGACGAGCGGGAGCACGCTTTCCGAGTGTGCAAGAGTGCTCAAGGACAGGGGAGCTGAAAAGGTCTACTGCGCCGTCTTAGCTCAGTTAAGCGATTAGAAATAACACAGGAGGTGCCAAGTGTCGAGGCTTGATTTGGGAATTGATCTCGGAACAGCAAATATAATAATCATGACCGGCGGCAAGGCAGTCCTGAACGAGCCGACGGTAATAGCATTCAACAGAAACACCGAGGAAGTTGTTGCCTTCGGCGAGGAAGCCTATAAAATGATAGGCAGAAATCCCCCACACATCGCAGTTATCCGCCCTCTCAAGGACGGCGTAATCTCGAACAACGACATGGCGCAGGAGCTTATCCGCCTTTGTATCCTGAAGGTCATCGGACATCGCCTTATCAATCCCCGAATCGTCATGTGCGTTCCGTCGGGGATAACCACGGTTGAGAGAAAAGCCGTCGTCAAAAGTGCGGTTTCGGCGGGTGCCAGAACCGTCTATCTCATAGAGGAGCCGGTTGCGGCACTTCTCGGTGCAGGAGCAGACATCCTCAAGCCCTATGGGCAGATGGTCGTCGACATCGGCGGCGGTACGACCGATATAGCAGTCACTTCTCTTGGCGGAGTGGTCGCATCCGCATCGGTAAAGTGCGCCGGAAACGTCCTTGATAAGTCGATTGTGAAATATATCGGCGACAAATATCGCCTTCTGATAGGAGAGCGAGCCGCCGAGGAGCTGAAAATCAGTACTGCAAATGTCTTCTGGTCTTCGGATGAGCCGACCGCCACCGTCACCGGCAGAAGCCTTATAAACGGTCTTCCGGCATCGGTGGAAGTAAGCGAGCTCGACATCACAACTGCGATTCAGGAGAATATCGACACCATAATCTCCGCCATCATGTCCGTCTTCGAAAAGACTCCTCCAGAGCTTGCCGGAGACATCATGGAGTCGGGAATTATCCTGACCGGCGGAGGAGCCCTCATCCGTAACATCGACCTCTACATAACCCGTGAAACCGGCGTCAAGTGCCGCATAGCCGAGGACCCTCTCGGCTGTGTCGCAAGAGGAACCTATCGCGTCTTCTCGATTCAGGACAAACTCCGCAACGGCTTCGAAAAAGTTTCAGTTTACTGAAAGTAAACTGTGTTTTCTGAAATTGACCCATTTTCGTGTGGGTCAATTTTTATTGAATATTAATTCCATTTCCTGCCAATAATTCTTTCCGAAAGGCGGGATAACACTGACATGAATAAAATCACGATAAGCATACTTCTGGCGCTGATACTTTCCCTGATAACCCGTGGAGTAACGGGCGTGGTCGAGGTTGAAAACACCACCTCGAAGCTCGTTCGCCTCCATGTCGTCGCCAATTCCGACAGCGAAGAAGATCAATCGGAAAAGCTCGAAGTCCGGGACGCTGTTTTAGCCTATGTTTCGGAGCTCGCAGCCGAAGCAGAATCCAAGTCCGAAGCCGTTGACTTAATAACTTCGCATATCGAAGAAATCGCCGAGGTTGCCGAAGCAGTAACAAGCCTCAGGGTCACCGTTTCGTATGAGAACGTTCTTGTGGACAGGCGGGAATACGACGACTTCACCCTCCCCGAAGGCTACTATGACGCTCTCTGCGTCTTCATCGGTGAAGCAAGCGGCAAGAACTGGTGGTGCGTCCTCTATCCGTCCCTCTGCGTCTCGGGAGCGATTTCCATAGATGATTGTGAAACTCTCGACGACAACGACCTGACAATCATCAGCGAGCCGGAAAAAGTGAAATACAAGCTCTTCTGCTACGAACTCTGGCAGAGAGTCAAAAGTATTTTTATCAGTAGCAGAACTTTAGAGGAAGGCAGTTAAAGCCTCACCTGAAAGGGGAGGTGGCGGCGTAGCCGCCGGAGGGGTTTCTAAAGCATTGACTTTCTCCACCTTCTGCTGTAAAATATAAATATCATGAAGGGAGCGAGAACCATGCTGAGAATTGTAACCGGCGGATATCCGGATGAAAAAATGGTCATGTACGCTAAAGAAATCAAGACGCTTTTGCAGGATGGCAAGGACGTCCTGTGCGTCATCCCCGACCAGTTTTCTTTTGAGTTCGACAAGATGCTCTATAACGAGCTCGGTGCGAAGGACTTCAACCGGGTCGAAGTCAAGAGCTTCCGTCGACTTTCGGAGGAGGTTCTCTCCAAAAGCTCGCAGAACGGCGGCTCACTCATGCGTAACGAAGAGAAAATCCCGATAATTTATCTGACGCTGAAAGAAGTCCGCCGCAAGAAGGTTCTCAAGGCTCTGACAAGGTTTCTCGACAAGCCCGCCTTCATCGCCGAAATCGGGACGGTTCTCGAATCCCTGATACGTTCGGAAACAACAGTAGTACAGCTCTATCAGGGAGCAGAAAGAATAGAAGGCACCGCCGGCGACAAGCTTTTTGATATCGCTGTGATTTTCGAGGAGTATCTCAGTAAGCTTTCTGAGAGGGGACTCCGTGACGAAAGCTCGGTAATCTCTGCCGGAGCGGTTTCGGCGGATGCTTCCGAGACGTTCAAAGATAAATACATATATATCGACCGCTTCAATAACTTTTCTCAGGATGAGCTCTCGATGATTCGCTCGATGGTTCGTGACTCGGTTGAGGTCAGCGTTTCCGTGACTCTTCCCGTAGGGGAGAAGCGCACCCCGACTTCCGTTTACTCTCAATCCTTCGAAACCGAGGACAGCCTTATAAACCTGTGCAAAACCCTTAATAAAAGCTATCGCTATGCCGCATGCACAAGCACGCCCGTAAAGCGAAAAGGCATTACAGAGCTCGCTGATTGCGTCAACGGCAACTTCGTTGCCGGTAAAAATCGTATTTTCTCCGAGCCGGACGGCAGTGTCAGAATCTACTCATGCCGCTCAATCTATGACGAGGCGGACTTTGTCGCCGCAAGCATTCGGGATTTGGTCTCAGGCGGCAAATATACATACAATGACATTTCGGTAATAGCAAGCGATATTTCGACCTACGAAGACGCAATCGAAGCGTCTTTCGAAAAATACGATATTCCGTATTTCCTCGACCAGAAGCACAAGGCTTCGGACATGTCTGTAATGCTCTTTACCTTTGCACTTATCGACGCCGCATCGACGAGAAAACCCGACACCGACAGAATTATGAAGTATGTACGTTCGCCCTTCTCCGACTTCGACGAGCTCGAAACCTCGTTGATAGAGGACTATACCGTCCGCTGGAACGTTGACGGCGATATGTGGTTATCTGACTTTACCGTCGGCGAGGAAAGAGAGCTCGAACGCCTCAACTCGATTCGCCGGAAGATAATCGAGCCGCTCCGAAAGCTTCACAACGCCTGCAAATCAGCCGACGCGAAAACGGTAACATCGGCATTCAGCGACTGTCTTGAGGAAAGCCATCTGACCAGACGTGCCCGTGACATCATCGACAGCTACTATGACGAGGACGAAAAGCTTGAAGCCGCAAGGCAGTTCAAACAGCTCTGGAATGCACTCATGAACTCGGTCGCCGCAGTATACAACACCATTGGCAATGACAAGCTCACTCTTAAGGAATTTGGCGAGCTATTGAAGCTCTCGCTTTCAGACAGCGGAATCTCGAACCCTCCGCAAAAGCTCTCCTGCGTGGTAATTTCGGACTTATCACGTTCTGTCATCACTTCTCCCAAAGTCGCCTTTACCATGGGCGCAAACGACGGCATCTTCCCGAACGATTCGAAGAAAACAGGCATTTTCAGCGGACGCGACGCCGAACTTCTCGAGAAGGAAGGGCTCCGCTTTGAGGTCAGCGACAATCGCCGTATCTCCGGCGGCAGGTTCGACTGCTTCTCGGTCCTGACCTGCCCGAGCGAGCTTCAGGTAATCTCCTACACCGTCTCCGACACCACCGGCAGGCACCTCCGCCCGTCGATAACCGTCACAAGAGCAATCAAGCGCCTCGGTATCGAGCCTGTCAAGGCAGACAGCTTGCCACTGTCGTTCTATTGCTCCGCACCCGAAGCGGCTTTTTATCGATATTGCGTCGGCGAATCCGAAGATGAAAGCGCCCTCGAAGCGGTCAGAGAATCATTGCAAACTCTGCCCGAATTAGAGAATAGGCTTATGCGCCTCGGAGGCTCCGGAAACCAGCAGGGTCACCGCCTTTCGCCGACGGTTGCAAAGTCTGTTTTCGCCTCGCACGATATCAACGTCACTGCCAGCCGAATCGACACATACAATCACTGTCCGTTCAGCTATTTCATCCGCTACGGCTTGGGAATCGAGCCGGTCGAGCCGATGACTGTCAACCCCGCCAACCGTGGCTCGGTTATGCACTTCGTCTTTGAAAATATTCTCGAGCGCTTCGGCGATAAATTTGATATAGCAACCGATGACGAGATAAAATCCGCAGTAGACGGGCTTCTGAAAGTCTACGAGAGCGAAAACCTCGGCGGTGACTTCGGCAAGAATTATAAGTTTAAAGCCGACTATGACCGTCTCACTTCGGCGTGCTGTGAAATTCTATTCAATATCCGTGAAGAGTACCAAGTGTCAAGGTTCCGACCTGTACGCTTCGAGTACGACCTTTCCCGTGAAAACGGCGAGAGCGTTCTTTCGATACCCATAAATGGTAACCTGAAAATCAATATCCGTGGCATTGTCGACCGAATCGACGCCTACGAGTCGGAGGACGGCAAAAAGTATATCCGAGTCGTAGACTATAAAACCGGCAGTAAGGCGTTCAGATTCGAGGACATCTATAACGGTCTCAATCTCCAGCTTCTCCTCTATATGGTCGCATTGACCGAGGGTACAGACGAGAGCTTCCGTGACTGCACCCCTGCCGGAATCTTCTATATGAAAGCGGGATTTCTTGAGTGTGAAGATGACTACTCGCCGTTGTCAGACGATGCGGAAAATCGCCTCAAACGACGTGCCGAACAGCTCAAGCGCTCGGGACTTATTCTTGAGAACGACGAAGCGGTCGCCGCCATGGACGAAAGTATTTCCGGGAAATACGTCCCCGTCAAAAAGAAGCGTGACGGAACCTACACCAAGCAATCAAGCGTGATTTCGGAGGAGAGCTTCAAGCTTCTTCGGGATTTTGCAAAGAACAAAACAGTGCAGTTCGGCAACGACCTGCTTAATGGCAAGATTGATGCCGTCCCTGCTGGACCCGATTCCATCCATGTCAGGTGCTCAAATTGCGGCTATCAGTCGGTCTGCGCCCGTGCGGGCTATATCTATAAGCCTGTGACAGCCGAAGACGGCGAAGCACTCAAAAAAGCGATAAATTACGGAGGTGAGCAAGATGCCGAACTGGACGAATGAACAGCTTGAAGCGATAAACGCCATAGATGAACCGGTCATAGTCTCAGCGGCGGCAGGAAGCGGCAAGACTGCGGTCCTGGTCGAGCGCACCATCCGTCTTCTCTGCGACGAGGAAAAGCGCATCCCCGCCGACAGGCTCCTTGCGGTCACATTTACCAACGATGCCGCCTCCCAGATGCGTGAAAAGCTCTCGGATGCCCTTGAAAAGAAGGCAACGGACGAACCCGACAACGCATGGATTCAGAAACAGCAGTCACTTCTCAAGCTTGCCGATATTTGCACCATCAACTCATTTTGTTTTGATATGGTTCGTAACCACCTCGAAGAAACCGATTTCCAGAGCGGCGTCAGAATCATGGAGGAAAACGAGTCGGGGATGCTCACCGAGCGCGCCCTGACGGCAGTTTTAGAAAACGCCTATCGTGACCGCCGTGAAGAAACTGAGCGGCTCATCTCGCTTTTCTGCAAAGAAAATGACGCCATCCTCCGGGACATGATTCTGAAGCTCTACAGCTTCCTGCGGACTTTGCCGTTTAAGGATGTCTGGGCGGACAGGATTCTCGCATCTTTTAAAGATGGCACCGCTCTTGACAGCGTCATCAGAGGCAGGACAGCTGATGCAGTCAATCTTTGCAAAAATTTAAGAACCGTCAGCCTTCGTCTTCGCAATCTGGCAGAGAGCTTAGAATACCATAAATCCGCTCAGGACATTTTCATAGCCTCTTGTGACCAAGCCGAATCGCTCTGCGACATCCCTGAAAATCATGACTGGGACGAATGCAGAGAAATATTCTCGACCGTTTCGTGGAAGGGCTTGCAGTCCGCACGCCAGACCAAGGCTGAAAAAGTCGAATCCACAGCCGCCGAGGACGAGCTCTATGAGTCAGCAAAGGACTGCTACTCGAGGCTCAAGGAGGTCGCCGCAGAAATTGCGGGGATTTACTTCTGCTCAGTCGCCGATGCCGAAAAGGACGCCGAGCTTTCCGCCGAATGCTTCTTATCCCTCATGAAGCTCACAAACGAGCTCTGGGACGAGGTTATGCGCATGAAGGTCGAAAAGAACGCCGTCGATTTCGCCGATACTGAACTAATCACCGTCCGACTTCTTGCCGAATGTGATTCTGACGGGAGAATTCACAGAACCAAACTGTCGGAAGAGATTCGAAACAGCGGCAGATACGCTTTGATTCTTATCGACGAGTTTCAGGATGTCAACAACCTGCAGGAGGTCATATTCAAGGCAATTTCCGATACCGACAATCTCGGTGAAATCGGCTCGAACGTCTTCGTCGTTGGCGACGTCAAGCAGGCGATATACCGCTTCCGTCAGGCGAATCCGATGATTTTCATGAACACCCGCTTGCAGGGCAAATCCCCCGACAGCCCCGTTCGTGAAATAATACTTTCCCGCAACTTCCGAAGCCGCAACGCCGTCCTCGACTTCTCGAACTATATCTTCTCTTCGCTCATGACCCGAGATTTGGGAGAAATGGAGTACACTAATGAGGAAGAGCTCGTCTGTGGAGCCCGGTACGAAGGTGAAGACGACCCCTGCACGATAATCGAGGTCGACTGCGAGGGCAAAAACTCTGCCGAAACGGAAGAGCTCGAATATACTGCTATCGCAAGACGTATCCGCAAGATGATAAATGATAAAGTGACCGTCACCGATAGCGGGGTGCAGAGACCCTGCCGTGCAGGCGACTTTTGCGTCCTGTCCCGAAATAATCCCGACGGTGAACTTGCGGTAGAGTGCTTCGAAACCGAGGGCTTGAAAATCGCCTCGACAAGCGTCTCGGGCTATCTCGGTTCCCGTGAAATCTCACTGCTTATAAACCTTCTCTCAATCACTGTCAGCCCGATGCGCGACATTCCGATGTCAAGTATCATGCTCTCCCCGATAATGGGATTTACGGATGATGAGCTCGCCCGGGTCAAGCTCTATAACAAGAAGCACCGCCTTTATCGCAACATGCTCGACATCTCGGAGGACAGCTCCGACATAAATCTCCGTGACAAGTGCCAAGCGGCAGTGGCTCTCATAAAAAAGCTCCGACTCTATTCCTCGAGTATGACTCTCACACGTCTTATCAAGAAGATATACGACGTCACGGATTTAATCAGCCTTGCCGCCTCATACGAAGACGGCGACAAGAAGACCGCAAACTTATATCTCATGCTCGAATATGCCAAGAGCTATGGGGAGTCCTCGAAAGACGGTCTGAACGGTTTCTTACGGTACATAGATTACATTTCCCAGAACGGCGGCGACTTCAACGAAGCCGTCACCGTCACGGAATCGCAGGACGCCGTCAGCTTCAAGACTATCCACAAGTCGAAGGGTCTTGAGTACCCGTTCGTCTTCATCTGCCGCCTTTCGAAGAAGTTCAATAAAAAAGACCTCTACGGCAGACTTATCCTGAACACCGATGCCGGCGTCGGCATGAGCTTCCTTGACTATGGAAGCCTGACCAAGCGCAAAACCATATTCTCCGAGTATGTCGAGTCGAAGAACCTCTCCGAGATGCTCTCGGAGGAGCTCCGCCTTCTTTATGTCGCCATGACCCGAGCAAAGGAACAGCTTTTCATCGTCTATGATATCGACGAGAAAACCGCCGAGCGGGCAGTCGGGTTCTCTTATGAGATTGACGGCTCGAAGATTCCGTCGTCGCTCTCGAGTCGAGCCCAGTGCATGCAGGACTGGCTCACGATGGCTCTCTGCAAGCATCCGAGGTTAAGGCTTCTTCGCGAAGCCCTGCCCGACGATGCCTATGCCGATACAGCCAATACCCCAGATATTTCCGAGGAAATACCCCTCGAATTAAGTCAGCTCGAAGCTTCCGAAAAGCTCTCAGGCGAGATTCAGCCCGACGAAAACCTCAAATCCAGGCTTCTCCATGCTTTTGAATTTAAGAACGACCCCGTCCTGACTTCGACCGAGGCAAAGGTCTCCGTTTCCGAGCTCGCCGCCGACGACCCCGTCAGCTTCTTCCCGAAGGTTCCAAGGCTCAAGGAAACCGTCTCCGAGCTCACCGCCGCCCAGAAGGGAACATTGATGCACCGCTTCATGC
>JAJQIF010000005.1 GCA_021199355.1 Oscillospiraceae bacterium
GAACAGCTTGCGCTGTTTTGCCTAACAAAAACGCTCAAATTGTCTTTGCATTTTTCCTGTGCAATACAGGCAGTGGTGTTGTGTTTGTTTTCGCTCTTGGTGAACATGAGGATGTTTACGTCAACCGTTGCCGATTCAAAGATTTTCTGTCCAGCAAAATCAATCAGAATAAGCGGATTGGTGTTTTGGGCAAAGAAGCCCCTCAAAGCCTTTCCATAGCCTGCTCTCATCCACTTGTTGCTCGTAATGAAGCACAGAGTGCCATTTTTGTGAAGCAAAGAATGCCCTTTTTCGTAAAACAGGCAGTAAATGTCGCCAGTCTTTGCATAGGTCTCAAAGCCCAGATTCTGATACTGGTCACCGACCTTTTCTCCAGTTTCGTCATTGCAGGACTTCTGAAGCTGTATGTAAGGCGGATTTCCGATGACGACGTCGAAGCCGCCCTTGTCTCTGAAGACCCGTGCAAACTCAAGTTGCCACAGAATAAACGGCTTGGAAGCCTTTTCGGTGGCTTGTTCGTAACGTTCTCTCGTCTCTGGAGAAATACAATTCAACTGTGACTCAATAGCGGCAGTTTTAAGCTCGGAAATCTCAGCTAATAACTGCTTTTTCTTGTCCGGGCTATCACAATAGAACAGCTCGTCCTGCTTTTTGAGCAGAGGAGGGATTGCGGCTTCAAATTGTGTCTGGGCGAAATCAAACTGCTCGCCTCCGTTTGCATTGCCCAGCATGGTGCTTTGATTGATAAGCTTAACGCCTTCAAACTCATCCACAAGACTGTTACCGCAGAGGATGTTGCATTCAAGGTTCGGAAGTGGCAGAGGATTTCTGTGACCTTCAAGCTCATTTCTTGCATTGGGATTTATTTCATCATCAATGACCAGTGACAGCCAGAGGCGAAGCTGAGCTATGTCAACGGCGGAGGGCTCAATATCAACCGCAAAGATAGAATTCTTGATGGTGTGCTGTTTCAGCATATATGCAGAGCGACTTCTGTATAAGTCTCCTCTTATGAAACTTGCCTGCCTCTCAGATTTGGCATCCTTCACAGCCGCAATAGCCATATATACAGTCAGAGTTTGCCTTGCTCTCACTATTTCGCTCATCATGCCGAGAGGAAATGCTCCCGACCCTACCGCCGGATCGGCAACACGAATATCCTTAAGAGCATCATCAAGCTCTTTCAGGCGGTTGACATTGTTCTTAAATGAAAGTATATTCTCGGAAATATACATTTCCTTGTTGTAATCAAACTTCATGCAAGGCTTGCCGTTCTCATCGACACCATGTATCGTCTTCACGCTGTCCTCATCCTTCATGAAATCTCCGTAAAGAATGAGGTCGCGGATATCGCCTTCTGGCAATCCTGTTGAACCAACAAGATAACTGATAAGGCTTTCCTGACACATATAGTGCACAATTTCACGGGGAGTATAGAAGGCACCTTTGCTCTTGCGGTCATCCACTTCCAGAAGACTTTCAAATACTTTTCCGAGCATTTCCGGGTCAATGGCAACCTCACGCTCCATGGGCTCGTCTTCACTCATTGTAAAGTTGTAACGATCGAATATGTCCAGAATGCCGTCGGCATTTCTGTCGTTATCGTCTTTCTTATTTGAGAAAATCTCATCAGGAATGTTCAACCTTGAGTTTTTCCAGTCGTAACCGTTTATCGGTTCAAAAAGCCCTCCGGACAAAAACGGAACACGGCAGTGCAAGAGGGTGGAATATCCCCACTCTCCACGGTTCCTGTTCAGTGTGTCATAGAAAAGAGGCTCAAGATAATCGTTATAGAAATTACAGCCCTTCTTCTTGGAAAATTCAAAAAGTGTCCTCAAAAACTTTCTGGAGCCGTTGCCCCAGTTATTTGATTCGTTCTTCGGGAGACAGTTGGCAATAGCTTCCTCGGCATCATCGGGAATCTTATCAAGAGTGGACAAATCCGCACATACATACTTGTCATCCCTCTTAGTATAAATCTCCGGGAGATATTCCTTAATCAGTTTGCCTTTGACACCATATGTGCTGTAATAAACTTTATTGTACTGCTTTTCGTCAAGAACTCTGTTCGTCTGATTCCATACATTTACGCCGAGCCAGCCCTTCTTCTGGAGGAAGTAGAGAAAGACAATCTGACCCATAAGCTTTTTTGCAAACTGCTCTGCTGTAAACCCGCATTTTTCCGATTCCGCTACAAAGTCATCATTGCCACTGAGGTGGTCTTTCAAATCATGGAATTTCTCGCAATATAGCTCAAAGAATTCCTTTGTGACCTTCTCAACGCTGAACGACTCCTCAATATCGTCAAGTGTCGGCTTTGAATCGGTGTGAGCTACTAGGTCTATGAGCCTCTCTTTGGCTGTATGCGACGGCTCGTCCTTACCCACAAGGAAAGAGTACCTTTTGGCAGGAGTTATATTCTCCGTTGCCTTTAGTCTTCCGTTATCAATCTTCATTTCGTAATCAAGGCGAACGAAAGACAACCTCCACTTGGAATCGGAGCCAGAATAATATGCAACCAAAGCTGCATCGGCGTTATTGTTTTCTATCAGCTTCTTGGCGTAGCTTCTCTGAGTGC
Organism: Oscillospiraceae bacterium; assembly: GCA_021199355.1. Classification (GTDB taxonomy): domain Bacteria; phylum Bacillota; class Clostridia; order Oscillospirales; family Ruminococcaceae; genus Faeciplasma. The sequence continues at coordinate 2,579 of JAJQIF010000005.1, forward strand.
TCCGTGATGTTTCGACATAAGCATCCTTCTTAAGCTGAACCGCCAGAATCAAAAGTTTTTTATTGTCCGGGGTATAGTAATCCGCAACGTAGGAATGGCTTTCTATGTGTGAGGAGAAATTGGTGCGTTCCGGCTGTTGCTTGTAGGGAGCTACCATTTCCGCTGAATACAAAATCTCCTTCACAAGAGTCACATAGTTCTCCATAGAAAACTCGCTTTCGAGAATATTCTGAATCCTTCCGGCATCCGTTACCATTTCTATCTACCTCCGTTTTTCAAATAAGCAGACAAAACAACCTGCTTTTCATCGTTTCCCTTTGCTTTCTTATGAACACTGTCATTCAAATAGCTTTGCGGTACGATATTCATGATGTCATAGTATAGCTCCAAGGTGTCCGTAGCCGTTTTACTCTTCTTACTTATATCCTTGGTAACCTTTGCCGGAATATCGCCGGACTCTATACGCTCAATCAGAATATCAAGCTTTTCAGCCTGCTCCTCTGTCAGTCTCTGTTCACTGTGCATTGCTTTCAGAAGTCTGATTACCTTAGCATCATTGCCAATCAGCATCGGCTTCTCTGTCGATGCTGTTTCTTCTTCCAGAATGAAATCATCGAAAGCCATGCTGTTTTTCTTCAGGCAATCGTAGTAGTCATGTGAAATGCTGGCTCTCTGAGCTTTTTCCTCCGACTCTATAAGCTTGATTGCTTCCATAAAAGTCAGTTGCCTGGTCTCGTTAGCGTCAGATACAAAGAATGTTTTCAAAGCTCCCTTTCTGATAAAGCTTACGGTAGACGTCTCGTCAACCAAATTACTGTCCTTACTGCTTTTAGCTTTTATCGGCAGAGCTTTAATTGCTCCGAACAAATTGGGGTTGCTGTCTCTGACCTGACGAATAACGCCAAGGTAAGCCAGTTCGGGATTCGTACTTTCTTCATCATCCATATCTTTATTCAATTCGGAGAACAGCTTTTTAGATGAAATCTCTTCATCGTCGGAAAGATACTTGATGTCCTCTCCCAAGGTGTCATGGAAGGCTTGTAGCTTCTGCAAAATTCTTTCTTCAAGAGGCATATGCTTTTCACTCTGAGCCGTCGGGAAGAAGTTGAATACATAGATTCGATCATGCTCTGTTCCAACACGATTGACACGACCAACACGTTGCATTATCCGAGTTGGGTTCCACGGAAGGTCATAGTTAATAAGAACATTAGCACGATGCAGGTTGATTCCTTCCGCCAGAACATCGGTCGTGATGAGAACATCATACTTGTCATTCCCAAGGCTTCTGAATTTAGGATCGAAGCTTTCTTCAATATCCACCTTCAATACCTGTGAGCTCTGCCCACTGAAGTTGATAACACGTTTTCCGTAAATCTCTTTCAGGCTATCGCAAAGATACTCAGCCGTTTCCTTGGATTCCGTGAATATGATCATCTTCTTGCCACGCATCGCGTCATTTTCCGACAGAACCTTTTTAAACTCATCCAGCTTCGGATCCGTTTTTACGAACGACCACATATCTCGGAGGCTCTTGAGATCCGATAGGTCTCTCTCAAGGTCTTTCATGAATGCCGGTGCAAATTCCGTGGTTTCAAACTCCATTACATCCTGCTGTTCGATATAGTACAGAAGCTTATCGTCATCGCCATTGTCAAGAAGGTCATACACATCAACCTTTTTGCTTATATACACTTTTCCCGACTTTGCCATCTCAATGAACTTCTCATACGATTCGATGAACCGTGTCAAAGTCATCTTGAAGGCATAAAAACTACTCTCCAACCGCTTAACAAGAATGCCCTTCATAAAGCCACCCATGTTGCGCTGTGCAGTTTGCATTGATGCATATTTAGCCTTATCCCTCAGGTAAAGCAACGGCGTATAACGTGCATAACGAAAATCTTTTATTATTGAGATAGTCTCGGTGAATATTTCATCTGTCGCTTCATCAAATTCGTAGACGATTTTTTCAGGGCTACCGACACTGGGAAATTTAAGTCCCTGCTTCTTGAGATCATCCGCATAATACTTCTGAATCTCGCCTCTTGTACGTCTTATCATGACTTCACGAAGTAGCTTGTCTCTTATAACTTCGGAATTTTCCCTAACTTGCCTTGCGTAGGCATCCGTTCCTTTAGGAATCTTTGTTAATTTCGAATTCAAGCCACGGAAAAATCCTTCGATGTTTTTGATTCCGTTGATATTGCCGCTCTGCTTAGGCTGAAACAGGTAAATCTGATTTTCAATATCGCTTGTATAGTTATTGATAGGCGTCGCTGAGATTAGAATTACCTTTTTCCCACGACAAATCTGGTGAAGCTTCGTGTAACTTTCGGTTCCGCTGTTACGGAAACGGTGAGCTTCATCCACAAAAACGTAGCTATACTTATCTGCGCCTTTCTCGATTATATGATCCAATTTTCCGAGTGACACCACATCACAACGTGACACATCAAAATCCTGAAGAACATTTCTCCAATAGTCCTGTAAAACTGGAGGACAAATAATCAATTTATAAGCATTGCGGTTAAAAGTGTTGGCAAGCATCGCACAGATATATGTCTTTCCTAAACCAACAACGTCGGATATAAAGACCCCGTTGTACGCATCCAGTTTTTTCTTGGCTTGCAGGACAGCGTCTATCTGATATTGAAGTCGCATATATCCGTCGGGAAGAAGCATTTGAAAATTCTCTTTATCTGAGTTAATTTCTTCTTTGAAATACTCATAGAGGGTTTTCAGATACAATTCGTAGGGCGTAATATCATCACGGAGCCATGTTTCCTTTTCCACAGTATCTATGTAAACATCGCGAATATCTGTACTCTTTTTCCACAATGCTTCAAACCTATTCAGGGCGAACTCGACATCGGAGGTATCTTTCAACTCCACATTAAATTCCAAGTTATTGACAAGACCTGCTTCAGAAAAATTGCTTGAACCGGTAATAACACTTCCGTACATATCCGGCACCTTAATCGGATCTTTTCTCATGATGTACACCTTTGCATGTATAGGTGCTTCTGTGTACATTCTCATCTCAAGCTTACCCGATTTAAGCCAATCAATAAAGACTCTTACGCCTTTTTCCACATCATAAGTTGTCGATGCTTGCTCAAATTCTTTTTCTATTTCTCCCTCAACAATTTCTTTGCCTTCCTTTGCGGAAATTGATGAAATCCTAACTTCCTCACCTGCCTGATCCAAAATGCGGACAGTAAACCTGTCGACATTCAGTCCAACCAGTATGCGAATTTTCTCCACATCCTCAAGTGCCGGGTACAGTTTGAAAAAACCACTCGTTCTGAAATAGCCAACTAACACATCAAAAAACTGAGTGTTGCTTTTTAATATTGCATTAAAACGGCTGTACAAGTCACGCTCGGGTTCATTTGTGAAAAATTTTAAATCTGTATGCGACATTATGGATACATCCTTTCGCTTTGTATAGCTCATATTCGAAAAAGGCAAGACTGATTTTCTCGCATCAAGTTCTTTCAAAATAAGAAAGCACAATAATCAACAAATATTATACACCCTCTGACAAAAAAATGCAATGTTTTTACCCTGCTCGTCAAGCACAAAACTCAACATCACCAAAGAAGCAACCCCACCGGTTGCTTTTTTCATTATCCGCAAAAATTTTTTCAGAGAATTTTTCAAACCAGCTTGTCCAAAGGCATCTGAAATCTGTATTAGTGAGGAGCAAAAATTTTTTGAAAAAAAGGCTTGTCACGACCCCTGTTTTTTCAGCATTAGTGAAGGGACAAAAATGCAAGCTCCAAAAAATTTTTTGAAATCTTCAAAAACGACTTGTCGAACCCCCTCCCTCGCCTGTGTTAGTGAGGGGGTAAAGAAGCGCAAAAGCAAGATACGCCCGGTCAGACAGTAACTCAATTCTGAGAACTGCCGCCCCGACAATCTTGATGGGAATTGCGGCTTCCCATACCCTCGACTTTCGCAAAACCGAAAAGTTTTGATTTTAGTTCCTATTAAAAATAGTCACAGCGGCGAAGCCGGTTGCAGTGGCAGAGCAGTGGCAAAAACGAAAGAGGTGAAAAATTATGTCAAGGCCAAAGAAGGATGCGGACCTTGTTCGTCCGCACAGAATCACGTTTCGCCTGACGGACGTGGAGTACGAAATAATCAAGAAACGATGCGAGGGCGCGGGCGTTGGAAAGCGCACTCGATGCCGTTCTCAAAATCCAGCTTGACATGACGGGGATGGTGGATGAAGTTCATGGCAATCTTAAAGCACGGTACAAGTAAGAACCCGAACTACGGGGACGCGCTCACTTATCTGTTGTTCGAACATGACGGATTCACGATGCAGCCGGTTTTGGGTGAGAGTAGGGATTTTCTTGATTACAAAAAAAGAACGACCGTAAAGTCGCTCTCAGATATTAATGTGTTTAATTCAGTTCGATAAGCTGGAATTTATATACTAGTAAAGTTCAATTCTCGCAGAAGTGCTGCCTTTAACTCTTCTAGTTCCCCACTTGCCGGTCTATTGTCATCAGCATACATTTTCTCCCTTGGACACCACCAGACAGGACCGCGACCATCATTGCCATAGTTTTCTATGTCTCCTGTTACGCGAGGAAACAGATGCCAATGTAAATGCGTATCTCCATTACCCAAACATTCATAGTTTATTTTCTCGGCATGGAAAGCATTTTTGACAGCTTCTGCAACCAAAATCATTTCCTCCATGAACTTCGCCGAAAACTCTTTATCGAGGTAAAACAGTTCTGTCTCATGCTTTTTGCAAAGAAACAAAGTATATCCCTTAAAATGCTGATGGTCTCCCATCACAACATAACCCGTTTCAAGTTCTTTTACAAAATAGGGGTTTGTCCCATTTTTGATCATGCTGATTCTATCGCATATTAAACACATAAGAAATTGTCCTCCAATTCCGATTTGTACTCGAATACCTCAGTGAGTATACCATGTCATAGCGAAAAAAGCAAGAAAGCAGGAGATTTCTTGACATAAAAAATAAGCCCGGCAGTTACACGCTGTTTGGGTAACCATCGGGGTTCTAACTAATCACTCTTCTTTGTCGTACTCCTCACAGCCCTTTTCAAGTGCTTCAAAGTTGCAATAGAAGCGGCGTACGTTTTTTGTGCTTTTCTGATAATCATAGATTTTATGAACTTTTTGCAGTATTCCATCCTGAATACCCTGACAAAAACGATACTCTTTTACTAACAAAGCCTTATACTTATTGTCTTCCATCTCAGAAAAATCAATCATTGAATACATACCTTCCGGAACAGGAATCATCTTTTTTAAATCAAGAACAGCAAGAATATGTTTTACCATATTGTCTTTCATCGGAACACAAATAGCGTTTTCGGACAACCTATCCTTTTCAACTACTTCATAAATGACATAATGATCTTGCGAAACATTGTCCCAAGATTTATGTTTCTCTTTGCAAGATGTGAAAGGTATGAAGTATGTATATGCCCCAATTCCAACTACAAGTCCAAGAAAAGGTTTCTTTTCATATTTTGCAGAGGAATAATAAACTTCGCTGTCAATGTTGTCATGCAAATACTTCAGATATCCGACATCTATATTGTAGATTCCAAATTGCTCAAATTTCACATCCATATAAAATCTCCTCAAAAAAGAGGAGGGAAAATCCCTCCTCCAGCACTTTAAAGGTCCGCACTTGGGATATGGGCGGCGGAACACCCTCTTTAAAGTTTCGCACTTCGGATATGGGCTGCGAAACGCCCGCTTTAAAGTTCCGCACTCGGTATATAGGTGGCGGAACACCTTCTTTAATTTCTCACTTGACGGCGGAGACAAACCGATTATTAGGAACGGCACTTGCACCTGTCCCCACTTATATTATATCAGACCATCTGAAAATATGCAACTATTCCTGGAGAAAAGTCTTGTAAACTTTTTGTGAACGCACATATCTTCTTATGAAAATGTCTACTGTAATTATATAGTATCACAATTCGGGCTATAAATCAAGAATGTAATTTTCCCGCATACCATCCCAACATTCCGCCCAAACTAATCCAAAAGGAGTTGATCATATGGCTATGAAGCCCGATGAGAAGCGGAGCGAGCTTCTTGATTCGTTGGTTGACATCAGGGATGTAAGGATTGACAGGACCTTGCCTCTGGAAGAGCGGATGAAATCCTATGTCGAGCAGATTAAGAACCCCTATATGTTCAAGGTCGGCGACACTGTGGTCAGAGTTTCATATGCTAACACTCCGGAGACCATCAACGACAATTTTATAAACCTCATTGCGAGTCTGTGACTTGCCGCTTGGAAAATGATTCTTTTTAGGAAGGGCTGGATTTTTCCACACGGTTCTGCTATAATGATTGTGGACAAAATCAGTGGAACGCCGCCCTTTCAGTTTTCCGACGAAAAAAGAAAGGTGTGGCGATTTATGCTGAAATTAACTCTTGACAGAGATTACAAAGCCGCCATCTACCTGAGATTATCAAAGGAAGATGGCGATTTTTCATTCCAAGGCGGCAAGCAGGAGAGCGACAGTATCTCGAATCAGAGGCTTCTGATTATGGAGTACCTGAAGAAATGCCCGGAAATAACGGTGATTCGGGAATACTGCGACGACGGATACTCGGGCGCAAACTTTGAGCGTCCGCAGTTTCAAATGATGATGGATGCGGTCAAGGCGGGAGAGATTGACTGCATCGTTGTGAAAGATCTTTCACGTTTCGGGCGTGAATACATCGACTCGGGCAACTATCTCCAGAAGATTTTTCCGACGCTTGGTGTGCGGTTCATTGCGATTAACGACGGCTACGACAATGCCCGCCCCGATTCGGGAGCAAACGACCTCGTTCTGCCGTTCAAGAATCTTATCAACGACTCCTATTGCCGGGACATTTCAATCAAGGTGCGAACTAACTTGGATGCCAAGAGGCGGAGCGGTCAGTTCGTCGGAAGTCGGGTTGTCTATGGCTATATGCGAGACCCGGAAAACAAGAATCATCTTGTTATCGACCGTGATGCCGCCGCCACGGTGCAGGACATCTTCAAGTGGAAGCTTGAGGGGATGTCTCCCGCTCAGATTGCGGACAGGCTGAACCGCGACGGGGTTCTCTCCCCTATTGAATATAAGAAATCAAAAGGCTCGAAGCAAAGGACCGTCTTCCAGACCAAGCCGCAGGCTCTCTGGAGTGCGGTTGCAATCTACCGGATTCTCAAGAATGAGATTTACACCGGCACACTGCTTCAAGGAAAGACCACGACCCCGAACCACAAGGTCAAAAAGACGATGCTCAAGGACAGAAGCGAGTGGTCACGGACGGAAAACGCCCACGAAGCGATTATCTCTTCAGCTCAGTACGATTTGGTTCAGGAGATAATGAAGACCGACACCCGAAGCCCTTCGGGAGCAAACGGCGTGCATCTCTTTTCGGGGAAAATTTTCTGCGCCGACTGCGGAAGCCCGATGATTCGCAAAGTCGAGCGGTGCGGCGACAAGGAATATGTCTATTTCGTCTGCAACGGCAACAAAGGCGACCGCTCCGCCTGCTCTTCCCACAGGATAAAGGAGCAGACCGTTTATGACGCCGTTCTTGCCGTCATTCAGGGGCAAATAAGCGCCGCCCTCGTCATGGAGGACGCTATGAACTGCATCGAAAATGCCGACTGGGAAGCGCGGGAACTAAAGAAAATCGAGGACAAAATCTCGTTTCAGCAGGCAATCATCGACAGAAACCGTCGGCTCTCTGCGGAAGCATACGAGGACTTCTGCTCGGCTTTCATCTCCCGTGAGGAATACGAGGCGTTCAAGAAGCAGTTTAACACTAACATCACCGAGGCGCAGGCGGTAATCTCTCAGCTCATCGGCGACCGGAACAGCATCGAAAGCGGAATGTCGAATCAGCAAGGCTGGCTCGCACAGTTCAAGCAGTACGAAAACATTCAGGAGCTGTCACGAAGCGTGGTCGTCAGTCTGATTGACAGGATTTATATCCGTGATAATAAGGACATCGATGTGAAACTCAGGCATCGGGACAGGTTTGCGGCGATAGTCGAATTTCTCAACGAAAAGACCAAGGAGGCGGTTTAAGTGGCTCGAACGTCAAGAAAAAACATAGTAACAACCCAACCCGACACCGCCGCCCGTGTCTGGAACGCCGCCCTTTATGTCCGCCTTTCGGTCGAGGACAACGGCAAGGACTCCGACTCAATCGAGAATCAGACGACCATTCTTGAAGAATACGTTTCTGCCCGCTCTTACTTAAAGAAAGTATCTCTGTTTGTCGACAACGGTTACACCGGCACAAATTTCGACCGACCGCAGTTTCAAAAGATGATGGATGCTGTTCAGGCGGGGAAAATCGACTGCGTGATTGTGAAGGATCTTTCACGTCTCGGTAGAAATTATATAGATACTTCACATTTTATTGAGAAGATATGTCCTTTCTTCGGGCTTCGGTTTATTTCCGTCAACGATAATTACGACACGGCGACAGTCACAAATGAGGCTCAGCTCTCGGCATCTCTTTCTAACATCGTAAACGACTATTATGCCAAGGACATCTCCCGAAAGGTCACCTCGGCACTGCGGGCGAAGATGGAACGGGGAGACTTCATCGGCGACTATGCGCCGTATGGATACTTAAAAGACCCCTGCAACAAAAACCACCTCATCCCCTGCCCCGAAACCTCGCCGGTCATAAGGCGGATTTTCGAGTGGCGGGCAGACGGCATGAGCTATGGCGGCATCAACCGCAAGCTCAACGACGCCGGCATCCCCTCACCTTGTCAGTACAAGAAGGACAACGGCATCAAGACCAACAGGGATAACGTGGCGCACAGGATTCTCTGGAACAGGCACGTCATTTCTGATATTCTCGGCGACATCGTCTATCTCGGTCACATGGCGCAGAGAAAAGGCAGTCAGTGCCTCTATGAGGGGCTTCCGTTTCACACCACGGACAGAGAAGACTGGATTGTCGTTGAAAACACCCACGAGCCGCTTGTCAGTGTTGAGCTGTTCGAAAAAGTACAGGAAATCAGCCGGCAGGCTTCGGAGAAAAGCAAAGCAAACTCCGGCAAATATCCAAGCCTTCCGAAAGCCGAGAATATCTACGGCAGGAAGCTCACCTGTGCCGAATGCGGACACGTCATGAAGCTTCAACGTTCAATCAGTCGGGACAAAACCAAGGCATATTTCACCTTCAAATGCCCGACCTATGCCGAGCATGGCAAAGCCGGTTGCTCGGACGTGAAGATGAAAAAAGAGACCTTGGACGAGGCGGTTTTCGCCTTCATCAGGTCCCAGATGGAAGTGTTTGTGGACGTGGACGAGAGTCTGCACAGGCTTCTTGCTCTGAAAAAGTCGAAGCTCACGAAAAGCGACAATCGGCAGAAGCTGAAAACGCTCAGGAATCAGCTTGAGAAAAAGAAATCTGTCCTCAGTAGTCTCTATATAGACCTAAAAGACGGCTTTCTTTCGCAGGATGAGTATTGCCACCACAGGGAGATAATTCTTTCGGACATTTCGGCACTGGAGCTTGAGCTTTCCGAGCTTGAATCCGCAAAGTCCGAGACCGAGGAACAGCTCACCGGCGAGATGAAGTGGCGGTGCATGGTCGAGCGGTTCTATAACGCTTCGGAAATCTCCACCGAAATGGTCGGAGCCTTTGTCGAATCCATCAGGCTCCACGAGGACGGCTCGCTCGAAATCAGGCTCAGCTATATGGACGAGCTTGCGGCTCTGATGAACTTGAGCGAGCGGCTCAGAAAGGAGCTTGCGGCATAATGAAAGAGCAGATTGCAATTTATCTCAGGCTGTCTCTTGAGGACATCGACAAGCGTTCGGGCAGGATTAAAGACGTCAGCAACAGCATCGCATCTCAGCGGTTGCTGATAAACAGGTTTTTGGACGAAGCTCCGTCTCTCTGCGACTTACCTCGCACGGAGTTCTGCGACGACGGTTTCTCCGGCACAAACTTTGACCGACCGGATTTTTCTCGGATGATTGACCTCGCCAGAAAAGGCGAAATCGGTTGCATCGTCGTCAAGGACCTCTCCCGTTTCGGCAGAGACTATCTCGAAGTCGGCGACTATCTCGAGCATATCTTCCCCTTCCTCGGCATCAGATTTATCTCCATCAACGACCAATACGACAGCGACCGGCTCAAGGGCAAAACCATCGGCATGGACGTGGCTTTCAGAAATCTTGTGTATGACTACTACAGCAAGGATTTATCCAAGAAGGTCAAGTCTGCAATGGGCGTGATGCAAAGAATTTGCGAGCTGATTTCCTGCGTCCCCTACGGCTACAAGGTCAGTCCCGACGACAGGCACAAGCTCATTATCGACGAGAAGACCGCCCCGACCGTCAGAAAAATCTTCTTGGACATCATTTCCGGGAAGTCCTGCACCGCCATTGCGAAGGCTCTGAACGAGGAGGGTGTGCCGACTCCGGCTCAGCAGAAGAATATCCGCAGGTCTTCATCCGTCATTCCCCAGTGGACGCACACCATGATTCACAACCTGATTGGGAACATCAAATACACCGGCGCAATGGTCAACCACACTCGTGAAAGTCGGTTTATCCGGGACAAGAACCAGCGGCGGCTTCCGAGGGAGGAATGGTATATCAAAGAAAATGCCCATCCTGCCATCGTCACCCGTGAAGAGTACGATGCGGCGATGAACGCCATTTCGAGAAGGCGCAAGTCCGCCCGCTCGGCTCACGACCAGTCGGACAGGGTTTATTACTGCGGGCACTGCGGCGGCAAGCTCGAAAAGGCGAACGGCACCGTCTTCGCCTGCCGCTACAGCCGCTATCACGACGGAAGCCCCTGCGAGGAGGTGCATTGGCGCAAATCCGACCTTGAGGAAATCCTCTTCGAAGCCCTCAAGCGCCAGATTGAAATCACCAAGGTCGAAGCCCGAAAAGCCGACAACAGTTCAAAAGAAAAGAGCGAAAGCCTGGAATTACAGCTTTCAATGCTCAAATCCCAACTTGATACTCTTGGCAGGGACAAGCTCACCCTCTACGAAAACTATCACGAATCCAAAATCACCGCCGAGCAGTACCTCACCACCAAAGACGACCTGACGGTGAAGCAATCGGAGCTTAAAGCTCAGATTGAAGATTTAGAAAATCAGCTAAAAGCAAGCGTTCAAGATAAAAATGCGGCAGAAGAACAGCAAGAGACTGCAACTCACCTGTCGACCCTTTCCGACGAACAGCTCCGGGAGCATCTTTATGATGCCGTCGAGAGGGTGTTGGTGTACGATGGGAAGAGCGTGGAGATTGTTTGGAGGTTTGGGGAGGCGTCCGTAGGAAGCGAAAACAACATTGAAAGTGCTTCTTTGCCGCCCGGCACTTGATTTTCTCCTCGCAATACAATATAATAATACCACAATAAAAGATAATCAGGTGACACCATGCCCAATACAAAAACTCAAAAATCAAAGAAATCCACAGGCAAAATAGTCCTTATCATCATCGTCGTTTTGGTCGCCGTGCTGGCGGTCGCCTTTGTCTGGTATGTCAATGACTATTACCATGCCGTCGACGTTGACGGGTACCTTTCGAGCAGTGGCACCGTTCAGGTGATTCAGGTTGACGACGGGATTCTGTTCAGCGGCGGGAACGAGACGGCTCTCATATTCTACCCCGGCGCGAAGGTCGAGTACACGGCGTATGCGCCGCTCATGATGAGCCTTGCCGAGAACGGCGTCGACTGCTTTCTCGTCGAAATGCCCTTCAACCTCGCATTTTTCGGGATGAACAAGGCGGAAAGCATCATGTCCGAGTACGTCTCCTATGAGAACTGGTATATCGGCGGGCACTCATTGGGAGGAGCAATGGCGGCGTCGTTTGCGTCGAACCATCTTGACGAGCTCGACGGTCTCATCCTCTTTGCATCCTACTCGACGAACGACTTGGGCGACCTCCCCACCCTCTCCATCTACGGCAGTGAGGACGGCGTCCTCAATGTGGACAGCCTCGAAGCCGGGCGGGATTACTCCACCGATTACACCGAAATCGTCATCGACGGCGGCAACCACGCCGGCTTCGGAAGCTATGGCGAGCAAGCAGGCGACGGCGTTGCCACAATCCCGCAGGAAGAGCAGTGGAAGATGACAGTGGAAGAAATCTCAGGGTGGATGTAAATTTATAAAAACACTTGATTTTCACCTCGTAGTATCGTATAATGATACTGCGAGGTGAAATTATGATAAAAACAACCGATATGCTCTTGGAGAAGCTTAAGGATTACGCCAACCCGAAAAGCAAGCTTTCTCGGATGGTCAGAAACGGCGAGGTCTTCCCCATCGTCAAGGGGCTTTACGAGACAGACAGAAACACTCCCGCCCACCTGCTTGCGGAGAGCATCTATGGTCCTTCCTACATTTCTTTTGAGTATGCCCTGAGCTTCTATGGGATGATTCCCGAAGCTGTCTACACCGTCACCTGCGCCACCTTCGAGAAGAAAAAGAAGAAGCGTTACGAAACGGCTTTCGGGACATTCACCTATCGTGACATTCCGAGCGAAGCTTTTCCTCTCGGTATAAGAATCATGAAGGACGGGGACTACTATTACCGCATCGCCACGCCAGAAAAGGCTCTCTGCGACAAGCTCTACACAGTCAAGCCGGTCGCAAACTCGGCGCAGATGAGGATACTGCTTTTTGACGACTTGCGGATTGACGAGGACGAGCTTATGAAACTCGATTTGGGGGAGATTGAGAGGACGGCGGGCTGTTATCATTCGACAAATATTGCGAAACTTTGCACGACATTAAGGAGGCTTCGGAATGAACGCAGTAATTGAGCAGATGATGAAGGATTACCCGACGGATAATCTTTATGAACGCAAAAACGCCATGAAGGAAGTAATGCAGGAGATAGTTCTTTGCGGGCTTTCAAGAGCCGGTTTCTTCAAAAAAGCCGCCTTTTACGGCGGAACGGCTCTCCGCATCTTCTACGGTCTCGACCGCTTTTCCGAGGATTTGGATTTTTCTCTCGAGGTCGCCGACCCCGACTTCGATTTAAAGGAATACTTCCCTGCTCTTGAAAAAGAGGTTCGCTCCTACGGGCTGAACGTCACGATTGCCGAAAAGGAAAAGACCAAGGACAGCGACATCCGCTCGGCATTTTTGAAGGGAAACACAAAAGAGCATCTGATTTTATTTTTCGACGACGAGCAGCTTGCAAGCAGTGTGAACCACAACGAAGCAATCAAAATCAAGTTTGAGGTGGATGTGAATCCGCCTGAATATGCGACCTTTGAGCATAAGTATCGCCTGCTCCCCGTTCCCTATGAGGTCAACCTCTATGATATGCCGTCGCTCTTCGCCGGAAAGCTCCATGCGGTCATCTGCCGTGCATGGCAAAGCCGCACCAAGGGTCGGGATTTGTACGACTATATTTTCTATCTTTCCCGCAAAACGCCGGTTAATGAGAAGCACCTTCATCAGAGACTGATTGACTCGGGATTCATGACTGAGAGCAACCCGTGGTCTCTTGATGAACTCAAAAGGATTCTGTGCGAGCGATTTGACAGCATAGATTACGAACAGGCGAAACGGGATGTCGAGCCTTTCATCCGGGATACTTCCGCTTTGGATGTCTGGAGTGCGGAATTCTTCAAGCAAATCACCGATGGCTTGAGCATGATATAGAAAATCAACACTTCCCACAAATCTGTATCATTCCAAAGAATTTTTCGGAAACCCCTTGACATAAACAGACGACCTCGGGCGGGTTGTCATCCCGAAGGAAATCCGGCGGACTATGAGGATTCGCGAGGGCGATCCTCTTGAAATATACACAAGCGGCGAGGGCGAGGTCATCTTCAAAAAGTATTCGCCGGTCGGCGAAATGCAGGACAGTGCCGAGTCGGCGGCAGACGTGATTCACAAGCTTGGGTCGGCTCCCGTGGTCATTTTTGACAGAGACCACGTCGTGGCGACGGCAGGCGTTCAGAAAAAGGAGTACGCCGAGCGGAGGATTTCGCAGGGCTTGGAAGAGCTCCTCGAGACCCGCAAGAGCTGGGTTTACGACACCGAGGGCAAGGCTATCTTACCGGTCGAGGGTGTCGGGCGGAACGCGCTCGCAGTCTCACCGATTATTGCGTCGGGCGATTTGGCGGGAGCGGTCTGCTTCCTCAATTCCGAAAACCAGACCAAGGGCTCGGAGCTGCAGCTCACATTGGCACAGACGGCGGCGATGTTTCTTGGGAAACAATTAGAAGCCTAACACGCGAATAATTCCAAAAAATCATGCCATAATACTCCCATACTTTAAATAAAGGAGATTATGGCATGACTTTAACTCAGAAAGAAATCGGCTTACTCAAGGATTTGAAAGACCAGGAAAAGCTCTGTTGGGAGAAGTACTCGAAGTACTCAGACGAAGCCTGCTCGTGCGAGCTCAAACAGCTCTTCCAAAGCATCTCGCAGGTGGAGCACAACCACTACGACACCGTGAACAGCATGCTTTCCGGCAACGTCCCGACGGTGCCCGAGGGGATCTTGAAGGACGAGAACAACGGTTGGTGCAAGAAAATCTGCTACAAGGACACCCGTTCGGCGGACATCGACAAGTTTCTTGCCAGCGACATGCTCGCGATGGAGAAGCACGTCTCGGCGCTCTATGACACCTCGGTCTTCGAGTTCGGCGACCCGAACGCCCGCCGCGTCCTCAACCACATTCAGGCAGAGGAGCAACAGCACGGCGAACAGCTTTATAGCTTTTTGTCGGCGAATGGGATGTATCAGTGACGGAAACCCCTCCACCACCGACTTCGTCGTGCGGTCATTAGTTCGCTTTGCGAACTGTCTCCCCATTTCAGGGGAGGCTTTTTGCACTCATAAAAGTTTGTGCAAGATACAAAAAGGCTCCCCTGAGCCAGCCACTCATAAGACAGGTTTAAAAGAAATCAATACCAAGGGCGTCTGCATGACGAGGACGGTAAAAAAAGAGGTATGCACTGTAAAGTGCATACCTCTGTTGTATAGACATGGAATGATACGTCAATGAACTGGTCGAAATTTGCGTCATGCTTTAGGATAGTAGAAGAAAGGAGCTTCAACTAAAAACGCTTTACATCGCTAAGATGAAATTTACAGTCGGAATAAAGGTCGAAAATGACGATTTTTTGCTCCTCAGAGCCACGGAACGAGATATTTCCGTATAGCTCACAAAAGCACATCGTTCGAAATATCGCAATTTTCGAGCAGTTTTGAAAACAATAAGAGAGCCTCAGTCGATACCCGGTTTGGGTGTCGGCTGGGGCTCTTTTTTTGTATCGAAATTTGATTTGTCCTTTTTCTTTTAAAGATGAAGCCTGCCATAAAAATAATTTTTTATAAAGTCGCAAACTTACGACATCGAAGTCTTGCTTTTTATTTTCGAGTAGTATATAATATGATTGTTGGAGTCTTCTGCAACAATTTTCACGAAAGGCATGGTGTCGCATATGACCGATGAAGAGCGAAAAAAATTTCTCTATAGAGAATGTGAGAGATTCGACGAGTCGATGACCTACGAGGAATATGAGGCAGCAATAAAGAAGTATCTTATGCTTTGCGATTATCGTCATTCCGAAGAAGGCGCCGAGGAGCGAGTGATGAAGGACAGAGAGTACATCCAATGCGATTTCAAAAAGAAGATGACCGTTGGAGATGTTGCGATAGATATTGGATATTGTTGCGGTTGAAAGGAAGGCAGACCGATAACGTAAGATGAAGCAGCCGGAACCCTGGCTGCTTTTTTTACTCCATCCCATAAATAAACCTCGAGTTTCCACAGCCGGGGAAGTATTCCTCCATCTGCTTGCAGAGATTTATCTTTGCCATATAGTGACCAGCGTTGATGATGGTGTAGCGCCAGTCCTCAATGTCAAAGTAGGCGATGAGGTCATCCTTGCGCCGTTTCAGACCGCTGTTATCAACATCCGTTTTACAATCGAAAAAGTCCACGCTTCGCGCGAAGCCCAAGGCTATGTACTCCCTGCAAATGTCCGATGGAGCTTTTTCGTAGTATTTTTTCCAATAAGGATTCTCGAAGAACTCCTGCAAGCCCCTCTCAACCCTCTTCAAGTCAACTTCGGATAAGCCTTCGTACTGAATCCAATCAGCTCTGTTCTTTCTCTCTTTCATAATGTCACCGTCAAGCTTCCGTATCCTTCAGGAAAGACAACCTGTGGATAGCCCAAATTGCCACGATGGACTACTTTGAATTTTCCTTCGTAGATGAGTTCGCCGTCTTCTGAATAATACTTGCCCTCAATCGGGTAGGAAGGTCCGTAGTAATTCCTTGGGACGGTAATTTCTCCATAGGGAGACACCTCGCCCTTTTCATTTATGAGAATTCCGTTAATGGTGTAGCTCTTGGCACTGCGCTTATCGTTGAAAATGCCATCAAACTTCAGCGCTCCCGACTCATAGTACTCCTTTCCCTCAAGTAACCCAGCACGTTGGAACTTGCCTTCACGGTATTTATTCCCGTTCCTGTAGTACGAAACGCCCTTAATCAGATCGAGTGGTTGCCAAGGGTAAAGATTATGCCAGGCATCATCGTAGTATGTTCCTTCAAAAAAGAGTTCTCCCGTGTCATAGTAAACTTTGCCTGTTGTAATGCTTCCTTCTCTCATTTTTAACACTCCTTGTAAGATTATCTTCCCACAAAGAAAGCTCCCATCGTTTCGATGAGAGCTGAATTTTTATCCGTCGTCCCATCGAATCAAGCTTTAGCACCTTACCAATCGGCAGGTTGCTGTGTGGTCAACGGGCTTGTCCCTCGCACACTCTTTATGGTGATTACATTATAGCACATTGCGGTTGAAATTGCAATATTTTTCGGAAATTATTTGAACACTCTCTCCCAGATTCCCGCAAGCTCGCTATGGCACTTCTTGGTTTCGGGATAGTTTGCCATGTCGCAGAGGGCGTCCTTGATGCCGGTGTAGTACCACTGCTGTTTTTCGAACGGCGCATTAAAGCGGTTCCAGAGCTCCTCGCCGATTTCGTTGTAGTCCGACTCGATGCTTCGCATATTCGAGAGTTTATCCGCCATGACGAGCATCTTGAGACGCTTGTCGGCAGTTTTCAGCTCCTCGATGGCAAAGGTCTTGCGTTCATCCCAGGTCTTCGACTTGTCTTCACTGTGAGCAGCAACGAGAGTGGCAACATCCTCGCCAAAGCGTTCACGGATTTCGTCTACAGTCGCACCGGTGTCCTCAACCGTGTCGTGGAGAAGTCCAGCAATCATAAGGTTAGTGTCCGCTTTCATCGAATGGAGGATCTGCAAGACCTCAATCGGATGCAGAATGTACGGGCGATTCGTTCCTTTGCGGAGCTGTCCTGCGTGCTGGTTCACGGCGAAGATAATCGCTTCGTTCAGTTTCTGGTTTTCTTGTGTGATGGATTCGGTCATAGGGATACGTCCTTTCTATATAAATTAAAGATATTCACGGTATGGCTCCAAGGCTTCTTCTGCGTTTTTAACTCTGCTATAAACTTTTTGAGGCTCGCATAAATCCTTCCAATAGTCTTCTTCGGTCTCAGCGAGACTTTCGAGAATGCCGTCGTCGGTTTTAGCTAACTTACTTGAGAAGATATGCGGAGCATTTAGCTTGGAAATATTTCCGGTATCATCGGTCACTTCAATCATGCACTCATTATCACACGACTTGACAGTTCTTCTCTGATACTTCGCCAGATACCCGATTCCCACCTTGTAGTATAGCACAGTGCCTTCTGTAAGGTGAGATTTCACAAAGTCAAGCTTTTCACACAGCTTCTGTTCTTTCTCAACCACTTTCTCATACTCAAGCCACAACTCTTTTGCCTTGTTCTGCCTTTCTATCCGAAGCTTTTTATCAGCCGTATTAAGGCGACTGTACTCTATGCCCTTGTCAAGGTCGTAGGTGTTATAGCAGTAGATAATATCAAACAGAAGAAGATGCTTGCTCTCATCGGGAGCAAAGGCGGCACCGTCCGGTAGTTCATATCTGCTCTGGTTAGTTGCAAGAAGTTCGGGACAATCGTTGATTTGCTCTATTGCCCAGTTGCACATTCTGTAGTAAACATCAAGCTTGACATTGAAGCCGTAATCCCAGTCGTCATAAAACTCTATGCAATCTGCAAATGCACGGGCTTCCGTACTCTTATACATATAGTGAACATCCGGTTCATACAAGAACAGATAACCCATCACTGCATGGAAATCCTGCTTATAGCGGAAGCTTCCCGGTTTATATTCTTCCAGAAGCTCGTTACTCTTAGCGGCAAATTCACTTATTTTTCTTTCAAGAACGTGGAGGCCTCCGCCATAGTCGGAATACAGGTCGATAAACATCTGACGGACGGTATCCGGCTCCTGCTTGGCGAACTCAACCAGTCCGTTAAACGGCTGAATCATACCGTTGTCAATCATTATCCATGTATTCGCCTTGACTTCTTTAAGAGCCTCGGCAAACTCTGCTCCGCTTTTCGATAAAGCTTCATCCATGAGCCTGTGAAATTTCCCAGTCACTATCCACTTGACATATTCCTTATGCTCTTGGTTGTTCGTAAGTTCAAAGTTTTCTATGTAGTTTTGGAAAACCTGCTTGATGTGGTTGGTGTTCATGGAGATTCCTCACTGTTCTGATTATTTTCTAATCTCTTGAGTGCCTCAATAGCACTTGGCTCATTCTTATCCGCTGCAAGGCGATAGAGCCTGATGGCTTCGTCAAGATCCTTCTTCACACCGAGACCTTTTTCGTATAGCTCACCGAGCTTGGAAAGGCAGAGGTCGTCATCGGCAGATGCTCCGAGGCGGTAGTATCTTCTTGCCTTGGCATAGTCCTTCACGACACCTTGTCCGTTCTGGTAGCATAGACCCGCATGATAGCAACAGGTCGGCTCTCCTCTGTCTGCAAGACCTTCAAACAGCGCAAACGCTTTCTTATAGTTCTTCTGGGTGCCTCGACCATAATAGTAGTTGAAGGCTGTTTTGATTATACCTGTCTGGTTTCCGCAATCAGCGGCTTTTTTATACCACTTGAAAGCTTCTTTGTAATCCGGCTCACCCAAATCATCCGATTCATAGGTTGTACCGAGGGCTATCATAGATTTTTCATCACCCTCATCGGCGAGAATTTTGTAGAGTTCAACGGCGAATTGTGGGTCTTTCTTTACGCCCAAACCGATAGCATGAACACGAGCTAAATTTCTTGTTCCAACGAGGCTTCCGGCTCGTGACGAAGCCAGAAACAACTTATTAGCAATGTCGTAATTTTTCTTAAAGATAGTTCCGGACGCGAAGGCGACTCCAAGGTCGCTGATAAGCTCCGACTTTTCTCCCTCCCAGTTCGGGTTGAACTTGAGGCGGATTGTCGGGACATCATCGTCTGCCGTCAGGAAATCTTCCCTGATATGAGGAATTACATCGAGGTCGTCCTCTGTCACATCAATCAGAACCTCGTTTCCTTCTTCGTCCTTGATATACTTAGCCACAGCCACCTTAGAGTAGGGCTTGTATGTATTGTAGTTGTAGAAGACCATGCAGGTGCGGTGATCTTTGGTATTGTATACTGTCTCATAACCAACCTCTTTACCTGTGCTTCCTTCCAGCCCCAGAAGCTTAGCGGTCGGACTGAAGTGCTCCCAGCTCATTTTATGAATGATAATATGGCTCTCTCCCTCAGGCTCAGGTCCCAAGATAAACACATTGTTCCCGTTCGGATCAGAATTTTTAATCATCAGCTTCTCCTCCCTTCAACCTCTTTACCGCTTCCACTGAATAAGGCTGCCCCTTTTGAGCTGCTTCTGAGTAATAGTCATAAGCAGCATTCAGATCTACCGGCACGCCCAGTCCGTACTCATAGATATATCCCATCTCCGCTGTTGAATCGACATCTCCGTAAATATAACCTCTGCGGAAATATTTCCTCGAGAGATCGAGATTCTGCTTCACACCGCGTCCAAATCTATAGTGACAGCCCATAAAGTAGCAGGAATTGACGTCTCCATCGTCAGCAAGCTCCTTGAACAAAGGAAAGGCTTTTTTGTAATTCAGGCGAGTGCCCTTTCCGAAGTAATAACAGAGAGCCAGATGATATTTTCCGCCTTCGCATCCCTTCTCGGCAGCTCTTTTGAATAGCTTGAACGCTTCATCGTAATTCGGTGTAATGTCTTCTCCAGACAAATATATCAGCCCAAGGTTCAGCATTGCATCAATGTCACCCATGTCGGAAGCAGCTTTATACGCTTCTATTGCCTTTGGAATATCCTTTTCGATACCTCTGCCGTGTTCATACATCAATCCAAGATTGAAAAGGCTTTCCTCATCGCCCTTGTCGGCGGCTATTTTGAAGAGATTGTAGGCGGCGGTATAATCCTGCTCGAAAATAGTGCCCTTTTCGTATGCACAGCCGAGGTCGTTGAGGATATCTGAATCGTCCCCATCCCATTCGGGATTCAGAACCAGTGGAATGATTATTGTCTCATCAAGGGTGAGGTATCTGTCTCTGATGAACGGGATAACGTCGAGGTCGCCATCTTCAACATCAATAATAACCCTGTCGCCGAAATCGTCGGTTATATACTTCGCAACAAAGATTTTCGGGTAGGGAACGTCTATGCGGGAATTGTGAATAACCATGAAGCTTCTGTCGTCCGTTTCATTGATGACAAGCTCCACTCCGAGATCCATATCCCTGTCAGAATTCATCGCAAGAAGCCCTGCGACCTCAGAAGGCTCATTCCAGTGAAGCGTGTGCATGATAACGTGGCTCTCGCCCTTTTCCTCCGGCTCAAGGAAGAAAACCTTGTTGCCGTCAGGATTGGAATTTCTGATTTGCATAATTGTTACCTCCTTATATCTAGTTCTTTCCTGAATTTTCTTTCGCTTTCTTTCATCTCAGCAGCAAATTCCCTATAGTCACCGGCACCATCAGGAATTGATAAGCCGTGCTTTACGACGCAAATATCATCTCTCGGCAAGACGTTATGCTCGTAAGTTGTTCCCTTATTCAGGTACATCCTTACGTCTTTGGAGTTGCCGACTTCAGGATAGAAATAGTAACCGGTTTTCGCATCAAAGCGGTACATATACGCAAGCATCTGCAAATAGTCATTGCTCCTGATATTTTCCACCGGCTTGTACTTTGCGTCGGCAATAATTCGGTTCTTACTACTGTAGCTGATAAAGTCAGGATAAATAAGACCATTATTATCGGTGAACAACCATTGTGCGCCTTTTCCATCTCTGTTTCTTGGGTGGTGAAAGCGGTTGCCATCCTCATTGATAACTTTATTGACATATTCTTCCCACAGCCATGAACCGTCGAACAGTATGCCGTAAACTCGCTGAAATCCGAAGCCGACCTCACTTTTTTCATGTTGCAGTATAAGAATGCAAAGCCGTTGCAACTGGCGATATTCACGATAGTAAGAGTGTCTTATAGCATTCTTTTTATTATCCGCTATGACTCTTGTTCTGTCATTTCGATTGTATTTGGGAGTTGCATCTACTATAAGTCCAACTTCGTCTCTGACCTTTGAAAGAATACATCTGCCGATTGGCTTGCATCTGATAAATTCGATTGTGTGACGTATCAGCTCGGTCAAAAAATTATCGTATGAGTATTCCCGCTTGCTGTAGGCAATGTTTCCGACAAACGGCGTATTCTTTGCAATGTGTCTGGCAACATCTATTCTGCCATTCACGTTGCAATCGTTATACTCATTGCAGACATAAGTCTTGTAAACACCATTACGCATTGCCTGCTTAAGGTAAACAGGAAACAAGAGCATCAGCAAATCAAGTATCTGGTTGCCTCTTTGTGTGTCAGTTTCAAGGCTGACAACGTTCGGATACTCAAGAACTCTTTGAAGTAAATATTGCAGGAAGAAATCGCTGTTGCTCCGGCAGAAGCGGGAAGTTATCGTAAGCCGTTCATCACCGCATCCGATAAGCCCCATGATATTTCCGGTACGGTAGTCGCCATTGACGCTTCTAAGCACAAATTGCTCGTCGTCAATATCCTTGGACGCTTTCACAGCTTCAGAGAAGACAAACAATCCATCAGCTTCAAGCTGTTTCATCGTCTTATCTGCAACTTTTTCTGTTATATGAGATATATCTACAAAGTCTTCTTTCGGAAATTGCCGGTTATCTTCAATTTTCAGATTCTTCATCCGTATCACCGTTCTGGCAGTTGTACGCTTTCTCAAAAGTCTTCATAATATCTTCCTCACCGTAGATTCCCTGAACATAATCCTGAAGAAGCGGCTTGAGGTTATCTGTCCACAGCTCATCAAGGCTCATCTCCTTGAGCTTCAGGAAGTATGCCACACCTATCTGATAGTTCCTGTTCAGGTCTTCAACCTCTGCGATTGCGGCATTCAATGACTTCATCCGGCGGACAGCTTCCGGTTTCAACTCACCCAGAGAATCGAGCATGTCAATATTCTCATCCGCGCCAAGCTCTATAAACCTGAACCTACGGCGCATTGCGAAATCAAAGCTGTCAACAGAACGGTCGATGTCATTCATTGTCCCGATAATATAGACGTTCTCCGGAACATAGAACTTTTCGTCAGGGTTCTCATGCAGGTTTGAATACTGCGTTGAAACTTCACCGGCAGTGCCTCTGTAGTTCGGATCTATGGCAAAGAAAAGCTCACCGAGAATCTTTGAAATTTCGCCACGGTTAATCTCGTCGATGATAAAGACAAATTTTTCCGGCTCTTCTCCACGTTCCAGAGAGTCCTCATAATTCTTCCTTGCACGGGTAACAAAGCTCTTGAATATGCCATTCCGCAGTTCAAAGCCCATCGAGCCGTCGCTGTTCAGCACAGGTCTCAAGCCCTCGACAAAGTCCGAATAATCATAGCTTGGATGGAACTGCACAAACTCAATCCTGAGTCTTTGTTCAGAGGAAAGCTTCGAATAATCGCTTGTTTCACCACTGGAGACAATATCCGCCGCAATCTCCTTTGCAAGATAAGTCTTTCCTGTTCCCGGCGCACCGTGGAAGATTATATTCTTTGAAGAAACAAGCACAGGAGAGTAACGGTTTTTATACTGCACTTTTTCTGCACAAGGTTCAGCATTTTCCGCCGAAGAATAAAGCTCAATCCCGTTCAAATCCATATTATCCAACGCCTCCGCAAGCTCGTCTCTCAGTTTCCAGACAAAGCTCCCATCTTCATTATCATTAGCATTTCTGCCGACATAGAGAACAGACCAATAATATGGCGTTCCGTCGCTTCTGGTATCAGGCTTAATGTGCTTTGTTTCGCAAATTCTTTTTGCAACGCTTGTAGTATTGCTGATGTAGAAATTCTTGTCCTCGCCGTATTTTTTCGACAGTTGCAAACAAGTAGCCTGTCCACCATAGTCCTTTATTCTTGTGACCACCTGCAAGCCTTTTTCGGTAAATACATCGGGGTTGCGAAGAAGCTCTGTCCAATCTGATACAGTCAGTTTAGGTGAATAGTTGATAGGGAATATAAATTCATACTTATCTCTGGCTGTTTCGCCATTAATATAGCACCAAGAAATATGGAAACACACATCCATTGTCAATGTTCGATAGGATGGATCTGACCAACAATCGTCAGAAAGATGTTCTTTGAGAAGACTTGTCAACTCATCATCAGCACTTACACAATCACAAATCTCGTCATAAAGACTATAAAAATTTCTGAGAGTTTTCTCTGCGCTGGTATAATCATTTTTGCTGATAGTTTCAATCTGATAATCGCTGTCAAGCACTTTAGAAACTTTACTGGCAATACCGTACTTGTAGATATAGTATTTATCCGGATAACGAAGCCAAAGATATGTGCTAATTACGTTCTCATCCTGATAATGATTGCGTGCTTCTCCTCCATACTTCTTTAGGAGTTCAACAGAGCTTTCTTTAAACTGCTCAATTCTGGTGATTACATCAACTCCACCGCGTTCATTAAACAGATTTCGGAACATAGTTCGAACTTCCTCAGGCGCACTTTTTGCAAAGCCTTCAATCATTGCCCTTGGGAAATGTCCCGCTGTAGACAAAAGAGAACCCGTTTGCGAAAGTGATTGCTTTAGCGTGTCAGCAAAGTCTTCTGCTTCAATATCCCAGTTATCCTGAAACGTCTTGATAGCTACCCATTTGAAACATTCACCACCACATTTTATACCGGTCTTTTTATCTTTCTTTTCCCATATGTATGGATAAAAATCCTTTTTGTATAATTCTAAGTACTTTCGTAGCTTGGTCTTATCAATCATTTCAAACCCTCCGACTTCATAAAATTCTAATTGTTACTATGCCTCCCCTGAAACCGAACTTCGGGGAGGGCACACTCTGCTTTCTGCAAAGCGCAAGTTTTCAACACAGCTTCAGCGAAAATTTAAATTATGGATGACTGGTGGGTGAACCTTTCCCAGAACCATAAACATTAACATCAACAAACAGTATGATGTGACCCGGGCTACTTTTACGATAAACCGTAACCTTCCTGCCATACACACCGGTGATATCTCAAAAAAGCTGTGGCTGTGTTCGGAAAGTTTACTCAGATGTCAATCTCAAACGTTTCGGTATTATTGACAAGGTCGAGGGCGGTCTGAATTGCCGTGATTTCGGCGACAGTGCGCTCGTAGTCGGACTTCGCTTCGGCAATGTCGTAGTTCGAGTACTTGAATTCGGAGACGGCGGCGGTGGTCGTGCGGGTACTCATCAGTCGCTCCTTCTGCACTCTCATCGACATGGTGGCGAGCTTGCGCTTCCTTGCCGAAAGCTGTGGGAGGCAGACGAGAGCCTCGTCAATCGTCATCCCGTCGGTATCAGGCAAAACCGTCGTCACATTGAAAACGTTTATCGCGTGCTTGACCGTGCGGATTTTTCTCTCGAGCTCTGAGAGCTCACGCTGATAATCAGCGTAGTCGTAATCGGGGCGGACGGTCTCGAGATCCTCGTTGGCAAACGCTCCGAAGGTGTCGAGCGAGCGCTCACGAGCTGCTAAATTGTCATGTTCCTCGGTAAGTGTTCTTAAGAGCTTGGAAGCCTCTGCAGGTGTGTACTTCATGTTCATATTAATTTCCTCCTTGAAATTTGTTTAAATTTGTCTTACGGGATAAGTATAACATAGCATTTGATAAAAAACAAGATTTTGATGTCGTAGGTTTGCGACTTGGTTAAAATTATTTTCGGACTATTCGTCCGATTCGTTCAAAATATGCCGGAGAACCTGTCCCCGATGGTTGATGAACAGCTCCATCACCTGATACTGGCTGGTGTCTTCATAGCGGCACTTGTGTATTTCTCCGTCGTCAAAGCCAAGAAGCTCGGCGTTCGGAATTCCCAAAAGTATCGGTGAGTGAGTTGCGATGAAGAACTGAGCACCGGCTTCTGCATTCTTATAAATTTCATACAGAAACGCCAACTGTGATTGCGGAGAAAGTGCAGACTCCGGTTCATCGAGAAAATACAAACCATATGGCACAAAGTCATCTTCTGCAATGGTCAGAAATGCCTCGCCGTGCGATTTGACGTGCAGAGTTGGTTCATGGTAGTAGTATTCTTCATATGTTGCTATGTTATAGTAGGACTCCGACCTGAGAAAGAAACCGTGCTTTGGTCTTTTCGTGCCCTTGGACAGCCTGACAGCCTTGTATAGTTCAGAGTGAGAGTCGTGTGTTGAAAACAGGTAATTCTCAGTTCCGCCTTCGGGATTAAACCCGAATGAAATAGCCATAGCCTCAAGCAGGGTAGATTTTCCCGTCCCGTTTTCACCGACAAAGCAGGTCACGGGGCTTGAGAATTCAAGATAATTCAGCTTGCTGATGGCAGGAATTTTTCGAAGATAGCTTTCACGGCTGACTTTAGACCAGTCAATAGTGAGGCTGTTTATCAGAAGCTCGCTATTCATTTCACGTCCTCCTTAACTCCAAGTGACAACTATATTATAGCAACTGGCTTCCCAAAAGTGGTCGCCCGGCAGGCGACATTTTACGGTTCCTGCTCCAGAACATCCTGGACCTTTTCCCTGTATTCCTCCGCCACCTCTTTCGGCACGGTGATCTTCATCAGCTTGCCGAACTGGAACAGCCAGCCCCAGAATGGTGGGGAGAGCTGGACTTTGACTCTTGCGGTGACATGCCCGTCCTTCCTCTGCTTCATGACGGTGTCCTCGCCGAAGCGGTCGTAGACGGCACCAACGAGACTTGGGTCGAACTGAATGGTGATGGTTCTCGGCTTGCCGCCGTACATCTTGAAGACCTGCCCGGTGTAGGTCGACATGGAAGCCCGAAGCTCCGAAGCCTTCTCGCAGATCTTGTCCTCAAGAATCTCGACATCTTCCATTCGGTCGATGCGATAGTTGGCGGTCGAATCGTGCTTCGGACTGTAAGTGCTGAGGTAATAGTTGTCCTCGTTGAAGACGAGCGCAATCGGCTCGACGACGTAGTGATGTCCTTCCCGGCGATAAACCTTTTCGTGATTCATGTCGAGGTCATAGTAGTGGAAAACGACTTTCTTCTTTTTGAGAAGAGCAGTCTCAAGGGCATCAATATTCGAGTAGACGTTCTCGTTCGAGTGCTTTCTGGTGTTGAAAAGAACTTTGTTCTTTTTGAGAAGCTCCGCCCGACGACCGCCTCCGAGCAGGGCAATCTTGTCGATAAGCTCGTCGGTCTTTTCCTCCGTGACAAAGCTTGCCGCCTGCACAGCATCAATAAGAAGCTTGAGCTCCGCGGTCGTGAAGCTGGCTTCGTCCCTTGTGCTACGGCTCTTTTTCTTTTTCGGAACATTGTCACCGACCATGTAATAGCCCTTGAATTTCCCGATGCGGACCTCGTGGACGACAATCCCGATTTCGTTGAGAGCCTGAACATCACGGGCGACGACACGCCTGTCGCACGGAATGCCCAGACTCTCCATATAGGCGCAGATTTCCGGCGTCAGGAGCGGTTTCTCAGGACTCGACTCCCGCCGCAGCAGTTCAACGAGCAAGACGAGCTTGCTCTTCTGCCAGTTTTTCATGTGAGTAGTTGGCGTATTAGGCATGATTTCTCCTTTTGAAATTATCAATTCAGTAGTCTCCCGTCTCAAGGACATTTGACTTCATGAGTGTGCTTGTAGCATACGCATTCATTCAATTTATGTATCCGATGTATTTGAATTGTTTAGAGTTTCGGAATTGATGCTGTCGGGAAGTTTTGCGGATTCTTTTGCGACCTTCTTTTCCTGCGATTTCACACGTCGTTCCAATTTCTTTATGTCTTCTGATGGAGGCAATTCTTCTGGCTTTATCCCGCGTTCGCCAAGCATGGTGCGGACAGTAGAGTTGTTTAAGACGTGTTCATTTGTGATTGAATCTTCGCCTTGTAGGTCATTAGTTTCTACATTGTAATTTGTCATTTCAGCGGCGAGGTTCTTTGCAGCAATAGTAAGAGTGGGTAAGAAATCTGCGAGAGGACGATTGTCATTGACGCCGAGCTTTCTTTTCATGTCCTGAGTGGTATGTCCTCCAAATAACGCTTGGTCACCTTTGGAACGTATACGACCAAATCCGGCATCATCAACTCCACGCTCATATATATTTTGTGATAGTCGTTTTTCAGACTCTTTAAGTCTTCCTCGTGCTTCTGCCCGTTCTATATATGAGATGCGTTCTTCAATGAGTTCTTGTTTTCTTGTTTGCACAGCGAAATAGCTTTGCGCAAAAGCGATCTCATCTTTTTTGGGATCTCCATTCTGGGCGATTAAGTAGCAGGCATATCGGGTCAGCATATAGTCTTTGACTTTTCTTTGAGCACCGCTTCCCAGCTGAACCATTTTCGTGACCTCACGAAAATGGTCTGAAACCGCAATGCCAGATGTTTCGCACGATTCCATGGCACGATTGATTGCGTTCTCGAAATTTTCCCAACGCTCATACCCAAGTAAAAACATCAATTCACGAGCTAGCCAATACTCTATTTCTGTATTGTCGACTTTGTGTAAACTCTCATCAAATTGCGCCTTAGTCGTAGTAATCCTATTTTTCTCCATTGATATTCCTCCAAACTTCTACTTATTTTGATAGTAGTACCTGAATCACAATCTTTGTAAGTTCTCAGGCTGTCGCTATAATGATTATATTCTTTAATCAAATGTGCCTTTTCTGCTCATACTTCCATCTACACAAAAGCATCCATTAATATTATACAACGCCGCCGAAAACAAATCAAGCCTTTGAGGTTTTATGTTCATGACCTCAAGGCCTCAAATTTCCTTCTGAGCAGGATTTTTTCGGCTTTTAAGAAAAAAGCATCGATGAAAATCTTAGAATAAAAATGATCAGCACCAGTCATATTCACAAAAATGTATAAGGGGTTTGGGACACTCCCAACAAACAAAAATCGCCGAGTGTGGCAACACCGGCTGTGCTCGCTATTCTCAAAAACCCATATAAAAACAGGCAAGGTAACTTGAACTACCTTGCCTGTCTGTTTAAGTTTCTATTCTTGTTCGTTATCCTTCCTATACTTCTTCGGTGTATACTTTTCTTTGTTCTTCTCTTTAGCAATCCAATAGGCTTCCTGCAAAGCACGCATCACAGCATCCTTTTCTTCCTCCTGCATTTCTCCACCGGCAAAAAGTGCTGAAATATCGGCAACCAATTCTTCCGCTTGCCTTGCACCCTTGTATCCATATGTCTGCTGTGCCTGAAGAACAAACTCCTCATCTTCGGACAGAAGATAGTTGACATCGCATCCTAAAGCATCTGCCAATTTTGCATAAACTGCTCGCTGTTTCGGATAACGTCCGTCAACTTCGTAGTTACGAATCGTCCTCAAGGAAAGTCCGCAGAGCTTTCCCAATTCCGTTTGTGACATCTTCTTTTCTTTCCTGAGCTTTCTAACCTTTTCGCCAAACTTCATATTGAGACCTCACTCGGAAAAATATTTTCCTATTATTTTGCCTGAATCTATTGACACCGGTACCTTCAAGCGAGAGTGGAACACGCTACGCTATCGTTCCGATGTGGCAGGAGCTTCCTAAGATTACAGTGCGTCTGGAATCCGGGAACACTACCTATCATTTCACCGGAAGCTTCAACGGAAGATGCTCACTTCCCGAAAAAGTCATGAAGCTGATGGATGAAGAAAAGAGCGTGTAAATAATGACCAACAACCTCGTTATGGCAGACTGCCCCAACACTATGGAGGATAACAACATGAAGCAGTCTGACAAAATTACAGCCCTTTATTGCCGCCTGTCCCGTGACGATGAACTGGCGGGAGACAGTAGTTTATCGCTGTCAACAACAGCGTGGACAGTTCGAATTAGCAAGAGAACGATTTTACTCCGTTCATGAATATAATCAACGAATATTATGTCAAGGACGGTAGCAAGAAAGTTCGGGCATCTCTGAAACTGAAAGGCGAATCCGGCGAACATCTCACGACAATTCCGCCTTACGGTTACGTCAAAGACCCAGACAGCCCGAAGAAGTGGGTGGTAGATCCTGAAGCCGCCGAAGTAGTCAAACGAATTTTTGCTCTTTGTATGGACGGCTACGGTCCTACTCAAATCGCACGCATTCTGAAAACTGAACAGGTGGTAACGCCGACTGTCTATCGGGACAGACAGAATCAGAAAATCCGTAACGCCTTGCCTGCTGGTCCTTACGACTGGAACGGAAGCTCCGTATCCGGAATTTTAGAACGGATTGAATATTGCGGACACACCGCCAATTTCAGAACGCACCGGCAATCCTACAAAATTAAAAAGACGATTGACAATCCGCCGGAGCAATGGATGATTTTTAAAACACGCAGGAAGCCATCATCGACGAAGAAACCTTTGAACGCGTGCAGGAGCTTCGCAAAAAAGGGAACGGATTATTGCGGAACACATTTCATTCGAGCCGCTGTTCTGGAAGAAGGTGTGCTGTTGTACTTGCAGCGTTTACTTTGGTACATATCCGAGTACGAGGATTTGTTCCGGGAAAAGCTCGGTGCAAGGTGCAAAGAGGAAAACAAAAAAGAGCTGACCGCAAAACGCAGACAGCTCACACAATCGCAACGCCGAATTGACGAAATCGACCGATTATTCAAACGCATCTATGAGGACATGGTATCCGGCAAAATCACCGAGAGCCGTTTCGACAAGCTTTCCGAAGATTACGAAGCCGAACAAACCGAGATTGCAGAGAAGATTGAAGCTCTGGAAGCTGAAATCTCACAGCAGGAAGAAAACGCTGACAGCATAGATGAGTTCATTCGCAGGGCGAAGAAATACCCGGTTTTGACCGAATTGACACCGACTGTTCTGAATGATCTTGTGAACAGGGTGTATGTATGCGCACCGGACAAGAGCAGTGGACATCGTGTGCAGGAAGTCCGGATAAGCCTGAACTTAATCGGTTTTCTGCCGGAAAGCTTTATAGCGGAAATGCTGAACTATCAATCAAAAGAGAGAACAACGTGAACCGTTCACGCTGTTCTCGGAAAAAACGTATAAGACCTGTCTTATGACGGGTGAGCCTGTCAAGGGGAGCTGGCGCCGAAGGCGACTGAGGGGTGCGCCCCGCAAGGGGCGCTTCCCCCTACATAATTACATCTCGTATATTTTCAACGCTATTTTTCGAAACGTAATAGGCTTTATCCGTCATAAAACCCATCCGATATGACTTTTGGTAGGGAGTGGTGTTAAATGTGGGTTAAAATTGTAGGGGCGGATATCATCCGCCCGAACCAAAGTGTCGGCACAACAACAGGCGGATAATATCCGCCCCTACAATAGCCTGCGGTGAATAAATCACGCTGTAGTTAATGTTCTCGTCATTCATATTCCATACCTGTCATGCAAAATTTTGTGAACCTCTTCGGGAGTATATCCCTTTCCATCTTTGAACGAATCGAAGCCCTTCTGAATCTCTGCGCTGATTTCCTCCTCCGTCATCCCGCCGATTGCGGTCGGTTTCTTCTCGGGAAGTCTGAGTTCGAAGGGCATGCCGTCGTGAAGGACAATCTGGCTGTAGAGCATCTGGATGGCGCCCGATGGAGTAATCCCAAGCTTTGCAAGGATGCTCTCGGCGTTCTCCTTGAGTTCGGTGTCGATTCTTGCATAAACAGCGGTCGTATTCGCCATATGAATCATCTCCTTTTATCGTTTTTTATATTATATCACGATTTGCAAGCGTTTGCAAGCATTTGCTTGCGATTTCCCACAAAATAAATCCCCGCAAATTGCGGGGGATTATTCAATCTTCGTTCTTCATTCTATCCGTCAAATCAACCTCAAGCGCCTTTGTTCCCGCAAGGTTTTCCTTGAGGGAGAGCTGGACGTCTTCGGAGTTGAGGGTCTTAAGCTCGCCAGAGGCGGTCTTTACAACGAGGCGGGCGTTGTCGTCGATTTCGACGGCTTCGGCGAGATAGGGCTCGCTTCCGTCGAGGGGAGTCACAACGACCGTATAGCCGAGGACACACGAGCGCTTGCGGTATTCGGGGAGGAAGCCCTTCTTCGAAAGTTGATAAAGTTCAGCATTGATGTTTTCTAAGATTCGGTTGCGGATGATTGTCCCGTCCACCTTATCCATCAAGGATTCCGGTGCGGTCTTGAAAACGGTCGTCGCGTTCTCGGCAAACTCCTCGGGGAAGCCGTCCTCCGAGGGGAAGAGGTTAATCCCGACGCCGATTACATAGAAGCGATCCATGTTTTCGTCGAGCGCCGATTCTACCAGAATCCCGGCAACCTTCTTCTTTTTGTAGTATATGTCGTTCACCCACTTGATTTCCATGCGCTTGCCGGTGTAGCTCTCTATCCCCTGCGCTACAGCACAGGCGACCGCCGGAGTGATGAGCGCACATTGCTCGGGAGTGAGTGAAGGGCAAAGCGGTGTGGGGTCCTCCTCTTCAAACATGGAAGCGTTCAGCTTCGCGCCCGGGCGGATGAGCAGCGAGAAGTAAGCGCCGTTCTTCGGGCTGTAAAAGCTTCGACCTTTACTGCCTTTTCCCGCAGTCTGTCTCTTCGCTTCGACAACAGTTCCCATCTTTGCGCCCTGCTTACCGGCTTCGATAAGAAAATCGTTTGTCGACGTAACCTCGTCGTAGCTGTAAATCAGACAACGATTCATATTATGAATAAGCCCACATTTTGGTCTCTTTAACATGATAACACCTCAATACTGGTTGTATATTTTGCAGTAGTTATTACTAACTGTGCTTGATTTTAAATATCGCCCGACATTACAATCGGGCGATATTATATAGAATTATACTCTTAGTTTTGTACCGAATAGTTCGGAGCTTCCTTTGTGATGTAGACATCGTGCGGGTGAGACTCCTTCAAGCCGGCGCCTGTAATTCTTACAAACTTGGTCTTGGTTCTGAGCTCGTCGATGTTGTGGCATCCGCAATAGCCCATTCCGCTTCTCAAGCCGCCGCAGAGCTGGAAGATTGTGTCGGAGAGCATTCCCTTGTAGGGCACTCTTCCTTCTACTCCCTCGGGGACGAGCTTCTTCGAGCCGGTCTGGAAATATCTGTCCTTCGAGCCTGCGTTCATGGCGCCGAGGCTTCCCATTCCTCTGTAGACCTTGAACGAGCGTCCCTGATAGATTTCAATCTCGCCGGGAGCTTCATCGCAACCTGCCAGAAGCGAGCCGAGCATAACTGCGTTGCCGCCCGCCGCAAGAGCCTTGACGATATCGCCGGAATACTTGATTCCGCCGTCGGCGATGATGGAAACTCCGTATTTCGCCGCAACGCTTGCCGCGTCATAAATAGCCGTAATCTGGGGAACACCGACGCCCGCAACGACACGGGTCGTGCAGATGGAGCCGGGTCCGATACCGACCTTGACGCAGTCGGCGCCTGCCTTGATAAGAGCTTCAGTGCCCTCCGCTGTGGCGACGTTGCCCGCAATGACAGGGGTGTCGGGGAAGGCGTTCTTGACCTTTTCGACGCAGTTAAGAATATTCTTCGAGTGACCGTGAGCGGAATCGAGAACGAGGCAGTCGACTCCCGCATTGACCAAAGCTGAGGCACGGTCGAGCACGTCGTCCGTCACGCCGATAGCCGCTCCGCAGATTAATCTTCCCTGCGAATCGGTCGAGGAATGAGGATACTTGACAGCCTTCTCGATGTCCTTGATGGTGATGAGCCCCTTGAGATAGCCCTCGCTGTCCACGAGAGGAAGCTTTTCAATCTTATACTGACGGAGGATTTCCTGAGCCTGCTCGAGCGAGGTTCCGACGGGAGCGGTGACGAGGTGATCCTTGGTCATGACGTCCTCAATCTTCGTTGAGAAGTCGGTTATAAAGCGCATGTCGCGGTTGGTGATGATTCCGCAGAGCTTGCCCCGTGCGTCGACAATCGGCACGCCGGAGATGCGGTATTTACTCATCAGGTCGTTGGCATCCGAAACGAGGTTATCGGCGGATAAAAAGAACGGATTGACGATTACGCCGTTCTGGGAACGCTTAACCTTGTCAACCTCATCAGCCTGCTTTTCAATAGTCATATTTTTGTGGATAATTCCGAGTCCTCCCTCACGCGAAATGGCAATAGCCATCGCAGACTCGGTAACGGTGTCCATAGCCGAAGTCAGAATCGGGACATTAAGATGAATCCCCTTTGCAATGTCGGTCTCGAGACTGACAAGATTGGGGGTGACATCCGACTCTGCGGGCACCAAAAGAACATCGTCAAATGTAAGTCCTTCTTTTCCGAACTTTTCTTCGTAACTGGTTTCGAGAAAACTGTTTTCGTGCATAAACGTCCTCCTCAATTTGATATTTAGAATAGTGTATCACAAAAAAGGTGGTATGTCAAGTATTGATGCCGTTCTTTCGACAAATAAAAGACCGTTGACAAATCCATTATAATAGAGTATAATATCCTTAGTGGGAAATCCCACTGTGGGACAGATTACAGATACAGGAGGCGATTTTATGGAATCTGCAAGAGAAGTAGTCAGAAATTACGACGTTCACATCGACAGTAAGAAACGGGTCACTCTTCGCGGTGCGGCTTATCATTACTACAATGTCAAGGAATACGAAAACGGTTGCATCATCCTCGAACCGAGGGAACTGGTTGCGCCGACGGCTGTCGGAGGAATGACAGAAGAGGAAATTTGCAATGAAGTTTTAAAGGGACTGAAATCTGCTGAGCAAAAGACATATACAGCCGATGAGGTTGACAAAATCCTTAACAGCAGGTATGGAATATGAATGCAGATGTTAGAAGGTATAATGTTGTCTATTCAGCAGATGCGATGGATGATATCGGCATAATCTACGATTACATTTCAAAAAAGTTGTATGCCAGACAGCCTGCAAGAAGGATTGTCAAACGAATTCGCGAACAAATCAAATCCTTGAATATGTTTCCGGAAAGACATCCTCTTGCTCCGGAAAAGAGATTGGCTGAGATTGGACTGCGCAAGGTTTCAGTTGAGAATTTCGTAATTTATTACGAGGTGAACGAAAAATCATTGACAGTTACGATTGCAAGAATTATGTTCGGCGGAAGAGATGCAGAAAATATAATTCACTGAATAATAGCACAAAAAGCCGGATTAATCCGGCTTTTTGTGTTCTTTGGTGCTTTATTCTTCCCACGGAGCTTACTCCGCGGCGGAGTTTACTCCGCATAGTCACTTGCACTATACGGGTCGTAATTGGCGATTTCTTCGTTGAGCTGGTCGACGTAGTAATCAACCTGCTCGCCATAGGACTCCTTGAGAGCCGCCCATGTCGAAGCATCCTTCTGAACCGAGAATCTCTCGAGAGCGTCGGTGACACTGTAGAGCTTGTCGCCGTAGCCTTCACCGTAGGTAACGATGATGTTCGAAGCAGTCGAAAGCGCATAGCATGTGTCGTACATGTCGAGCATCTCCTCTGTCCAGAGATACTTTTCTTCGAGCTGTCTGCGATCGAGAGAAACAACGGTCGGGTCAACAACCTTGAATCTCATGCAAGCCGCCAGAAGTGCGACGCCTTCGGGGTTCTTCGAGCCCTGGATGATGGCATAGCCGGTCGGAATCGACTCGGTATAATAGTTGCCGTCGCCGTCGTCGTCACGGGGAAGCGGAACGAACATTACTTCGCCCTCGGTTACGTCTCCCCATTCCTGACTGATAACATCAACCGTTCCCCACACAATGGTTGAATATCCGAAATAGAACAGGCAGAGCCCCTGCTTGATGCCGTTGCCTTCACGGGTGGACCATCCGTGATCCCATACGGGATAGAGGCACTCGTTCTTCGACAGGTCATAGAGTAAACTTGCCGCACGCTCGATTGCCGGTGAGTCGATGTTCGACTCGAACTGCTGGGTCTCGGTGTTATAAACAACGATTGACTCGCCGCAAGAGTGCATCAGCGCAACCGCGTAATACCAGCCGTCGAGAGCATACATGTCCTCGTCGGGGTCGGAGAAGTCGATGCACATCTCATAGAATACGTCCCACGTCCACTCGTCGTTATAGAAAAGCTCTGCGGGATCCTCATATCCAAGCTCGGTCATTACACGGCGGTTGTAAACGACAATATTGTCATAGGTGTTGTCGTAAACAATAACATAGGGTCGCCCGGAAATTGAATAATAGTTGTATGCGTAATCCCTTTCCCCTGTCCAGAGCGGGTCGTCATAGTCTATGTAGTCGTCGACGGGGACGAACATACCCTTGAGACACTTTGACGGGAAAATGTCGTCATGTCCCGGATAGAAATCCGGAGATTCGGAAGAAAGAATGAGAGTTGCGAGCTCGTCAAACCTTGTTCCCCATGTGCATTCCACCCACTCTACCGAGCAACCGTATTTTTCCTGAAAAGTCCAATAGCCTGAATTGATAACTTCGTCATCGCTGTAGTTCTGCAAATCATCGTACCATGAGAACCACTTGACTGTTGTTCCTGCCGCCGCTGTTTCCTCGACGTCGGGAAGCTTGATTCCCGCAGCCGCAAGAATTGCCGTGGCATCCTCGGACGATAATGTCAGCTTTACCGTTTCTCTAGAGGAGCTTCCGCACCCGACAAGCGCTATGGTCATAACTCCCACGAGAAGCAATGCGATTATTTTCTTCATCAGAACACCTCCTGCTTGATAGATTGTTTTTCCATTATACAACGATTGATTTAAATTTGCAAGTGGCAACTTCGACAAATTTTATCCACCTGTTTTGTACAATTTCAACAAGAATAGTATTATTTTTTATGGGTATATTGCACGGTTTCAAATATGCCGTGGCGAATTTTATCAAAGTCAAAAAAATATTCTCTGGAAAATATCGAAGATTAGAATTTTAAAAACTATGATAATTTGAAACAAAATATATGAAACGGAAGTTGATTCCGAGTTGAGTATAAATAATTTCACACGCAAAAAAAGCCTTCCCAAGCAAAGGGAAGGCGATTTGAATTCTGTCCGGGGGTTATGAAATTATTCTCATCAAAGCATCTGTAGGCTGATAGTCGTCGTCGAAGAGGAGTGGCTTGTTCTTGCCCCTGCCGCTTTCGGGACCCATGAAGTTGAGCCACGAGTGCTTGTTCGACACGCCCCAAAGGGTCACATTCTCGATATACTCGGAGTATTCCTTGAAGATTTCAAAATACTTCTCGTATACTTCCGCGACGTCGGAAATCATCTCGGGCGTGATTTCCTTCGGTCCCTCGTGCCAGTCGACACAGCTTACGTCCATCTCGGTGATGTGGAGCTTGAGCCCCGTGCCGGCGTACATGTCGAGCGACCTTCTGACGCCGTCGAAGCCGTGTTTGAGAACGTTTATATTCGTGTGGCACTGGAGCCCGATGACGTCGACAAGATCCCGCTCCTTCAGTGCCATTGCGGTCCTCAGGATTCTGTCGCGTTTGTCGGGGCGGAACTCGCTGTAGTCGTTGAGGCAGAGTTCAGAATTCGGGAAGTACTTCCTCGCAAGCCCGTGGAGCTCGAAGAGATAGTCGTCGCCGAGCTTCTCGCGAAAGACGTTGTGCCGAAGGTCGTCCCCTTCCCTGCGGTCGTTCATCGCCTCGTTGACGACGTCCCAGCAGTAGCAGTCGCCGTACTTCTCAGCCATGAGCTTGAAGTGCTCGTCAAGATTCGAACGGAGCTCGCTCGGAGAAAGCTGCTCGAACACGCCCCAAGGGTAGGAAGCGTGCCACGCGAGGTTGTGCCCTCTTATTTTGAGCCCGTTTTCCCGGGCAAATTCGGCGATTTTGTCGGCGCCCGAGGTGTCTGTGACGAGCGACGGGTGCACAAGGCTCTCCCGGTCCGTGATTTCAGGGCGATAGTCAAGCTCGCCGCGATTGAAGGCGTTGACATCCGACGGAGCCGCATAGCCATGCGGGTGGATGTTAAGGTACTTCATCTCGTTCTCGCAGGTGACGGTGTCGAAATTTGCGACAATAACGTCCCTCGCCTCGTCGAGCCAATGCGCCGCCACCGCCGCCCCGACGGTGAAGTAGGGAGAGAGGGATTGTTTTAGGGTTTTGGGCATAATAATGTTCCTTTCTGTGATACAAACAGAGGCATTACGATTCCGCCAATGCCTCTAACTCTTCAATAGTTTTGGTGACGACTTTGCCTTCTTCGAGCTGTTTCACAGCTTCCATGAGTTGATTCATGTTCTGCTCTGAGTAGAACGCGTCTTCGCTATCGAGCTCAACTATCAAATATTTTTTGACATCCGTAATGTGCTGACGATAATAATTCTTTGCGGAATTTTCCACCGCAAGAATACGATACAGCTTTCTTTCAAGTTCCCGAATCAAATTTGGATTCTTGATTATATACGGCTTTTTATCCGCTCCCACATGCACGGTTTCTATGTACTTGTCCGTTATCGGGATTGCGTCGCTGATGAAGAAAATCGACTTTGCCGTTGTTCTTCCGATATGATAGAAACATGAGCGAATATCCCTTTCAGGCAGTCCGATATAGTATTCAAGCCGTTTTTGTTGTTCCGCACTGCGGTGATTGAAATTACCCATCGGAATCGCCCAATAGAGACGCTCGTCCTCTTTGGACTTTATAAGGCATACAATAGGTCTTCTTTTTGTGTCATTCCATGTTCCGCCTACCGAGCGAATCATCTGTGCAAATTCATTTGTAGCGTAGTATAAGCCTCTTTCAACCATATCTTTCTCCAAAAAAATCTCCGACTTGCGTCGGAGACTTGTTAAACAATGTTTCTCTGCCGCACATTGTGAAGCGTGTTTGCATAAACAGCGTTTTGAGCACGCAGTAGAGCTCCTATATATATTATACAGTATTGATGAGGAAAATGCAACTGGTTTTCGAAAATTTTTGGTTTTCAAATCGTAAGCTTCTTGTCTTGCGCTTTCATTTCCTCCCTCGTTCTGACCTCGGCTTCCTTATCAAACATATAATTCAGATTGTGCTCCTTGCCGATATTGGATTCTCTGCAGTCACGCATACATTTATTGAGCCACGGGTTTTCCTTTATCAGCTCGTTGAGTATGCCTTGCACACGGACATGGGACATCGGCTTCTCGGAAGCATAGGTCGAGCCCTGCAACCAGAGGAAGCCGTTATTGCGCATATGTCGTTTGATTACATCATAGCCGTTGTTCCAACTGTCTACCGGATAATATTTCTTCAAAGCCTCGGTATCAAGGTCAAAAGTTATCTGCTTTCTCGCTTTTGCCATAATTACCTCACGGGAATTGATAGCTCGCTGAGAACATCACAGCTCTCGTCCGGTTCGTCTTCGTCAATCCAGTCCCAATTCTGGACTCGGGAAGTAAATCCCTTGATACCACAAAGGGAAAGCATGCCAAGATTCAGGCACCCATACTCCCCTTCTCCGCCTTGGTAGATAAGGCGATAGGGGGAATCGCTTGAGTTTTCAACCTTTCCGGCACGATTGTCGAAAGCTTTGTCCGCCATGGACGTGAGGACCTGCAAATCCTCCTGTGAAACTTCACGGCGGATGTCTATTACGTTTTTGTACATGGTGAACCTACCTTTCGTAGCATTACGCCCGGTTTCAGCCGGTTATAACCGACTTCCCGCCCATATAAGGTCTCAGAGCCTCGGGGATGCGGACGCTTCCGTCCTCGTTCAGGTTATTCTCAAGGAACGCAATCAGCATTCTCGGGGGTGCGACGACGGTGTTGTTGAGTGTATGGGCGAGGTATTTGCCGTTTTCGCCGTTGACACGGATTTTGAGTCTGCGTGCCTGTGCATCGCCGAGGTTCGAGCAGGAGCCGACCTCGAAGTACTTCTTCTGTCTCGGGCTCCATGCTTCAACGTCGAGTGAGCGGACCTTCAAGTCTGCCAGGTCTCCCGAGCAGCACTCGAGGGTTCTGACGGGAATATCCATAGATCTGAACAAATCTACTGTATTCTTCCAGAGCTTATCGAACCAATAGGGGCTGTCCTCCGGCTTGCAAACGACAATCATTTCCTGTTTTTCAAACTGATGGATTCTGTAGACGCCCTTCTCCTCGATTCCGTGTGCGCCCTTCTCTTTTCTGAAGCAGGGCGAATAGCTCGTTAAGGTCAAGGGCAACTGCTCCTCGGGGATTATCTGGTCGATGAACTTGCCTATCATCGAGTGCTCGGATGTGCCGATGAGGTAAAGGTCCTCGCCCTCGATTTTATACATCATTGCGTCCATCTCGGCGAAGCTCATGACTCCGTCGACGACGTTTCCACGAATCATGAAGGGCGGCACACAATAGGTGAAGCCTCTGTCAATCATAAAGTCTCTGGCGTAGGAAATAACCGCCGAATGGAGGCGCGCAATGTCGCCCATCAGGTAATAGAAGCCGTTTCCGGCAACACGACGGGCGCTCTCAAGGTCGATTCCGTGGAGCTTTTCCATGATATCGGTGTGATAAGGGACCTCGAAATCGGGGACAACCGGCTCGCCGAAGCGCTCTATCTCAACGTTTTCGGAGTCGTCCTTGCCAATCGGGACGCAGGGGTCGATGATGTTCGGGATGACCATCATAATCTTGTGGAGCTTCTCCTGAAGCTCGTCTTCGAGCTTTTCGAGCTCTGCAAGTCTCTCCGCCTGAGCTGTTACCTGAGCCTTGACCTCCATTGCCTTTTCCTTCTCGCCCTTCGCCATCAAGCCGCCGATTTCTTTTGACAGCTTGTTTCTCTGGGCACGAAGGGTGTCAGCCTCGGTGATAGCGGCTCTGTACTCTTTATCCAATTCCGCCGCCTGGTCGACGAGGGGCAGCTTCTCGTCCTGATACTTCTTCTTTATGTTCTCTTTTACTAACTCCGGATTTTCACGGATTAATTTTATGTCTATCATTTTGGTTCTCTCCTGTTGTTTATTTTTCCCCTAAGTTTTCAAGGATTCGGGCGATTTTCGCCAGATCCTCTTCCGAATAGTACTCGATTTCGAGCTTGCCTTTGCCATTTTTGCCGGAGACGGTGACCTTTCTGCCGGTGGTCTGGGCGAGCGAAAGCTCGATTTCCCGCAGGAACGTCTCCTTCTGGGGCGAGGATTTCGGCTTTTTCTGGACGGATTTTGCTCGGACGAGCTGTTCGAGGTTTCGAACCGTCAGCATGTCCCGCTTTACCTGCAATGCAAGCTCGGCTCTGA
Source organism: Oscillospiraceae bacterium (assembly GCA_021199355.1). GTDB lineage: Bacteria > Bacillota > Clostridia > Oscillospirales > Ruminococcaceae > Faeciplasma. Next base: position 43,127 of record JAJQIF010000005.1, read on the forward strand.
GCTCTTCGTTCTCAACGCCTGCCAGGACTTTTGCGTGTCCGACGGAGATTTCACCATCTCTGACCATCTTCAGCGTCTTTTCGTCAAGGCTCAGAAGCCTCAGCGAGTTCGCAACCGCCGGTCTTGACTTGTTGACGACCTGTGCGACCTGCTCCTGTGTGTATGAATACTTGTCCATCAGCTCTTTATAGCCGAGGGCTTCTTCGACCGGGTTCAGGTTCTCGCGCTGTAGGTTCTCGACGAGTGCAAGCTCCATCGCGCCCTTGTCGTCGAGTTCTTTTATTACGACCGGGACTTCGTCCAAGCCCGCCATACGGGCGGCGCGCCAACGCCTCTCCCCCGCTACTATCTGATATCCGCCGGTTTCGAGCGGTCGGACGAGGAGCGGTTGCAAAACGCCGTGCTGTTTTATCGAATCGGCGAGCTTTGAGAGTGCTTCGTCGTCGAAATCCGTTCTCGGTTGCGCCCTGTTCGGGGAGATTTCGGTCAGGCGCAAGGTTTTTGTCTGCTTTTCCTCGGTTTCATTCTGGGAGAAGAGCGCTTCCATTCCCATTCCGAGACCCTTATTCTTTGCCATATTTCCTCCTTACCCTCAGGGCTTACTGTAGGTTTGTCCGTTTTTCTTCTTCGACCGGTTCAGGAACTCGATGCAGAAGCTTTCGTATGCCTCCGCACCCTTCGATGAGCGGTCATAGTACATGATGGGCTTTCCGTGCGAAGGAGCCTCCGAAAGTGCGACATTCCGGGGAATAACCGTCTCATAGATGTCGTTCGGGAAGTACTTTTTGACCTCCGCAACGACCTGTCCCGTCAGATTATACCGTCCCACATACATTGTGAAGAGGATTCCCTCTATGTACATATACGGATTGTAGCCGTCCTTGATGCGCTTTATCGTGTCCATCAGCTGAACCAAGCCCTCGAGCGAGTAAAATTCACACTGAATCGGTATCAGTACCGAGTCACAGGCGGCAAGAGCGTTCAGAGTGATGATGCTCAGAGACGGCGGGCAGTCTATCAGTATAAAATCGAATTCGTTTTTGACCGGAAGAAGCTGCATTTTAAGCCGCATGAGGCGGTTTTCGACCCCTGCAAGCTCGATTTCCGCTCCGGCAAGCTTCTGCGCCGATGACAGAAGCGAAACGCCCTTGAATGCAGTCGGGACAATAGCTTCCGAAGCTCTGCATTGCCCGATAAGAACCTCGTAAACGGTGCTCGTGATGGCACGTTTACGCACTCCCAAGCCGGTTGTAGTGTTCCCCTGTGCGTCGATATCGACGACGAGAACCTTCTTCCCTTTCCCGCCGAGGGCGGCGGCGAGATTAACAACGGTAGTTGACTTCCCAACTCCGCCTTTCTGATTTGACACGGCGATAATTTTTCCCATGATACGCTCCCTTACTTAATAGTCTGAATCAGTACCTCTGTCCATATGTGTACTGTAAAAATCGCCATGCGATTTTTAGCAGACAGCGGCGAAGCCGTTGTCTGTTCCTCTAATATTAAGTATAGCACAAATTTCGGAGTTTGCAACTACTTTCGACAAATTTTATTTTGGGGAATGTTCTGCAATGTTCCACATGGAACATTTTTATTTTTTGAGAGGGATGCGAATATGATAATCCACATACCCATCCGTCTGCGTCTTATCGACATTGACGTCCACGCCGGCAATCTGCATGGTCTCGACCGCCTTGTTGATGGTGTTCGTGAAGAGGCGGAGGTCCTTGAAAACGGCGCTTCCCTTGCGGATTCGGGCGCAATATTTCTCGTGCTCGAGCATCGAATCTACCAGAGCCTCGGTTTTCTCGACGTTCAGCTTGCCTCGGACAATCTTTTTGAGGGCTTCGTCCCGCTTTTCATCGTTCGGAAGCTTCAGAAGTGCCCTTGCGTGCCGTTCTGTGAGACCGTTTTCCGTGATAATTTGCCGTTGCGAGCTCGTCAGCTTGAGCAAACGTAGCTTGTTCGCAAGGGTCGACTGCGCATAACCGAGGCGATAGGCGGCGTCCTCCTGCGTCATGCCGTAGAGGTCGATTAGTTTCGATATCGCGTCGGCTTCCTCGAAAAAGCTCAGATCCTCGCGTTGGAGGTTCTCGACGAGGGATAAAAGCGCCGAGGTGCGGTCGCTCGCCTCGATAATGATGCAGGGAACTGTCTCGAGACCCGCAATCATCGCCGCCCGAAGCCGCCTCTCCCCTGCTATAAGCTCGTAGCCCCGGGAAGTTTCACGCACCGAAAGCGGCGAAATGATGCCGTCTGCCTTGATGCTCGCCGCGAGGTTCATAAGCTCGTCCCGCTCGAAGGTCTTTCGGGGCTGGTAAGGGCTCGGTGCAATCTCCTCGCAAGGAATCTCGACAACCTTCGCCGCCGTTTTCTCCTTCTTCGCCATGAAAATCTTTGCCATATTGTCACGTCCTTGTAGTAATACTTGCAGTAATAACTGAAATCTTATTTTTATATTACCATATCAAGGCGATTATTTCCAGTGGAAAATATCGGGGAGATTCGACGGGATGCGCAAAAAAAGCTCCCCATCAGTCATTGGGGAGCAGTGTAGATGTAAGTTTTTGTTTGATACAATCAGGCAAATCGCTCATCGAAGCAGATTTGTCGATGTACAGAAGGTCTTTATAAATCTTTTCGTCAGTTCTACAGGAAAAGATGTGAGTTACCGCATAGGCAGTTTTGCTCTTTGAAAAGCAATCCTCATCTCTCAGTGACTGAACAACATAAGAATCGCCCTCGCCGTCTGTTTCCTTGTTCAGACAAAGAGTAAAATTCAGGTCTGTAGTGCCGAATTTATAGCTCATCGTATCGGTTTTTACCTCTTCAAGCATGAAACACTCCGAAACTGCCATAGTTGCAATACTTCCTATGTGCTTGATTTTGCGGACGCACAAATCATAAGGATGCGTAGCAGTGAAACGTATCTGTGAGGCTTCCAAAATGCCTCGAGTTGCATAACTATAAAAGCTCTTTGCGGATAAATGCGTATCAACACCCGTAAGATGTCTGAAACTTTCAGCCTTAAAGAGGACTTCTATGTACCTATTATCGAAAACATACATGAATCGCTTTCCGACAAGGTGTTTCTTATATAGCTTTGCCGCTTCATTTATTTCCCGAGCGACGTTTTTTCTGTCATAATTCTTCTTCATAACCATTCCTATACAAAAAACACGCCGGATAACACTTCCGGTCACCCGACGCTAAGTTCAAAATAAGCGGTTTTCTGCTGGCTGTCAGCCGCGATGCCCGTCAGAGCATCTATAGCCGCCGGAAATTTAAGTCCCCGACGCGGACTCATCTTATCTCCCCGATGAGGGCGCGATGCCCGCAAGAGCATCTTTTAGCCTTGGAAATTACCCTGCCCAAGCGCAGTACAGCTTAACGTGCCGCCACACGGGAACCGTCCCCGATTCCAATACTATTATATACGATTTTTGCAAATAATGCAACCGTTTTTTGAAATATTTTTATTTGACCACCCTTCTGGGAAACTCCTTCCCCGTCGGGCTAACCTTTTCAATAACAACCAGCGTCCTCCCATCGCCATTCGGGAGGTTATACTCGACAATATTTGCGATTTTCCCGCCTAATTTTGCGATAATTGGCTCGGCTTGGGCGATTTCTTCTTGGCAATCGGAGTCCTTGAGGGCTAAGAACTTGCCGCCGGGTTTCACATACGGCAGGCAGTACTCACTCAAGACAGACAGCCTTGCGACGGCTCTGGCAGTTGCGACGTCGAAGGCTTCACGCAAATCGGTTCTTGCGCCGTCCTCGGCGCGGGAGTGGATGCACTCGGCGCCTAAGTTCAGGGCGTCGGATACGTCCCGAAGGAAGTTCACGCGCTTGTTGAGGCTGTCAAGAAGCGTGATTTTAAGGTCGTCTCGCACGATTTTCATCGGAATCGAGGGGAAGCCCGCGCCGGTGCCGACGTCGATGAGGGTTGCTCCATGTGGAACATTTTCGATTACAAGCGGCAGGCAGGAGTCGGCGAAATGCTTCACGATTATGCCCTCTGAATCAGTCACGGCGGTCAGGTTCATCACCTTGTTTTTCTCGACAAGCATGTCCGCATATGTTGCAAAACTCGCAATCTGAGTGTCCGAAAGGGGCATATTTATGCCAAGAAAGACGGTCTGGAGCCTGCCTAAATCAATCGCCGCCATGCTCTTCTCTCCTCTTCTTCTCGAGCCAGATGAGTAAGACAGAAATGTCCGCCGGGTTCACGCCGGAAATTCGCGACGCCTGACCGACGCTCAGCGGCTTACGCTTCTGAAGCTTTTCAACCGCTTCCAGTCTTAAACCGGAGATTTCGGTGTAATCGGTGTCCGGCGAGAGCTTTTTTGCTTCCAGTTTCCGCATATCCTCCACTTGTTTTAGCTGAATGTTAATATATCCCTCGTATTTGATGCGTAATTCAGCCTGTTCGGTGACTTCATCAGGGAGCTCCGGGCGGTTTTTGTCCGCACAAATAAGCCCCGAGTACTTCACCTGCGGTCTGCGGATAAGCTTCGCAAGCGTCGTGCCGTTCGAAATCGGCTCGGTGCCGCTGTTTGTAAGATATTCGTTGAGGGATGCGCTCGGCGCGACATTCGTGTGCTCCAAGCGGTCAACTTCCTCGGCGATAAGCCGCTCTTTTTCGAGGAGCCGCTCGTATCTCTCGTCCGAAATAAGCCCGACTTCGTGCCCGATGGGCGTGAGGCGCTCGTCGGCGTTGTCCTCGCGGAGAAGAATCCGGTATTCACTGCGCGAAGTCATCATCCGATATGGGTCGGTGACGCCCTTTGTGACCAAATCATCCACAAGGGTGCCGATATAGGACGACGCCCGGTCAAGAATCATCGGTTCCCTGCCCTGAAGCTTCAGAGCGGCGTTGATTCCGGCGACCAGACCCTGCGCCGCCGCCTCCTCATAGCCCGAGGAGCCGTTGAACTGCCCCGCGCCGTAGAGCCCCGGGTGCTCGCGGAACTCGAGGGTCGGCAGAAGCTCGGTCGGGTCGCAGCAGTCGTACTCGATGGCATACGCCGGGCGCATGATTTCGACGTGCTCAAGCCCCTTGATGGTCCTCAAGAATTTCAGCTGTACGTCCTCCGGAAGCGAAGAGCTCATCCCCTGCAGATAGTATTCGTCGGTGTCGAGACCCATCGGCTCTATGAAAAGTTGGTGCCTCGGCTTGTCGGAGAACCGGACGACTTTGTCCTCGATGGACGGACAATATCTCGGACCGACACCCTCGATTCTTCCCGAGTACAGAGGCGAGCGGTCGAGGTTGTCAAGGATGATTTTGTGGGTCTCGGCGTTCGTGTAACTGATGTAGCAGGAAACTTGGTTCTTAAGCTCCCCCTTCGTCTCGAAGGAAAACGGAATTATATTCTCGTCGCCGTCCTGACGTTCGAGGACTGAAAAATCAATGCTTCTCTTGTGGACTCTTGCCGGGGTTCCGGTCTTGAATCTTCGGACGGAAATTCCCAGTTGTTTAAGTGATAAAGTAAGTGCTTTTGCGGGGAGAGTTGCGTCCGGTCCCGACTCATAATTCGACTCGCCGACGTGAATCTTGCCGCCGAGGTAAGTGCCCGTCGCGATGATAACCGTCTTGCAGTCGTAGTACCCGCCGAGCTTGGTGCGGACGCCCGAAACGGCTCCCAAATCGTCCGTCAGGATTTCGGTAATCTCCGCCTGCTTTATCTCGACGTTCGGCTCGACCTCGAGCGCCTGCTTCATATAGATATGGTACTTGACCCTGTCCGCCTGAACCCGGAGGCTGTGGACGGCGGGACCCTTGCCGAGGTTGAGGACGCGCGACTGGATGAAGGTGGCGTCCGCCGCCTTGCCCATCTCGCCGCCGAGAGCGTCGATTTCCCGGACGAGGTTGCCCTTTGCGGTGCCGCCGATCGAGGGGTTACATGGCATGTTGGCGATGCCGTCGAGCGTAATCGTGAAGATTCCGACCTTGAGCCCGAGCCGTGCCGGAGCCAGCGCCGCCTCGATTCCCGCGTGCCCTGCCCCGATAACGACAATATCAAATTTTCCCATAAAATTGGTACTTGAATCCATTTTGGTGTCCTCTTTTATATTACTGTTTGTATAATTATGTGCAAATATTTCTGGGAGAAAACCCCTCAGTCTGCCCTTCGGGCAGCCAGCTCCCCTTTCAGGGGAGCCTTATTGCCGTTCTATGAAACTTTTGAAAGAACTCAAATAGCCTCACCTGAAAGGGGAGGGGGACCGCCGCCAAAGGCGGTGGTGGAGGGGTTTCCTACTTCCCTACACAGAACCGCTCGAATAAGTTATTCACAACCGCCTCGGTCGCCCTCTCCCCGGTGAGTTCGAGAAGGGCGTTCAGGGCTTCGTCCATATAGACGGTGACGGCGTCGAGGGTGATGCCGGAGCGGTATTCAGCGAGCGCTTGCTTGACGAACCCGACCGCTTTCGACACCTGGCTTCTCTGCCGCTCGTTGATGTAGATTTCGGCGTTGTCCGAACTGCCGCCGAGCTTGAAGAGCTCCGCTATCATTTCCGGGAGTTTTTCGAGCCCGGAACCCGAATTTGCCGATACTGAGAGTATATTTTCATCTAAAAAATACTCTTTGTCTAATTTTTCCGGCAGATCAGACTTGTTTAAAAGCACGATATGCGGCTTATTTTTGATTTTTTCGAGAATTTCGCGGTCGGTTTCGGTGAATTCTTCAGAACTGTCGAAAACCGCCAGCACAAGCTCGGCATTTTCGAGTCTCTGGGTGGCAAGGTCAACACCTATACACTCGACGGGGTCAGTCGTGTTGCGGATTCCGGCGGTGTCCGAGAGCTTCAGGACGAAATCGCCGACGCGCACCGACTCCTCGATGACGTCCCGGGTGGTTCCGGCGTTCTCGGTGACGATTGAACGCTTATATCCGAGCAGCTGATTCATGAGAGTCGACTTGCCGACGTTCGGGCGCCCGACGATGGCGGTGTCGATTCCCTGCCGGAGAATTTTGCCCTTGTCATAACTGTTAAGAATATGTTCAAGTCTATTGATTATATTCGAAAGGTCTGAATCTAAGTGCGAGGTGTCGGCGTCGGGGATGTCCTCGTCGGGATAGTCCGACCACGCCGCAAGGTTGCCGGAAATTCTTGTCATCTCCTCGGCAACCGAGTGAATATTCTTGCTTAAATTTCCGTCCCGCATCGCCCTTGCACTTACCAGTTCCCGCTCTCCATTTGCGGAAATGATATCCAGAACACCCTCAGCCTGAGTGAGGCTCAGCTTGCCACTTAGAAACGCACGCTTTGTGAACTCCCCCGCCGGCGCCGGCTCGGCTCCGTGTTCGATTATTAGCTTCAGCACCTCTCGGGCGAGATACACGCCGCCGTGGCAAGAGATCTCGACAGTGTCCTCGCCGGTATAGCTGTGGGGCGCACGGAACACCGTCAGAATCACATCATCGAGTGTCCGCCCCTCGCGGACAATTTTCCCGTACCCGCAGGTATAGCCCGCCATCTCCGACGGCATGGTTTTGCCCACAAAAATACTGTCCGCAATCGGGAGTGCGTTCTCCCCACTCATGCGGATAACAGCGAGCCCGCCTTGGTAGACGGGGGTGGATATTGCGGCGATGGTTGACATAGGGTTCACCTCACATAAAAAATCCCCGGCGGCCTCTGAAATCGAAACCGCCGGAGAAGCCGTTCTTTTTAAAATTCAATCTTCGAGTAGAGTCCCGTGGTGTCGAGGTCGTCCTCGGGCTTGGGCTTCTTGTAGTCCTTCTCAAACGACGAGGAGATGTCGAGGCTTCTTGCCTTGAAGTCCTCTCTGCGTCTGCCGCCCTTGCGATAGCCGCCGCCCCTGTTGCCGTCTCTGCGGTCGTTTCTTCCGCCGTTATTATAGCGTCTGTTGCCGCCGTTGTTATTATAGGGTCTGCGCTCTGTGGAGGAGATGAGAACCTTTCTATACGGGTCTTCGCCGACGGAGCGGGATGTGCAACCCTCAACCTCTGCGACTGCCGCATGGATGATTCTTCTCTCATAGGGGTTCATCGGCTCGAGGGACATTGTTCTGCCGGTGCGCTTTGCCTTCTCAGCCATCTTTCTGGCGAGCTCTTCAAGCTGAACCTTTCTTCTTGCTCTGAAGCCGTCGCAATCAAGGGTGATGCGATAGAATTCCTTGTCCTGCTTGTTGCAGGCGAGGGATGCAAGATACTGAAGGCTGTCGATTGTCTCCCCGCGTCTACCGATAATTCCGTCAACGCCTTCGCCGGAAAGATCGAGAACTGCGCCCTCTTCGGTCTCGGTGATGGTGATGGTGGGCTTCTCATAGCCCATAGCGACCATGATATTTGTGACGTATCTGGCGGCGATATCCGCCTTGGTCTCGGTATACTCGCCCTCGACCTTCGCCTCGCCCTTCATTCCAAAGAGTCCCTTCTTGGGCTCCTCAAGAATTGTGAAGGTGATTTTTTCCTCGGCAACTCCGAGCTCCGCGCAAAGCTTAGCCTTTGCCTCTTCGACTGTTTTTGCTGTTACTGTACTCTTCATTTTTAAGCTCCTTTATTAGACAGCAAGCACCGGAGGTGGTTTGTGGTGTGTAGGCGCCTTGCTGAATTGATCTTACGGAAACCCCTCCACCGGCTTCGCCGGTCCCCCTCCCCTTTCAGGGGAGGCTTGCGGGGTTCTCTTAAAAGTTGGTATAGAATGCCAATAGGCTCCCCTGAAAGGGGAGCTGGCGCCGAAGGCGACTGAGGGGTTTACTCCTCATCAAGCGAATCCCCGTACTTCTCCGCATATCTGCGACGGGCTTCATTGAGGGTGTTGCGCTCGACTTCCTTCTTCTGGGCACGGGAGAGCTTAACCTCTTCGGAAGCGTTTTCGTCGTCTTCGTCGTCATCCTCATACTTTGAGGGTCTCGCTCTGCCGGCGTTTTCTGCCTGCTGGGCTTCGAGAGCCTGCTGATAGAAGGACTTCTTCTTGCGCTTCTTCTTTGCCTTTTCGTTGTCCTTTGCGATAATCTTGTCGACTCTTGCGGGAGTGAGATAGAGATTCAGGAAAACGGTCTGAACAAGCGAAAGTAGGCTCGAGAATATCCAGTAGATACCGATACCTGCCGGGAAGCTGAACGCAATCCAGAACGACAGAAGCGGCATTGCATAGAGCATTATCTTCATGGAACCGCTTGTTGTGGCTCCGCCCTTCTTCTTTGTGAAGTACTGCGAAATGAATGTAAGAAGGAGCTGAAGTGCAAGCGAAAGAATCGGGATGAGAACGAGAACCGATCTCCAGCTCGGATAGTCTCCCAGGTCGATTCCTAAGAATGTGTAGTCAAAATCTGAGCACAAATCAACGACGTCGTCGGCAAACAGGTCGGGATAGACCTGAGAAACGGAGATGACGAGAAGCTGTGCCCTTGACGAGCCGAAAGCGACGAGTCTTGACGAAACGAGGTTCGAATCGAGGAAGTACTCATCGAGTCCAATCATATCGCCGTCGTTGTCATAATAATCGTTATATTCTACGAAGTAGCTTGCGAGCTCTTCGAGTCTTGAATCGGAATAATCTGCGAGGTCACTGTCTTCCTCAGCCTTGTATTCAAGAAGTATATCATAGAGATTTGTGTTTTCCGCCAAGAGCTCCGAAACGGTGGTCTCGTGCTCGTCGATAACCGAGCTGACGTTATAGACATCTATAACCATCTCCTCGGCGGCGTCGAGGGAATCGCTGTCGACGTTTCCTATGTAGGAAAGAGGCGCATACACAACCTCGATGATAGCGAACAGGAGTACAAACGTGATGACGGTCGGCAAGCAACTGCCCATCGGGTTGACGTTCTCCTGATTATAGAGCTCCATCGTCGCCTCGTTGAGCTTGTCCTGATTGCCTGCATACTTTTTCTTGAGTGCCTCCATCTTCGGGTTGAGGCGGTTCATCTTCTCCGTCGAAATCTGCTGATTATATGACGACGGGAACATTATAAGTCTTATAATAGCCGTAAACAGGAACAGCGCCCAGCCGTAATTTCTTACGAGCAGATAGCAAAAGTAAAGAATCTTACCGAACGGCCAAGCTAATATTTGCCAGAAACTCATGGTTGTTTTTCTCCTTTACATAGGTGGAAACCCCTCCACCGGCTTCGCCGGTCCCCCTCCCCTTTCAGGGGAGGCTTTTATTTGCTTCTATCAGAAGCTTGTAGAGGGGCAGTTATAGGCTCCCCTGAAAGGGGAGCTGTCAGCCGTCAGGCTGACTGAGGGGTTTATCCTCTTGCCTTCCGGCGTTTTTCTGATTTTAAAGTATATAGGTGCCACTTCTCCGGCACATAGTCGACTCCGCCCTTGCTGTAAGGATTACAGCGGAGTATGCGCCAGAAGCCGAGGATGAGCCCCCTTATGGCACCGAACCGTCTGACCGCCTCAAGAGTATACTGCGAGCAGGTCGGATAATACCGACAGCAAGGCGGCTTCAATTTGGACAGGTGCTTCTGATAGAATTTAATAAGAGCTATAACAAGATATTTCATAGCTTTTTCGGGCGGATAATATCCGCCCCTACATTTTCGCTCCGCATTGACTTTATAACTTTCGACAGTAATACTCTCTCAATATCGCCGGTCTTGGCGCCGACAATGCCGGGTCTTGCCACGAAAACGATATCATAGCCTATCGGCATCGAGAGCTCGTTTTTGCGATAAGCTTCCCGGAGGATTCTCTTTGCCCGGTTGCGCACAACGGCGGAGCCTATCTTCTTTCCGGCTGTGATTCCGAAGCGATTAAAAGGCAGTTTGTTCGGCATATAATAAGCCGTAAAATATTCGGTAGCTGTGTACTTCCCCTTGCGATAAAGCCTGAGGAAAAGCTTGTTGTCTTTTATGTGTTCTGTGTATAACATGTTGTTGTAGTTAGTAAGATTTTCAGCTTCAGCTGAAAATCTTTACACCGGTCGCCGACTATTGTCAAACAACCGGTGTATCAGCTTCGATCAATAAGTGAGTTTCGCACGTCCCTTTGCACGTCTGCGCGCCAGAACCTTTCTGCCGTTTCTGGTGGACATTCTCTTGAAGAAGCCGTGCTCCTTCTTTCTGTGAAGCTTCTTGGGCTGGTAGGGTCTTTTTACCTGCATTCTTGTTGCCTCCTTACTCAGATAAATTTATATTTCCGGATTCAAGTTCCATGTGGAACTTGGTTATCACTCATTAGCGTACTCCGCCTATGATATTACCATACAGATTAGTATTATATAAGAAAATCACGGCTTTGTCAAGCGTTTTTTTGGTATTCTTTTTTGAAGGCATATTATAAAATAGTCTTGAAAATGAAGCCGAAATGTGGTATCATAGTAATCAGGAAAGTATGATTCAAATTTAAGATAGAATACACATACAAAAACACACAATATAAGAGAAAGGCAGTAAGGCTTATGGAAACATTTGCAGAAGTATATGAAAACGTAAAACGGGCTTGTCAGGCGGACCCGAAGGTTTCGGAAATCGGCTATAACCGTTGGATAAAGAATATCGAGCCCGGCAAGATGGAAGGAACGAAGATAACGCTCTATGCTTCCTCCGACTTTATGAGAAGAACCACCGAGGAAATCTATGGCGCCGTGTTCGAGCATGCCTTTGAGCAGGTCATGGGCTTCCCGGTTGAAATCACCTTTGCCGTCAAGGCTAATCCCGATCAAGAACAAGAAGACGGATTTGACGAAATCGAGCGCAGAATGGAAGACCTCATGAATTCCCATAAGAGGAGCGACTATGAGCTCACGTTCGAGAACTTCATCAAGGGCAAGTCGAACGAGCTCGCCTATGCCTATTGCATCGCCGTCAGCGGCAAGAACAGACCGAGCGAGCAGATGAACCGCTCGATGTTCAATCCCCTGCTGATTTACGGAGATTCGGGGCTCGGAAAGACCCATCTCCTCAAGGCTATTGAGAACGAGGTCAAGACCAGCCATCCGCAGATGAAGGTCATCTATACGACCGCCGAGAACTTTACAAACGAGCTTGTCCGGGCTGTTTCAACCCAGACAACAACCGAGTTCCACGAAAAATACCGTAACTGCGATTTCTTACTCGTAGATGACATCCAGTTTATGGTCGATAAAGAAATGACGCAGGAGGAATTCTTCCACACATTTAACGAGCTCTATAACGCAGGAAAGCAGATAGTGCTCACTTCGGATGTCTCCCCGAACAGAATCAAGAGGCTCGAGGACAGAATCAAGACAAGATGCACCTTGGGCGTTCAGGCGGACGTTCAGCCGCCGGATTTCGAGACGAGAATGGCGATTGTCAATAGAAAAGCCGAGCTCCTCGACTTAAAGCTCCCCGAAAATGTGGCGCGCCTCATTGCCGAGAGAATCACGAAGAATATCCGTCAGCTTGAGGGCGCAGTCAACAAGATGAAGGGGCTTACGATGTTCTCGAACGAGGTGCCGTCACTCCAGATGGCGCAGAGGGTCATAAAAGAGACCTTGATAGATGCTCAGCCCGCCGAGATTACCTGCGACAGGATTATAAAAGACGTTGCGGACGCCTTCGGAGTTACCGCCGAGGATATCCGTTCCGTCAACCGCTCGGCGCAGATTTCGCTTGCACGAAAGGTCAGCGTATACATAATAAGGGACCTCAAGGGCATGTCCTTCACCGAAATCGGCAAGGAATTCGGCAGGAACCATTCGACCATGACCATCTCCTATGCCGACGTCAAGGAAATGATTGCGAAGAATTCTGACATGAGGGAGACTGTTGAAGAAATCGAAAAGAGGCTCAGAGCCGTCTGAGCCCACTTTTCAACGGCGTTTTGAACCGGTTTCCAACTTTTCAACCGATTTATTAGCATTCAACAATCACGATTTCAACGGTTTCAACCGGCGATTTCGGTTTCAACAAATCGGATTCCGGCGGTTGAAAGAGATGTTGAACGGCGGGACAAGTCAGGGACTGGTCCGGAAGGGGTTTTCAACATTTCAACAGCCCCTACTACTAATACTAAATATATCTTTTCTTTTTATTTTTAAAAAACGGAGAAATCCGAACGAAAAACGAAGGAGTATTCAACAATGATGAAATTCATCTGCTCGAAGCAGGAGCTCTACGAAGCTCTGACAAACGTATCAAGAGCCGTGGCGGAGAGGTCCACCATCCCCTCGCTCGAGGGAATCAAGTTCTCGCTTATGGACAACACGCTTTCCTTAACCGGCTATGATCTGGAAATCGGCATTGAGACATCGCTTCAGGTTGAGACCGAGTTTGAGGGCGAAGCTGTCGTCAACCCGAAGCTCTTCTCCGAGATGATTCGCAAGATGCCTGCGGGCAATATCACCATTGACGTCGGGGAGAATCTTGCGATGAAGATCACCGGCGGCTCGACCGAGTATAACATCACTTCGATGAGCGCCTCCGACTACCCTGAGCTCCCCGAGTTCTTCGACGACCAGAGAGTAACGCTTCCGCAGTCGCTCCTGAAAGCTATGGTAAACCAGTCGGTGTTCGCCGTTTCACAGGTAGATACAAGACCGATACTCAAGGGCGAGCTCTTTGAGATAGAGAACGGTGTTCTCAACGTCGTCGCAATCGACGGCTATCGGCTTGCAGTCAGAACCGAAGCAATCAAAACCGAGAAAGATTTCAAATTCGTTGTCCCCGCGAAGACCCTGAACGAGGTTTCAAGGCTTCTTTCGGACAGCGACGAGGACAGCTGCACAATCATGATTTCGAAGAAGCAGGTCGTTTTCGACTTCTCCGGCTACACCGTCTTCTCAAGGCTCCTTGAGGGCGAGTTCCATAACTACAGAGGCTCAATTCCGAAGACAAGCGTTACCGAGGTTATCATCGAGAAGAGAGAGCTTGTTAATTGCCTCGAGCGCGCCTCGCTCCTCATAAACGAGAAGAACAAGGCGCCCGTTCGTTGCATGTTCGAGGACGGCGAGCTTAAATTAAGCTGTCAGACCCAGCTCGGAAGAATCTTCGAGACAATCCAAGCCGACACCTCGGGACCGAGAATTGAAATCGGCTTCAACTGCCGGTATCTCCTCGACCCGCTGAGAGTTATAGAGGATGATAAAGTAAGGCTCCTTATGAACGGCGGCAACCTCCCGATGAAGATCCTGCCGCTTAGCGGGGATAAGTATGTGTATCTCGTGTTGCCGGTGAGGTTGAAGACGGACTAAAAATAATTAAAGATTGAAGGTTTGGAATGAGTACGGATATCGTAAATCAGAACAGTTCAGATTATTCTGCTTGGCTGAATGCTCTTAAGGACAGATATTTGAGTAGCAGGATGAAGGCGGCGGTTGCCGTGAATACTTCTCTTCTTGAGTTTTACTATTCCGTGGGAAGAGATATATCCCGGTCAAGCTATACAAACGAATACGGTTCGTCTTTTTATGAGACACTCAGCAAAGACCTTCGCCGAGAGCTTCCGGATGTAAAAGGTTTGTCCGCAACAAATTTGAAGTATACACGATACTTCTATGAGCTCTATTCTCCATATTTTGTAAATCGTCAACAGCCTGTTGACGATTTCGAAGAAAATCAGTTGTTTATGATTCCTTGGGGACATCATATACAGATAATAAATAAATGCAAAAAAGACACCGAAAAAGCAATCTTTTATGTCAAACAGACTTTGAAGAATAATTGGAGCAGAAGCGTTCTTATGAACTACATCTCTTCTGACTTGTACGGTCGTCAGGGAAAAGCAATTTCGAATTATATTGAAACGCTACCCATGCCGCAGGGAGATCTGGCACAGGAAATAATAAAAGATCCTTATAGCTTTGACTTTCTGACTTTGCGTGATTCGTATGATGAGAAGGAACTGAAGGACGCTTTGCTTGACAACATCACAAAGTTTTTGATGGAGCTTGGCACGGGATTTGCTTTTATGGGCAGAGAGTATCGGGTTTCCGTAGGAGATGATGACTACTATATAGACCTCCTTTTCTATCATGTCCAACTTCACGCTTATGTTGTTCTGGAAGTGAAAACCGGAAAGTTTCAGCCGGCGGATTTGGGACAACTCGGATTCTATATAAGTGCTGTAAATCATTCGGTAAAAACCGAGAATGACAATCCCACAATCGGTCTTCTGATATGCAAGGATAAGAACAATCTGACAGCAAAATATTCGCTGGAATCTTCAAATCAACCTATTGGAATATCGGAGTATGAATTGTCAAAGATGTATCCGGTGGACTTCAGGAGTTCCATGCCGACGATAGAAGAGATTGAGGAAAATCTGGAGGAAAGTGAAATAAATTGAGTATAGATAAATCCACCCAAAAAATCAAAATCACCGGCGAATACATCAAGCTCGATTCGCTCCTCAAGTTCGCCGGGGTCACCGCCACGGGCGGGGAGGCTAAGGAGCTTGTGCAGATGGGAAAGGTTCTGGTCGGCGGCGAGGTCTGCCAAATGCGCGGCAAGAAGCTACGGTCTGGCGACCGGGCTGAGCTCCCGGAGCTCGGGCTCACACTCGAAATAGAATGATTATTACTCACATAAAAGCCGACGGGTTCCGGAACCTCCGGGAGATTGATTTCAATCCCGAGGCGGGCACCAACATTATTTTCGGCGAGAACGCTCAGGGCAAGACAAATCTCATGGAAGCCGTCTGGATTTCGACCGGCGAGAAGAGCTTTCGGGGAGCGAAAGAGCGGGATTTGATTGCGTTTGATTCGGATAGAGCTGAGATTGAGGTCTCGTTCAAAGATAAAGTGCGGGAGCAGACCGTTTCGATAACCCTCTCGAAAAACCCGAGGGAGAAGAGAATTACACTCAACGGCGTGAAGCTCAGGTCGATGTCCGAGCTTCTTGGGAAGCTTCTTTGCGTGGTGTTCACGCCGGAGGATTTAGAATTGACGAAGGGCTCGCCCGAGCGCAGAAGAGACTACCTCGACCGGTGCATCTCGCAGATAAAGCCGCTCTATTCGGGAGTGGTTTCGAGATACGAAAAAGTATTGGCACAGCGGAATGCGGTTCTTAAAAATATTTACTTGGGAATCTCCACCCGGGACGAGCTCGACATCTGGGACGAACAGCTTTCGAAGCCCTGCGCCTATATCTCGATGATGCGATGCGCCTATACGGATGTCTTGAACCAAAGTGCAGGACGGCTTTATGAGAGCATTTCGAGAAGCCGCGAGAAGCTCCAACTCGAGTACCTTTCAACCGTTTTCAACAATCTGCGGGGAAGAAATGATTATAAAACTGCAATGGCGGATGAATATAAAGAATTACTTCGGAGCCTTCGAGAGGAAGACATCCGCTTCGGCTTCACTCAGGCGGGAATTCATCGGGACGACATGGGGGTATACCTTGACGGCATGCCCGTGAAAGACTTCGGCTCGCAGGGTCAGAACCGCTCGGCGGCGCTCTGCATGAAGCTCGGTCAGGCAAGGGTCCTCCACTCCGAAACCGGCGACCGCCCGGTCGTGCTTCTTGACGACGTTCTCTCCGAGCTCGATAAATACAGAAGAGAATTCGTCATCGGCGAATTCACCCAGTCGCAGACGTTTATTACGAGCTGTGAGGGGGAGAGGCTCAGGGGGAAGAGTGTGGAGATGAAGAGTGGAAGGCTTCAATGATTTTGAATTACGGAAAGGAGCGACCATATGAACACCGCTATTTACACAACAAAAGAGATTGCCGACAAGGTGCGCCCGATTGCGGAGAAGTACGGTGCGGATAAGGTTTATCTTTTCGGCTCCTATGCAAGAAATGAGGCGACCGAGGACAGCGATATTGATTTTTACGTTGAGTTCTCGAAGCCAATCGGTCTGAAATATTGCAGTTTCTTCAGCGACATCGAGGACAGCGTCGACAAGAAGATTGACATCGTCACGAAGGACGCACTCTATAATCCCGTCACGGTCACTATCAACGAAGATTTTATCAAGAGAGTGCTTGAGGAGCGGAAGTGTATATATGAACAGTAAGGACACAAATGCGGCTTCGCATATGCTTGCGCACTGCGAGCGGATTGACAGATATCTTGACCGTTGCAATAGAAGTCTTCAGGAGTTCATGAACAATGAGCTTGTGCAGGACGGAGTCACGATGCAGCTTCTTGCGATGGGTGAGCTGACGACTCACTTCACTGATGAGTTCAGAACGACCTATGCGGACAGAATCGACTGGCGCAACTTCAAACAGCTCCGCAACGTCTGCGCCCACAGATACGGCACCATCGACTATAAGATTATCTGGGACATAGCGACAGATGAGCTTCCCGGGGTGAAGGATTTCTTTGAAGAAATTGCAGAGAAAGCGGATAAATAAGATTATGTATTTACACCTCGGCAACAACGTTTCCGTCTACGAGAAGAACATCATTGCGATAATGGACATCGAGAACGCGTCGACATCGAAGATTACGAAGGAATATCTTTCGGCGGTCGGGCGGTCGAAGCAGGTCATCTACTGCTCCTACGACATGCCGAAGAGCTTTATCGTAACTTTGGATGATGATCTGACGGAGAGGGTATATATATCGTCACTGGCAAGCAGGACGCTGATAAAAAGGTTAAATAACGCACATTGATATAAACGGAGGATTTTATTTTGGAAAACTTCAATGAACTCGACCAGAGGGCGACCGAGGTCGATAAGGACAACAATTATGATGCGAGCGAAATACAGGTTCTTGAGGGGCTCGAGGCGGTCAGGAAGCGACCCGGTATGTATATCGGTTCCACCGGTCCCAAAGGGCTCCATCACCTTGTATACGAGATTGTAACCAACTCAATAGACGAGGCTCTGGCGGGCTATTGCGACAGGATTGATGTCGAGCTTCTGCCGGAGGACGTCGTTCGGGTCACCGACAACGGTCGTGGTATCCCGACGGGCATCCACCCGAAGGAGGGCATCTCTGCGGCGACCGTCGTCTATACAGTGCTCCACGCCGGTGGAAAGTTCGGCGGTGGCGGATATAAGGTTGCGGGCGGACTCCACGGCGTCGGCGCTTCGGTTGTCAACGCCCTCTCCGAGTGGCTCGAGCTGACTGTCTACGACGGCACGCATATCCACTTCCAGAGATTCGAGCGTGGCAACTATTCGGAAGAGCTCAAAATCATCGGCGACACCGACCGCACCGGCACGACTGTCACCTTCAAAGCCGACCCGGAAATCTTCGAGCAGTCGACCGAGTATGATTATGACACGCTCCTGACAATGCTCCGTGAGCAGGCTTTCCTGAATGCGGGAGTGCGTATTGTCTTCACTGATAAGAGAGGCGAAGAGCCGGTCGAGGTCGACCTCTGCTATGAGGGCGGCATCCGCGAATTCGTCACACATATCAACACCACCCGTGGTCTCGAGGTCCTCTCCCCTGACGTCATCTATGTTTCGGGCATGAAGGACGATTATACGGCAGAAGTGGCGCTCCAGTATAACGACTCTTATAACGAGGTTGTGCTCTCGTTTGCGAACAACGTCCACACCCCCGACGGCGGCACCCACGAGACAGGCTTCAAGAATGCACTTACGAAAGTCATAAACGACTACGGTAAGAAGTTCAATCTTCTTAAATCGGGCGAAAAGCTCCTTGGCGACGACGTCCGTGAAGGTTTGACCGCCATAGTTTCCGTAAAACTCACAGACTGCGAGTTTGAGGGGCAGACGAAAGGGCGTCTCGGCAACCCCGAGGTCAGACCCTTCGTCGAAGCGATGGTTTATGAGAAGCTCATGAACTACTTCGAGGAGAACCCCGCGATAGCTCATTCGATATTTGATAAGTCGGTTGCCGCGCAGAAGGCTCGTGAAGCCGCAAAGCGCGCAAGAGACCTGACCCGCAGAAAGTCGGCTCTTGAATCGGCAAACCTCCCCGGCAAGCTCGCCGACTGTCAGGAAAGAGACCCCGACCTGACTGAAATATTCATCGTCGAGGGAGATTCCGCTGGAGGCTCGGCAAAAGAGGGACGAGTCAGAAAGTATCAGGCTATCCTCCCCCTCTGGGGCAAGATGCTGAATGTCGAGAAGGCGCGAATCGACAAAGTCTATGGCAACGAAAAGCTCACGCCGGTTGTAACCGCCCTCGGCACTTCTATCGGAGAAGATTTTGATATTACAAAGCTTCGTTACGGCAAAGTCATCATAATGGCGGATGCCGATGTCGACGGTTGCCATATCCGCACGCTTCTCCTGACATTCTTCTTTAGGTTCATGCGCCCACTCATCGAGCAGGGACACATCTACATCGCTCAGCCGCCGCTCTTCAAGGTTTCGAGAGGCAAGCAGGTGCGCTACGCCTTCTCCGACGAGGAAAGAGACGTCTACATCGCAGAACTCACGAGCCCCGACGGTCGCTCGAAGCCGGACGTCCAGAGATACAAAGGTCTCGGTGAAATGGACCCCGAGCAGCTCTGGGAGACCACCATGGATCCGGAAACGAGAACCATCATCAAGATAACCCTCGAAGACGCCGTCAAAGCCGACGAGACGTTCAGTATTCTCATGGGCGACAAGGTCAACCCGAGAAGAGAGTTTATTGAGAAGAATGCACAGTACGTTCAGAACTTAGACTTCTAAAACCCCTCCGGCACTTCGTGCCACCTCCCCTTTCAGGGGAGGCTATGACTGCATCAATATAACTTTTGAGAGAAAACAAATAGGCTCCCCTGAAAGGGGAGCTGGATGCGCCGAAGGCGCAGACTGAGGGGTTTCCTGAAAGGAGAAATTATGTCCGACCAAATCGAAACAACCGAAATCACCCCAACCGAGCCCGCCGAGTATGTCTCTTCCTGCGACACCATTGAGTATGGTTTTGACGAGGAGAGCTGGCTTGAGGGGTACGATATGTATTACAAATTGTATAGAAGAAAGAGGACGATTTGCTTTGTCGTGCTTTTCTTGGTGCTGGCGGCGCTGTTCGTTCAGCAGGTCGTATTGGATCCGACCTATGGCGTCGGCTGGACCTGTCTTGCTATATGCCTGGCAATAGCGCTGGTCTATGCTCTTGCGCCGGCTTATGAGAAAAGAAACGTCAAGCGTGCCCTTCCTGCCATCGAAAACGACCGACATGTGTTGAAAATCTATCCCGAAAAAATTACCGTCCGTACAATTTTGCCAGAAGATGACGCTCAGTATTTGGAACCGGACGAGTCCGGAAACCTCATGCCCTACCCCGAAATCCCCGAGACGGTGATTGACCTCACGGATAAGACCCTCAAGACCGCCGAGACGGACAAGATGTTCGCGGTCTATACGAAATATACGCAGAGTATTATTCCGAAGGCGGATTTGAGTGAGGAGGAGCTTGAGAGGCTTAAACAATGCGTAATTCGTAGAGCGTGAATCGTAATTTTTCTGAGAAATAATCATTTTCCCGACCTCGGGAAAATAGGTGTAAATAGTGGATTTTAGGGTTGTTGGCAGAATAATTAAACAATAGAGATAATGAATAAATTGCTTGCAAATCAGCACCGACAATTGTCGGCTACGACGACTGGCGTCGTCTCCGCCGATGCGACCCCTACGTGGTCGCACCCCTCCACCACCGCACTTCGTGCGGCGGTCCCCCTCCCCTTTCAGGGGAGGCTATAACTGCCTCTTTGTGACTTCTTGAAATAGGAGAGATTTATTTGTCCCGTAATGAACATTTCACTGGTTACAATTCGAAGCTGAAAAGCAAGGCTCGGAAGCTAAGGAAGAATATGACATCGGAAGAGTCTCACTTATGGTATGACTTCCTAAGAAACTATCCGATAAAAGTATATCGTCAGCGGGCTATCGACTATTTTATTGCTGATTTCTATTGTTCTGAGGCAAAACTGATAATTGAACTTGATGGAAACCAACATTATACCGAGGATGGTATAATTCAAGATGAGGTCAGGACAGAGTTTCTTGAGAGGTATGGGTTAGAAGTTCTGCGATTCACTAACGAAGATGTAAAGTACAGATTTGAAAGCGTATGCGACGCAATAGATCAGGTAATTAAAGAGAGAGCAAAGAAATAGCCATTCTTTCTCATAAACCTATGAAAGAGGCGGTAAAAGCCTCCCCCGAAGGGGGAGGGGGACCGCCGGCGAAGCCGGTGGTGGAGGGGTGGAAGTTTTGCAAAGCAAAACTTCCGCAGTTGCCAAAGGCAACTGCCATTCTAGTGAAGATTAACTACAATCAATATAAATCAATTCGAAAGCGAGAAAAAACATGTTAGCAGAGGATAAAAAGGTTATACTTACGGAGATTAACGATGAGATGAAGTCGTCGTTTATGGCGTATTCGATGTCGGTTATCATCCAGCGTGCGTTGCCGGATGTCCGGGACGGGCTGAAGCCGGTCCACCGCCGAATTCTTTACACCATGTACGAGGACGGTCTGACGCCCGACAAGAAGTACCTCAAGTGCGCGACAACCGTCGGCGACTGCTTGGGTCGATATCACCCGCACGGCGACTCGTCGGTCTACGACGCTATGGTCAGGCTGGCGCAGAGCTTTTCGATGAGGTATCCCCTCGTTGACGGTCACGGTAACTTCGGTTCAGTCGACGGCGACCCGCCTGCGGCTTACCGTTATACAGAGTCGAAAATGGCGAAAATCGCCGTCCACATGCTCACCGACATCGACAAGGACACCGTCGACTGGCAGCCGAACTTCGACGATAGACTCAAAGAGCCGGTTGTGCTCCCCTCGCGGTTCCCAAATATACTCGTGAACGGCTCTGTCGGCATCGCCGTCGGTATGGCGACGAATATCCCGCCGCATAATCTTCGCGAAGTCATCGACGGCGTCAAATTAGTGGCGCAAAATCCCGACTGCACCCTCGACGAGCTGATGGAGGTCATCAAGGGTCCCGACTTCCCGACCGGCGGCATCATCATGGGCAAAGCCGGAATCCGTGCGGCTTATGCCACCGGCAGGGCGAAGATTACCCTCCGTTCCAAGACCGAGATTGAGGAAGTAAACGGCAGACAGGCGATAGTCGTCACCGAGATCCCCTACATGGTCAACAAGGCTCGCCTGATTGAAAATATAGCGCAACTGGTAAAAGACAAGCGTGTCGACGGCATTCACTACATAAGAGATGAATCCGACCGCACCGGCATGCGTATCGTTATCGAGCTCAAGAAGGACGCGAACCCGCAGATAGTCCTCAACAAGCTCTTCACCTACACCCAGCTTCAGGACACCGTCGGCGTCATCATGCTGGCGCTCGTGGACGGCGTGCCGAAGGTTCTCACGCTCAAGCAGATTCTTGAGGAATACCTCGACTTCCAGACTGAGGTCATCGTCCGCAGAACCAAGTATGATTTGAAGAAGACCCGTGAGCGCGAGCATATATTGAAAGGTCTCGTCATCGCACTCGACTTCATCGACGAAGTATTGCAGATTATCCGCTCGTCCCAGACTGCGGCGGAGGCTAAGAGCAGACTTATCGAGAGATTCGGCTTGAGCGAAATTCAGGCGGAATATATCGCGAACCTCCGCATTATCCAGCTCACCGGCATGGAGCGCCAGAAGATTTACGACGAGCTCGACGCAATCGAAGCCAAGATAAAGGATTTTGAGGACATCCTTGCGAACCACCAGAGAGTTCTTGACATAATCGTTTCCGAGTCGGAGGAAATCGCCGCGAAGTTCGGCGACGACAGAAGAACCGAAATCCAGATGGTCAGCGGCGAGGATGACATCGAGGATTTGATTCCGGAAGACACGAACGTTGTTGCTCTGACAGCCGGCGGCTATATCAAGCGCACAAGCTCATCCGAATACAACGTCCAGAAGCGCGGCGGAAGAGGCGTCAGCGGCATGAAGCAGAGGGAGGAGGACTTCGTCTCCCAGATGCTCGTCTGCTCGACCCACGACAACATCCTCTTCATCACCGACAAGGGCATCATGTATAAGCTCAAGACCTTCGAGCTCGCCGAGGGCGGAAAGAGCTCGCGTGGCACGAACATCGTCAACATCCTGCCGATTACTCCGGGCGAGGACAAAATCGCCGCAATGCTCCAGTGCGAGGACTTCGGCGACGACAAGTATGTCACGATGGTCACCCGCAACGGCAAGATCAAGCGCACCCACCTGTCAAAATACCAGAATGTCCGCAAGTCCGGGCTTATCGCAATCGGTCTTGACGAGGGCGACGAAATCCGCGGCGTTCTCATGACCAACGGGCACGACGACCTTATGGTCGCGACCCGCAACGGCATGGTTATCCGGTTTAACGAGGAGAAGCTCAGAGCTATGTCCCGCTCGGCTCACGGCGTCCGGGCAATCAAGCTCCGCGAAGGCGACGAGGTTGTTTCCCTTCAGACCGTCCGAGACGACTGCGACATCCTCACCATTACCGACAAGGGCTACGGCAGACGCGTTCGCAACGACGCTTACCGTCTCCAGAACCGTGGCGGCTACGGAATCAAGGGCTATAAGGTCACCGACGAGAAGGGGCACGTCTGCGGAATCAGATCCGTTCGTGAGGACGAGGATGTAATTCTCATCTCGACCGACGGCGTCATCATCCGTGTTCGTGCCGCCGACATCAGCGTTATGGGTCGTTACTCGACCGGTGTCACGATTATGAGAACGAAGGACGCTCCCGACCGCTATGTCGCCGCCTTCACCACCGCCGAGCACGACGAAGAAGCCGTGACCGAAGAGGTCGAACAGCTCTCCGAAGAGGAGCTCTTAGCCCTCGCCACCGAGGAAGCCCAGCAGGAAGCCCAAGAGGAAGAAGAACTCCGGGCACAGGCTGAATCCGAGGAAGAATCCGAGGAAACTGAGAAAGACGAAAGCGAAGAGTAAAACAGAATAAATAAAGAAAGAGTCGGCACTGCCGGCTCTTTTTAATTATTGTATTGACAAGAAATGAAACGTGTGTTATAATGTGTGTGATGAGAGGTGGTCGCTCTTACCTGAAAAGGGGGTGACGCTGATGGAAATTGAAATTATCTCGGTAATTTTAGCGGTCTTAGCTCTGCTGATGACAGCTTTTTCTATCGGTTACACCGTAGGCTCACACCGAAAATAGAATAAACCGCACCTGATTTGCTATCAAGTGCGGTCATAATCGTAAGACACATAGTTTTGTGAGAGTGACCGTTACCTGAATTGCCGTTCAGGTAACCTCTCATCATCTTTATTATACCCCGAAAAAGCTATCCTGTCAATAGCTTTTTTAATATCATTTTCCGCAAAAAAATACCGCCCATGTGGACGGTATTTTTTATTTGCTTTGTCTTGTGGATTACTCTGCGTTCGGTCCGTAGTAAACGGTTGCGGAGTCGAGATCCTGCATTGCATCCATGGTGGAGTCGTAAACGAACTCTACGGTGCTGCCTTCGGTGGTGGTGAAGGTGATGATGCTGGAAACGCCGGACTCGTTCTGCTCGAGAACGTAGGTGCCCTCATAAGAGTTGGTGTCGTTCATGGTGTTGTACATCTTCATTGTTCCGCTTTCGCCGTCATATTCGCCGACCTCAACAACCAAGGTTCCTGAAGTGTCGGTATAGGTGCCGACGTTCGGCTCAACGATGGTGCCGCATGCAGTGAAGCAGCAAACTACCATGACCATTACGAGTGCTACAGAAATTATTTTCTTCATGTAACTTATCCCCCGATAAAATTTATTTTAGTCAATACGGCGACTTAACACCGCTATAACTATGCTCCTATATTATACCTCGAAAAAATCATCCTGTCAACCACAAAATAAAAAGATAACAATAAGATTGTGCGATTTGCACCAAAAACAGCGCCTCAATATATGCAATTTGCCCAAAAACCGGTCGGAATTCGTTGGATTTATCCTATAGTTGCTTGAGTCGAGGCTCCGAATCCGCATCAAAGGACTTGATTGCGAAGTATTGGATGATGACCTTCCGGGTTATGATGCCGATGAACGTCCCCATGTCGTCGACGACCGGCACAAAATTCTGGTTCATGGCGAGTTCAATTAATTCCTCCATCGACGCCGTAATCCTGACTGCGCTGTAGCGGTCGGTTTTGAGAATGTCCCGAAGTCTTAAGTCCTCGGCGTCATAAATCGACACGCCGTCGGTATCCTCGATAGATTCGTCGAGCATGTACCAGAGGAAATCCCCCTCCGTCACGGTCGAGACATATTTGCCGTCCCGGGAGATGACCGGGATGGACGAATACCCATGCCGCTTCATCTTCTCAAGCGACTGGCGTATAGAGTAGTCGTCATATAGATAGGCGACGTCTTTTTTTAATGTTAAGAAAAATGCTATGTTCATGGTGGAAACCCCTCCACCACCGGCGTTGCCGGCGGTCCCCCTCCCCTTTCAGGGGAGGCTTATTTTCGTTCTGTCAAAAGTTTGTACAGGGCACCTATAGGCTCCCCTGAAAGGGAAGCTGGCGCGCGAAGCGCGACTGAGGGGTTTACTCGGTTACCCCCAAGTATTCCTCAAGACACAATCCACTTGCCTGAATATCCGCGGCGTATTTGACGCCTACAAAGCGGTAGTGCCACGGTTCGTAGATGAAGCCGGTGATGTCTTCCTTGCCCGAAGCGTATCTCATGATGAAGCCGTATTCGGCGGCGTGCTCCTGAAGCCAGGCGAACTCCTCGGTGTCCTCGAATCCCGTGTAGGTGTCCCAGTCGTTTTCCGTGATGATGTCGACCGCCAGACCTGCGTTGTGCTCCGAGCCTCCTGCGGGGGCGATGTTTATCGCCGTGTCGGCATATGCCTCTTCATAGGTCATGCCGTCGTCGTCCATACGGGATTGAACGTTTCTGTCGAAAAGCTTCTGCTGATAGGCAACAGTTCTGTAAGCCGAAAGCACCTTGAGATTAATTCCGTCAGCCGCGGCGGCTTCAATCATCAGCTTGCAGTAGTATGCGGCGGTCTTCTCCATCTCGTAGCTTCCCTGGACATAGTCGGTCTCGATCTTATAGTCGTCCGGCAGGAGATGGGTCTTGTTGACGAGGATCAAGTAGTCCTCTTCGCTCTGGAAGTAGTACTCGTCATCACTTTCGACATCCGTATAATCATCCTCCGTGATGACCTCTTCCTCTCTTAAGTACTCGCCATAGACATAGGCGACGGTGCCGTCATAGTCAATCCGATACCAGCCGTTCGAAAGCTCGCCAGTGACGGTTACTGCGTCCCCGACCATAAGCTGTCCCAAGGCTTCATATTCAGCGTCGGGACCCTCGCGAACGTTCAGCGGGTCGGTGGCGTACATGGTGAGCGAAACCTCGGTGAGTTCAACGCCCATGGCATCGCTCGTGGTTTCTTCTTCTGTGGGTTCTTCTTCGTCAGATTTGACACTGCCGGTGTCTTCTGCGATTTCGGTCTCTTCGGGAGCGGCGGTGACCTCTTCCTCGGAAGTGACCGGCTCTTCGGTTACAATCGGTTCAGCAGTGATATCCCTCGAACTGAGCACCTCGTCGTTCGCCTCATTCGAGCACCCGACAAGCGAAATCAAAAGTATTGCCGCAATGGTGGCGGCGACTAATCTCTTCATGTTAATCATGCCTCTCTATATTACTGTGATAAGTTCCAGATTATGCTATCATTATACCACGCCCGAGCTCACTTGTCCATAACTTAGGTTAAATCTTAATGAAATTGTAACCGATTCGACAAGATTCTTGGGAGGGTGGGTGTAGAGTGATGGTGAAAGGATGTGCTCAAATGAAACCCGACCTATCCAACCGCAAAAAAGCCCTCACAGAATTTATGGCGGGAGGGCTGTTGGCTTTTACTATGTTCTTGGCTGTCGGGCTGACTGTTCTGGCGGCTTATTTGTCGAAAGATGTCGACTTGTCGAATCATGTCGAATTGTCGAATTATGTCGAAACGCCCGACAATGTCGGAATATCGAACAGTGTCGATTTATCGAACCTGTCGGACATTGTCGAAAACCTGATTGGGCTTGAGGGGACGTGGGCGATTGATGAGGCGCCGGAGGAGCTTGAGGAGCCGCTTGATTCGGACGAGGAGCTCTCCTCGCCGCTTCCCTATCCCTCTGAATTCAACACCCTTGGCGGCGAAATCGTCCGGAAGACCTATTCCTACAGCGAGACCTCGACCGTAGTCAGCCTTCCCGGCGGCGGGATGCTCCGGAATTCGACAGATATCGACACGGAGTACCTTCTTGAGCAGGCAGAGAAGGACGTCGATTTTACCATAGAAGTCGATTCGGACGAACCTCAGGTGCTGATTATACATACCCACACGACGGAAAGCTATGAGCCCTACGCCCGAACAAGCTACGACGACACCTTCAACTCCCGCACCACGGATTTGGATAAGAGCGTCGTCGCCGTCGGGGACGAGATTGCCGAAGCGTTGGAAGCCGCCGGAATCGCCGTTATTCACGACACCGAGCTCTACGATTACCCGCAGTATACGGGCGCCTATGACCGAAGCACCGTAGCCATCGAAGCCTACCTCGAGGAGTACCCCTCTATTAAAATAGTGATTGATGTGCACAGAGACGCGATAGAATCGGACGGCGTCCGCTATGCGCCGATTTGCGAAATCGACGGCGAGACTGCGGCGCAGGTGATGATAATCGTCGGATGCCTGAACGTCCCGAATTACCGCTATAATCTTCGCTTCGCGGCAAAGCTCCAGAGTAAGCTCGAGACCGACTACCCCGGTCTCACGCGCCCGATTCTCTTCACCGAGAGAAACTACAACCAGGAGCTCACCCACGCAAGCATTCTTATAGAGGTCGGCTCAAGCGCCAATGCGATTGAAGAGGCAATCTATGCGGGGAGGCTTGTGGGGATGGGACTCAGTGAGTTGTTATCCTCTTGACAACCACCTTAAAATGCGCTACAATAGTTTGGAATAAATATCACCTATTGAAAGGGCGTTTTATATGGATAATACTCAGAAGTCTATGGATAAAATTGTGGCTCTCTGCAAGGGCAGAGGGTTTGTATTTGCGGGAAGCGATATCTACGGCGGTCTCGCCAACACCTGGGACTACGGTCCCCTCGGTGCCCGAATGAAGAATAATATCAAAGATACTTGGAGAAAGCGCTTCATTCAGGAGAGAAAGAACAGCTATGAAATGGACGCCGACATCCTCATGCACCCGAGAGTGTGGGAGGCAAGCGGTCACGTTGCATCCTTCTCCGACCCGCTTCTTGACTGCAAGGAGTGCAAGATGCGCTTCCGTGCCGACAACCTCATCGACGACTTCGACCCGAACGCCCACGCCGACGGCATGACCAAGGCGGAGATGTTCGACTATATCAAGGAGCACCACATCCCCTGCCCCCACTGCGGCAAGCACAACTTCACCGACATCCGCGAATTCAACCTCATGTTCCAGACCTACAGAGGTGTCACCGAGGACGCGAAGAACATTATCTATCTTCGTCCCGAGAACGCACAGGGCGAATATGTCAACTTCCTGAATGTCCAGCGCACCATGCGTGCAAAGCTCCCCTTCTCAATCGGTCAGATCGGTAAGGCTTTCAGAAACGAAATCACCCCCGGCAACTTCATTTTCCGCACCATCGAGTTCGAGCAGATGGAGTTCCAGACCTTCTGCAAGGAAGGAACGGACGCCGACCTTTACGAATACTTCAAGGCTTTCGGCAAGCAGTACTTCGAGGACCTCGGGATCCCCGCCGACCACCTGAGATATCACGACCACGAGAAATTGGCGCACTATGCCAAGGCGGCATGCGACATCGAGTTCCTCTTCCCGTTCGGTTGGGGCGAAATCAACGGCACCCATAACAGAACCAACTACGACTTGACCCGCCATCAGGAATACTCGGGCACCAAGATTGAATATCTCGACCCCGAGACAAACGAGAAGTTCATCCCCTACATCGTCGAGTCGACCTATGGTCTCGACAGAACATTCTTAGCTTTGTTGTGCGAGGCTTACGACGAGGAAGTCATCGACGCCGAGAAGAACGACGTGAGAACCGTTCTGCATCTCTCGCCCGTCGTCGCCCCCTACAAGGCGGCAGTTCTCCCGCTTTCGAAGAAGCTTTCGGATGAAGCTTACGACAGGGTCTATGCAGAGCTTTCGAAGAAGCTGATGATTGACTTTGACGACACCGGCTCAATCGGCAAGCGCTATCGCCGTGAGGACGAAATCGGCACACCGTGGTGCATAACATATGACTTCGACTCCCAGACCGACAACTGCGTCACCGTCAGAGACAGAGACACGATGGAGCAGGTCAGGATGCCGATTAGTGAATTGGAGAGCTATATCAGCGGTAAGATAGAATTCTGATTGTAGGGGCGGATATTATCCGCCCGCCAGCATGGCAATCGAGATTTTCGGGCTGAATGTAGAAGTTCGCAAGCGAACTTCGGAAGTTTGGTAAAACCAAACTTCTCCGCCCATACATATAGTTCGGAGGTGTACTCATGCCAGAAAAAAAGTCTATCAAAAAAGAAGTCTACGTCCTGATTGCAATCGTTGTTGTAATCCTGCTTCTGCTTCTGTTTGTGTTCAGAAATTCGCTCTTCGGAGCGGGGACGGGGTATCGGGACGTTATCAGCCAATACTTCACGGCGATTTCGGAGCGGGATTTCGATTCCTATGTCGACACCATGCCGGATGAGATTGCCGCCGATTACGAAGCGGAAAAAGCCGACCTCGAATATTCCGACTATCAGTACATGGACGAGCTCTATTACGACGTTTTTGACGAGTTCGGCGAGGACGTCGCGATAACCCTCACCTTCGGCGACGCCGAGCGCCCCGACAGCGAATATATCGACTACTTCGCCGAGAGCTATGAGGAGCTTTACGGCAAGTCGATAAGCACCTCGAACGTCTACGGCGTCTATGTCAACGCCAACTTCTCCGGCTCCCTGTCGGAAAGCGACATCGAATTCGAATGCTTCGTCCTCAAGACCGGCGGAAAATGGTATATGGTCGGGTGCGATTTTTGGACGGAGGAGTAACCTCTCCCTTCGTGTCGCAACGACTTGGCTTGCGCCAAGTCGGCAAGTTTGGCGTTACCAAACTTGCACCCCTCAGGCACTTCGTGCCAGCTCCCCTTGACAGGGGAGCCTTTTTGTTTTCTGCACAAACTTTTATAAGGACAAAAAAGCCTCCCCTGTCAAGGGGAGGGGGACCGGCGAAGCCGGTGGAGGGGTGCGCCTCCGTCATCAGGAGGCGCCTTGTGTTAGTTCTTCAAACTATGCAGCGGCGCCGGAATCTGCCCACCACGATTAATAAACCTTGACGGCGACTTTGTGTTCACCTTCATGATGGGGGCGTTGCCGAAGAGTCCGCCCCAGTCGAGCTCCTCGCCTTCCTTCTTACCGATTGCGGGGATGATGCGGACTGCCGTGGTCTTCGAGTTGACCATTCCTATGGCGGCTTCGTCGGCTATGATGCCGGCGATTGCGTCGGCGGTTGTGTCGCCGGGGACGGCTATCATGTCGAGCCCTACCGAGCATACGGCTGTCATCGCCTCGAGCTTTTCGATAGTGAGGCTTCCGCTTCTTGCGGCGTCGATCATTCCGGCGTCCTCCGAAACGGGGATGAATGCGCCCGAGAGCCCGCCGACCGACGAGCAAGCCATGACTCCGCCCTTCTTGACGGCGTCGTTGAGGAGCGCCAGTGTTGCCGTGGTGCCGGGAGCGCCGCACTGCTCGAGACCGATTTCCTCAAGGATGTGCGCCACGCTGTCGCCGACGACCGGGGTCGGTGCAAGCGAGAGGTCGACAATGCCGAAGGGCACGCCGAGACGCTCGGAAGCCGTGACTCCGACGAGCTGACCGACACGTGTAATCTTATATGCAGTGGTTTTTATAATATTAGCCACTTCGTTTATATTTGCGTCCGGATTCTTTGCAAGAGCCGAGCGGACAACGCCCGGTCCCGAAACGCCGACGTTGATGATGCAGTCCGGCTCGCCGACGCCGTGATAGGCGCCCGCCATGAACGGGTTGTCGTCAACCGAGTTGCAGAAGACGACGAGCTTTGCCGCTCCGAAGCAGTCATTGTCGACCGTCAGTTCAGCCGTCCTGCGGACGATTCCGCCCATCAGCTTGCAGGCGTCAAGGTTGATTCCCGCCTTTGTCGAGCCGATATTCACGGACGAGCAGACCCTTTCTGTCGAGGCAAGCGCCTCGGGGATCGACTCGATGAGCTCCTTGTCGCCCGCCGCAAAGCCCTTCTGGACGAGCGCCGAATAGCCGCCGATGAGGTTGACCCCAACAGCCGCCGCCGCTCTGTCCATAGCCTTGGCGAACGGAATCGGGCTTTCGTGGCAAGCCGCCGCGACCATCGCAATCGGAGTTACGGAAATGCGCTTGTTGATAATCGGAACGCCGTATTCCTTCTCGATTTCGTTGCCGACCTTCACGAGATTCTCCGCCTTGCGGGTAATCTTCTCATAAACTTTATCGCAAGCCTTGTTGATGTCGGTATCTATGCAATCCAGAAGCGAGATTCCCATCGTGATGGTACGAATATCGAGATTCTCGTCCTGAATCATCCGTATTGTTTCGAGTATATCGCTGAGATTTATCACTGGTTTTCTCCCCTTCAGATATGGTGCATGGAGTTAAATATATCCTCGTGCATGACATAAATCGACAAGCCGAGCGACTTCCCGAGTTCCTTCATCTTGTCGGAGAGCTCCGAGAGCGGGATGCTCAGCTTCGAGATATCCACGAGCATGACCATCGCGAAGACGTCCTGCAGGACGGACTGGGTGACCTCGGTTACGTTTGCATTATATTCGGCGCACATCGACGAGACCTTTGCCAGGATTCCGACCTCGTCCTTGCCGATAACAGAAATTACAGCTTTCATTTTTAGCTTCCTTTCGAGAGTTTTTGTCTTTAGTATTGTAGCACATTACGGGCTATTTTGCAATCATTATTTGCCTCACAATTTCCGCCGCCATCACAATCCCACAGCTTGCCGGCGCGAACGCCACGCTTGCCGGTGTATGTCTGCCGTTTTCGGAGATCTGAGCCTTCGGTGCAGTCGGCTCCTCTTTTGAATACACCACGGTGAGGTCTTTGATGCCTCGCTTTTTTAATTCATGCCGCATTGTCCGAGCCAACGGACAGACCGAGGTCTTATAAATATCCGCAACCTCGAACCGGGTCGGGTCGAGCTTGTTGCCGGCGCCCATCGCACTTATAATCGGGATGCCTGCGGCTTTTGCGCTTGTTATCAGGAGAATTTTCGAGCTGACGGTGTCGATGCAGTCGGCGATGAAGTCAAACTCAGGCAAATCTATATTACCGGCAGTTGATTCGTCATAAAAAATACTGTGCGTATACACTTTTGCCCCGGGATTTATGTCCATGATTCGGTCGCGCATCACTTCGACTTTTGGCTTTCCCGTGGTGCTCTCGAGCGCTATAATCTGCCGGTTGCGGTTCGAAATTGAGACCTCGTCGCTGTCGAAGAGGCTTAAGGCTCCCACGCCGGTGCGGGCGAGCATCTCGCAGACATAGCCGCCGACCCCGCCGATTCCGAAAACGGCAACATGGCTCCGGTTCAGCTTCCCGAGCGCCTCGGTGCCGATTAAATTTTCCGTCCTCGAAAAAATTTCGCTGTTCATGCTTTCACCGCTTTCTTAAGAGCTTTTATGAGTAGCGCCGCCACGATTCCGATTATCGCTCCCGAAATCGCTCCCAAAATTATCAGTATCGGGAGGTAGCCGAGGGCCCCCGTCCCGAGCATCAGAAGCGCCGCCAGAATCTGCCCCAGGTTGTGCCCGACGCCGCCGGCAATGCTCACGCCGATGGGCGAGAATTTATCAAGCTTTTTGAGAAGAGACATTATAATCAGAGACAGAATTCCGCCCGCCAGGCTGTAAATAAGCCCCGTGAAGCTCCCGAACATCAGCCATGAGAGGAGAATCCGCACCCCCGAGACCGCCGCGGCTTCCCGCCACGAGAAGATATAGAGGGCAACCATGATTGCCAGATTCGCAAGCCCCAGCTTCGCCCCGACGATTCCTATGGACGGCAGGAGCGTTTCGATATAGCTGAGGGCAAAAGCGAGCCCACTGAGCACCCCGCAGAGGGCGATTTTTTTCGTTTTCGACAAAATCCGACCCTCCTCAGTTTATGAAGTCATACTCCGGCTCGTCTGCTGTAATCTTCACGACCACCCCGCAGGGCAGGCACACAATCGACTCGCCCGACTTCGAAATCGCCCCCGACCTCTCGCAAAGCCCGTCGGGGCAGGTGGAATCTTTGACATACACCTCGCCGCCGTCGATAACGACGGTCAACAGCCCGTCGACGTCGATTTCGACATTTTTCGACAAATCGGCTTCCGTATATGTCGAACCGTTAAGGGTGATGACGACCGCCTTGCCGTCCGACTTCATGGCGGTTGTAATCGCAAAAATCGCGACCGCAACCAGAACTATGGCGACGAACAGGAGGAGGTCGGATTTGAGCCTTGATTTCATAGGGTGTCCTTTCTGGGAAAACGACTTGCCTTTGGCAAGTCGGCTATTTTCGGCGTTGCCGAAAATAGCACCCCTCAGTCAGCTGCTTCGCAGCTGCCAGCTCCCCTTGACAGGGGAGCCATAATCGCTCCTCTCACAATTTCTTGCCTGAGGCTACTATAGCCTCCCCTGTCAAGGGGAGGGGGACCGCCGGCGTTAGCCGGTGGTGGAGGGGTGCGCCCCACCAGGGGCGCGTCGCCCATAGGGCGACAATTACGAATTACTTTCCGTACTTCCGTCAGCATAAACCCACAGCGCCTCTACTCCCAGTTCCTCCGCCAGCGCCTTCCCGCTTTCGATATCCATGCAGAAGAGCGACGTGGACAGCGCATCGCCGAGGCTTGAACTCTCGCAGATGACGGTGACGGAGCGGTAGTGCTCGGCGGGATAGAGGGTGTCGGGGTCGATTATGTGGGAGTAGGTTTCGCCGTTGATGATTGTGTATCTCTCATAGTCGCCGCTCGTAACTACAGATAAATCCGAGACTTCAACGGTCTTAAGAATCCCGCCGTCGGGGTCCTGAATTCCTATAACCCACTTGCCTGTGGGCTTTTCGCCGACGGTTTTGACGTTCCCGCCGAGGTCGAGTGCGAAGCTCGTGAGCCCGTAGCTTTCGGCAATTTCTGCGGCGCAATCAGCCGCATAGCCCTTCGCAATAGAGCCGACGTCGATTGACATTTCGGGGTCGGTAATTGTTATAGTGTCGCCGTCGATGATAAGATTCGCAATGTCGCAGTGATTTGCGGCTTCGGTGAGGGCTTCGCTGTCGGGGAGAATCCCCGTCTCCCGGGCGTCGTGCCAGAGACTTAAGACAGACCCCATCGCGATATTCAGCTTCCCGCCGGAAAGGTCATAGAAGAGCACGCCGATGTCGAGGAGCTCCAGGATGTCGTGGTCGGCGTTCTCAAGAATCTTGTTATCGTTCAGGTCTTTCAGAGACCCTTCCCCGCCGTCGTAGATGTCGAAAAGCGCATCAAGGCGGGAAAGCTCACTGTAAACGGCTTCCGAAACGGCTTCAAACTCTTCGTCGGAGCTACAATAAGCCGTGAAGGTGCAGTCGGTGTCGAACAGGTCCGTGTAGACCGACTCGTATCTATTAACACTAGTAACACTATTCCCACAGCCGCAGAGCGACAGCAGGACTGTTGATGCTACTAAAATAGCAAGTATTTTTCTCATAATTTCACGATAATCTTCGCCGGGCATTTCTCGGCGCACTTGCCGCAACCGATGCACTTCGAATGGTCGATGTGCGCAAGGTTGTTCTCAACGGTGATGGCGCCGGATTCGCAGACCCTTTGGCACAACCCGCAACCGATGCACCCGACCGGGCAGACGGCTTTCACGTCCTTGCCCTTTTGGTGGGACGAGCACTTGACCATGTACTTGGCGCTGTAGGGGATGAGCTCTATCAGGTGTGCCGGGCAGACATTAACACAGCTCCCGCAACCTTGGCAGGATTCACGGTCTATCACTGCGACGCCGTCGATGATTTTGATGCCGCCCTCGGGGCAGACGTCCTGACAGCTTCCAAACCCGCAACAGCTGAACCCACAGCCCTTCGGACCGTGCATCGGCGCCATGTAGCAGATGCGGCAGTCGGGCTCGTCGAAATAGTCATAGAGCATCGTAGATGAAGAGTTCGTGCCGGCACACTTGACATAGGCAACCATTCTCTCACCCTGCGAAAGGCTCAAGCCCAGTATTTCGCCGATTTTCACTTTGTCGGAGGCATTGCAGAGGGTCGGCTCGGCTTTGCCTTCCGCAACGGCTTTTGCGTATGAATCGCAACCCGCATAGCCGCAGGCTCCGCAGTTACTTCCCGCAAGACATTCGCGAATCTGCGCTTCTTTCGGGTCGACTTCCACCTTGAATTTCTGGGAGAGAAAGCCCAAGGCGACGCCGACGATGATGCTTATGACGACAATGACCGCCGCCGCAATAATGATTTCCGTTATCATGCGCTCACCTCACATTGTTCCCGAGAAGCCGACGAACGCTATCGCCATGAGACCGGCTGTGACGAGCACAATCGGCATGCCCTGAAACGCCTCCGGCACGTCGTTGTCCTCGATTCGCTCGCGGATTCCCGACATGATGACGATTGCAATCAAAAATCCTATAGCCGTTCCGACCGAGTAAATCATGGTTTCCGCGAAGCCATAGCCGTTGTTGGCGGAATCAATCGCCACGCCCAAGACCGAGCAGTTTGTCGTAATCAGCGGGAGATATACGCCGAGGGACTTATAGAGCGACGGCATTTTCTTCTTGAGGATGATTTCGACCGACTGCACGAGCCCCGCAATTATCAGGATAAATACAATCGTCCGAAGATAGGAATATTTTTCTCCCAAGATGTAGATATTGATGAAATATGTAATGCAGGATGAGACGGTGATGACGGCGATTACAGCCGTTCCCATGCCGACGGCGGTCGAGGTTTTCCTTGAGACGCCGAGGAACGGGCAGAGCCCCAAGAACCGGCTTAATACGACGTTATTAACGAGCGCCGCCGAGATGATGCCGACTACTAAGGTGGTCAGAGCACTCATTTGCCGTCACCCCCTTCTTTAGCTTCTGCACGAAATGCGCAAGCGGCGCCGCAACCGGCGCAATTACCGGCGCAGGATTCGGAGCTCTTTTTATTTGTTGCACTGGGTGCGCCGAGCTTGTTCTGAAGAGCAGTAAGAACTGCGAGAACAAAGAACGCGCCGGGAGCCATAATCATGATTGAAATCGGTTCGAATGAATCGGGCATGATGCTGAAGCCGAAGAGAGTGCCTGCGCCGAGGAGCTCTCTTATTGCGCCGATGATGGTGAGTGCCAAAGTGAACCCGAGACCCATGCCGAGCCCGTCAAAGAACGACGCGACGGGCGGATTCTTCGAGGCATAGCTCTCGGCTCTGCCCATAATGATACAGTTTACAACAATCAGCGGGATATAGAGCCCGAGCGAAGCATAAAGGCTTCTGACGTACGCCTGCATAAGGAGCTCGACAATCGTGACGAACGAGGCGATTACGACTATGTAAGCCGGCATTCTGACGCTGTCGGGAATGAACTTCCGAAGAAGCGAGATGATGAGGTTCGAGAGCATCAGGACGAAGCAGGTCGAAAGCCCCATGCCGAGCCCGTTCATAGCGCTCGTCGTGACGGCTAGGGTCGGGCACATTCCGAGCATTAAAACAAGCGTCGGGTTCTCCTTTATGATGCCGTTATAGAGCCGTTCAAGTGCTGTTTTCATGAGTTTCCGCCTCCTTCACCGTAGCCGAAATAGTCCGAAGCAAAATCGAGTGCCGCATTCACGGCGTTTGTGATAGCTCGGGTGGTCTTCGTGGCGCCCGAGATGGCGTCGATTTCGTTTTCTTGAGTGGCACCGGTCTTTGTGTATGCAACCTCGCCGCTCTTGCCGATGTACTGGGAAATCCATTCCTCGTTCTGGCAGTTGGCGCCGAGTCCTGAGGTCTCGCTCATCGACGTTACGACGATGCCTGTTATAGTGCCTGTAGTGTCTATGCCGATTGTTATGTCGATATCCCCGCCGTAGCCCTTGTGGGAGGTGACGGACAGGACAGTGCCGATTTCGTTGCCTTCACTATCATAGGCATAAAGTGCAGTGTTGAGGGTATTGTCTTCGCCGAAAGCTTCGGTTTCCGGGCTTTCGATTTCGACAAAATCCGACGCGTCGGACATCACCGCCGAGTAGGAATCGGTGAGCTCTTTTGCCTCGGCTTCCGCAATCGTGTCCTTCGTGAGCTGATACACAACCGAGAGGAGCACGCCCGCAACGAGAGTTATCGCAAGAAGCTTGAGGGTGTCAATGACTATCTTTTTCATTTCGCCGTCTCCTTTCTCACTCCGAAAGGCTTCGGCTTGGTCGCTTTTTCAAGAAGCGGGGTCAGGAGGTTCGCAATTATAATCGCATAGGACATGCCCTCGGTCGAGCCGCCAAAGCAACGGATAAACGCAACTAAAAGCCCTATCACGATTGCATAAATCACCTGTCCCCATTTGGTGACGGGGGCGGTGACATAGTCGGTCGCCATGAATACGGCGCCGAAGAGAAGTCCTCCGGCAAGAAGCTGGGTTGTCATGAAGCTTAAGTTGACCGTTTCGCCCGCCATGTTCCCGAATATCACTAAGAACAGCGCCGCCGAGCCGACGGTGCAAAGGGTGATTCGGGGGCTGATTACCCGCTTGATTACGAGATATAGGAATCCGACGAGAATTGCAATAACCGAAGTCTCGCCGATGGTTCCGACGTGGTTGCCCAAGAGCAATGAGCTGAGGCTCACCGTCTCGCCCGAAGAAAGCATCGTCAGCGGCGTTGCGCTTGAGACGCCGTCGAGCGCCGGGTATGAGGTCATTATCGACGGGAAGGAGATCAAGAGGAAGCATCTTGCGGCGCAGGCGGGGTTCATGAAGTTCTGCCCCAAGCCGCCGTAGAGCATCTTGACGACGATGATGGCAAACGCTCCGCCCAGAATCGGGAGCCAGATGGGAGCTGTTGAATATAAGTTGCACGCCAAGATAAGTCCCGTAACAACCGCCGAGCAATCCCCGATTGTATTCGGCTTGTGCATCAGCTTGTCATAAAGGAACTCGCAGAGGACGCAGGTGCCGACCGAGAGGGCGACGACGAGAGCCGCACGCCAGCCGCCGTAGTAGATGCCGATTATTATCGACGGAATCAGGGCGATTGCCACGTCGAGCATCACCGAGCGGGTGGTGTCCTTTGCCCGAACGTGGGGCGAAATTGACATATTCAGCTTCATTTTTTCGCCTTCTTTCTGGCAAGAACCTCGCGTTTTCCTGCCGTGATTGATTGCGAGAGCCGACGCTTTGCGGGGCAGGCATAGGTGCAGGAGCCGCAGCTTATGCACTCGAGCCCGCCAAGCTTTTCGAACTCTTCATAGCGCCGCCTGTCGGCTAAATCTTTAAGCTTAAGAGGCATCAGGTTCTCGGGGCAGGCGTCCATACATCTGCCGCACCTGATGCACGCTGTCGCTTCGAGATTCTTGACCTCGTCGTGACTGAGACACAAAATACATGAAGTTGTCTTCGTGACGGGGACATCCAGATCTATTATCGACGCGCCCATCATCGGACCGCCGAAGATTATCTTTTCGGGCTCTTGCTTGAATCCTCCCGCCGCCTCGACGAGCTCCCGGGCACAGATTCCAATCGGGACCTCGAAGTTTGAGGGGTTCTCGATGGCGTCGCCGGTGACGGTTACCACTCTTGTGAGTAAGGGGGTCCTGTTGCAGACGGCATCCGCCGCCGCCATTATTGTTGAAAGGTTTATAACGACACAGCCCGCATCCGCCGGGAGCATCTTCGAGTTTATCTGCCGCCCCGTGACGGCTTCTATTATCAGTCGCTCGCCGCCCTGTGGGTACTTGGTCTTGAGCGGCTGGACTATCATTCTTTCGCTTCCCTCGGTCGCCTCGGCGAGGGCTTCAATCGCAAGAGGCTTGTTGTTCTCGATTGCGAAAACACCCTTGGCGTTGTCGAAGAGCCGAAGTACCACTTTGAGCCCGAGAACGGCTTTCTCGGTGCGCTCTATCATCAGCCGATAGTCGCAGGTTATGTAGGGCTCGCACTCGGCGCAGTTTATTATGACGTAGTCGATTTTCAGGTCGTCCTTGACGGCAAGCTTGACCGAAAGCGGGAACCCCGCACCGCCCATTCCGACGAGTCCGGCGCTTCTGATTGCTTCGCGAATCTCTTCTTTTGAGAGCTTCTCATAGTCCCTCGGTTCGCCCAAGCCCTCTATTGCTTCATACTCGTAATCGTTCTCGATGGTGATGGCGGTCACGTCGTCGCCGGACGAAGTGGGAACCGGCTTTATCGCCTTCACGACTCCCGACACCGACGAGCATATGTCCGAAGACACAAACGACGGAGCCCTGCCTATGGTCTGCCCTACGAGAACCCTGTCCCCCACGGCGACGCAGGGCACAGCCGGTGCGCCGATATGCTGGCTCATTAAATATGAAATTTCGCCCTTCGGGGAGAGCTTTTCTATGGCGGAATCCATGGACATCTCTTTGTTGCCCTTAGGATGCACCCCGCCCCTGAAGCTCCTGACACGATTTGCGAGCATAATAAACACCTCTTCTTTGATTTGTTGAAGGTTATACTATATTATAATATCACAGAACCTACAAAAAAGCAATATTGACATTGCAACTCTTTCGGGGTATACTTATGATGTATATTTGTATGCACATCTGAAGATTGAAAGGAGCCATCGCAATGGCATTTTTAGATAAAATTTTCGGTTCGTATTCTGATAAGGAATTGAAAAAAATCGAGCCTATAAAACAAAAAGTATTGGACCTTGAGGACAAGTACAAGGCGTTTTCGGATGAGGATTTGCGGGGCGAGACCGACAGATTCAAATCCGAGCTCAAGAACGGCAAGACCTTGGACGATATCATGGCGGAGGCTCTGGCGGTATGCCGTGAAGCGGCGGCGAGAGTTCTCGGAAAGCGCGCCTTCCCCGTCCAGATTGTCGGCGCGATAGTTCTGCATCAGGGGCGCATCGCCGAGATGAAGACCGGTGAAGGAAAAACCCTGACGGCTTGCCTTGCATCGTATCTTAATGCCCTCACAGGAGAGGGAGTCCACGTCGTAACCGTCAACGATTATCTTGCCAAGTTCCAGTCGGAGGAGATGGGCAGAGTCTACAGATTTTTGGGGCTCACCATCGGCGTTATACTCCACTCGATGAACGGCGACGAGCGTCGGGCGGCTTATGCCTGCGACATCACCTATGGCACCAACAACGAATTCGGTTTCGACTATCTTAGAGACAACATGGTCATCTATAAGAAAAACCGGGTTCAGCGTGGTCACGCCTTTGCAATCGTCGATGAGGTCGACTCTATCTTAATTGATGAGGCGAGAACGCCGCTCATCATCTCCGGAAAAGGCGACCAGTCGACCGATTTGTATCAGAGAGCGGACAGATTTGCAAAAACCCTCACAAAGAACGTCGTTGTCGAGGTCGAGAAGAAGGTCGATACCGATGAGGTCTATGACGGCGACTATATCGTCGACGAGAAGGCGGGCACCGCAACCCTCACCAAAAAGGGCACAGCAAAAGCCGAGGCTTATTTCGGAGTCGAAAACCTTTCGGATTCGGAAAACATCACCCTTCTCCATCACATAAATCAGGCTATCAAGGCGAACGGCGTCATGAAGAAGGACATAAACTATGTCGTCAAGGACGGCGAGGTCATCATCGTCGACGAGTTCACCGGTCGACTTATGTATGGCAGACGCTATAACGACGGCTTGCATCAGGCTATCGAGGCGAAGGAAGGCGTAAAAGTCGCTCACGAGTCGAAGACCGTCGCAACAATCACCTTCCAGAACTATTTCAGACTGTATAAAAAGCTCTCCGGCATGACGGGCACCGCCGCCACCGAAGAGGACGAATTCAAGGAAATCTATAAGTTAGACGTTGTCGTCATTCCGACGAACATGCCGATGATAAGAGTTGACCACCCGGACGTCGTCTATAAGACCGAGAAGGGCAAGTTCAACGCCGTAATCGACCAGGTTGTCGAGTGCCACAAGAAGGGTCAGCCGGTCTTGGTCGGTACTATCTCTATCGAAAAATCCGAACTTCTTTCAAAAATGCTGAAACAGCGCGGCATCGAGCACGAGGTCTTGAACGCCAAGCACCACGAGCGTGAAGCCCAGATTGTAGCTCAGGCGGGACAGCTCGGCGCCGTCACAATCGCGACGAACATGGCGGGACGTGGTACCGACATCATGCTCGGCGGTAATGCCGAGTTCCTCGCAAAGGCTGAGCTCAGAAAGAATGAGTATACAGAGGAAGAGATATACGAAATCACCGGCTTCAATGAGACGGACGACGAAAGAATTGTTGAAGGCAGAAAGCTCTATCACGACTGCTACGAGAAGTTTTCGGCGGACATAAAAGAAAAGGCAAAAGAGGTCAAGGCGGCGGGCGGTCTCTTCATAATCGGTACAGAGCGTCACGAGTCGAGACGTATTGACAACCAGCTTCGTGGTCGTTCCGGACGTCAGGGCGACGAGGGCGAAAGCCGGTTCTATCTCTCGCTCGAGGACGACCTGATGAGACTCTTCGGCGGCGACAGAATCACCGGTATGATGAACACCATGAACGTCGACGAGAACATGCCGATTGAGTCGAAGATGCTGTCAAACACCATCGAATCGGCGCAGAAGAAGGTCGAGGGCAGGAACTTCTCCATCAGAAAGAACGTCCTGAATTATGACGACGTAATGAACCAGCAGCGCGAGATCATCTATAAGGAGCGCTCGCAGGTGCTCGAGGGCGAGGACATTCACAAAAATATTCTGAAGATGATTCGCGACTTCGTCTCGAACAGCGTCAACACCTATCTTGCCGGCGACGAACAGGAGAACTGGAACTTTGCGGGACTCAGAGAGCACTTTGCGGGGCTCTTCACCGTCCCGAACGACTTTAACTATACCGTAAACGAGCTTTCGGATTTGACCCGTGAGAAGGTCGCCGAAGAGGCTACGGAAGCCGCTTTGAAGGCTTATGACGACAAGGAAACGGAGCTCGGCACGGAAATCTTAAGAGAGTGCGAAAGAGTAGCGCTCCTGAAGGTCGTCGACACCAAGTGGATGCAACACATCGACGACATGGATGAGCTCAAGAAGGGCATCGCCCTCCGCTCCTACGGCAGTCACGACCCGGTTGTGGCCTATCGCATGGAGGGCTTCGACATGTTCGACGCGATGGTCGAATCCATCTGCGAGGACACCGTCAGAATCCTCTATCATACGCACTTAAGAAAGGACGCCCCGCCACAGCGTGAGCAGGTCCTTAAAGCCGATCAACCCGGCGGCTCCTCCGACGGCTCCGTCAGTGCGACGAGAAAAGTCGGCAAGAAAATAGGCAGAAACGACCCCTGCCCCTGCGGAAGCGGGAAGAAGTATAAGAAGTGTTGCGGGAGGGATTTGTAATTTGGCTTGCCGGATTATCGAAGTTCGCTTTCAGCGAACTTCGCCCTCTCAGTCGCCCTACGGGCGCCAGCTCTCCCAGAGGGAGAGCCAAGTGTGTGCTCTCAAATCTCGGCTCCCCCTTTGGGGGAGCTGTCAGCAAAGCTGACTGAGAGGGCGCGACCGAAGGGAGCGAATGCATCACGATAACTTTTAAGGAGTTGACAACATGAAGATTGCAGAAATGAAAACGATGTCTATCAATGAATTTCAGAATCCTGAAAAGGTTTCGGAGATGTGCAAGGAAAACAGTGCGCCGTTTCTCGTCAAGAACGATGACGGAGATGATATGGTTATTATGAATATGGAAGTTTACAAAGAAATTTTTGGGGTTCTTCGGAATTTCTGATAGAAATCAAAAGGCTCCCCTGTCAAGGGGAGCTGTCAGCGAAGCTGACTGAGAGGTGCCGCGACCAGCGGGAGCGGCGTC
This sequence comes from Oscillospiraceae bacterium, assembly GCA_021199355.1. GTDB lineage: Bacteria > Bacillota > Clostridia > Oscillospirales > Ruminococcaceae > Faeciplasma. Next base: position 85,946 of record JAJQIF010000005.1, read on the forward strand.
GCCGCAGGTGGCGACAATTCCGAATTTTGCATTACGAATTACGCATTGAAAAGGAGCACTTTTATGTCATCCACTGCATTCTGCCCCGCAGATATCTTATTGCCAAACGAAAACATCGACATGCCCAAGTGGGCGGTCGTGGCTTGCGACCAGTTTACCGGCGAGCCGGAATATTGGGCGGAGACCGAGCGGATTGTCGGGGACAGTCCGTCGACTTTGCGGCTCACGTTGCCTGAAATCTATCTCGGGAAGCCGGACACGGGCGACCGTATCGCGCAGATTAACTCTAATATCGAGAGCTATCTCTCCGCCGGGGTCTTCCGTGAGCTCAAGAACGCTATGGTCTATGTCCGTCGGATTCAGTCGGACGGGAAGCTCCGCGAGGGCATCGTCGGTGCCGTCGATTTGGAGCAGTACGACTACAGAGCGGGCTCCAAGTCGCAGATTCGGGCGACCGAGGCGACCGTCGCCGAGCGCATTCCCCCGAGGCTCAAAATCCGCGAGAATGCAAAAATCGAGCTCCCGCATATAATGATTCTGATTGACGACCCCGAGCGTACCGTTATCGAGCCGCTTGCGGGGAAGACTGCCGACCTCGAAAAGCTCTATGATTTTGAGCTGATGCAGGGCGGCGGAAGAATTTCCGGGTATCTTCTTTCTGATAAAGAGATTTCGGCGGTGGATTCGGCTCTCGGCGAGCTCTCGAAAAAGTGCGAGCTCTTGTTTGCGATGGGCGACGGGAACCATTCTCTCGCCACGGCAAAGGAGCACTATGAGCGCCTGAAGCGCGAGAATCCCGACGTCGACATGAGTAATCACCCGGCGCGCTATGCCCTCTGCGAGATTGTCAACCTCCACTCCCCCGCCCTCGAGTTCGAGGCGATTCACAGAATCGTGACGGGCGTCAACCCGAAGCACTTGCTCGAAAAAATGCAGGAAAAGCTTGGCACTGATACAAACGGCGAGGGTCAGAAGCTGACTGTTGTCATCGGCGAGACCGAGCAGGCTCTGACCATACATAACCCACTTTCGAAGCTTGCTGTCGGAAGCCTCCAGACCTTCTTGGATGAGTATCTCAGGGAGTTCGGCGGCGAAATCGACTATATCCACGGCGAAGAGGTGCTTAAGTCCCTCGCGAAAGCCGAGAATTCCGTCGGCTTTATCTTGGAGCCGATGGATAAGGCTGACCTCTTCCCCGCAGTAATCCACGACGGCGCGCTCCCACGCAAAACGTTTTCCATGGGGCATGCGGAGGATAAGAGGTATTATTTAGAGGCGAGGAGAATTCAGGCTTGATATATACAGTTACGACCCCGGTCTATATCGTCTTCTTCGCCACCGACCTGAAAACGGGGCGGTTTATCCGGCGGATGACGCGGCACCGCTTCAACCATGCGGCGATTTCGCTTGACGGGATGAAGACGTTCTATTCCTTCTCGAGGCTCTACATAGACCACCCGATGATCGGCGGGCTCGTCTGCGAGTCCCCGAAAAGGTACCTGATGACCGGCAGGACGGTCGTCAGGGCGTACAGGGTCGACGTCAATCTCGAGACCTACGGCGTCATCAAATCGCATATTGAAAACATGCTCGCCTCGCGGGACGACTATGTCTATAACTTCCTCTCCTGCGGGACGTATATGCTCGGGCGGCGTTTCCGAAGGGAAAAGGCGTTCACCTGCGTTGAATTCGTCCGGGACACCCTCGTTTCGGGAGGGGTTCTGTTTGATGACAGGCACCACCGCGTCGGCGTGGACAGTCTCGAGAACGAGCTCTCTGCCTGCGGCTATGAGATGAGCGAGGGCACAGCTCTTGAACTCCTCAAGCGCACCCCATGGGGCGACGACCCCTACCTCGACGACTGCGGCGGCAGAATCGCGGTTATGAGGGAAGCGAGCAGGAGACTCTACCGAATGGTGAGATATTAGGAGAACCCCATGTTAAAACGCACCTTTGAAATTCTTCGCATTGTGTTCACCATCGCCCTTGTGGTGGTGGCTTGCGTTTATGCGGGGATAAAGCTGATGAAAATCCAGATTGTCGACGGCGAGATGTATCTTTCCATGTCGAAGTCGTCGACCTCCGCCGAGAAGACGGTCTATGCCGCCAGAGGCGAGATTGTCGACCGCAACGGCGTCGAGCTTGTTGAGAACGAGGTCGCCTATAACGTCATTGTCGAGTACTCTTTCTTCCCCTCAGATTACGAAACCCAGAACGAGATAATTCTTCGGGTCGCGAGGATTCTCGAGGAGGACGGGCTCGAGTGGATTGACGAAACGCCGATTACTTTCTCAACGCCTTACGAGTTTACGGACGACGCAACGGCATCTGAAATTGCGAAAATCAAAGACGAACTGCGCTTAAACAGCTACGCCACCGCCGAGAACTGCATCGACAGGCTGATTGAGAACTACGAAATCTCGGACGACTATACCGATGAAGAAAAGCGGATTATCGCCGGAGTCAGATATATGATGCTCATCGGGGACTTCTCCACCTCGATTGACTATACCTTTGCGACCGATGTCCCGATTGGGACGGTCTCGAAGATTCGGGAGCTCTCGGGCGACCTCGAGGGAATCGACATTCTTGAAAGCTACGAACGGGTTTACACTCTTGGGGACGTCGCGCCGCACATCGTCGGCTATGTCGGACCCGTCTATGCAGAAGAGTACGCCGAGCTCAAGTCGGAGGGCTATCTCATCAGCGACACCATCGGCAAGAGCGGCATCGAAAAAGCTCTCGAAAGCGTCCTCCGTGGAACCAACGGCACGAACATTGTGACGGTCGACAGCGACGGAAACATCGAGGAATCGGTCTCCGAGGAGGTCGAGCCCGGCAACACCGTCATGCTCACGATTGATTCTGAACTCCAGCAGGCTTGCCAGAAGATTCTTGATAATCATATTAGCTATTTACGGGACGGGGTTCTCACGAAAACGGACAGCTCCACCGGCGAAGAGCTCGATTTCTCCGACTGCGAGGCTGGTGCTATCGTCGTCCTCGATGTTGAGACAGGCGCTGTCCTTGCGGCGGCGACCTCGCCGTCATACGATATAAACGATTTGCTTGAAGACTACAATTCCGTTCTCAACGCCGACGGCTCGCCGCTTTATAACCGTGCCTTCGACGGGCTCTATCGCCCCGGTTCGGTCATGAAGACGGTCACTGCGACGGCGGCACTGGCAGAAGGCATCATCGACGAAAACACCCTCTTCTACTGCGCCCGGCACTATACCTATCTCGACATCGTCGTTAACTGCACCGGCTCGCACGGGTCGATTAACGTCGTCACGGCGATTCAGAAGAGTTGCAATATCTTCTTCTATCAGGTCATCCAGGAGGTCGGGCTCGACCTGTTCCTCGAGTACGAGGCGGCTTACGGCTTGGGCGAGGACCCCGGGCTCGAGATAAGCGCGTCCTCGGGGTATCTTGCCTCCCCCGACACTTTTGCGGACTTGGGCTTGGACTGGACCTCGGGACAGCTTCTTCAGGCGGCAATCGGGCAATCCGAAGTCGCCGTAACGCCGCTACAGATGGCGGGAATTGCACTTACTATTGCGAACGGCGGCGTGAGATACAGCCCCTATCTCGTCGATTCGATTTGGGACTACAACATGACCGAGTGCCTCGAGAAGACCGAGCCGGAGGTCGCGTATGTGATCGACGCCGACTATGACGAAGTTTTCGCCCCGATTATCGAGGGAATGATTCTTGCGGGCGAGAGCACGACCTCCTCGACCTACTACGCCTCGAATGAGACGAACGCATTCCTGGCGCAATTCTCGACGGACGCGCTTCCCGACAGCGTCGCAATCAAAACGGGAACCCCGCAGGCTTCGAACACCGCGACCCAGAACTCGACCGTCATCGGCTTCTACCCCGCCGACGACCCCGAAATCGCCTTCGCCGTGGTAATCGAAAACGGCGAGTATGCGAAATACACGGTTCGCAAGATTATTGAAGCGTACTACGGCTGGACGACCGAAGAGGTTGAACTCGAGAATGGCATGATGCAGAGCGTGATTGTGACGGATTAACTTTTTTAAAATTCCCTCTTGACAAAGCGACGGATATGTTATATAATAGTGCCTGTAAAGTTTTGAGACTTTACTTCGAACACAAGATTTAGTATCTCTTTCGGAAAAGGATGGGTGATATTGTGGCTAAGGATCTTAAATACTCTGCGCTCCTCGACATTTACGGCGGCATGCTGACCGACAAACAGCGCGAGATGATGGAATTCTACTACAACGACGACCTTTCTTTGTCCGAAATCGCCGACAACTGCGGCATCTCCCGCCAGGGCGTCCGCGACGCAATCAAGCGTGGCGAAGATTCCCTCAACGAGCTTGAGGAAAATGTCGGCGTCACGAAAATGATGAAGGAATACGCTGAAAAGCTTGATTTCGTAACCGCCCAGTGCGACGAAATCATCCACGATTGCAAGACATATACCACAACGAAAAGTGTTATAGAAAAGTTAGAAAGAATTAAGACAGTGATTGGAGAATAAATGGCATTTGAGGGTTTGAGCGAAAAGCTGAACGGCGTTTTCAAGCGCCTTAAGTCGCACGGGCGGCTTACCGAGGCGGACGTCAAGGTCGCCATGAAGGAAATACGCATGGCTCTTCTGGAAGCCGATGTCAGCTACAAAGTTGTAAAAGACTTTGTCGCGAAGGTCTCCGAGAGATGCGTCGGCGCCGAGGTTCTTGAAAGCCTCACCCCTGCTCAGCAGGTTATAAAGATAGTAAACGAGGAGCTCATCGCGTTGATGGGCAACTTAAATTCGAAAATAAACTTCCCGTCGAAGCCTCCGTGCGTCATAATGATGTGCGGTCTTCAGGGCTCCGGCAAGACCACCCACGCGGCGAAGCTCGCAAAGTACTTCAAGGGCATGGAAAAGCGCCCGATTTTGGTTGCGTGCGACATCTACAGACCCGCGGCAATCGAGCAGTTAAAGATTGTCGGCGAGCAGGCGGGGGTTCCGGTCTTCGAAGAAGGTCAGATTGACCCGAGAAAGATTCTCCGTGATGCTATGGCTCACGCAAGAGACCACGGCAACGACATCGTAATCATAGATACCGCAGGACGACTCCAGATTGACGAAGAGCTCATGGACGAGCTCGGCGACCTGAAGGAAATCGCACAGCCGAACGAGATTATCCTCATCGTCGATGCGATGGTCGGTCAGGAAGCCGTCAACGTCGCAAAGGCGTTCGACGAAAAGCTCTCAATCGACAGCGTAATCCTGACGAAGCTCGATTCCGACACCCGAGGAGGAGCGGCACTTTCAGTACTCGCGGCGACCGGCAAGCCGATCAAGTTCGTCGGCACCGGCGAAAAGCTTGACGAGTTCGAGCCCTTCCACCCGGAGAGAATGGCTTCGAGAATCCTTGGCATGGGCGACGTTATGTCCCTCATTGAAAAGGCGCAGAACGCCGTCGACGAGAAAGAGGCGGAAAAGCTTGCCGACAAGATGTCGGAGGGCAAGTTCGACATGAACGACCTCCTCGACCAGATGCGGCAGATTGAGAAGATGGGCTCAATCAAGTCCATCCTTCAGATGATGCCCGGCGGCAACAAGATTGACGAATCGCAGATTGACGAGAAGCAGGTTCCGAGAACTGAGGCGATGATTCTTTCGATGACTCCCGAGGAGCGCGCAAAGCCGTCCATCATAAACCCGAAGCGCAAGCGCAGAATTGCGGCTGGAAGCGGCACCCGGGTTGAGGATGTCAACAGGCTCTTAAAGCAATACGAGCAGATGAAGGACATGATGAAGAAATTCGGTCTCACCGGCTCCGGCAAGAACGGCAAGGGCAAACGCAAAAAGATGCCGAAGCTTCCGCCGGAGATGCGGGAACTTATGAAATAGTCTATATCAACTTAAATAGAAATCCAAATGTGGAGGTGAAATATATGGCAGTAAAAATCAGACTCAGAAGAATCGGTGCAAAGAAGGATCCTTTCTACAGAATCGTTGTTGCTGATTCGAGATACCCGAGAGACGGTAGATTCATCGAAGAGCTCGGCTATTACGATCCCACTGTCGAGCCGTCCGTTCTCAAGGTTGACGGCGAGAAGGCAAAGAAGTGGATTGCTACCGGCGCACAGCCTACCGATACCGTCAAGGCTCTCTTCAAGAAGAACGGTGTCATCTGAGAAAATTGTCCGATTTATCGCCGACCCGATGGTCGGTTCCGGCTTATCGGTGAATATGAGCTTCACCCATCATATTTTCCGATAGGTCGGTAGAAGAAATTATCTGAGGCAAGGGTGAACACAATGCTTGAAAAGGAGATTCAAATGGAGTTACTGCTCAAAACTATCGCGGCTGAACTTGTCGAGGACAAGGACGCTATCGTAGTAACCTGTGACGAGCCGAACGAAGACGGAATTATCGTCTACCATCTTCATGTCGCCCCCGACGACATGGGCAGAATCATCGGCAAAAAGGGAAGAATAGCCAAGGCTATCCGTACTCTCATGCGTGCCGGTGCCGCCAAGGTCAACGAGAAGGTCATGGTCGAAATAGATTAAGTCGCGAATGGGTGGCTTGTGAAAACTTGTTGACCCGAAATAGTAAGCAGCCTGTCGCTTTCGTGCTGTAGCCGGAAGTTGAAGGCTGTTTTGACTAAATGGACGAAAATAGCAAAAAATTAGCGTCAGCAACAAAGAGGACTAACGAGATTATACTTGAAAGGAAACACTACATGGAAAAATATCTCGAAGTGGGGAAAATAGTAAACACGCACGGCGTCAGAGGAGATGTCAAGGTCATTCCGTGGTGCGACACGGCATCCTTCATCTGCAACTTCGAAACTCTTTACACCAAGAACGGTGAAACCGCCTTCAAGGTCATAAGAGCAAGGGTGCTCGGCAACATGGCAATACTTCGGTTCGAGGGAATAGACAACCCCAACAAGGCGGACGAGCTCCGGCAAACGGTTCTTTATATCAACCGCGACGATGCCCAGCTCGAAGAGGGCTCCTATTTCGTAGCCGATTTGATCGGTCTCGAGGTTTTCGACGAACAGGGAAAGTCCTACGGCAAAATCAAGGACGTTCTCAAGACAGGTGCAAACGATGTTTACGAGATAGAGGCTGAAAACTCGACTCTCTACTACATACCCGCAATTCCGAGCGTCGTTCTCAATACCGATATTGAGAACGGCAGAATGACTATTTACCCTATGGAGGGTCTTTTCGATGCGAATTGATATCGCAACCTTGTTCCCCGAGCTCTGTGAAACCTGGCTCGGGGCTTCCATTATCGGGCGAGCCCGCGAGGCGGGAGTTTTCGAGCTCCACTGCCACCAGATCCGGGACTATGCCGAGGGAAAGCACCAGCGTGTGGACGACACGCCCTACAGCGAGCGTCAGGGAATGCTGATGATGGCGGAGCCGATTTATCAGTGCTACAAAGCCGTCGCCGGCGACCGCAAGCCATACGTCGTCTTCATGTCCCCGAAGGGAAAGATTTTAAACCAAGAGAAGTGCCTCGAGCTGTCGAAGAAATCCGACCTGTTCATCCTCTGCGGGCATTACGAGGGCGTCGACCAGAGAGTGCTCGACAAGATTGTCGACGAGGAAATCTCGATCGGCGACTTTGTCCTGACCGGCGGCGAGCTCCCGGCAGTCGTCCTTGTTGACGGAATCGCAAGAATGCTCGACGGAACCCTCGGCAAAGACGTCTCCCACGAGGACGAAAGTCTCTTCGACGGGCTTCTTGAATATCCCCAATACACCCGCCCTGAGGTCTGGGAAGGCATGCCCGTCCCGGAAGTGCTCCTGAGCGGGCACAGAGAGAACGTTCTCAAGTGGCGCAGGTACAAAAAGCTCGAAGAAACCTACAAAAAACGCCCCGACCTTCTTGAGAAGGCGGAGCTTGATGACGTTGATAAGGCGAATCTGTCGGAGATTACGGCAATACTTGATGAAAACCCGAGATGGTTGAATTGAAAAAAAGGCTATTGACAAAATAGCCTTTATGCGCTTAATGAATGACAGAGAAGCGGAACTGCTGCGAACAGTTCCGGATCGACCTCATATGTGCGGATGAGAATCCAACACTATAAGTGGAAAGTGACCGTTCCTGTTTGGTTTAGGTAGCCGGGCGGTTACTTTTTATTTTTATATATTGACACCGATTAAACTATATGATATAATACCTGTAGCAATCGGGGGCATGCGGGCACACTCCAGTCTGAAAAGAAGGGAGTGATGGCGAATGAGTATTACAGAAGTTTTATTACTTTTGGACATACTTCTGACGGCTGTATCCCTAGGTTATAAAATCGGTCATGACCGAAAGAAATAACCGCATCCCAGTGGTTTAGTCTAAGATAGCGGCTCTTCTCAAATACATTATGTTTTACGGAGACGCCCGGTTATCCGAACTGATCCTTCAGATGACACTGTCCCCTATTGCTATTTATTATAACCCGCAAAGGTTATTTTGTCAATAGCATTTTCGGATTTTTATTCCGGCTCTTTAGCTGTTGGAAGTTCGGCAAAGCCGAACTTTCGCAGGTCGCGACAGCGAACTGCTGGTTGCGTCAGCGAACTGCTGGTATCCTCCCCATAATCTCCACCGCCTGCGAGGTCTGCCACATCTGGGCGGTGAGCATGACGGTGAAGCCTTCGCCGAAGTCGCAGGCAAAATCGTTCGGGTTCTTCTTCGGAAGCCCGAAGCAGCTCATTATGTTCATTATTATGCCGCCGTGGGTCACTACGACGGCGTTTTTGTAGCCGTTTTTCATGACGTCCTCGGCGAGGAACTGCATCCCTTCAATCGTTCTCATGATAACCTGACGGAGGCTCTCGCCGTTCGGCGGAGGATTGTCGAGCCCACCCTTGAGAAACTGCTTGTAGTCTTCGCGGTTCATGAGGTCAACCGCTTTCTTGCCCTCGAAGTCGCCGAAATTCATTTCCCTGAATTCGGGGACGACCCGGGCATAGCCCTCGGGATAAAGGCATGCGGCGGTCGAGATGCAACGCTTGAGCGGGCTTACATAGACCTTGTCGGCGGGAGGATAGACCATCTTCTTGCGCTTTTCGAGGAGCTCTTTGCGCCCTCTGTCGGAGATGGGCGACTCGGTGATGCCGATGTATTTCCCCTCTTCGTTCGCGACTGTTATTCCGTGGCGGATGAAATGTATTCTGTAGCCGACCATATTAAGATTCCTTTCGTCATTATATACAAATTTTAGGGTAAAATTTTGGTGAAAAAGCCGAACCCCGAAGCCCTTTACAATCTGTAAAATTCGGTGTATAATATTCCCTACGTTGATATTTTCGGGGATGATTTGATGAACTCGGACTTTGCCAGAATTATGGCACTTTTAAGAAAAGAAAAGAAGATTTCGCAGAAGCAGGCGGCGCAGGACCTCGGTATTTCCCAGGGTCTTCTTTCCCATTACGAAAAGGGCAAGCGCGAATGCGGGCTCGACTTCCTCGTGAAAGCCGCCGATTACTATGGCGTTTCCTGCGATTACCTTCTTGGGCGCTCCCCCGAGCCTCAGGGCAAGGTCATTTCCGTTGACGAGCTCCCCGGCGACGACCCCTCTCACAAGGAGAAGGTCACTCCCGGGACGATGATGATCGCCTTCAACAAAAAGCTGATTGTGAACTCGCTGAACGTGGTCTTTTCGCTCCTCGGGAAGTTCCGCTCGGCGACCGTTATAAAAGAGGTTTCGGGGTATCTGATGCTCGCGGTTTACAAGTGCTTCCGCTATATCTACTCCGCGAACCCGAAGAACGACCAGAATTTCTTTATGGTAGACCGCACCGTCGCGAAGTCCGGCTGTGACGCCGCCATGAGCCTTGCCGAGGCGAAGCTCAACGCCGCGTTGAAGGGCGTTGTGACGACCGGCGAGGACGCCGTTTCGGAGGACTCAGTCCCCGAAATCACGACCCAGACCCTTTCGGAAGAGTTCCCGCAATACTACTCCTCTACCGTCAACCTCATCAAAAACAGCGAGTCGAGGATTAAGGAGATCAGCGACTGATATTTATATAGTATAGCACAAATTTAAATAGTTATCAAGTAGGGGCGGATATTATCCGCCCGTTGTTGTGCATGTGCTATTTTGCGGGCGGATAATATCCGCCCGTTGTTGTGCATGTGCTATTTTGCGGGCGGATAATATCCGCCCCTACATTTGTCCCTAAAAACCTATTTTCTGACTTGACATTTCCAAAATATCGGAGTATAGTTATATCCAAAACTTTACTATTACTTAACCTCAAAGGGGTGTTTGTTTTGGATAAGATTAAAAATCTGTGGCTCAGGTTTGTCGGATTCTGTCGCGGGAACGGCGTGTCGCTGTCGGCGAAGGTCTATTTTGTCGACGCGTTGGGCGCGATGGCGCAGGGGCTTTTCTGCTCGCTCCTGATCGGCACGATTTTGGACACTCTCGGCTCTCAGCTCGGAATAGGAGCTCTCACGGCGACGGTCTTCACTCTTAACGACGTCGGCTACACCGTCGGCAAGTGCTGCTCGCTTCTGGCGGGTCCCGCGATGGCGGTCGCTATCGGAAATTCGCTGAAAGCTCCGCCCTTGGTGCTCTACTCGCTCATTCCCGTCGGCTTTGCGACGAATCAGATTGGCGGTGCGGGAGGACCCTTGGCGGTGTTCGTCACGGCTTGCATCGCCTGTGAAATCGGAAAGCTCGTCTCGAAGAAGACAAAAATCGACATTCTCGTCACTCCGCTCGTGACGGTTCTTGTGGGAGTCGGCTTGGCGGCGCTCGTTGCGGCACCGATCGGAACGGCGGCAAGCGCAGTCGGCAACCTCATCATGTGGGCGACCGAGCAGCAGCCGTTCGTAATGGGCATCGTCGTCTCGGTTGTCGTCGGAATCTGCCTGACGCTCCCGATATCCTCGGCGGCAATCTGCGCGGCTCTCTCGCTCACCGGTCTTGCCGGAGGAGCGGCGGTTGCGGGGTGCTGTGCCAACATGGTCGGCTTTGCGGTGCTCTCGTTCAAAGAAAACCGCTGGGGCGGACTCGTCAGCCAAGGACTCGGCACAAGTATGCTCCAGATGGGGAATATCATCAAGAATCCGAGAATATGGATTCCCCCGATAGTCGCCAGTGCGATTACGGGACCGATTGCGACCTGCGTTTTCGGGCTCACGATGAACGGCGCACCCGTCAACAGCGGAATGGGCACCTGCGGTCTCTGCGGGCTCATCGGCGTCTGGACCGGTTGGGTCTCCCCGAGCGACGCCGCAATCGCGAACGGCGCCACAGCAATCACCCCGACCGCCTTCGACTGGGTCGGACTCCTGCTCGTCTGCATCGTCCTCCCGGCGGTAATCTGCTGGGCGATGGGACTGCTTCTTCGGAAGATTGGTTGGATCAAAGAGGGCGACCTCAAGCTTGACTGATTTCCCCGAAAAATCGTTGGTCAACTTCACCAAAAAGCGAAATTGCCGACCCTTTTGAAACGGGCATAAAGCAGAAAATCAAGCCAAAATGAAGTTTTGGTGATATTTATCCGTTGACTTTCGGAAATGAAATTTGTATACTGATAACGTAGCATATAAGAGATGCTATAGCTTCCTTGGCGGAGCTCCGCATTGAAAAAGTTGCGGTCAAAAGGCTTTGTCTATATTTGAAATGGAGAGTTATCTATATGTTCGTAAAAGATGTTGTTGTTAAGAATCAGGTTGGTCTTCACGCCCGTCCTGCCACCTTCTTCATCCAGAAGGCTAACGAGTTCAAGTCGTCCATCTGGGTTGAAAAGGAAGAGCGCAGGGTCAATGGCAAGAGCTTGCTCGGCGTGCTTTCCCTCGGTATAATCAGCGGCACGTCAATAAGAATAATTGCCGACGGCGTTGACGAGGAAGAGGCAGTCGCCGGTCTCGTAGAGCTTGTTGAAAGCGATTTCGCTGAAGAGGCAAGATAACATGAGTAAAAAATCAGCTCACCGTGTGGTGGGCTGATTTTTTATTAGCAATTCGTAATGCTGAATTATTGTTGTGGAACTGTTGCCGAAGTTTCACAAATAGCATGAAAATGAGTACCCACATAAATTGAGAGATTGACGAAAGCTACTGTTGCAATGCCAATTCCCACAGTTTTTCCGATGGCGGATATATTTTCGCTTTGGCATATAGTATTTATAGCATAATCAAATCCCTTAGTCACTATATTCACTGTTGTATCTGTGACTTGCTTCACTATCTCGGCTGACTGGCTAATCATTATTTCATTCATAGGTTCACCTCCTCTTGACTTCTTATCTGAAATCTATTATAATACAAGTGCGTAGAATTTTCAAGGGTAGCCCAAAATTTTCTTTTACCTTTTAAGGTAAAACAGGAGGAACTATGGTTTATAACGCAGAAGAAATAGGTAAACGCATACGGGAAGAACGGTTAAAGCTCGGTTTGACGCAGAGCGAGCTCGGTGAAATACTGTTTGTCAAGGGAAAGCAGATTTCCAATTATGAGAATGGCAAGCTTTTTGTGCCAGTTGAAATGCTTGTGAATATGTGCAAGCTGTTCGATTGCGAAATGGGCTATCTTCTATGTGAGCCGGAATATTCTGATGGTACACGTTTGGAGACGAAGATTATTGAAAGCACTGGCTTGACGGAAGAATCTCTTGCAAGCATCCGAAAAATCACCGGAGTAGGCGAAGAATATATCGGGTTCAGGAGACTTTCTGAAGATTATCGACGAATCCTCAACCGGCTTCTGTCTTCTGAAGAATTGATTTCTATTATAATCAGTTTGCAGGACCTTGACGACCGCTATGCCGTTATGAGCGGTAGGGAGTGGGAGCGTGCAGAAGAGGAAATCGGCAAAGAACGGCTGAATCGTGCGTATAAAAACTATACCAGCGAGATTGACTTCGAGCACGACGAAGAAGCACCGCAACTAACTGATGAAGAAGCCGCTGACTATCGCTTGTTTGATGAGTTAATCGACAAGCAAAGAGACGCAGAATACTCCGTAAAAATCTTACGGTATGAACTGTGGGAGGACTTCAATCGTTTGCTTGATGAGATGTATCCGAAAAAATGCAACTAAAAGCAGTTGCATTTTTCTTTGTAGTGTGATATGATTCTCAACAGAGGAGGGGCTTATATGAGCAATACTATGAAATACAAGGATTATGTCGGAAGTGTCGAGTTTTCCGAGAGCGACGGCGTCTTCTTCGGCAAGGTTATGGGAATCAAGGCGCTTATCTCCTATGAAGGCGAAACGGCAAAGGACCTCGTCGAGGACTTCCACGGAGCCGTCGACGATTATCTTGCGCTTTGCGAGGAGCAGGGTGTTAATCCGGAGAAGGCTTATAAGGGAAGTTTCAACGTCCGGATTTCCCCCGAGCTTCACCGCAACGCCGCCATCTACGCCGCCGCCCACAACATGAGCCTCAATAGCTTTGTCGAGACTGCGGTAAATCATGAACTTAGAAAGAACGCATAAACGGAGGCGCATCATGCAAAAAATCGCAAGTTTTCAGGTCGACCACCGCAGGTTCGGGGTCGGGCTTTATATCTCCCGCATCGACGGGGACATCATCACTTATGACCTTCGGATGGTCAAGCCGAACGGCGGGCACTATGTCTCGAATCCGTCGCTCCACACCATCGAGCATCTCGTGGCGACCTATGCCCGCTCGTCCTTTATGGGCGACAAGGTAATTTATGCCGGACCGATGGGCTGTCGGACGGGGTTCTATCTTCTCCTGCGTGACGACGACAAGGAGGCGGCAATCCGCCTTGTCAGGGAATGCCTCGAGTTCGTCAGGGATTTCGAGGGAGAAATCCCCGGCGCAACAGAGCCTGAATGCGGGAACTATCTCGAGCACGACCTCGAATCCGCCAAGAAGGACGTCCTGCCGCTCCTTGAGAGGCTCGAAGAGTATACGGTTGAGGATTTGAAATATCCGCAATAATAAAAAAATAGCTGTTGACAAAATAACAGCTATGAGTTATAATAATAGTGGTGAGAGGCTACCCGAACAGGCAATTCAGGTAGCGGTCACTCTCCCATAATACTAGACTACGAGATTATGACCGCACTTGATTGACAAAATCAGGTGCGGTTAGTTCTACTTTCGGTGCGAACCTATGGTGTAACCGATAGTGAAGGCTGTCATAAGCAGAGCCAAGACGTCCAAGATTATAGAAATAATCTCCATCAGCGTCACCCCCTTTTCAGGGAAGAGCAACCATCCTCTCACCACTGGCATTATAACACATGTTTTAGCTCTTGTCAACACAATTAGTCGCTTCTCAATTAAATGCAGATGTCTTGACAAATCCCCAAAATCGGCTATAATATAAGGGCAGGGCTGAAGCCCCGGGCTTTGATGCCCGAAATTTATGAGAGGAAGGAATCATCATGGACAAAAAACCGTATCTTATTACCACCGCTATTGCCTATACGTCTAAGAAGCCTCACATCGGCAACACTTACGATGCAGTATGCGCTGATGCTCTGGCGAGGTTCAAGCGAATGCAGGGATATGACGTTTTCTTCCTTACCGGAACGGATGAGCACGGTCAGAAGATTGAACAGCAGGCGATTTCGGAGGGCATCACCCCGAAGGAGCATGTTGACAAGGTCGCCGGCGAAGTAAAAGAGATTTACGACATGCTCGGCATCTCCTATAACCGTTTCATAAGAACCACCGACGAAGACCACGAAAGAAACGTCCAGAAGATTTTCAAGAAATTATACGACCAGGGCGATATTTATAAGAGTGAATATGAGGGCGAGTACTGCGTCACCTGCGAGAGCTTCTACACCGAAACTCAGCTCGTTGACGGCAAGTGCCCCGACTGCGGCGGCGAAGTCAAGAAGACAAAGGAAGAAGCCTATTTCTTCAGGCTTTCGAAATATCAGAAGCAGCTCGAAGACCTCTTTGAGCAGAACCCCGAATTCATCCAGCCGGTTTCTCGCAGAAAAGAGATGGTCAACAACTTCCTCAAGCCCGGACTTCAGGACCTCTGCGTCACCCGTTCCTCCTTCAAGTGGGGAATTCCGGTCGATTTCGACCCGAAGCACGTCGTCTATGTCTGGATTGATGCGCTGACGAACTATATTTCGGGGCTCGGTTATGACGTTGACAACCCGAGCGAGGACTACAAGAAATACTGGACGAATTGCACCCACGTTATCGGAAAAGATATCCTAAGATTCCATTCGATTTACTGGATTGCCGAGCTGATGGCTCTGGGTCTCGAACTCCCGAAGAAAATTTTTGCGCATCCGTGGCTTCTCTTCGGAACCGACAAGATGTCGAAGTCAAAGGGCAACGTCATCTATGCCGACGACCTCGTGAAGCGCTTCGGCGTTGACGCGACGAGATACTACCTCCTGAGTGAGATGCCATTCACCGCCGACGGCTCGATCTACTACGAGAACGTAATCGAGAGATACAACACGGATCTCGCGAACAACATCGGCAACCTCGTCAACCGCACCGTCACGATGGTGAACAAGTACCAAGGCGGCGTGGTCATCGCTCCTCACGACAAGACGGAGAACGATTTCGACCTGGAAGCTTGCTGTGTTGCGGCTAAGAAGAACATGGAGGAGCATTTCGAGTCCTTCCATATTGCAGATGCGGCTAATGATTTGATTACGCTTGCACGCCGCGCAAATAAATACATCGACGAAAACGAGCCCTGGAAGCTTGCGAAGACCGACGAGGGTAAGAAGCGCCTCGAAACCGTTATGTACGAGCTCATCGAGACAATCCGCTTCATCGGTGTTCTGGCGGCTCCCTTCATGCCGGAGACTTCGGAGAAGATTCTCTCGCAGATTGGGACTGATATAAATAGCTTGGAGACCCTTGACAGCTTCGGCGGCTACGTTGCCGGAAACAAGGTCGGTCAGGCGGTTCCGCTGTTCGCGAGAATCGACTCGGAGAAGGTGTTGAAAGAATTGAACGAAGAAAGAGAAAAGTTGCAGGAAGAATTAGCTAAGAAAGAAGAGCCGGAGGAAGCCGAAAAGATAGAGTTGGCTCCCGAGATTACGATAGACGACTTCATGAAGACGGAGCTGAGAGCCGCGAAGGTCACCGACTGCGTAAAACTCGAGAAGTCCAATAAGCTTCTGAAGCTCACGCTCGACGACGGCATGGGCGGCAGGCAGGTCGTCTCCGGAATCGCCAAGTGGTACAAGCCGGAGGATTTGATTGGAAAGACGATTGTCGTTGTTGCGAACCTGAAGCCCGCCAAGCTCTGCGGAGAGATGAGCGAAGGGATGATAGTCTGTGCCGAAATGCCCGACGGCTCGGCAAAGGTGACGTTCCTCGACGACTCGGTTCCCGCCGGAGCGAGATTAAGATAGCCAGTTTCTCCTTCCCATATTTATTGAGGGGGCGCCCTTTTGCGTTATCCGGCGCCCTCCACCCCTGTCCGTAGCTCAGTGGATAGAGCAATACGCTCCGACCGTATGCGCGCAGGTTCGATTCCTGTCGGACAGACCAAAAGAAAAGACCCCAAAGGGGTCTTTTCTTGTTGACAGTTGTTCTTTTATGTGTTATAATGCGATCAGCAATCGGGGACACGCGGGCGCACTCCAGTCTGAAAAGAAGGGAGTGATGGCAAATGAGTATCACAGAAGTTCTTTTGCTTCTCGACATACTTCTGACGGCTGTATCCCTAGGTTATGAAATCGGTCACGACCGAAAGAAATAACCGCATCTCGGTAGTCTAGTCTAAGATAGCGGCTCTTCTCAAATACATCTTATTTACGGAGACGCCTGGCATCCGAACTAGCACTTCAGATGACACTGTCCCCATTGCTACTTATTATAACTCACAACAGCTATTTTGTCAATAGCTGTTTTTTATTTTGTATAAAACGTCTGCCTCGGACCGGTATCCTGCATGAGGGTCGTCGGGTCTTTGAACTTCGTCAGATAGATAAACGTGTCATACAAATCCCCCGCACAGCCGCCGAAGTGGATGGCGAAGAGGAGAGCGACGGCAAGCTTCATGGTCGGGTCGGGAAGGGCTATCATCAGTGCAATAAACAGGATTGAGTAGACGGTGAAGGGCGCAAGAAGCGCGACCAGCGCCGTTTTTCTGTAGACGAATATCTTCGGCACGCCGCAGTATGCGACCGTCAGGGTCAGCCCGAACGTGAGCTTCTCGCCGGTCATCAGCTTGTAGGCGATGCCGTGGGTCAGCTCGTGGAGAATCGTATAGACGATGAGCAAGCCGCAGAGGATGAGCAAAAACGTGCTGTTGACGTGAATCTCCCCCATCCTTGAGATTATCACCACCAGTGGCACAGCGATAACGACCATCAGCGCCATCGCAACAATATTCAGCCACAGGCTGAACTTGCCTTTGGTCGCGTCGATGACATATGCTTCGTGGTAGCCCTCCGGGAGGGTTCTTTCAAAATTATCGGATTTCATCATATTACACCTGCTTTCCCCAATTTCTTCGCTTCCCTCATATACGCCGAGGTGTTCGCAAACCAGATTACGCAGACAGAGAGTGACGGCAGGAAGCCGGTTCCGAAGATCATCGCCGAGAGTGCAAGAATCACGGCAAGGACGGTGCAGACGGTGTTGGTCGTCTGATAGGCTTTGTAGGCGCACTGCCCTATCATCGCCTTCTCCGCCTCGTCACAGCTCGCGAGCCACTTTTTCTGGAACCTCATGTCGTAGACGGAGCCCTTTTTCTCGGGGTTCGTGGACTTGATGAGATCGACCGCCTTCTGCTGGAGAATAATCGCCTCCGCCATCACGGCGACAAATCCGATAATCGCGACCATCGTGAAGCTGCTGACATTCTCCATTCCGCCGGAGTAGGACGCCGTAATCAGGAAGAAAGAGATTATGAGGGCGGTGCTTGTTGCGTGGATGACGCCCGAGAGCTTACTGTCTGCTTTTTCGTAGACCTCCTCGTCCTCGCCGTCCCAGCCCTTGAGAATCTTCTTTGCGCTCAGGTACTCATAAACGCAGATGAGCGGGACGACTATCGCAAGCGCAATCATCAGGCAGGGCGCCATGTACTTCCCGAAAAGCGCTCCGAGCTCCCCTATCCTGTCCGAATGGTCGACGAACACGGACGCGAGACCGAGCACAAACCCGACCACCGCCGATAGGACGATTATCCCGATGAACATCGGCAGAGCTTTCTTGTTTTCCTTTTTGATTTCATTATTTTCCACTTTCATTTTCCTCCTGCAAATAAAATATTTCATCGACGGAGCAGTCGCAGACCTTGGCAATCGTCAGCGCCAGAGTTACGGACGGGGAATAGTCGCCGCGCTCGATAAGGCTTATCGTCTGCCTCGATACGCCGCAGAGCCGCCCCATCTCCTGCTGATTGACCCCAAGCGCCGCCCGCTTCTCCTTGAGATGATTTTTCAGTATCGGCATATGCCTGCCTCCTTTGACAAAACAGCTTGTCAAAATGACAACTTTATTTGTCATTTCAGAGTATAGCATATGGTGATGTACTTGTCAAGAGGGGAAATAAAAAATTTGTGGGATATATGTAGGGGCGGATATTATCCGCCCGAAAACAGCATGTAGAAAGAAAACGGGCGGATGATATCCGCCCCTACTCATAATCTATTACTTCATCATGAAATCTATTTCACCATGAAGCTCACTTCATGTGCACATCAATCTGATTATAAGCCATCTGGACGCCGTGCTCGGCGAAGGTCTCACGGACCTTTTCGTGCAGGTTAAAGTAGACGTCCCAGTAGTCGGCGCCGTTGCACCAGACACGGACGGTGTATTCGATGTCCGAGGCGTTGTAGCCGCTGATTTTTACGAACGGCTCGGGGTCTCTTAGAATCTTCGGGTCCTGATTGATAGCGTCAAGAACTGCCGCCTTGACGTCCTCGGTTGCGGAGTCATAGGAAGCGCAGACCTTGAGGTCGACTCTACGTTTCGGCTCACGGCTGTAGTTCAGGACGGAAGCGGAGGTCGCATCGGAATTCGGGATGCTGACGACGGTGTTGTCGACGGTGTCGAGGACTGTATAGAAGAGACCGACGCTCTTGACGGTGCCACATTTTCCGGAGATGTCGACATAGTCGCCGACGCCGAACGGCTTGGTGATGAGAAGGGTGATTCCCGAGAAGAGGTTCGACATGATGTTCTGAACCGAGAGGGAAAGAGCCAAGGTTACGACGCTGAGTAATGCTACAAGCGAGGTTGTGGAGATTCCCAAGCTGTCGCAGACGATGATTATTGCAAGAGCCCACAAGAGAATTCTCGCCGCAGTTTTAATGAAGCCGCAGATGGTCTTGTCGATTTTTGTCGATTTGTCGAGCATCTTCCCGATGAGACTGTTGAGAATTCTCATTACGAGGACGCAGATGACCAGAATTATGATTGCATTGAGGATTCCGCCGAGCGTGAACTCTCCGACGCCGAATCCCAGAATGTTCTGAATTGTTTCCAACATTATTTGTACCTCCTGTTGAAAATAAGCCACATATGTTGATTTGTGTATAAAAGACATTATAACGCTATCGGGACAAATTGTCAAGAGCCGTTATGATGCGGAATTTCCTCTTGAAATTATCCCTGAAATACGGTATAATGAAAAGAACAAATCCTGATAGGGGGTATTTTAATGAAGAAAATATTCGCACTCCTGCTGGCGGGAATCATGATTGTCGCACTTGTCGGCTGTGGAAGCTCCTCGAGAGAGGTTGTACAGCTCACATTCGCCACTCAGGACGTCGAGGCAATCCTCAATGCGGCGGGAATTTATCTCCCCGACGTTTCGGAAACCTCTGCCGCAGGCACAACAGTCAAGTGGTGTGCTTGGTACGACGACATCCAGAATTATTCGGAGGACGAAATCATCAACTCGGGCTACTGGACCTTCCAGGAGAAGTACGGTTGCACCGTCGAATGGATTGAGGTCACCTGGGACACCCGTTTTGACGAGATTGCAAACTATGTCCTCGCATCCAACTCGCCCGACTTCTATCCCGGGCACGACGGAATCTTCCCGATGATGTGCATGAAGGGCGTATTTATGCCGGTCGACGACTATATCGACTACAGCGACCCGCTCTGGGCAGACGTGAAGGACTATGCCGACAGCTACTATACAATCAAGGGTCTGCACTACACCATGATTTACGACGTCACCTTCGGCAATGTCTGCGCCTATAACAGACGCGTCGTTTCCGAATACGGCTATGACGACCCCGCCGAGCTCTATTATAACGACGAGTGGACGTGGGACGTCTTCTATGACATGTGCACCGACTTCACCGACGCCGACGAGGACAGATATGCTCTTGACGGCTGGGGCTATGGCGAAGCTATAATGCGCTCCTGCGGCGAGCTCGTTGTCGTTTATAACACCGAGACGATGGAGTTTGAATCGAACATCGACGCGCCGGCAATCGAGCGTGCGGCAAGCCTTATGTATGACCTTGCCAAGAACGACTGCCAGTATCCCGTCTGGAACAACGGCTGGTCGATAAGAAACAGCGTTGACGGCGGCGGCATGAAGGAAGGACTTTGCCTCTTCTATATCGGCGGCACCTATATGTTCACCGGTCCCGTTGACTCGATAAGCTCCGTCTGGGGCGATCTGGATGAATTGATGTTCGTTCCGCTTCCTCGCGATGACGACGGCGACGGCGTTTACTATGCGGAAACCACTCCGTCGGCATATGCTCTCGTTCAGGGCGCTCAGAACCCCGAGGGAGTTGCGCTTCTTGCCTCCTGCATGAGATTCAAGGTTCTCGACCCGACAGTCGTCAATATCGACCGTCAGCAGTTGGAGAATACATATCTCTGGACGCAGGACATGCTCGACATGTGGGACGAGTGCTATGACCTCGCGAATAACGGCTCGAAGGTTATCGTTTCCTACTACGAAGGTCTCGGCGACAAGCTCAACAACGTCGTTTCCGCCCTCGAAGGCTTCGGCGAAGCTGAGGACCCGACCACATGGGCTCAGATGAAGGAGACCTACTCCGAGCAGATTGACTACTACGTCAACCAGCTGAACGAGACAATCGCATCGTATGACCCGTATAGTTTGAATGAATAAACAAAACGCCTCCCGCAAAGGGAGGCGTTTTTATATACGGAAGTTCGCCAACGGCGAACTTCCTTCTTTTTTGCATAGCAAAAAAGACTCTCCCCCAAGACTGTGCGCTCAGTTTGGGGAGATTTCTTTGAAAGTATGATAAGTGCGATTCCATTCGGAAAAAAGCTCTTATACCTATAATACAAATCGGGGCGCCGAATTATTGCACCCCGTTCGCATTTTTTTGAAAAATTTTTTTGCCGCACCCGTCAATCGGTGATAAGCTTCATAAACTTCTTGTTCTTCTCAAATAGCTTGAAGAGGATGATGCCCAGGACGCAGACGCAGACGAATTCGCCGAAAGCTACCTCCAGAGCAGAAATCCAGAACGGAAGCCCAACGAACCAGTAGAGCTCGGCTCCGACTATCAGACCGTTGAAAATGACCGGGAAGATTGACGCGACGTAGATATTCGGGCTGTACATCATGCAGATTACAGCCAACACCGTCGCCGCCGTTCCGAACGCCATATCCACGATTCCGATGGTGCTGAACACATTTGCTAAGAAGCACCCAAGAATCAGGGAAATGCTGTAGTCCTTGCGGTAGAAGCAGAGGAGCATCAGCGCTTCGGCAATCCGGAATTGGATGTTGCCATAGGAGAGCGAGCTCAGCGCCAGTGTCAGCGCGACATAGATTGCCGTCACTACCGCTAATTTCACAAGTCTTGATACGGATAAGTTTTTCATGTTAAATTACTCCTTGTTTTTTTATCCGGGTGGTTTTCAAGGTGACACCCGTTATTTTTTTGCCGGAAGACCCCGCACTTGCAACAGTTTCCCCGAGCCTGACTATTATAGCCGATTATCCTTTGGTTGTCAAGGGATGAATCAGGTCTCCGATGTATTCCGCCATCGCGTTGGTCGCTTCCTCGGTGAGGTCGTATTCATACCAGCCGGTTTCGTCGTTCCACGAGGGTTGCATCCAGACCATGATTCCGTTCCAGCCGTTGTCGTAGCAGGCTTTGTACTTCTCTGTGAGAGTGAGCCCACATTCCTCGGCGTCGTCGTTGCTTGTTTCCCCGATAACGCAGGGCTTCGTGCCGTCAAGACCGAAATCCTCGGGACTTTCGGTGCAGGGATAGCCGAAATAGTTCTTTTGCCACATGTAGTAGTGGGTGGAGTAGAAGTCGAGGTAGGCGTTCTCGTTGCCGGTGAGCTCGTAAAGAT
>JAJQIF010000023.1 GCA_021199355.1 Oscillospiraceae bacterium
GAACGACCTGTCGACACTCAGGACGATTTGACGGACGAAGTTTCTTCTGATGAGACAGAGGATATAGTTCCCGATGTTGATGCAGATGAACAACCTGCCGATACTCAAGATGATGTGGCTGATGATGGTTCTGCTAATGGTGCGGAGGACGCAGATCTCGATGCCGATGCAAACGAGCGACCTGCTGACATCCAGGATGCTCAGAACGATACCACGCCAGAACAAAGATTAAGAGATGACACATATGTCGAGAGTGGTGATTCACCTAGTTTGACAGAAAAAACTCCGATGGAGCAGCTTTCCGATTATATGAACAGTCACAACTATGGTATTGGAGATTATCCTGAATATTCACAAGACCCGGAGTGGCAAAAACTACATGACGCAGCTTTTCCATCAGAAACAGTAGCAGGGCAAAAGAGCAATTTGGATGTAACTGACAAACCGCAGGATTTAAATGAGGTTAAGAGTTGGTTAAAAGATATTAACCCGAATTTTGATCCATATGATATAACTTCACCTTATTGTAATAATTGCGGTTCATGCGCTTATGCAGTAGAATCCAGATTAAATGGAAATCCTGATATTACAGCTACTGCTGAAAATATTGGAACTGTCCCTGAAATGAATACCCTTACTGGGATGGAACAGGTTACAATGTCACCCGATGAGATTCGCCAGCATCTGATTGATATGGGAGCTGGTTCGCACGCAATAGTCGGTGTTGATAGAGCTACTGGTGCTGGACATTGGTTTAATGCATACTGCCCTGATGGGAAGAATGTGTATGCCATTGATGGGCAAAGCGGAGAGATTCGTGATTGGCCTCCTGACTATGGCAATGTAGTACACTGGGATGTAAGTGTTAGAAAGGAGTCAAGCAAATGGAAAAGGACAAATTAATTGAGATTGCTGCGGGAATTCTAAATATTTCTCCAGAAAACGCAAACAAATATTCACAAGCTGTTCCAGAAATAGATGGAATGTTTTTCTGGAATCCTGTACGTGGAGGACTTCAAGTTCTCATTGGGGCGACTGGCGAAAAACTGGCTGCAAATTCAAGTCTCTCATTTGAGCAGATTTTAACTGCCTTCCAAAAAGGAAAAAGAAACTGATAGGAGGAATCTATTATGGCACTTTTTAACAAGAATCCGAATGAAGCTGCTTATGTTGGTGGTAAAAAGCATTGGGCTGATGTTATTAAAAATAGTGGTCCTGGTGAACTGCTGATTTGGCGGCAGCCTGAGGAAGACTTTAATACAAACTCCACTTTGATTGTAATGCCAGGCGAAGAAGCGATTTTTATCAAGGGCGGCACTGTTGAGCAGACTTTTGAAAATGGTACATACAAATTATCAAGTGAAAACTACCCGTTTATTAGCAGATTAAGAAATGCTTTTACAGGCGGTGTTAGCACATTTAACTGTGTAGTGTATTTTGTTCGCAAAGCTCACAGTGTGGAAATCCGTTGGGGAACAGACTCACCTATCCAGGTTCGTGATAAGCTGCTTGGAATCGCCACAAAGTTACGTTGTCGTGGCTCTTATAAAGTTCAAATCGACAACCCTGTTAAATTCCTTGAAAAGCTCATAGGTAACAATGTGCCGGTGCAGATTCAAGAAGAATTAAATAAATACTTTATCAACGAATTCCAGAGCAAAATCAAATCTGTTATTGCTCGTGCATTGAACGAATCTAACACTGAACTTTTGGGCATTGATGCCCGACTTGATGAGTTCTCTGAAATCATTGAGCCGTTTATGCAGGAGATATTGGAAGATTACGGCTTAAGATGTGTGAAGTTTGTTGTTGCTGCTATTGACATTGATGACGATGAACTCCGCAGAAAATATGATGAAATCGGAATGGACGCTATCGCCAAAATGCGTGGAGCACAAGCTGATAAGGCTGTTATGGGTATTTTGGGCGACGATTGGGGCAGACAGCAAGCCGCAAACATTTTGTCCGATCTTGCCAACAATCCGGGTGCTGGTGGTGTCGCTGCTGCCGGTGCAGGAGTAGGTATGGGTATTGGTGCAGGAAGTGCATTTGGTTCAATGGCACAACAGATGTTTGCTCCTATGACGAATTCTTTTGCTCAGCAACAACCTCCTATCCAATCCGCTCCGTCAGGAAGATTTACACAACAGAGTGCCGCTTCCGCTCAATCACAATCAGTAGCAGATGATCCTATGGAAATACTTGGCAAATTGAAGAAGTTGTTAGATGCAGGCTTGATTGAACAAGCAGAGTATGATGCTAAAAAGGCAGAAATACTGAGCAGAATGTGAGGTGCGACATGAAAAAATCAATATTATGGATTCTTTTGGATCTTGTTTTCTTGGTTGTTTTTAATACCGTCTTTTTTGTAGCAGGCGGATTCGAACATACAGCATCTGTTTGGATTTCCTATGGCTTTATTCACTTTGCATACTTGATGGTCATTGTAACGCCACTCCTTATTCGTAAAAGTAGTAGTGCGGCGGTGTTTGGTTTTTCACTATACTCAATTTCGTCCACTTACTTTTTGTTCGAATTTGTTGTAGGACTGATTTTCATTCTTGTGAATAGTAGTTCCTACAAGGCAGCACTAATTGTTCAAGTAATTGTTGCAGGATTATATGCAATTCTGTTGCTATCTCATTTAATCGCAAACGAAAACACGGCAGATAGCGTTGAACGCCATGAAGAGGAAGTTGCCTATATCAAAGCTGCTTCTTCTCGTGTAAAGGCGTTGGTTGGCAAAGCTAACGACAAGAAAGCTAACAAGGAAATTGAAAAGGCTTATGATACACTTCATTCAAGTCCTACAAAATCAATTTCTTCCGTCAAGGCTATCGAATCTGATATCCTTGGTAAGGTTGCTGATCTTGAAAATGCTGTTAAGTCAAACTCTGCTGATAAGGTTATTATGTTTGCAGATGAAATTATTGCATTAACGGGAGAAAGAAATGCAAAAGTAAAATTACAAGGTTAGTTTAACGTTGTCTACACACCTGTTCTGTTAGCTGATAATTGGTAGTTTATGTCAGCTATTCACTGGCGTTAAGCATCATTGATAATGACATTTACTTTCGGAATAAAGACCGAAAATGACGCTTTTAGCTCCTCAGAGCCACGAAATAGCTTGTCACAAAGGTACATCGTGTGAAATAACACAATTTTCGAGTGGTTTTGAAAAACAATAATATAGCCTCAGTCGATGCTCGCTTGAGTATCAACTGAGACTTTTGTTATAAAATATAAAATGTACTGCAGTTCGCTTTAAATTAACACGGTAAAGTTTCTAACACTTTTCTAACACTTTTTCTGGGTTGATGAAATTTTGAGGATTTGCGTTAAACTGCGGATTTTTTACGCAGATAAGCGGCAAAAGCTCGATTTACTGCGGCTTTACGAGGATTCAAATGGGAAGAAAAGGTCACAAAAAAGACGAAATAATTTTTATCCCAAGTCACTGGCAGTGTGGAGGTCACGGGTTCGAATCCCGTATGCTCCACCATACCCGTATAATCCGAACCTTTCGTGGTTCGGATTTTTATTTCTCAAAAATATTACAGTCCACTTGACAACCGCAATGCTTCGTGATACGATTTATGTTGTTAAAGTGATTGAATGGATACAATCGAAAGGCGGCAACAGCAATGATTCAGTATATTGTTTATGCACTTGTCATGAGCGTTCTGGGCGGTGTTATCAACCATCTCTATACCCGCGACGACAAGGCAACGGATTCCGGTCAGGATGACGACAACTATGCTGTGAGGGTACCAAAGGCTCTCAAGCAGGTCGGTCTCGCTATGTTTGCGATGGGAATGCTGTTGTTTGTCATGTTTTTCGTTTTCAGAATCAGCGGCAACACCTCGGCGACGGTGGGGCATCTGAACTTTTTCCTGATATTTGCTCTTATCGGACTGCTCATTGTTCTCTGGTCGGGCGCATGGCGCATCAAGGTGAACGGGGAGAGTCTCGAGGTGCGTCGGTTTCTCCGCAAAACACAGCGGCTGACCTTTTCCGAAATCAGCAGAGTGAAGATGACGAAGAAGTTCCAGCTTGTCCTCTACAAAGGTTGGAAGAGAGTTGCCATCGTTGATTTGCTGACCGACAATCGTAGCAGGCTCGAAGCAAGCCTTGGAAAGCACGGGATACAAATTGAAGGGCAAGTCGAATAAAAGACTTTGTCAATAACATAAAACAACGAAAAAAGCACCCACTCTCGGGTGCTTTTTCGTATTTGTTGGTGAGCCATTGGAGAATCGAACTCCAGACCCTTTCATTAAAAGTGAAATGCTCTGCCAGCTGAGCTAATGGCTCATTCACAACTACGTTATTATATCAAAAGCGAGCGGGTTTGTCAATATCTAAAAGCGATTTTTTCTTCGCTTCCGCAAAATTCCCATCACCACACTCTGGTTTTGTCTCAAAACTGCATTTTTTCTTTGTCGAGAGCTTCAATTTTTCTTCTCAAAATCTTCGACGTTCAGTGCAAAAGGGCGAAAAATGAAATTTTGGGCTTTCAAAAGCTTCATTTTGGTTGACTTTCAATATTTCATGTGCTAAAATTATACTGTGTAATAATAGATTTTAGAGTCAGGACAACTTTCAGAATAGAGGAGATTATCATGAAATTAAAAATTGATGACACAACAAGGGATCGGTTCAGGCAAACATTTTTGGAGAATAACCGGATTGACCCGAAGTATTATAACCGCTACGACGTGAAGAGGGGACTCCGTAACGCCGACGGCACCGGTGTTCTGGCAGGGCTTACTAATATATGTAACGTTCACGGCTACGTCATGAACGAAGGCGAAAAGCAGAACATCGAGGGCGAGCTCTATTATCGCGGCTATAACGTCAAGGACATCGTCGCCGGTATTCAGGGCGCAGACCGCTTCGGTTATGAGGAGGTTGCCTACCTTCTTATAATGGGCAAGCTCCCGTCGATGGACGAATTGGCGGGCTTCGAGAGGCTTCTTTCGCAAAACCGTGAGCTCCCTTCCGGCTTCTTTGAGGATATGATTCTCAAGGCACCCTCGAAGAACATCATGAACAAGATTTCCCGTTCTATTTTGGCACTCTATTCCTATGAGGAGGACCCCGAGGCTAAGACCCCCGAGGATGAGCTCTATTGCGCTCTTTCAATCCTTGCGAAAATGCCTGTCATCATGACGTCGGCGTATCAGGTCAAGCGCAGAGCTTACGACGGCGGAAGCATGTATATGCACCAGGTTCGCCCCGAGGAGCGCACAGCCGAGACGATTCTTTCCCTTCTGAGACCTGACAGAAAATACACATATGACGAAGCAAAGCTTCTTGATTTGATTCTTCTACTTCACGCAGAGCACGGCGGCGGTAATAACTCCACATTTGCGTGCCGTGTACTTACTTCCTCCGGCACCGACCCCTATTCCGCATATGCGGCGGCTGTAGGCTCCCTCAAGGGTCCCCGCCACGGCGGCGCCAACCTCAAGGTTCTCGAACAGCTCGATTATATCGAGGCGAACGTCAAGAACTGGTCGGACGACGGCGAGGTTGCGGATATGCTGACGAAGATTGTCCGCAAGGAAGCCTCCGACAGAACCGGTCTTATCTATGGCATGGGTCACGCTGTCTATACTCTTTCCGACCCGAGAGCCGTAATCTTAAAGAAAACCGCTCTTCAGATGGCGAAGGGAACCGAATATGAGCCTCAGTTCTCGCTTCTCAACTCCATCGAAAGGCTTGCACCCGAGGTCTTCCACCGTGAAACCGGTCTCGAGAAGGCTCTCTGCGCCAACGTCGATATGTACTCGGGACTTTGCTATCGTATGCTCGGCATCCCCGAGGAGCTGGCAACCGCACTCTTCGCAACCGCAAGAATGGCGGGCTGGTCTGCACACAGATTCGAGGAGAAGGTCACCGGTGGCAGAATTATCCGTCCCGCATACAAGGCGGTCGGCAAGCCGAAGGTTTATCAGGATATTACCGAGAGATAATATTCTCATATTTCACTCTTTTTTGTGGGACATTTTAAAATCTTTGCGGTAGAATTTGATTTGACTTTCTGCTATAATCATGGTAGAATTGAATTTGTATAAGTTAAACTGCCGGAAAGTGAGGATTGAACCGTGAAAGACGTCAGTCTTTTTGTAATGATAGGACAGCTCGGGCTTTCGGTTGCCGTTCCGCTTGCCGGTTGCATAATCCTTGCGGCTTGGCTCAAGAACAAGTTCTCGCTTGGCATCTGGGTGATATTCGTGGGAGCAATTTTGGGCGGCATTCTTGCGATAAGCGGCTTCCGCTCCACGCTCAAAACAATGGAGAACATCTCAAGCCGGGATGACGACAAGGGTGGGAAGCCTCCCGTAACCGGCTTCAATAATCACGACTAAATAGGAGAAGAAATGGATTCCCGTAAGGAAGTTTTGCACGAAACCTTGATTATAACAATAGGGCAGGTAATCTGCATCGCCGCAATGTTCGGAATCTTCGCCTTGCTCGGGCTTTTCGACAGCACCGTGGTTTTCGGCGGAATTCTGGGCGGAATCTTAGCAATCCTGAACTTCCTGTTCATGGCAATCTCGGTCTGTGTGGCATCCGACAGAGCCGTCGCTCAGGACGTCAAGGGCGGCAAAAGCCTTATGACCTTCTCGATGGTTCTTCGGTACGTTGTCATATTCATAGTATGGGTAGCGGGAGCCGTAAGCGGGCTTTGCAATGTCTTTGCGCTCGTCCTCCCGATAGTGTTTGTAAGACCGACGATAACGGTCTGGGAATTCTTCCGCAAGAAGGAAACGCCTGCGGTCGTTGAGACGACTGCGGAAACGCCTTCCGAAGAAGAGCCCAAAGAAGAAGGTGAAACCTGATGGACATAGAAATAAACGGCGCGTATATATACTTCACAATTCCGATTTTCGGCGGAATCAATGTGACGCAGACAACTCTGTCACTTATTCTTGTGACGATATTTTTGTGCGTTGCCGGGGTTCTGCTTGGAAGGAATCTTAAAACCCATCCCGGAAAGTTGCAGGTTCTTGTCGAAAAGGGTGTTGAGATGCTTAAAAACCTCGTCACATCCTCAATGGGCGAGCACAACGTCGGTTGGACTCCCTACATAGGGACAATATTCCTCTCATCAATCTGCGGCTCACTTATCGGCATGTTCGGCTTCTTCCGCTCGTCAACTGCGGATTTGAGCGTCGTTCTGACGTGGGCACTGATGACGACGGCGATAATCTGGTATAACAACATCAGGCATATGGGCGTTCTCAAGTGGCTCAAGGGCTTCACCGAGCCGGTCTTCATCATGACCCCGATGAATATCATTTCCGAGATTGCACAGCCGATTTCGATGGCGTTCCGTCACTTCGGCAACGTCTTCGGCGGCGGCATCATCACGGCTATTGTCTATACCGCACTGAGCCTTCTTTCTTCTATGCTTCTGAACCTCGTTTCCGGAACCGTCATAATCCCGATTGTGATTGTCTTGTTGGGTGCGGGAGTCTTGATTTATCAGAAGCTGAAAAAGAAGAAAATCGGCGTTTTCAAGGGGATTCTTCTTGGAATCTTCATAGCATTCGGAGCTTGCGGAATCTTGGAAGCTCTCGGATTATTATCGGGCATCCCGATATTGTCTTTAGGTATACCCGCACTGTTATCGGTGTACTTTGATTTGTTTTCAGGCTTTGTTCAGGCGTTCGTATTCAGCCTGCTTAGCATGATATATATTGGACAGGCTTGCCCGCCTCCCGAGACGGCAGTCGAAACTAAGTAAACACGTCAGAACTTCATTCTGACAAAAAATATTTAAGGAGTAACTACTATGGATGTAAGTGCAGCAGAAGCTTTGGCAACAGGCTTAAGAGCAATCGGCGCGGGACTTTGCATGGGTCTCGGAGCTATCGGACCCGGCGTCGGCGAAGGTAATGCGGTAGGAAAGGCGCTCGAGGGTATGGCTCGCCAGCCCGAGGCGGCAGGTAACCTCAGAACAAACATGATTCTTGGTTGCGGTATCACCGAGACCACAGGTATCTATTCGCTCCTTATCGCATTTCTGATTTTGTTCGCAATGAGGTAAGACAGGTACCGGTATTTCCGGAGGGAGGAATTGACATTGTACGAGAGTATTTTGGGGGTCAACGTGTGGACAGCTCTGTTCACGCTCGCCAACACTCTTCTTTTGTTCTTTGTCCTGAAGAAATTTCTGTTCAAGCCGGTTATGAAAATAATCGACGACAGGCAGAAGGAAATAGATGACCTCTATAACAGCGCCGACACAGCCAAGGCTGAGGCAAACGAGATGCGCGACGAGTATCAGAAGAAGCTCGAAGAAGCCCGTGAAACCGGCGACAAGATTATTTCTGACGCCGTAACAAGAGCCCAGAGCAGAGAAGAGGAAATCGTCTCGAAGGCTAACAAAGAGGCGAGCGCAATCCTTGAGAAGGCTCAGGAGGACATCGCTCTCGAAAAGAAGAAAGCCATGGGCGAGGTCAAGGACAACATCTCCGTAATCGCTGTAAGCATTGCCGGCAGAGTTGTCGAAAGGGAACTCACTTCGGCTGACCAGAGCCGCCTTGTCGACAGCTTTATCGACGACCTTGGTGATTTGTCATGAGCGGGCTTGCAGGTGACTACGGCTCGGCTCTCTATTCGGCGGCGATGAGCGAGAATCTTACGGAGCGGATTTATAATGAGCTTACCGAGCTTGAAGATGCGTTTGCAAAAGAGCCCCAGTATTTAAAACTTCTTTCTGCGGCAAACGTTGCGAAAGAGGAGAGGCTCAAGCTTGTTGACGATTGCCTCGGCGGCAAGGTTCACCCCTATGTTCTGAACTTTATGAAGCTTTTGGCGGAAAAATCAATCGCCACTCACTACGGCGACTGCGTCAAGGCTTACCGTGAAAGATACTACTTCGACAACGGCATCATGCCGGTTACGGCTGTAACCGCTGTGCCCCTGAGTGATTCGCAGTCGAAGAAGCTCACGGAGAAGATAGCGTCGCTTAGCGGCAAGAAGATAATTCTCACGAACAAGGTTGACCCGTCATGCTTGGGCGGAGTTAAACTCAGCTACGACTCGAAGCAGATTGACGGCACCGTTTCACACCGTCTTAAAGAGGTCTCGGAGCTCCTGAAGCAAGACGCTTCGGGGACGACATGATTTAAAAGGAAGAAGCCAATGGATATAAAATCTGATGAAATTGTAAAAATAATCAGCGACCGTATCAAGAACTACGAAACGAAGCTTGAACAGGTCAATGTCGGAACCGTGGTTTCGGTAGGTGACGGCATAGCCAAGGCAACGGGTCTCGACGGCGTTATGTACGGCGAGCTTGTAGAGTTCGAGAACGGCGCACACGGAATGGCGCAGAACCTCGAAGAGGACACCGTTTCCATCGTTATAATGGATAACGACCAAGGAATAAAAGAGGGCGACTCGGTCAAGATTACCGGCAATGTCGTCTCTGTTCCCGTCGGCGAAGCTCTTATCGGAAGAGTTGTAAACGCCCTCGGACAGCCGATTGACGGCAAGGGACCGATTGAAACGACAGAAACCCGACCCATCGAGTCTCCCGCACCGGGAATTATCGACCGCGAGCCGGTAACGGTGCCGCTTCAGACGGGTATTAAAGCCATCGACTCGATGATTCCTATCGGACGCGGTCAGCGTGAGCTCATCATCGGCGACCGCCAGACAGGTAAGACCACAATAGCGACCGACACCATCCTCAATCAGAAGGGCAAGGGTGTTATCTGCGTCTATGTCGCAATCGGACTCAAGCGCTCGACCGTTGCGCAGGTTGTAAAGAACCTCACCGACGGCGGAGCTATGGACTATACAATAGTTGTTTCGGCAACCGCTTCGGAGCTCCCGACAATGCAGTATATCGCGCCTTATAGTGGCTGTGCCATGGGTGAGTACTTCATGTATAACGGCAAGGATGTCTTGGTTGTGTATGATGACTTAAGCAAGCACGCTGTTGCCTACAGAACAATATCGCTCCTCATCCGTCGTCCGCCGGGACGTGAAGCATACCCCGGTGATGTTTTCTATCTCCACTCAAGACTTCTTGAGAGAGCGGCGCATCTTTCCAAAGAAAAGGGCGGAGGAAGCATGACAGCTCTTCCGATAATTGAAACACAGGCGGGAGACGTTTCCGCATATATACCTACAAACGTAATTTCAATCACAGACGGTCAGATATACCTCGAGACCGAGCTCTTCAACGCAGGCGTAATGCCGGCTATCAACCCGGGCATCTCGGTATCCCGTGTCGGAGGCAACGCCCAGATCAAGGCGATGAAGAAGGTTTCGGGATCTTTGAAGCTCATCTACTCGCAGTATCGCGAGCTCCAGAGCTTCGCGCAGTTCAGCTCAGACCTTGATGCTGACACGAAATCTCAGCTCGATTTGGGCGAGAGAATCGTCGCTGTCTTAAAGCAGAAGAACAATTCGCCTATCGACGTAGCTCAGCAGGTCTGCATCTTCTACGCCACGACAAACGGCTACTTAAAGAACGTTCCCGTTGATAAGATTCCCGACTATGAGGCAGATTTGCAGGAGCATATGCTGAATCACCATAACGGTGTTCTTGAGGCAATCAGAAGCACCGGAAAGTTAGAGCCCGAGACAGAAACCGAGCTCAAGACAGCACTCGAAGAATTGGCGGTAAGATACGTCACTGAATAAGGAGACTCTTAATGTCATCAGCAACGGCAAAGGGTATAAAAACCCGAATCAACAGCCTAAAAAAGACGGAGCAGATAACCAAGGCGATGGAGATGGTTGCGGCGTCAAAGCTCAACCATGCACAGGCTCAGGTTCTGAATTCCCGCCCATACTTTGAGATTCTCTTCTCGACAATAAGTAACATTGCCGCATCCGAAAGCGATTTATCTTCGCCCTATCTCAAAAAGAGAGAAGTAAAGAAGTCTGTCTATGTCGTCATTGCCGGCGACCGAGGACTCGCGGGAGGATATAACCACAATATCCTCAAGATGTGCCAGGCCGAAATCGAGGCGAAGAACGCGATAGTTCTCCCGATTGGCAACAAGGCGGTCGAGTATTTCAAGCTTCGGGGCGCCAATATCCTCACCGAGAACTATACTCTTGCCGAGGGAGTCGGAGTGGGTGACTGCTTCTCGATTGCGAAGACCCTCTGCAAGGGCTTCAGAAACGGCGAGTATGACGAAATCTGCGTCGGATATACGAATTTCGTTTCCGTTCTGTCGCAGACTCCGGCGGTGCTTCCTCTTCTGCCTCTCAAGGGCTACGAGAAGGGCAAAACCACCCAGTCGGATATACTCTATGAACCGAGCAGTGCCGAGGCGTTCGATGCTATCATCCCGGAATACTTGGGAGGAGTCCTCTATGGTTGCCTCTGCGAGAGCAGAGCGGCAGAGCAAGCGGCACGAAGAACCGCAATGGATTCGGCAACACAGAACGCCGAGGAAATGATAGACGACCTGAGCCTCAAGTATAACCAGATTAGGCAGACGGCGATTACCAATGAAATCATAGAAATAGTAGCAGGATCCGAATCCTGATAACTGGAGGAACAGCATGGACAAACACACAGGAGAAGTAATTCAGGTCATGGGACCGGTTCTTGACATCAGGTTCCCCGATGACGAGCTTCCGGAGCTCCTCAATGCGATAGAGATTGAGCATGAGGGAAGGACCATCGTTGCCGAGGCTTCACAGCATATCGGCGACAATGTCGTAAGATGCGTCTCGATGAACTCGACCGACGGTCTGAGACGTGGAGAGGTCGCCGTCGACACCGGACACCCGATTCAGGTTCCCGTCGGCGAAGAGTGCCTGGGAAGAGTATTCAATCTTCTTGGCGAGCCTATCGACGAGGGAGCACCTGTCAAGACGGATGAAAAGTGGTCAATCCACCGTCTGGCACCTTCTTATGACGAACAGCAGCCGGCGACCGAAATCCTCGAAACGGGAATCAAGGTCGTAGACCTCATCTGCCCTTACGCCAAGGGCGGTAAGATCGGTCTGTTCGGCGGCGCGGGTGTAGGAAAAACGGTTCTCATCATGGAGCTTATAAATAACGTAGCCAAGGCTCACGGCGGCATTTCCGTTTTCACCGGCGTTGGCGAAAGAACCCGTGAGGGCAACGACCTGTATCGCGAGATGAACGAGTCGGGCGTTATCAACAAGACCGCCATGGTTTACGGTCAGATGAACGAGCCCCCGGGAGCAAGAATGAGAGTCGGACTTTCCGGACTTACGATGGCGGAATATTTCCGCGACGTCAAGCATCAGGATGTACTTCTCTTCATAGATAACATATTCAGATTCACTCAGGCTGGCTCCGAGGTTTCGGCACTTCTTGGGCGTATGCCTTCTGCCGTCGGATATCAGCCGACACTGGCAACCGAGATGGGCACCTTGCAGGAGAGAATCACCTCGACCAAGAACGGCTCCATCACCTCCGTTCAGGCGGTTTATGTCCCTGCCGACGACTATACCGACCCGGCACCGGCTACGACGTTCACTCATCTTGATGCAACTACGGCTCTTGACAGAGGCATAGCCTCGATGGGTATCTACCCGGCAGTCGACCCGCTTGCTTCATCTTCAAGAATCCTGACCCCCGACATCGTCGGTCAGGAGCACTATGAGACAGCCCGTGCAGTTCAGAGCATCTTGCAGAGATATAAAGACCTTCAGGACATCATCACCATCATGGGCATGGATGAACTGAGCGAGGAGGACCGCCTCACCGTCAACCGTGCAAGAAAGGTTCAGAGGTTCCTCAGCCAGCCGTTCGCAGTTGCCGAGCAGTTCACCGGCTACGAGGGCAAGTATGTGCCCTTAAAGGAGACCATTCGCGGCTTCAAGGAGATTATCGAAGGCAAGCACGACGAAATCCCCGAGTCATATTTCCTCTTTGCCGGAACGATTGACGACGTCGTTGAGAAATACAAGAGCGGTGAGAAGTCATGACGAGCTTCCCGCTTAAGATAGTAACCCCCGACGGTCTTCAATACGAAGGTCAGGCGGAAGAGCTGATTGTCCGGACGATTGCCGGCGATATCGGAGTCATGGCGGGGCACACCGACTGCGTGTCACCCCTCGGAATGGGCATGGCGACTGTCGTCATTGACGGCGAGAAGAAATATGCCGCCTGCATCGGCGGAATGCTCTCGGTTCTGAAAGGCGATGTAACCCTGATTCCCACGACCTTCGAATGGGCGGAGGAAATCGACGCCGAACGTGCCCAGGACTCGGAACGCCGCGCGAAGGAGATAATCGAAAACCACTCTTCTTCCGACACCGAACTCCGTCTCGCCGAAGCCCGCCTCAAGCGCTCCCTCATCCGTCAGGGCGTCGCACAATATCGAAACGTAAGATAAAAAAGTCCCGCAAGAAAATTTTTGCGGGATTTTTGCAATAATAATAGCGCGTAATCTGTATTGTAAGTAGAAGCAGTGTAGGGGCGGATATTATCCGCCCGAACAAAGACATCAGCACCACAACGGGCGGGCAGGTTAGCAAAGCTAACGTATATCCAGCCCCTACATGAAAGGAGCACTTTCTATGAAAAGATTTTTAATGATTTTAACTTGCATCGCGGTTCTATTGAGCCTTGTCGGCTGTGCCGGAGTTAACGTAAGCGACTTCGTTGAAACCGGCTACAGCGACTCACACGAAACAGAAGCCAAGGAGCCTGTTTCAGAAGAAGAAACGGAAGAAGAAACCGAATCAGAGGTTACGTTCATCGATTCCGAAATCTCCGAGTTCTGTGACCTGATGGATGCCTGCTTCGGTGTCGGTCCCGGGCCTGCGGGGAGTTCGCTACGGTCGGTTTCGGCGGCGGGAAGCCTCCTCGACTGGGCAGAGAACCACAGCGACATGCTCACCGAAGAAACTCTCGAGGAGCTTCTTGCGGAGTGGGACGGCTACGATTGGGATTATGAGGACTTGGAGGAGAGTTGGCAGTCGGTTGCCGGCTCGATAGAGGAAATAGTCGCAGACCCGACGGACGAGTCGCTACTCGGGCTTCTTGACGACTCCGGCTACACTCTACAGCACGAATCCTACAGCGAAGACCTCGCCGAACTGCTGATAACCGTAATCGGCAATCATTACACTGCAGAGTAAAAAATCAACCGTAAGGGCAAATCCTTACGGTTGATTTATAAAAGCATGGCTTGATTTATGATTCGGAAGCAGACCAACGATTTAAATTGTATTCGCTTTTTACATTGCCCCAATTTGTTGCAACAGAGTACCCAGAGTATGTCCCTCTATGGATTCCCACGAAGGTATTGCCGCTGGTACGCGAAGCTATGATAGCTCCTCCGCTGTCTCCGCTAGCTCGTGCATAGTCTGATTGTATCATGTTTGTGAAATCGCCGAATTTATAATCAGTAGCAATTATAGTACCTGTGGATGATCCAGTGGATTTTCCAAACATAGTGATACTGTCGTTCTCTATAGCAGTGCCATTCAGCGAGCAAGAAGTTACCCCATCGTTCATAAGTTTGCTTGCAACATAACTTGTATCCGTTCTAGTAATAAGGGAGATGTCTAAATTTCCCGAGCAAACAACTGTCGTTGCTGTTCCGATTTCTACGCCATTGTACTTATAGGTGTCACCAACACTAACGTTATGTCCAGATGAGAGAAAGCCATAAGTTCCATCAGAGAAGGCGATACCTCCACTTAATGAGCAACCATATGATGAGAAAGAGATAGCTGAGCCTCCCCGCAGATATGTTGTGTCTTCAGTGGATAGCGCGTTGTCAACAATGATATTATAAATGTTACTGACTCCAGTCAGAGTTATTAATTCGGGTATTGTATCTGAGATGTCTTTTGTCGATTCAACAACAACGGAATTCTTTCTTTGTAGTGTATAGATTCCGGTTATGCCGTATTGTGCTTTGTTTGACCATATTGTATTTTGCGCTGCTTGAAGCTGAGCATATGAGTATTCAACAGTGTCAAAAGTATACTCAGCGCTTTCACTGGCTGTTGATATGCCATTCATGGCATTTGAAATTGTTTTGTTGATGGCGTCAAGATTTGTTGTTGCAATGTGTAATAAGTGGTTGTTGTCAAAGTAAGCACCAGCGTATTCGCTTGAGGACGAACATTCTGTTACAAGCCAAGAACAAAAGTCTTGTGTGGAATTTAGATTACTCATTTTGAACCTCCTTGTATTAGTCTACTTCCGATTCCATTGACTCTACTATTTGAAAAACAACGCAACCGCTGTATTCAAGACTATCTACAAACTCAGACAGTTCGTCTGTTACTTCAACAGTTCCAATCACGACACGGCAATCCTTATTGCTGGTCCAACAGGAGATGTTGAACTCGGAAATCTTTTCACTGATAGCATTCTTTGTGGCTGTGAGCTGTACTTCGTTGTAGTCACCCGATACCACCATAATCTCGATATAGCCGGGGTATAGCTCAGAAACGATTTCAGTCATTTTTTCGGTGTCAGTCGAAACAACCACACTCATTCCATCGTCAAGGTAGCATCCGCTATATATTTCTTCTGCGCCGTCGATGCTCTTGATCCCATCAACAATTCCGGGGATTGTCTCGCCAGTATTGTCATACGATTCGGAGGTCAGCGAAAGATAGCCCTGCCCGTCCCAGATTCCGTCATCGGAGAAGGTGTATGTGATACCGTCAAAATCAACTGTGCCTGTGCACATCTCGCCGTCGATATAGTAACTCCATCCTGAATCGGTTTGAACCCATTCAGCTGTTTCTTGGGCACTGTCCTGTTCTGATTCGGCTAAATCGTCTGAAACAATATAATTATCCTCCACGGGGTTCGCCTCTTCTGTATCGTTTGCCGTACTGCTACTGGAACAAGAAGTGAGAGCAAGCAATAAGGATAAGAAAATAGAGAGTATATATTTCTCTTTCATGTCAGCCTCCTTGGAAAGTAAAAAAGTATGAATTTATTATATTAGCGTGGTGTGTTTGTTTAATGCTTTTATTGTGAATATGGTATGAGAATATTGTGTTTGCGACAAAATAACGATAAAAAAACAATCTCATGCATGCATTTTAGCATGAGATTGTTAGGATGGATATTTATTTTATACTAACAGGACTGTTGAGTGCTGAGTATTTGCTTATTAGCGCGATTTGGCTCTTTTGCCACCGCCTTCTGTGCAGACGTCAGCATCAGCTTGATGCGGTTGAACTGGTTGACCTCCGACGCTCCGGGGTCATAGTCAACTGCGACTATGTTCGCCTCGGGGTAAAGCTTCTTCAAAGCTTTTATCGCGCCCTTGCCGACAACGTGGTTCGGCAGACATGCGAACGGCTGAATGCAGACGATGTTCGGGACACCCATTTCTATGAGCTCCGCCATTTCGCCGGTCAGAAGCCAGCCCTCGCCGTACTGGTTTCCGATCGAGATAACCGGCTTCGCAAGCTCGGCGACGTGCCTTATGTCGCTCGGAGCCTCGAACCGCTTGCTCTTCTCAAGAGCATCGGTTGCGGGCTTACGAAGCATCTTTATCGCCTTGATGCCCGCTTCGTTCACAAACTGCGAACGATACGGCGTGCCGAGGTACTTGTGCTTGTAGACGGCGTTATAAAGGCTGTAGTTCATGAAGTCCATGAGGTCGGGGACAACCGCTTCAGCGCCCTCGCTTTCGAGGAGATCGACCAAGTGATTGTTGGCGAGCGGCATGTATTTTACAAGAATCTCGCCGACAATGCCGACCCTCGGCTTGACTATCGTCGGGTCGAGCGGCAGGTTGTCGAAGGCATCGACAATTCCCTGGCAGACCTTCTTATATGACATTCCGTTTTCGTTGTCGATAAGGGAATCAATAGCGATTTTCTGCCACTTTTTGTGGAGCTTGTTCGCCGAGCCCTCTTCGAGCTCATACGGTCTTGTGCGGTATAAGCACCTCATGAACAGGTCGCCATAGACGATAGCCTTCGCCATGTCTAAGACGAACGGCAGAGTCATCTTAAAGCCCTCGTTCGTCTCCATGCCGTTCGCGTTGAGCGAGATAACGGGGATGTGCCCGAGGTTTACTTTTTCGAGTGCTCGCCTGATGAATCCGACGTAGTTACTCGCTCTGCAGCATCCGCCCGTCTGGGTCATGATAATGGCGAGGTGGTCGGTGTCGTATTTTCCCGAAAGCACCGCCTCCATAATCTGCCCGACAACGGTGATAGACGGGAAGCAGGCATCGTTGTTGACGAACTTGAGCCCCATGTCAATCGCCGAGCGGTTGTCGTTGTCTAAGACCACGAGGTTATAGCCGTGCTTCTTCGCAACCGGCTCAATTATGTCGAAGTGAATCGGGCTCATCTGCGGCGCGATGATGGTGTAGCCTTCGTCGCGCATTTTCTTCGTGAAGGTAGCTCTGTTGTAGGCGGCAGTTTGGGGAATAGCCTTGATTCCGCTTCTGTCGCGCTGATTCATGGCAGAAAGCAAGCTTCTTATTCTGATTCGGGCGGCTCCCAGATTGGAAACCTCGTCTATTTTCAATACAGTGTAAAGCTTGTTCGAGCCGTTGAGGATTTCCTGAACCTGGTCGGTCGTGACCGCATCGAGTCCGCAACCGAACGAGTTGAGCTGGATAAGCTCGAGGTCGTCGCGGTTTCTTATGTACTCAGCGGCGGCATAAAGGCGTGAATGGAACACCCACTGGTCGTTGGACCGAAGCGGGCTGTCGGTCATGAAGTCGTTCGGGAGGCTGTCTTCCGTCAGAACCGCAAGCCCATAGGAAGCAATCATCTCGGGAATTCCGTGGTTGATTTCCGGGTCGACGTGATATGGTCTTCCGGCAAGGACGATGCCCTTGCGGTGGTTGTCCTCCATCCACTTAAGTATCTCAGCGCCCTTGGCTCTTATATCTGCCTTCGCCTTGTGCTGTTCTTCCCAAGCCTCGTGAACGGCGGCTCTTACTTCTTTTTCGGAGATATTCCATTCTTCGCGGCATACGGCAACGAGTCTGTCAGCGGCGGTCTTCTCGCTCGTGAAAGCGATGAACGGACGGATGAGCCGGACGTCGCCGTCGATAACTCCCTCGACGTTGTTTTTCAGGTTCTCGGGATACGAGATGACGATAGGGCAGTTATAGTGGTTCTGCGCCGTCTTCGATTCCATGTGCTCGTAGAAGACGCAAGGGTGGAAGATGGTCTTGATGCCGTTGTCGATGAGCCACTGGACGTGCCCGTGCGACAGCTTCGCCGGGTAGCACTCCGACTCCGAGGGAATGCTCTCCATTCCGAGCTCGTAAATCTTGTGACTCGATTTCGGCGAAAGCTCCACCCGGAAGCCAAGCTTTGTAAAGAACGTCGCCCAGAACGGGTAGTTTTCGTACATGTTGAGTACTCTCGGGATGCCGATGACGCCACGGGTCGGGTTCTCGAGCGGCTCATAGCCGAATATGCGCTCATATTTATACTCCATCATGTTGGGACCCTTGTCGGTGGAAGCTGTGTTCCCAAGTCCCTTTTCGCAGCGGTTGCCGGTGATGTGCCGTCTTCCGCCCGAGAAGGTGTTGATGGTGAGCATACAGCTGTTCGAGCATCCGCGGCAGTGGGTCGTGGCGGTCTTGTATGTCAGATTCTCAATTTCCGAGATAGGGAGCATCGAACTCTCGGTACCGTCATAGCGGTCTTTTGCGATAAGAGCCGCGCCGAATGCGCCCATGATTCCAGCAATATCGGGGCAGATTGCGTCCGCACCGGAAATTTTCTCGAAGGCTCTTAAAACCGCCTTGTTCATGAACGTTCCGCCCTGAACTACGACCGAGGAGCCCAGCTCCTGAGCGCTCGAAAGCTTGATAACCTTGAAGAGAGCGTTTTTGATAACGGAATAGGCGAGCCCCGCCGAGATGTCCTCGACCGTTGCGCCCTCCTTCTGGGCTTGCTTGACGTTCGAGTTCATGAATACCGTGCACCGAGTGCCCAGGTCAATCGGGTGCTTCGCATAGAGTGCCTTCTCGGCGAATTCCTGCGCCGTGTACCCGAGGGACTGCGCGAAGTTCTCGATAAACGAGCCGCAACCGGAGGAGCATGCTTCGTTAAGGAGGATAGTATCGACCGAGCCGTCCTTGAGCTTGATGCACTTCATGTCCTGCCCGCCGATGTCAAGGACGCAGTCGACGTTCGGGTTAAAGAACGCCGCCGCGGTGGTGTGCGCAATCGTCTCGACCTCGCCGTCGTCAAGGTTGAATGCCGACTTTAAGAGCGATTCGCCGTAGCCGGTCGAGCAGGCTCTGACGATTTTTGCGGTTTTCGGCATGTGCTTACCCATATCCGAAACGGCTTCGATGGAGCTCTTGACGGGCGAGCCCTGATTTGATGTATAGTATGAATAGAGGAGCTGACCCTCTTCGCCGATGAGGGCGATTTTCGTTGTCGTCGAGCCGGCATCTATTCCCAAATAGCAATTTCCCTTGTAATCTTCAAGCTTCTCTTTCTTGACGACTGCTTTCGCATGTCTTTCGGTGAATTCTTTGAAGTCCTCTTCGTCTTTGAAGAGCGGGTCGAGCCTCTTTAGCTCAAACGCCATTTCGATTCCGGATTTCAGACGCTCGATTAAGACGTCCGGGTCGGTGAGAACTTCATCCGAGGCTTCCAGTGCCGCTCCCATGGCGGCAAACAAGTGCGAATTGTCCGGGTCAACGACGTTTTCTGGCGTAAGCTTCAAGGTTCTTATAAATGCTTTCTTGAGCTCCGGAAGGAAGTGAAGAGGACCGCCGAGGAACGCCACGCATCCTCTTATCGGCTTGCCACATGCAAGACCGGAAATGGTCTGTGTAACGACGGCTTGGAAAATCGAAGCCGCCAGGTCTTCCTTAGCCGCACCTTCGTTTATGAGCGGCTGGATGTCGGTTTTCGCGAAAACTCCGCACCGGGCGGCGATGGGATAGAGCCTCTGGTAATTTGCGGCAAGATTATTAAGCCCCTCCGCATCGGTCTGCAGAAGCGCCGCCATCTGATCTATAAACGAGCCGGTTCCGCCGGCGCAAACGCCGTTCATTCTCTCCTCGAGTCCGCCCTTGAAGTAGATAATTTTCGCGTCCTCGCCACCGAGCTCGATTGCGACGTCAGTCTGGGGTGCGACAAGCTCGAGCGCCGAAGCGACCGCCGCGACCTCCTGAACGAAACCGATATTAAGCGCCTTGCCGAGATTTATTGAGCCCGAGCCGGTAATCTTGAGCCGAAGTTTGAAATCGCCAAGTCTTTCTTTCGCCTCAGTTAAGAGCTCGCTCATTGCAGGCTGAATCCGTGCCTGATGGCGACGGTATTCGCCAAAAATTATTTTGTTGTCATCATCCAAAATGACCAGTTTTATGGTCGTGCTGCCAATGTCTATACCTGCACGATAGATGTTCATTTCCGTGGAATTCCTCCAGTCAGTTATTTTAAATATGCAACTCTAACAGGGCACGACCATTTTCAGGCGATGCCCAGTTTTTGACAGTATTAAATTGTAAGTATGCTTCTTATGCTAATATTATAGCACGATACGCTATGGAATGCAAGAGTTAAATTAGTGGAAACCCCTCAGTCGCCCTTTGGGCGCCAGCTCCCCTTTCAGGGGAGCCTTTTTGCA
Organism: Oscillospiraceae bacterium; assembly: GCA_021199355.1. GTDB lineage: Bacteria > Bacillota > Clostridia > Oscillospirales > Ruminococcaceae > Faeciplasma. Next base: position 20,564 of record JAJQIF010000023.1, read on the forward strand.
TTCGGCACAAACTTTCACGGGAACAAAAAAAGCCTCCCCTGAAAGGGGAGGGGGACCATGCGCAGCATGGTGGAGGGGTTTAAGCGTCTATCGTCGAAATCGGCGGAATCATATCCTCAAGAACATCCAATAGAATCCTTACCGTATCAAGAGACGTGAACGTCGTGACGCCGTTCTGGATGGCGCAACGTCTTATCTCGATGCCG
>JAJQIF010000011.1 GCA_021199355.1 Oscillospiraceae bacterium
AGTCGGGTATATTCAATCTGGATTTGCATGAATATGGATGAGTGCATCTGGAATCACGTCCACCTTACAAACGACGCCGTAATGGCAAACCACGACTGGAAAGGCAAGCTTGATATGCTGAATATCGTCCTCTTGGGGCTTCCGAAGGAGCTTCCGCCGCAGGATGAGGAGCACAAGCTACATCGGATGTTGAGCGCGCTTTTCACATTAGGATTGACATCAAACGAAAGAATAGATATATTGGAAAATGAGTACAGCATCCCTGCTGTGCACGAATTCGGAGAGGAGCTGAACACTATGTGCAACTTAGGACAAGGAGTTTATGAAAGAGGCATCGAAAAAGGGGCTGAAAGGCTTCAAAAAGACCACAAAGCAACAGCAGTATATCTGCACAGTATAGGCTTGGATGCAAAAACCATTGCAGAGGCTGTCAGCGAAACACCCGAACAAATTAAAGAATGGTTAATGGAGACTCTTTCGTAAGAAGCTCAACACTATACGTAATTATGCGTTTGCCGTCGGTAAGCGTATAATCTTTTGAATATGTTAATACAAAACCCTACATAAAGGAGCAAAATATGACCCAAACCCCTCAAAAACCCCACATTCTCCGCCGGTTTTTGCCTTACTTACTCAAGTACAAGTGGATGATGGTCTTCGACCTGTTCTGCGCGGCGCTGACGACGCTTTGCGACATCGTTCTGCCGAAGATGATAAGCTACCTGACGAATGCGGCGGTGGATTCAAGCATAGCCTTGACCGTCGAGAGCGTTCTAAGGCTCGCTCTTGTGTACGTCGTCCTCAGAATCATCGACGCGGCGGCGAACTTCTATATGGCGTCGACCGGGCACATCATGGGCGTTTATATCGAGACGGACATGCGCACCGATGCCTTCAAGCATCTCCAACGCCTGAGCTCCACATATTACTCGAACACCAAAGTCGGCACCATCATGGGCAGAATCACGAACGACCTCTTCGACGTCACGGAATTCGCCCACCATTGCCCCGAGGAGTTCTTCATTGCGGCAATCAAGCTCGTGGCGTCGTTCGTCATCCTTTGCGGGACGAGCGTTGCGCTGACGGCGATAATCTTCGCTGTCGTGCCGCTGATGATTGTCATAAGCTTCACGCTGAACAAGCATCTCAAAGCCATCTTCTACAAACAGCGCGTGAAAGTCGGCGAGCTCAACTCCACAATCGAGGACAGCCTCCTCGGTCAGCAGGTAATCAAGACTTTTGCGGCAGAGGATGAAGAAGAGGAACGCTTCGAGCGCAATAATCAGGAATTCAAGCAGGTCAAGAAAAAGAGCTACTACATTCAGGCGACGCTCAATACCTCGACCCGTCTTTTCGACGGAATTATGTATACCGTAGTTCTGCTTGCAGGTGGACTTTTCCTCGTGAACGGCAGAATCAACGCCGGCGACCTGGTCGCATACGTCATGTACGTCGGCACGCTTATCACCACAATCAGGACTATAGTCAACTATCTCGAGCAGTTCCAGAGGGGAATGACCGGCATCGAGAGGTTCCTCGAGATTATGGACACGCCGATTGACATCGCCGACAAGCCGGACGCTACGGATTTAGAAGTTAAATCCGGTGAAATCGAATTTAAGAACGTCAGCTTCGAGTATCCCGACGACCACAACAGGGTTCTCCACAACGTCAATCTTCGGATTAATCCGGGCGAGAAGCTTGCGCTCGTCGGACCTTCGGGCGGCGGCAAAACGACCCTCGTCAGCCTGATTCCGAGGTTTTATGACGTGACCGACGGCGAGATTCTCATCGACGGGCAGGACATCCGCGACGTCACCCTCAAGAGCCTTCGCACCTCCGTCGGCGTCGTTCAGCAGGACGTCTATCTTTTCAGCGGAACGGTTGCCGAAAATATCGCTTACGGTGATTTTGGCGCCTCCCGTGAAGACATCATCCGAGCCGCCAAGCTTGCGGGTGCGGACAGCTTCATAAGTGAACTCAAGGACGGCTACGACACCTATGTCGGCGAGCGTGGCGTCAAGCTCTCCGGCGGACAGAAGCAGAGGATTTCCATCGCCCGGGTGTTCCTCAAAAATCCCCCGATTTTGCTATTAGATGAGGCGACAAGTGCCCTCGACAACGAGAGCGAAGTATTGGTAGGGCGGAGCCTCGACCTTCTTGCCGAAGGCAGAACCACCCTGACCATCGCCCACCGGCTCACCACCATTAAAAATGCAGACCGCATCATCGTCCTCGGCTCGGACGGCATCGAGGAAGAGGGCACGCATGAGGAATTGCTATCCCATGAAGGGCTGTATTATAGACTGTGGAATGGGTTGATTGAAGGGGAGACGATGGGAAACAGGGCTGATTAGCACAGAATAAAACAAACATCGCCCACCCGAATCCCTCGAGTGGGCGATAATTATATCAAAATCACTTCATCAGCTTCTCCGCCGCCGCGACCTTTGCCGCAACCACGAAAATCTCCATCGCCTTGCCGAGCTCGTCAAGTGACGGGTAGGACGGGGCGATTCTTATATTTGTGTCCTTCGGGTCGACTCCGTAGGGGAAGGATGCGCCCGCACCGGTCATGGTGACGCCGGCGTCCTTGCAGAGGGCTACGATGCGCTTTGCCGTTCCCTCGGGACCGTCGAACGAGACGAAATAGCCGCCCTTCGGGTTGCTCCACTTGCCGATTCCGAGAGGCGCAAGCTCTTTCTCAAGAGTCTCGACAACGAGGTCGAACTTCGGCTTGAGGATAGCTCTGTGCTTCTTCATGTGCTCCATAATTCCGTCGTAATCTTTAAAGAATTTGGCGTGTCTCAGCTGGTTCAGCTTGTCATAGCCGATAATCTGGTAGGACATCTGCTTGCGCATGAATTCCATATTTTCCTCGCTTCCGCCGACTGCGGCGATTCCTCCGCCGGGGAAGGAAATCTTCGAGGTCGAAGCGAAAATGAGGGGCATGTCGGGCTTGCCGGTCTTCTTGCACTCCTCAAGGATGTTGAGGATTTCGGCGTGCTCGTCGGTCAGGTCGTGGACGCAATAGGCGTCGTCCCAGTAGATTCTGAAATCGGGAGCTTTGGGCTTGAGGTTCGCAAAACGTCTTACGACCTCGTCGGAATAGACGACACCCGTCGGGTTTGCATACCTCGGGACGCACCAGATGCCCTTGATGTCCTCGTCCTCCGAAACAAGCTTCTCGACCATGTCCATGTCGGGACCGTCTTCGAGCATCGGGACGGTTATCATCTCCATGCCGAAAGCCTCGCAGATTGCGAAATGCCTGTCATATCCGGGAGCCGGGCAGAGCCACTTGACCTTTTCCCTGCGGCACCACGGCTCGGGGCTTCCCTTGACGCCGAGGAGCATCGCACGGGCTAATGTATCATACATGAGCTGCAGGCTCGAATTTCCGCCGATTATAATCTCGTAGCGCCCGACGCCCATCATCGGCATCATAAGGCGCTTTGCTTCGTAGATTCCGTCAAGGACGCCGTAATTTCGGCAGTCGATGCCAGTCTCGGAGATGTGGTCGCCGTCGAGGCAGTGGGTGAGCATTTCGTTGGAGAGGTCGAGCTGCTCCGGCGAGGGCTTGCCTCTTGACATATCAAGCTTCAAGCCGAGGGACTTGTATTCCTCAAGCTTGGCACACTGTTCTTTATAAAATTTTTCGACATCGGTCTTTGAAAATTCGGCTAACTTCATGTTTCAGTCCTCCGTAAAATAATACTCCCATAATTATATGCTCATAAAAGAAAAATTGCAAGTTCTTTTGATCCGAACTTGCAAAATTACTCCCTTATGCACGAAAATCCGGGCATTTTCGAGGACTTTATAAAACATTTTGACCGAGAGGATTGCAGATTTTGAAGCAGAGACAAGTTCATACAATAGCTTGATTACGCTGTGGATTTCTGCTTGAATTAATTGACAGATGTCGATTCGTATGTTATAATGTCAATAGCAAGAGAGTAGGTTTGACCTTTAATAAAACTGAGGAGGTGACCTGCTATGACGATTTTCGAAGTGATTTCCACCGTGATTTCGCTTTTGAATCTGATGGCGGTCATTATCTTTGGCATTCTCGATTTGATAATCGGGAATAAAAAGAAATAACCGCCCTAATCTAAATACATAAAGGAACGGTCAATTTCCAACTATAGTGCAGACTCGGTATCTGCACATTTGAGGTTGAACCGCGACTGCGTGCATTCAGTTCGGCTCTCTTGCTATTATTATACTCCGTTACTGTTGCTTTGTCAACAGTTTTTTATTATGAAGGCTTTCTGATAGAGACTTTTGAGTCAGTGCATAAAATTGAGGCGCCAATCCGGCACCTCAAAATCCTGACTTGAGCTTCCAATTTGGCATCTCAAGTTTATTTTATCGTAACAACCCCGTCTCCGACAGCCTGAATTTTCGTCCTATAAAACTCCGCAGAAGCTCTTTCGAAATAAAGCGTGTCCATCGAGCCTGCCGTCTCATAGCTCGAGTGCATGGCTAATTGCGGCAAGCCTATATCTACCGTACTCACCGAGAGCTGACTTGTCGAGAGGTTTCCAAGGGTCGAGCCGCCCATAAGGTCGCTTCTGTTAGAGAAGGTCTGCGTCGGGACGCCCGAGGCTTTGCAGACGCGCTTGAAGACGGCTTCGCTCATGCCGTCGGTGGCATAGGCTTCGTTGCCGTTGTACTTGATGACGATGCCCTGATTCATGAAGGGGCGGTGCGTCGGGTCGGCATATTCGGGGTGATTCGGGTGAACCGCATGGGCGTTGTCCGCCGAGATTACGAAGCTCGAGGGGAGCATTTCGTTCAAGTCCTGTCCGAGGCTTTGGGCGATTCTCTCGCAGACTGTTCTTAAGAAGTTCGAGCGTGCCCCCTGCTTGGTGCCGCTTCCGACCTCTTCGTTGTCGAAGACGCTGAGCATCGAAATCGTGTCGGGGTTCTCCCCAACCAAAAAGCCCTGCATCGAGGCATAGGCGCACTGGAGGTCGTCAAGCTGTGGGCTCGAGACATACTCCCCGTCGCTCCCCCAGACGGTGCCCTTGGTGCGGTTGTAGAGGAACAGGTCGCTCCCGATGATGCTCTTTTCCTTGACGCCGGCGCTCTCGGCAATCAGCTTCCCGAGCTCGCCCTTCGCGCTGAGACTCCCCATAAGCGGAACCATGTCGGTTGCGGGATTAAATGTAAACCCGTCGTTAATCTTTCTCTGCATGTGAATCGCGACGTTCGGGATGATCAAGAGGTCTTTGTCGATCGAGACGAGCTTGGTTCTGAGGCTGTTCCCCTCCGAGACGATGACGCGCCCGGCGACCGAAAGCGGTCGGTCCATCCATGTGGACATAATCATGCCGCCGTACTTTTCGGTGTTGAGGCGGATGTAGTGCCCGAGGGTCTCCATCTCGGCGTTCGGCTTGATTTTGAAGGTCGGCGAGTCGCAGTGGGAGCTGATTATGTTGAAGCTCGTCGGGTTATCGCTTCCGATTTTGAAAGCCGCAACCGTGGAAAGATTTCTTACGACGAAATACTTCCCGCCCTTTTCAAGATTCCACTTTTCGCCCTCAAGGAGCTCGGTGAAGCCCTCGTTCGAGAGCCTGCGGGTGATGTTCGCAATCGCGTGATACCTTGACGGGCTGGTGCCGATGAAGTCAAGGAGCTTGCGGGCGGAGGTCTGGTGGTCGGTCATGCCGACAATGGTTTCGCTGTAGCCCGACTGCGACGAGCTGTCGGAGGACGAACCCATCACGTCGGTGAGCCCGAGGACATACTCGGTCGAGACGTTATAGAGCCTTGAGAGCTTCTGGATGGCTTCGGGGCTCGGCTCCGAGTCTCCCCTTTCATAGCGTGAAAGCGACTTGTTCCCGATTCCGGTGGCTTCTGCCGCCTGAACCTGCGAAAGTCCCGTCTTTTTCCTTGCCGCCTTCAGGCGGTCTCCGAGTGTCAACATGATAATCCCTCCGAATTCTATTTGTCTATTTTATCTATGATTTTTAAAAGCGTCGTAACGGCGACCCGAGCCGCCTTGTTCGCCATTTCGGTGAATTCCTCCGCACCGCCGGTTGCGCTGTCCGAAACGGCTTTTATGAGAAGAGCGGGCACCCCACACCTGTTCGCCGTTAAGAGTATTCCTGCCGATTCCATTTCGCAGATTTCGGCATTATAGAGCTTATGTAGCTCGGTTTTTCTCTCTGGATTCCCGACGAATTTGTCTGCAGAAGCGCAAATCACTTCCCGAAGCTTCGGGGAAACCTCCTTTGCAAGCTTGATAAGCTTCCTGTCAGCCGGAATATAGCAGTCGGCATACCCGGGATACTGCCCGATTTCAACCGGGTCGAGTTCAGAAACGTCGTAATCATAATGCACGACTTTATCCACAATAACTGTGTTGCAGAGCGACATCTCGTCCGTCAGTCCCCCGCAGATTCCAAAATTCAGGAGCATTTCCGCTCCGAAATGCGAAATCAATAACTGCGCCGCCCCTGCGGCATAAATCTCTCCGGCACCGCTGTTTGCGACAAAAAGCTCGTGCCCGCCTACGTTATATTCACGGATAGCGATTCCCGCCACCGTCTCACTCTTCACCGGCTCGCCCATCTCAGCGAGCATAGCCTCAATCTCGTCCGCAATGGCGACGATTAGACCGATTTTCATTGGTATCAACTCCATTTCTACCCACAATTTTACCACTTTCCGTCCGAAATTTCAACCTCTCAAGATAAAACATTGAACTATCCGTAAAATTTCATAATTCCGACACATTTATACGTTATTATAATGACAGCAGGCGTATTGTGTCTGCTAAAACCTGAAAGGACGTTTTTAAAATGGCTGATGTATCAAGAATCTTAATAGTTGACGACGAACAGAAGATAAGGGAAGTCGTCAAGGAATACGCCCTGTTTGAGGGTTACGAGGTCGACGAAGCCGCCGACGGTATGGAGGCTATCGAAAAGGTCAAGAACGCCAAAAAGGGCTATGACTGCATAATCATGGATATAATGATGCCGAGGCTCGACGGCTATTCCGCATGCAAGGAAATAAAGAAATATTCAAACGCTCCCGTCATCATGCTTTCGGCGCGTGGCGAAGAATATGACAAGCTTTTCGGCTTTGAAGTCGGAATTGATGACTATGTCGTAAAACCGTTCTCCCCGAAGGAGCTTATGGCAAGAGTCAAGGTCGCCATCAAGAGAAGAAAGAACCCCGACTCGGTCGACGTGTTGAGATACAAGGGGCTCGAAATCAACTTCGCCGCAAGAGAAGTCATCATCGACGGCAAGAAGGCTCAGATGACCCCGAAGGAATACGACATCCTCTTCTATCTTGCGAAGAATATGAACATCGCGATGTCCCGAGAAAAGCTCCTCGAAGAGGTCTGGGGCTATGACTTCTACGGCGATGACAGAACGGTCGACACTCACATAAAAATGCTCAGAAACAGCTTGGGTCCGTACAGAGACCTGATTGTAACCTTGAGAGGAATGGGATACAAGTTTGACGACATCAACAAGAGAAGCGAAAGCGACGACTAAGTCCGCTAAGTCCGCCAAAAACTCAAATCCGAATAAAAAGGCGCCAACCCTGCGCTCGACGATATGGCTGTATTTCTCCGTATTTACAGCCGTTATCCTTATACTCATCTGGTTGTTTCAGGTTGTCTCGCTGAGCGACTATTACGAGGTCTCTAAGAAGCGGAAGATTATCTCCTCTGCGGCTCAGATTGCGGCGGCTTTCGATTCCGAAGAGCTTGACTCCTCGGACGAGCTTATCGAAGAGCTTGCCTATGACAACGGCATGGCAATCATCATCACCGACTGGGCGGGAAACGTCGTCGTTCAGAGCGACTATATGGGTTCGTCGGTTCTTGCGAGCAGCACTAACATCCTTCTGTTCCAGTACCGCAACGAGCTCCTCAATTCCGATTCGCAGAAAATCATCATCACGAACAACAACGAGCGCTTCGGCACCACCGAGCTTATCTACGGCGAGGTGCTCGAGAAGCCCGCAGTCGGTTCGAGCGGCTATCTCCTCTTTATAAACGCATCATTGGAGCCGATAAACTCGACCGTCGAAATCATAAAGGAGCAGTTCGTAATCATCGCCCTCGTCACTTTCGTCATCGCGCTTATCATCACCCTTATGCTCTCGTCAAGGCTTTCGCGACCGTTCACGAATATAACGGCTCTTGCTCATCGCCTTGCGGCGGGAGATTATAGCGTCCGCTTCCCCGAGGGCTCCTATGCCGAGGTCAACGAGCTTGCGGAAACGCTGAACTATGCGGCGTCCGAGATGTCGAAGACTGAAGAGCTCCGAAACGATCTGATTGCAAACGTCTCGCACGACTTGAGAACGCCCCTCACGATGATAAAGGCTTATGCCGAGATGATTCGGGACCTTTCGGGCGACAACCCCGAGAAGCGCGAGGAGCACCTGAACGTAATTATCGAGGAAACCGACCGTCTTTCCCTCCTTGTTTCATCACTCATGGAGCTCTCGAAGCTCCAGAGCGGAAGCGCAAGCGTCAACCGCACCGAATTTTCTTCGAAGGACTTTTTGGACGAGATACTTTCGAAGTATCAGATATTCTCCGAAAAGCAGGGCTTCGAATTCGTCTTCGAAGAGGACGAGGACGTCACCCTCTGGGGCGACCGGGAGAAGCTCGGGCAGGTTATGTATAACTTCATCAACAACGCCGTCAACTACTCGGGCGACTCGAAGAAGATTATCATCCGCCAGATAAATCAGCCGGAGACCGTCAGAATTGAGGTTCAGGACTTCGGCGTCGGAATCGAGAAGGACAAGCTCTCAAAGGTCTTCGACCGCTACTATCGCGGCGAGCGCACCAAGCGGGACGTTATCGGAACGGGTTTGGGGCTCTCGATTGTAAAGGAAATCCTCGAGCTCCACGGCTACCGCTTCGGAGTTTCGAGCGAAGTCGGCAAGGGCTCAACCTTCTGGTTTGAGATAAAGCGCACAGAGCCGTTGAAGCAACAAAAGTCGGAGCCGAAGAAGCCTCAGAAAGAGCCTATGCCTCAAGAGTCTAAGCCTCAGAAAGAGCCTAAGCCTCAGAAAGAGTCTAAGAATGAAGACACAGACGCAGGCAAGACTGATTGAGCTGATACTCTCGGAGGGTGCGATGTCCCGCTCGGAGATGTCGCGCCGTCTCGGAATTTCGAATTCTCTTGTGACCGAGGCGACAGCCCCGCTTATCGAACGGGGAATCCTGCGGGAGTGCGGCTATAAGAACACCCCCGGCAAGGGCAGGCGCAATCAGCTTCTGGATGTTGACATCTCCTGCGGCTTCGCCCTCGGGATGGGGCTTTATGAGAAGACGCTGAGCATCGGGCTTTGCACCCTCAAGGGCGACACCCTCTCCCACAGAATAATCACGCTCCCCGAAAATGCCGACGGCGAGTATATCATGAAAACCGGAAAAGCCACCGCAGAGGAAATCCTTGGGGACTGCTGTGTCGGCGAGGAAAAGCTCTTCGGAGTCGGCTTCTGCATGACTGAAAGCGATTTTGAGAAGCTCGGAATTTCGGAAACGCATTTCGGCAACATGCCGACTGTGTTCGAGCCAGCCGACCGGATTATCGAATATTCGGAAAGCACCGGCATGCCGGTGAACCCCGAAGGGATGTATGTCTTCGGGTGCGCCGGAGTGGTACGAAAATTATTTTAAAAAAACACTTGACAACCCGCGAAGGATATGGTATCATGATTCTACCTCTTTGCGGGGTCTTTTTTTGGTGTGCATTTTTGTGCGCCTTGGGCTTCCCGCAGACAGAGGGAGGCAAACACTTGCGGAAGGGGGCAATCCCCGAAACCGCAGGAAAAATTCTTAGGAGGTGCCGAAAAAATGAGAAACAACGTGATTCTTGCCTGCACCGAGTGCAAGCAGAGAAACTACACCACAAAGAAAAACAAGAAGAACGATCCCGACAGACTTGAAATGAACAAGTATTGCAAGCACTGCAGGAAGCACACTCTTCACAGAGAGACCAAGTAAGGAGGACCCGGCATGGCAGACGAAAACGTCAAGGTCGAGAAAAAGACCAAGAAGAAGGCTAAGAAGCCGAACAGGCTTGTCAAGTATGTCAGAGATCTCATTTCCGAAGTAAAGAAGGTTGTATGGCCTTCCCGCAAGCAGGTCCTGAACAACACCGGTGTTGTATTGGCAGTGTGCATTATCAGCGGCGCGGCTCTGTTCGCAGTCGACTCGATATTCGGACTTCTTTTGCAGCTCGTCACGGGCTGATAGGAGATTAATATGGAAGATAACGCTCAGGCGAAATGGTATGTTGCTCACACCTATTCCGGATATGAGAACAAGGTAAAACAGAATATTGAAAAGGTTGTTGAGAACCGCAGACTTCAGGACATGATTCAGGAGGTCCGCATTCCGCTTGAAACCACCGAAGAGACCGAAGCTCCCGTAGAGGAAGAAGAGGGCGGAAGAAAGCGCAAGAAGGAAGACAATAAGCTCTTCCCAAGCTATGTCCTCATCAAAATGGTGATGACCGACGACACATGGTATATCGTCCGCAACACCAGAGGAGTCACGGGCTTTGTAGGTCCCGGCTCGAAGCCGGTTCCGCTTTCCGACAAGGAAGTTGCGGCTTTGGGCGTTGATTTCAAGAAGGTCTCCGAGGCGACCGTCGGCTTCAAGGTCGGCGACACCATCACCGTCACAGGCGGTCCCTTCAACGGATGGCTCGGCTCGGTTACGGCTATTGACATGGACAACCAGACGGCGGATATCGTCGTTTCGATGTTCGGTCGTGAGACACCGGCGACCATCGCAATTTCTCAGCTCAAGAAGTTAGAGGATTAAGAAACAAAATTCAGTGGGAGAGCATTATAGATTGCTCGCCTAATAGATGAACGGGTGTTGTGCAAACAATTTGCAAGCAAATTGGAAAATAGCTTCGCTATTTTCGGTTCTGTGTTTGTTTATTGTAACCTGTTTACCTATCACCACAAAATTGGAGGAAATTATTATGGCACAGAAAGTTACAGGAATTATCAAGCTTCAGATTCCCGCCGGCAAGGCAACCCCTGCACCGCCGGTTGGTCCTGCGCTCGGTCAGCACGGCGTAAACATCATGGCGTTCACCAAGGACTTCAACGAAAGAACCAAGAACGACATGGGTCTTATCATCCCGGTTGTCATCACCGTTTACTCCGACCGTTCGTTCACATTCATCACCAAGACTCCGCCGGCAGCCGTTCTTATAAAGAAGGCTTGCGGAATCGAGACCGCTTCGGGTACACCTAACAAGACCAAGGTTGCAACCATCACCAAGGATCAGGTAAGAGCTATCGCCGAGCAGAAGATGCCCGACCTCAACGCCGCTTCCGTAGAAGCCGCTATGAGCATGATTGCAGGAACCGCCAGATCAATGGGAGTAGTAGTTGCCGACTAAACGTCGCTAACTACTGTGTGCAAAGTTTGAACGAACTATAACAAATAAGTGGGAGGAATTACCCTTTTCCGCTAAACCACTATTCTAATGAAGGAGTAAATTTACATGAGACACGGAAAGAAATATGTCGATTCGTTAAAGACTATAGACAAAACAAAGGCTTATGACGTCAAGGAGGCTGTTGCACTTTCGAGCTCGAATGCAAAGGCTAAGTTTGACGAGACCATCGAAGTACACATCCGCTTGGGCGTTGACTCCCGTCACGCAGACCAGCAGGTAAGAGGTGCGGTTATCCTTCCTCACGGAACAGGTAAGACCGTCAGAACCCTCGTCTTCTGCAAGGAGGATAAGTACGAAGCCGCCAAGGCAGCAGGAGCTGATTATGTCGGCGGCATCGAGTATGTCGACAAGATCATGAAGGAAAACTGGTTCGACTTCGACGTCGTTATCGCTTCTCCCGACATGATGGGCGTTGTAGGACGCCTCGGTAAGGTCCTCGGTCCTAAGGGACTCATGCCTAACCCGAAGTCCGGCACCGTTTCGCCCGACGTTGCAAAGGCTGTTGCAGAGGCTAAGGCTGGTAAGATTGAGTATCGTCTCGACAAGACCAACATCATCCACTGCCCCATCGGCAAGGCTTCCTTCGGTGAGGAAAAGCTCGCCGAGAACTTCGAGACCCTTCTTGAAGCAATCGTAAAGGCTAAGCCCGCCGCCGCTAAAGGTCAGTACCTCAAGAGCGTCGTAGTAGCATCCACCATGGGTGTCGGCGTCAAGGTCAATACGGCTAAGTATGGGGTATAATTAGTCGGTTACGACGACTTCGTCGTCTCCGCCGACGCGATTTCAGGCTTCGCCTGAAATCGCACCCCTCAGTCAGCTGCTTCGCAGCTGCCAGCTCCCCTTTCAGGGGAGCCTATAACTGCACTCTCACAAGCGCTTGTCCAGAGGCAGTTAAAGCCTCCCCCGAAGGGGGAGGGGGACCGCCGCCGAAGGCGGTGGTGGAGGGGTGCTATTTCCGGCAACGCCGGAAATAGCAATTTCGGCGACAGCCGAAATTAAATTGTCCATCGCTCTTGACAAAATTCAAGGGATATGGTATAAATAATATGCTTCGTTTCTAAAGACAGCCGGTATTACTCGCAACAAGTTGCGAGATGTAAATCCTGCCGAGGAAAAGAGTAGTTTTATGATTCTACGTCCTTTTCCCGACCTGTCGGGAGAAGGACTTTTCTTATAGGACCGGGGCATCCACTAAATTCATAAAGAGGTGAAATCAATGCCCAACGCAAATGTTCTTAGCGCCAAGAAGGCTAAGGTCGCTGGAATCAGCGAGATGCTCAAGAACTCCAAGGCAGGCGTTCTTGTCAGCTACAGCGGTATCACCGTTGAAGAGGACACCGCCCTCAGAAAAGAGCTTCGTGAAGCAGGTGTCAAGTACACCGTCGAGAAGAACACTCTTCTCAGATTCGCAATGCAGGATTCCGGCTATGACGCTTTGACTGACGTCCTTTCCGGCACCACAGCAATCGCAGTTTCCGCTGACGACGAAACCGCCGCCGCAAGAATCCTCGGCAAGTACGCCGAAGAGCACGAAAACTTCAAGCTCAAGGCCGGCTTCATCGGCTCCGAAATCTATGATGCTGACGGAGTTATGGCTCTTTCGAAGATTCCTTCAAGAGATGTACTTCTCAGCCAGCTCGTCGGTTCTCTTCAGGGTCCCATGCAGAAGCTTGCGGCAACGCTTCAGGCTTTGGCAGACAAGCAGGAGGAAGCGGCTTAATCAAAGCTTCGCAATCCTCACCAACAATTTTGATTATTACATTTAAAGGAGATTTACTAAAATGGCTTCAGAGAAAATTTTAAAGTTTGTAGAAGACGTCAAGGGTCTTTCCGTATTGGAACTCAAGGAACTCATTGACACAATCCAGGAAGAATTCGGCGTTACCGCCGCAGTTGCCGCTGCTCCCGCTGCAGGTGCTGCCGCTGCTGCTCCCGCTGAGCAGACCGAATTCACCGTTGTCCTCGCTTCCTTTAACGACGCTAAGATGCCCGTTATCAAGGCTGTCAAGGATATCCTCGGCTTGGGTCTTAAGGAGTCCAAGGAATTCGTCGAAGGCGCTCCGAAGAACGTCAAGGAAGGCGTTTCCAAGGCAGAGGCTGACGAACTCAAGGCTAAGCTCGAAGAGGCTGGCGCTACTGTTGAGATCAAGTAATAGGCGAAGCCTATTAGAAAAATCCGTCCCAAACGGGACGGATTTTTTTGTAGGGGCGGATATCATCCGCCCGAAACCCTCGGCAGTGCTTTTAAGCGGGCGGATAATATCCGCCCCTACATATGCGTCACGCAAATTGCCTGTACCTCAATTTAATCCTATCCGCCACAAGTGCAATAAACTCCGAATTGGTCGGTTTGCCTTTGCCGGTGTTGACGGTGTAGCCGAAGAAAGAATTGAGTGTTTCGACGTCTCCCCGGTCCCACGCTATCTCGATGGCATGGCGGATGGCGCGCTCAACACGCGACGGAGTTGTTCCGAAGTCCTTCGCGACGGTCGGATACATGATTTTCGTCACGCTCTCTAACATCTGCGGGTCGCGGACCGAGTAGATAATCGCCGCCCGGAGATAGTGATAGCCCTTGATGTGCGCCGGCACGCCGAGCATGTGAATCATCTCGGTCACGACGATATCTATCTCGACGCCGTTGGCGATTGGGCTCGCTGTGAGCTTGTTTTCGTTCTGCGAAAAAGTAATCTCGTTTGCGCCGACGACCTCGTAGCCCATCAGCTCCTTGATTCTGTCGCCGAGAACCGAATAGTCGAACGGCTTCACCATGCAGTAGCTTGCGCCCTCGCCCATCGCCTGCCTGATTGCGAACTCGTTGTCGCACGGGGTCGCAACGACGAACATCGTCCCCGACTGCCCCGATTTCCTGAGCTTGCGCATAATCTCGACCGCATCAAGGTTCGGCATCCACATGTCCATCACCGCCACGTCGGGCGCTTCGTCCCTGATTGCCTCGAGGATGATATTCCCGTCCTTCGGGCGCATGATGCAGAAAAACCCCGCATCACGAAGTGCGGTTGCGCACCTGATGCCATATTCCTCGCTGTCGTCGCCGATAAGTATCTTTATTTTTTTGGATTTGTCTGCAAAGTTATTTGCTGTCATCTTCAATTTTCCTCCGTTATTGTTCTAAAGAAGACCCCGCGGAAAGCCTTAACTCTTCCAGATTCTACCATATCACTTATAAAATTTCAAGACTTTTCCAGCAAAATACCCGACTTAGGGCTGATTTTCGGCTGATTACACAAAAAACGGAGAAATAAACGTGTTTTCAGCGTGGGGAAACGTGTTGAAGCGCGTCGAAAAGAGGGAGTTCGTCAATCTGCACAAATTACGACGACAGTAATTGTACAATATGTCTAATTGAAATCGGGACGAAAAAGTTGTATAATATTAGAATCAAATACAATTAGGAGGACTCCTGATGAAGAAGATTATTGCATTGCTGTTGGCTTCCATAATGATTTTCGCTCTTGTCGGATGCGGAAGTTCAAACCGTGAAGTTGTACAGCTTACATTTGCCACACAGGATGCCGAGGCTATCCTCAATGCGGCGGGAATTTATCTGCCGGATGCCGAGGACACCGAGGTGTCTGGAAGCTCCATCACATGGTTCGCGTGGTATGACGACATGCAGAACTATTCCGAGGACGAAATCATAAACTCCGGCTACTGGACCTTCCAGGAGAAATACGGTTGCTCGATCGAGTGGTACGAGTGCACCTGGGACACAAGATATGATGAGCTCGCAAACCTGATTCTCGCGTCCAACTCGCCCGACTTTTACCCCGGCGACAACGAGGTCTTCCCGAACAGCTGTCTGAAGGGCATCTTCGTCCCCGTCGACGACTATATCGACTATGACGATCCCCTCTGGGAGGGCGAAAAGGAATATGCCTACACCTACTTCTCCATCAAGGACAGACCTTATATAATAGTATACGACAACACCTTCACCAATGTCGTCGCGTATAACAGAAGAGTTATGGACGAAAACGGCTTCGACGACCCTGCCGAGCTCTATTATAATGATGAGTGGACCTGGGATGTCTTCTATGAGATGTGCGTCGAGTTCTCCGATGCTGACGAGGACAAGTATGCTCTTGACGGCTTCTGGTACAGCGCAGGTATCATGCATTCCTGCGGCGAGACGATAGTCGTCTATAACACCGAGACCCAGCAGTTCGAAAACAATTCCGACTCGGCGGCAATCGAGAGAGCGGCTTCGCTCCTCTATGACCTTTCGAAGAACGGTTGCATCTATCCGAGATGGAACAACGAAAACTGGAACACAAGAAACAACTCCACCACCGGCGGCGGTATCAAGGAGGGTCTTTGCCTCTTCTATGTCGGCGGCTCGTGGATGTTCACCGACACGGTTGAGAATATCGAAGCTGTCTGGGGCGATATGTCCGAGGGCGAGCTCATGTTCGTTCCCCTTCCCCGTGACGACGACGGCAACGGCTACTACTATACCGAATCCGCTTCCTCCGGCTACTGCATAGTTCAGGGCGCTCCGAACCCCGAGGGTGTTGCGCTTCTTGCGGCTTGCATGAGATTCAAGGTCCTCGATCCGACGGTCGTCGACATCGACAGACTTCAGCTTGAGGAGACCTACCTCTGGACTTCCGACATGCTCGACATGTACGACGTGTGCTATGAGCTCTCGACCTCGACCGACAACATCCTCGTTGTCTACGGCGCAGGCTACGGCACCAAGCTCGAATCGGTCGTTTCGACCTATGAAGGCATCGCCGACTCGGCAGATCCGACCACCTGGGCACAGCTCAAGGAGTCCTATGACGAACAGCTTGAGTACTATATCCAGCAGCTGAACAGCCAGATTGCGGAGTATGACCCGTATAGTCTGGATAGCGATTATGATAGCTGATTGCGAATGTTGATATGAAAACGCCGCCCTGTTGGGCGGCGTTTTTCATTCCCCCATCATGAATTATCGAAATCTCAAACTTGCAAAATCCTCGCTTTTGTGCTCGAAAAATTGCCGAATATGAATTTTTTCGTGCACGAACCGTCATGGCGGATTTTATGTTTCCTTAACAAAGGCTTCCAGTTTCGTCTACTTTTCGGGTATCAGAACCTAAAAATTGTCCAAAACGGCGAGAAAAATCTCGCTCGTTTTTTGCATTATCGCCTAAATTTGCAAGGTCTATTGACAAGTGAACTTAAAAGGCGTATAATGAAACAATCGTGAAGGTAGGGGCACCCTCCTCTCACGGAGTCAACACTTTTTGTGGCTGATTTCAGTGATTGAAAAGGATGAAACCGCCTCACACGGGAAACAGCTCGCATGAAAATGCGAATTTCCAAAGCACGCATCGGGCGTTGTGCTAAAAACGCCTGCGCGAAATTTATTGGAGGTAAATCTAACATGAAAAGACTACTTGCTATGATCTTAGCTGTTGCAATGGTTCTTTCCTGCTTCTCCGCTTGCGGCGACACTGCTACTAATGACAGTTCCACCACCAATTCGGCTGACAGCACCGGCGATTCCACTGCTACAGACGACACAGCTACAGAGAATCCTACCGAGCCGGTAGATCCCTATGCTGACTATGAGATCTGGGTCGAGAACGAAGATGGAACCACTTCCATCGACTTCGAGCAGTACACTGCACTTTCTGCAGCTATCTACTCCGACGTTCTTGGCGAATACTACGATTACTATCAGGCAGCTTCCGAGGCTGAGACCGTTTCTGAAAAGTACGCTCTCTATGCTATCGCTGAGGCTAAGCTCCTTGAAGAGTGCGTATTCGTTTCCACTACTTACAACGGTGGCGGACAGGCTATGAGCCGCGTTATGGTTCGTTCCGGCGACTATGCTCTTTGGGGCTCTGACTCCGACAGAATGCACAACTACGTTGTTACCAACGAGATCATCTCTGTTGCTGACAGAACCTACCTCAAGGAACTCTGGGAAGAGCTCAAGGGCACAGGCACCTACCTCGAGACTGCTAAGGCTTATCTCACCGAGCAGGGCTACACCTTCGACGATGAGTATGTAAACAGCTACACCGGTGATGCCGAGACCTTCGACGTTCTCGCTACTTCACAGGCTACCGACTCTGAGAAGGTTATCCAGTGCTACGACGGACTCGTTGAGTACGATTCTGAAGGCGTTCTTCAGCCGGCACTCGCTGAGAGCTGGGAAGTTTCCGAAGACGGTCTTACCTGGACCTTCCACATCCGTGAAGGTGTTACATGGGTTGACTCTCAGGGCAGATATGTAGCAGACGTTACTGCTGACGACTGGGTTGCAGCTATGCAGCACATGCTCGATGCAGCCGGCGGACTTGAGTACCTCGTTGACGGCGAAGTCGGTATGGCTATCGTTGGCGCTTACGAGTATCTCTCCGGCGAAATCACCGACTTCTCTGAGGTTGGCGTTAAGGCTGTTGACACCTACACCCTTCAGTACACCCTCGTAGAGCCTTGCTCTTACTTCGAGACTATGCTCGGCTACTCCTGCTTCGCTCCTATGAGCAGAAGCTACTATGAGTCCCAGGGCGGTAAGTTCGGCGCTGATTATGATCCTTCTGCTTCCGACTACTACTATGGAACTACTTTCGAGAACATCGCTTACTGCGGTCCGTACATCATCACTCAGTACACCAACGAGAACACCATCAAGTGGGAGTACAACGAGTCCTACTGGAATCCTGACAATGTTCAGATCCACTCTATCACTTGGCTCTACAACGATGGTTCCGACGTTACCAAGCAGTACAATGACTTCATCTCCGGTTTGGTTGACTCTGTAAGTATCTCCACTTCAATCGCTGCTATCGCAGAGGCTGATGGATACTCCACCGACAACTACATCTACCGTGCTGACCTCGGTACTACTTCTTACCTCGCATTCTACAACATCTACAGAACCTGCTTCGCTAACTTCAACGACAGCACCGTTCTCGTATCCGGTCTTTCCGAAGAAGAGGCTACAAGAACCAACGTCGCAATGCTCAACACTCACTTCAGAAGAGCTATCACTTATGCTGTAGACAGAATTTCCTACAACGCTCAGTTCTACGGCGAGGATATCGCTGCAGTTCGTGTATCCAACTCTTACGTTCCCGGTGACTTCGTTGTCCTCGAGGAAGAAGTAACTGTTGACATTAACGGCACTGCTACCACCTTCCCGGCTGGCACCTACTACGGTGAAATCCGTCAGGCTCAGCTCGATGCTGATGGCGTAGCTATCAAGTCTTGGGATCCCGAGACCAACTCTTCCGCAGGTTACGATGGATACTACAACGTTGACAACGCTGTTGCTGAACTCGAAATCGCTATCGAAGAGCTCGCTGCTCAGGGCGTAGTTATCGACGAGGATAATCCTATCCACATCGAATTCGTTACCACCGGTGCTGTTGAGACTTATGTAAACGGCGCTAACGCTTGGAAGCAGTCTGTTGAGTCCGCACTCGGCGGAAAGGTCGTCATCGACATCGTCGCTGCTGACGCTACCTCCGATTGGTACTATGCTTGCTACTACTTCAGCTATGGTTACGAAGCTAACTTCAACATCAACACCTTGTCCGGTTGGGGTCCTGACTACGGCGATCCTTCCACTTATCTCGGAACCTTCCTCGACAGCTACTCCGGCTACATGGTCAAGAGCATCGGTATCTATTAATTTAGAACCTGCTCCGAATCAGATCAATTTAATCTGAATAGCAAAGCTTTAAATCTTAATCAGAGTATCTGCCCCCAAGAGTCAAGGCTTTTGGGGGCTCTCTGATAAAGAATCTTTTAGGGCTTTAAAGAGGAATCAACATTTTCTTGGAATCCGACGACTTAAGGGTCGGATTTCCGCAGGAGAACCTAACGACTAAAAACAACAATGGGGAATGGCGGCGGTTGTTTCCCGCGTAAGGAACGGTGGACAAAGTGGCAAAATATCTAGTAAAAAGAATACTAACGGGTTTGCTCTCTATCATTGCAGTCATAGCAATCGTCATGGTCCTGATATATTCCCTTATGGACAGGACGCTGATATTCGCACAGGACACTGTTTACTCGAAACAGAGCAACAATAACAAAACCATCTACCAGTATCAGAAGTGGGAGGAGTATGGCTACCTTGACTATGTAACCTACAACGACTATCTCAACGAACTGGTGGCAAACGGCGAGATTGATGAGGACACCAAGTCTACAGTCACTTCAATCGCCAGAAAATCGGAAAACGACTCGGAAGAAGTCGCGGAATATGTTCAGAAGTTCACTGAATACTATCAGAGTCAGGGCTATACTGTTATAAGGTTGGACGCTGTTATGATGACCGACACCAAGGTTGCGACCGGTGGTAACCAACAGCTCTTTGCTTATAAGAATATACCCGTCATCTCCCGACTCTGGACGTATCTTACAAGCATTTTGACATTCGACAACATCAACGCAGTTACCGACGACGTCGGAGAGCGTGGACTCACCTTTACATGGTACGACCCTGTTTACGGCGGAGACACCTTCTCGCCCGCAATCATCGGCAACGGCACAACACATAAGTACCTATTATACTTTGACAACGAGTTCCCGTTTATCCATCAGAACTTTGTGACGATAAACCTGGGAGTTTCATACACAGTCAATCAGGGTATTGATATCACCAATACCATGTCAGACAAACAAGGTAGCTACTCAAAGAGAGAGGTTACATACCCGACGGGCTTGACGGAACAGAGCGCCGATAATCTTCACACGGCGAAGTATGTTTCGGGAAGCCTTGAGAGTAATATCGTCTACTCGGAGAGATATACCGACAACTACACCAATACGACCACCTACAAGACAGGACGTTCGAGAATCGGTTATTCGTTCATAATCGGTATCCTTTCGACGATTATGGCTTATGTCCTCGGTATTCCTCTCGGAATCCTCATGGCACAGCACAAGGACGGATTCCTTGACAAGCTCGGAACTCTTTACATCATCTTCATGATTGCGGTTCCTTCGCTTGCATATATCTTCCTGTTCAAGGCAATAGGCGGAAACCTCGGGTTCCCGACGACGTTCATTATCGACACGGAAGTCCCGGCGATGTACATCCTGCCTATCGTTTCACTGGCTTTGCCTTCGGTTGCAAGCCTGATGAAGTGGTTGCGTAGATACATGATCGACCAGATGAATTCCGACTACGTCAAGTTTGCACGCGCAGGCGGTCTTTCGGAAGGCGAAATCTTCAGAAACCACATCTTAAAGAATGCGGTTATCCCGATTGTACACGGTATTCCCGGAAGCATCCTTGGAGCTCTTACAGGCGCCATCATCACCGAGCGTGTATACTCGGTTCCCGGTACCGGTAACCTCCTCACGAGAGCTATCAACGCTTACGATAACTCGGTTATCGTCGGTGTAACGCTCTTCTATGCAGTGCTGTCCGTTGTCTCGCTTATCGCCGGCGACCTTCTTATGAGCGCTGTCGACCCGAGAATCAACTTTACTTCGAAAGCGCGGTGATAGAATATGACAACAGCTGAAATATCTGAAAAGTACGGTCTTTCAAAGGAAGAGCTCTTCGCACACGTTGAGAACGATGCAGAAGAGGCAGAAAGAATAACCGCTCCGCGTTATTCCTACTGGCACTCGGTCTTCCGCGTATTCTTCCGCAAGAAGATTAATATCGTAATCCTCGCACTCCTCGCATTCATCGTCATATTTACATATGTCTATCCGGCGGTCACCAATTACGACAAGTTTGCAAACATCATGGATGCAAGTGCGAAGCACCTTACTCCTGCCGCCGCAATGGAGAAGTTCGGCTACAATATCCACTGGATATTCGGTGCCGGCGCTTCAGGTCAGTCGACCTTTGACGCTATCTGGTATGGTGCAAGAATCTCTGTATCGCTCGCATTCATCTGCGCCGCAATCAACATGGTTATCGGTGTAGTCTTGGGTGCTGTCTGGGGCTTCTCGAAGAGAGTTGACTCCATCATGATTCCGATTTACAACATCGTCGGAAACATCCCTTATGTACTCCTCATCTCCGTACTCGTAATGCTCTTTACCGCTTCGTTCTGGACGATGGTATTCGCCCTGACGATAACGGGCTGGATCGGAATAGCCTACTTCATTCGAACGCAGGTTGTAATCATACGAGACCGAGAATATAACCTCGCATCAAAGTGTCTTGGAACGTCCACCTTCAAGATAGCTATAAAGAACATCCTGCCGTTCATGACCTCCGTCATCGTTACTCAGGCGGCTACCGAAATTCCTTCCTACATAGGCTACGAAGTATTCCTTGCCTACATCGGAATGGGTCTTTCGGACATGTCTCTCGGTCGTATGATTTACGACGCCGAGTCCGCAATGGTAACTCCCGGCTGGCAGTTCGAGTTCTGGTGCCCGGTTGCTGTAGTCTCCATCATCACAATCGTTCTTTACGTTGTCGGTCAGAACTTAGGCGATGCTACCGACCCGAGAACACATATGTAATGGGGGTGTAGCTACATGGAAAATAATGAGAAAAAAGTGTTGCTCTCCGCTAAGGATGTGCATCTCCAGTTCAAGGTAAGAGGACGTGTCCTCACAGCCATCCGTGGCATTTCCCTCGATATTTACGAAGAGGAATCCATCGCAATAGTCGGTGAGTCCGGCTCCGGTAAGTCCGTTTTCACAAAGTGCTTCACCGGTATGAACGACCAGAACGGCTACATCAGCGGCGGCGAAATCATCTATAACGATCCCGAGCTTGCGGACACTCACGTTGCCCTCTCAAGCAACATCAAGAGAATCGAAGCAAGCGCAAAGAAGAAGCTTGACGAATATTCAAAGCTCGAATTGGGAGCTGAAACCTATAAGGAAATCCTTAATCTCGAATCCGAGAAGAAGGAGCGCGAGGGCTTGAGCTCGGATGAGCTCGGAGAGGAGAAGGCAAAGGAGTCTGACCTTATTGCGGACAGAACCGACGCCTATAACCTCAAGCTCACGCTCGACTCAAAGAAGGACAAGGCTCAGATCAAGGAGCTGAACGCGAAGATTGACGAGTACGACGCAGAGCTCAAATCCTTGAGAGCAAAGGCGAAGTCCATCGAGGCTGAGCACAAGAAGGCTCTCAAAGCCGACACTGCTTATCTTGCCACCTATAACGAGAAGATGGCGGCTCTGAAGTCGAAGTATCAGCAGGAAATTTCCGGCGAAATCTCCGACGAAACGAGAGAGCGCAACACCGTTCTTGCAAAGGAAATCTGCCTTTCAATCGGCAGATACGACATGAAGGACCGCTATTCGCTTCTGAATAAGCTCCTCAAAGCCCTTAAGAAGGCTATGAAGCTCGGCGTTGACCTTGACGATGACAAGCAGAGAAACTCTGTTTTCGATACCGTTGCGTTCAGAGTTCAGTACCTCGACGAGACCGAGGAAGCTCTTCATGGCACCTGCGTTTTGAACCTTGCAAATGTCAAGTTCGATAAGGACTGGGCACAGATTCGCGGTAAGAGAATCGCGACCGTCTTCCAGGACCCGATGACTTCTCTTAATCCGATTATAACAATCGGCAAGCAGATTACTTCAATCATCATCAAGCATCAGGGATGCAGTGAGGTTGAGGCAAGAAGAAAGGCTCTCGACCTTATGCACAAGGTCGGTATTCCGAACCCCGAGAAGAGATTCGACGATTATCCCTTCCAGTATTCAGGCGGCATGAGACAGAGAATCGTTATTGCGATTGCCCTCTCCTGCCAACCGAAGATTCTTATCTGCGACGAGCCGACAACCGCTCTTGACGTTACGATTCAGGCTCAGATTCTGAAGCTACTCAAGGACCTCCAGAAGGAGTTCCACTACACGATAGTGTTCATCACCCATGACCTCGGTGTTGTTGCAAACATTGCTGACAGAGTCGCAGTGCTCTATGCCGGACAGATTATTGAGCTCGGCACCGTCGAAGAGGTATTCTATGACCCGAAGCACCCCTACACTTGGGCACTGTTGTCGTCGCTTCCTCAGCTCACACAGAGAAATACAAAGCTCTATTCAATCACCGGTACGCCTCCGTCGCTTTATAACGAGGTTGTCGGAGATGCGTTTGCGCCGAGAAATCCCTATTGCCTTAAGATAGACACCCTTGAGGAGCCGCCGATGTTCAAGGTCAGCGACACTCACTATGCAAAGACGTGGCTTCTTGATCCCGATGCGCCGAAGGTTGAAAAGCCTGAAGCTATCGACGATATTCACGGTAAGCTCATCAGAGCGTTCAACATATAAGGGGGTTTTGACGTGGCAAAAGAAAACAAAAAGACTGCAACGCAGTCGCATTTCCCGGAGCATGGTCCTGTAGACGAAAACGGCAGAGAAATACTTCTCCAGCTCAAGAACGTCGATATCACCTTCGGCAAGGGCGACAGCGCCGTAAAAGCTGTCAAGAACGCAAGCTTCGACATCTACAAGGGCGAGACTTTCTCGCTCGTAGGTGAGTCGGGCTCAGGTAAAACAACAATCGGTCGTGCCGTTATCAGAGTAAATCCCTGTGCGGCAGGCGAAATCCTCTATAAGGGCGTCAGAATTTCAGGAAAGATTCCGCATTCTTTGGACCGTGAGGTCATAAGAAATATCCAGATGGTATTCCAGGATCCGGCGGCATCTCTTAACGAGCGTGCAACGGTTGACTATATCGTATCCGAAGGACTTTACAACTTCCACCTCTACGAAGACGAGGCGGACAGAGTCCGTAAGGTCGAGGACATCATCAAGGAAGTAGGACTTCTCCCGGAGCATCTGACAAGATATCCGCACGAGTTTTCCGGCGGTCAGAGACAGAGAATCGGCTTGGCAAGAGCGATGGTTATGAAGCCTGAGCTGGTTGTCGCCGACGAGCCTATCTCGGCTCTCGACGTCTCCATCAGAGCACAGGTTCTGAACCTCATGAAGAAGTTCCAGGAGGAAGACGGTGTAACATACCTCTTCATCGCCCACGACCTTTCAATCGTAAGATTCATTTCCGACAGAATCGGTGTTATCTACAAGGGCGACATCGTTGAGATTGCTGATGCGGAGGAGCTCTTTAACTATCCGCTTCACCCGTATACTCACTCGCTCATTTCGGCTATCCCGATTCCCGACCCGAAGCTTGAGAAGAACAAGGTGCTCTATACCTACGACCCGTCTATCCATGACTACAGCGAGGACAAGCCGGTGCTTACAGACATCGGTCACAACCACTTTGTCTATGGCAACAAGAAGGAAATCGAGGAGTATAAGGCACTCAGAGAAAAGAACGAGATTATCAAGTCGGTCACCATCCTTGAAGAGGGCGAGACCTATGAGCCCACCGTCGAAGAGATCGACGCAACCGAGAAGGCTGCCGAGGAGCAGTTCCTCAACGCGCCTATCCACGACACCGGCTCGAAGTGGTATGCAGTTCTTTCCTTCCTGCTTCCTATCTTAGGAATCATCTTGGGACAGATATTCAAGGCAAGAAGGCACTTCCGCAACTGGAAGATGTGCCGCAAGGGCGCCATTGCAGGATTTGTGGTAATCGGAATTATCATTGTTCTGTTCCTGCTGATGCTTCTGCTGGCTGTAATCTGATAACTTTTAAGACAGAACCGCAAATAACGCTTAGTAGTAAGTCCGACCCGTCCGGAATATTCGGACGGGTTGGATTGTTTTTGGTGAGATAATATGAAATCTACAAGGTCACGAATTCATACAAGTAACGCGAGCCCTAAACCGGTCGAGAACGTCGAGATTTCGTCCTCGCATGTCGGTCTACGGATTGTCGCGGTTGTCCTTTTGGTGCTGATTGCGGCGACGGCGTTTGGCTATGCCATCAACGG
This sequence comes from Oscillospiraceae bacterium, assembly GCA_021199355.1. GTDB lineage: Bacteria > Bacillota > Clostridia > Oscillospirales > Ruminococcaceae > Faeciplasma. The sequence goes on from JAJQIF010000011.1 coordinate 25,280, forward strand.
GCTTTTTTCCGGCACGGACGGTTGGCAGCAGATTGAGGCGGACGTCGATGACCTGAGCGTCGCGACCGAGCTTACGTTCATGTACGACATCGGTGCCGGTTCGGAATCCGCGACCACCGAGCGCAAGGCGATAGTCGTCATCTATTCGGACGCCTGCGAAACGGCTTATCAGCTCTTCACGCCCGATACGGAATATGAATATGTCTTCAACGTCTGGTATATAAACAACCACCCGAACGAGGAAATAGTGGTCGACGAGGTGCTCTATTCGGCTCTTGAAACGATGGTCGAATCGGGCGGACGTGAGATTTATCTCGGACCGATTTATGCGGAATACGAGAGCCTTTGCTTCTCGGCTGAAGACTGGCAGGCGGAGGAATTCGACCCTCTTTATAACGACGTCGAGGCGGAGTATTTCGCCGAAGTTCTCGGGTTTGTCGGTACGGATGAGCATGTATCTCTGGAGCTTCTTCAGGACAACACGGTTATATTGCACGTTTCGGACGAGTATCTTGAGTATGCCGAGGAAATGGAAATCAACAGCTTCATCGACTTTTCGTGGATGACGAATGCGTTTGTTGTCGACTATATTTCGGATGTGATGATTGAAAACGGCTATACAGCCGGAATAATCGGCTCCAATGACGGCTTCACCCGAAACCTTGGCGGTTGCGACGAGCTGTTTTCCTATACTCTCTATTCAAGGGAGGGCGACACCGTTTACTCTGTCGCTGACTTGATTTATGAGGGAACGATGAGCTTTGTTTATGCTCATGACTATGCAATCACCTCGGACGACGCAATGCACTACTACACCTATGAGAACGGTGAGGAAAGAAACCCCTATATCGACGCCGCCGACGGTCTCTGCAAAGCCGCAACGGAGGACCTGGTGCTCTATTCCGATTCGGCGACCTGCGCCGACCTGCTGCTCGGGCTTGTAGACACCTATATCGCCGACACCCTCGACGAATCAAAGCTCGAAGCCCTTGCAAATGACGGAATCCACTCGGTCTATTACGACGGCTTCACGATTGTCTGCACCGATGACGATATTGTGCTGTCTGATGTGGAGGAGGGGTTTGGAGCTTAACATGAATACAAGCAAGAGTAAAACTAAATATAAGATTATCCTGACGGCTGTCGTGGCGGTTTTGCTTGCGGTGCTCGTTTTTGTGACATGCTTGGCGCAGAACTGGGTGAGCTTTCATGCTTCGGAGATTACTGTGTCGTCGCTCGTTTCCGATTCGGTCGGATCGACCGATCAGGAGCCGGTGCGGTTTTCGATTGACTGCGGGTTCTATTCGAGCACGCAGAGGCTTTACCTGAGCTCTTCGGCTTCGGGAGACCTTGAAGTCACCGACATTCTTTATACCACAGACGGCAGTGAGCCGCAGACCTCGGGCGAGAGCTATTCGGGCGGCATCACACTTTCGGTCAAGGACAGCGAGGAGTGCATACTTTATACAATCCGAGCCTGCGCCGTCTATTCGGACGGGAGCTGTTCCGAAACCGTCACCCGGAGCTATTTCCTCGGGGCGAACATCGACGAACGGTTTGACTGCCTCGTTTTCTCGATTTCAATCGACCCCGATTACCTCTATAATTATGAGGACGGAATTTTCATCGCCGGAAAGATGCGGGACGACTACCTCGCCACCGACCCGGAGGGCGACATCGAGCCGACCGACCCCGCCAACTGGAATCAGAGCGGGATGGAGGGCGAACGCCCCGCCTATGTTGAGGTGTATGAATACGACGGCACCTGCGTCATTTCGCAGGCTTGCGGACTCCGAATCTACGGCGGATGGTCACGCTCCAACAGTCAGAAGAATTTCAGGCTTTATGCCCGCGAGGAATACGACTCCGAAAACGACCGGTTCAGATATGAATTCTTCACCGACGAAACGGACGTGAACGGCGACAAGATAAAATCCTATAACAAGATTTCCCTTCGTGCCGGCGGCAACGACAACGGCTATCTCTTCGAGCGCGATGAGGTTATATCCTCGCTTGCCGACGATGCCGGACTTGACGCCAAGAACTGCCGTGCGGCGGCGGTCTTCCTTAATGGCGAATACTACGGCTTTGCGTGGGTTCAGGACACCTATTCCGAGGACTGGCTCGACCATCAGTATGCCGTCGAGCAGGGCACATGGGACATCCTCGAGGGTTGCGAATACATGATGACAAGCGGCAACAACGACGACCGCTTTGAAGAAGCCAAGAGCGACTGGGAAACGGTTCAGGCTTACGCCTATAAGGATCTCACCGACGACGAAGTTTTTGCGGAGCTTGAAGAACTGCTCGACATTGATAATATGCTGACCTACTATGCCCTGTGCGCCTATGTCGGCAACGGCGACTGGCCAAATAATAACTACAAAGTATACAGATTTGTCTCGGGAGACACTTCGCTTTCAAGCGAAGAAGACGTATTCGACGGCAGATGGCGGTTCCTGATTTACGACAGCGACTTCGCCCTTGGGCTCTACGGCTCGAGCTTCTTTGAGTACAACATAAAAGACCTGTTCGACGAGGAGTATTTCGGGCTTATCCCCGAGGACTGGTATGACGACGTCCACGACGAGGGCGAGAAATACACCCGAAGCGACCTGCTGATTGCCCTCTGCAAGAGGGACGATATCAAAGAAAAATTCGTCAACATCCTTTGCGACATCATGAACTGGTATTGCGATTCGGACAAGGTTTCCGACAAGCTGGACGAGCTCAACACCGAGCGGCTTCACGAGATTGTTGAAGCGGGCGAGGCGGGGACGACCTCCACATGGAGCATTTCGAGCGAGCTTGCGAATGCGAAAGAGTGGATAGAGGGCAGATCCTACTCTGCCAAGACGCAGATTACCGCAATCTTCCCGGAATACGACTCAAAATCAACCTATTATGTCCGCATCGAGACCTCCGATTATGCCGAAATCACCTATAATACAGCCCGGATAGATGTGGGCGACGAGTACACCTTCAGCGGCTACTACTTCGACGGGACGTCACAGACGCTCAGTTGCGAAGTTGTCGACGGCTATAAATTTGAATACTGGGAAATCAACGGCGAGAAGGTCTATGACGAGACGGTCGAGATTTCGGGCGAGCTTTACGGAAATAACATCAAAATCAGCCTTGTTACAAGCTGTGACACCGCGGGCTTGAAGATTTCCGAGGTCTGCTATAAGGGCAGTTATCAGGATTACATAACGATTAAGAATTACGGCGAGGAGACGGTCAGCCTCTCGGGTCTCACCGTTTCCGACGGCACCTACGCCTATACCATCACCTCCGGCACCCTTGCTTCCGGCGAGGAGCTCAAGCTCGTCTGCGAGAATTACATTCGGGATGACGCCGTGGGGCTGGTTCAGCTCAGTTTCAACCTGAGTGAATTCGAGACCGTGACCCTCACAAGCGCCACCGGTGAAGTGATTTCGGTGGTGTATCTCCGCGACGCCGCAAAGAATTCGGCGCTCAAGTATGACGAGTTGACGGGCAATTATGTCCAGTTCACGCCTTATCCGAAAACGAGGATTATAGAGGCGGAATTGCCGTCACGGTGGTGGTAACAAGTTCGACTGCGTCGAACTTAGAGAGTTCAGAAAGCTGTTGACAATAAACCGAAGATAGGATATAATAAAAGTAGGAAATTCCTACTTTCCTACTTCTTAAGACTGGAGGTCTTTATATGCCTGATGTATTGGTGAACGATGCAAGAGTAATGTCCAAGGGACAGGTCACAATTCCGAAGAATATTCGGGCGGCTCTCGGTATTTCGACGGGAGACCGTGTGACGTTCATATTCGAAAACGGAACGGTAAAGGTAGTCAATTCGGCTGTTTATGCTATGCAGAAATTTCAGGAGCAGATGAAGGGTGAAGCTCAAAAAGCCGGCTTCAACTCTGAGGATGATGTTGCGGAGTGGATTACCGCTTCAAGACGTGAGGAAAACGAAGAATGAGAGTTATGCTCGATACCAACATAATTATTTCTGCGGCTCTTTTCCCGAACGGCAAGGTTGCTTCCGCTTTCTATAAAGCGGTCAACCCGCCGTTTCAGCCGATTGTCTGCGATTATGTTGTGGATGAACTGCATAGAAAATTCAGGGAGAAGTTTCCCGAGCGCATAACCGAGATGGAAGCGTTTTTGTACAATGCGCTTTCGTATATCCGACTTGTCAAGACACCGGAGGAAGAAACCGATGTCGAAAAAGAAATCCGCGACCCTAAAGACCGCCCGATTCTCAGAGCGGCACTTGATGCCCATGCGGATTTGTTTTTAACGGGAGACAAGGACTTTTTGGAATCGAATATAACCGACCCGAGAATTATCGGTGTAGGTGAATTTTTGGAATTGATGTAATTTGAGGTGATATGGATGACCAAAATAATCATAACCTGCGACTCTACATGTGACCTGAGTCCAGAACTTTATGAGAAGTATGAAATCAAGCCTGTGCCGCTTGGGACTATCCTGGGTGAGGAGATGAGGCGGGACGGAGTGGACGTTACGCCGCTCGAGATTTTCGACTACGTCAGGAAGACAGGAGTCCTGCCGAAGACCTCCGCCGTGTCGGTCTCCGAATATACGGACGTTTTCAAGCCTTATGTCGACGAGGGCGCCGAGATTGTCCACATCAATATCTCGAGCGAGTTTTCCTCCTGCTATCAGAACGCCTGCATTGCCGCCGAAGAGCTCGGGCATGTCTACCCGATTGACTCAAGGAACCTCTCGACCGGCTCGGGGCACCTTGCAATCAGGGCGAGGGAGCTCGCGAACGAAGGGCTTTCGGCTTCGGAAATCGCGGATAAGCTGAACGAGATGAAAGAGAAGCTGGATGTCAGCTTCGTTTTGCAGACGCTCGACTATCTTCAGAAGGGCGGCAGATGCAGTGGAGTGACTGCGTTCGGCGCGAATCTTCTGAAAATCCGCCCCGAAATTGTCGTTTCCGAGGGCACCATGATTGTTGGCAAGAAATATCGCGGCGCGATGGAGAAGTCGATTCTTGATTATGTCCGTGGACGCCTCGAGAGCAGAACGGATATAGATACCAGTCGTATCTTCATCACCCATTCGCATGTGCCGGATGATATTGTTAAGAAGGTGCGTGCGCTCGTCAAGGAGCTTCAGCCGTTCGAGGACGAGAATATCTTAGAAACCTACGCCGGTTGCACGGTGTCATGTCACTGCGGACCGAATTGCTTGGGTGTGCTCTTCTTCAAAAAATAGGGTTTTAGGGGTCAAAAATGTTCAAACGCAATCTGAATTATGTCAAAAATATCGCCCTGCCGGGGCTGATATTCAGCTTCATAGCGGGAACGCTTACGGGGGCTTTTATCGTTCTGTACCGGTTTGCGGCGAACAAGGTCATAAACCTTTCGGAGACGGTCTATTCAACCGTGAGGGAAAGACCGGTGCTCGTTATCCCCGCTGTTCTCGTTCTCGGGGCGATGGCGGCGATTCTCGCATTCGTATATAAGCAGACGCCGAACCTCAAGGGCGGCGGCATCCCGACTGCTATCGGAATCCTCAGAGGCGGAATCCGCTTCAACTGGCTCAAGAACCTTGTCGGAGTAACGTTGGCGTCGCTTTCGACCTTCTTTGTCGGAGTGCCTCTCGGAAGTGAAGGACCGAGCGTGCAGATCGGTACAGCAATCGGTCGCGGAACCGTCAAGACGATGGCAGGGAAAAATCAGGCTTGGGACAGATACGTCATGACCGGCGGCGCCTGTGCCGGCTTCACCGCGGCGACAAACGCGCCGATTGCCGGAATCATGTTTGCAATCGAAGAGGCTCACCAAAGAATCAGCCCGATGATAATAATGACGGCGTTCTCGTCGGTCATGTTCTCGTCAATCACAGTCCGGTGGATGTGCCCGCTTCTCGGGATGGACGCCGACATGTTCCCCGGAATTTCGGAGCACGTCAGGGAGCTCGGGCTCTCTCAGCTCGGGGTTATCGCCATCTGCGCGATAGTCGTGGGACTTATGTCGGTCATCTTCCTTCGCTACTTCATGGTGATGAGAAAATTCATCGGGGAGAAGCTCTCGGCGATGAGCCTCCGCTTGAAGATTTTCATCGTCTTCATGCTCACCTTTGCGTTCGGGCTTATTTCCTATGACTTCATCTCGACCGGTCATGACCTCGTCGACAGCTTGCTCGAAGGAAATGTCCTGTGGTATATTATCCTTGCGATTCTCTTCTACAGAGCTACGATGCTCCTGGCGGCGAACAACACCGGCATCAACGGCGGTATGTTCGTCCCGATAATCGCTCTGAGTGCGCTTGTCGCCTCGCTCGTCGCGAAGGTTACAATCGGTGCGGGGCTTATCGGTGCGGATTACTACAGCACCATTGTGGTCTTGGAAATCACTGCCGGAATCTCCGGCATGATGAAGTGCCCGCTTACGGCAATGGTCTTCTCGATTGAAGCCCTCGGTTGTTCAGAGAACATTCTGCCGGTAATACTGGCGGCGGCGCTTTCCTACATAATCACCGAAGCCTTCGGCACCGAGTCAATCAACGAAGAGGTCGTTGCGGGACGCATCAGAGAGATTAATTACGGCAAGGTCCCGAAGGTAATAGATACATTCGTAACCGTCGGCAGGAACACCTTCGCCGTCGGCAAGCAGATCAGAGATATCTTCTGGCCGCAGAACCTGTTCGTTCTTTCGGTCAAGCACGGCGAAACCGCCGGCGCCGAGGTCGACAGCCACGGCGACAACACCCTTCAGGAGGGCGACATCCTCCACGTCCGCTATATGACCTATGACAACTCCGCCACGAAAGAGGAGCTATATGCCATCGTCGGCGAGCAGAAGATAGAATCGCGACGAGCGGTTGACGTTTAATTCGCCAATTCTCGCCCCGTTCCGCTAAAGAAGATTGTGCAAAAAATACTTTGATTTAGTCCGCATATTGTGCTATACTTGATAACTGATCAGAAAAAACTCTTTAAATTTCAGAAAAGAAGTGGGTCAAAAATGAAGGAAATTCTGATATGTTTATCACTCGCAATGATTTGCGGACTTTTGATGACAAGACTGGCGAAGCTCGTGCACCTTCCCGCCGTAACGGCGTATCTGGTCACGGGTATACTTTTGGGTCCGTTCTGCCTCGGTTCTCTCGGAATTGAGGGCTTGGGCTTTACCTCCCTTGAGCAGGTCGACAGCTTTTCGATTATTTCACAGGTAGCACTGGCATTTATAGCGTTCTTAATCGGTAACGAGTTCAAGGTTTCGGAGCTCAAGTCGATGGGCAGGCAGGCGATAACGGTCGGCATCTTGCAGGCTGTCGTCACGACGATTGTCGTCGACATCGGGCTTATTGCTTTGCACTTCATCTTCCCGAACGCTATTTCTCTTCCGGCGGCTATCACCCTCGGCGCAATCGCCTCGGCAACCGCTCCGGCGGCAACGCTCATGGTCGTAAACCAGTACAAGGCGCATGGACCGCTCACAAAGCTTTTACTTATGGTAGTAGCAATCGACGACGCGGTCGGCTTGGTGCTCTTCTCAGTTTCATATGGAATTGCGGACGCACTCGAGCAGGGCAGAGTTTCGGTTGTCAACATCGTCCTTGAGCCGGTTATAGAGATAGTTCTGTCGGTAGTTCTCGGCGTCCTTATGGGGCTTATCCTCAGATGGTTCGAGAAGTTCTTCAAGTCGAGAGCCAACAGAATGTCCATCTCGATTGGTGTAGTAATTCTCGCCGCGGCGGTTTCGATGTCGGAGTTTGAGATTGGCGGAGTCAAAATCGGCTTCTCGCTTCTTCTCACCTGCATGATTACGGGCGCAATCTTCTGCAACACAAGCGAGCTTTCGCCCACCGTTATGGAGAACGACGACAGGTGGACATCCGCTTTGAACGTCCTCTTCTTCGTAATTTCCGGTGCGGAGCTTGATCTGAGCATCCTGACACAGCCGCTTGTGCTTCTGGTCGGCATCACTTATATCATCTTCCGCTCGGCGGGCAAGATTTTCGGAGCGTTCAGCTCCACCAAGATGACCGGTTGCAGTCCGGAGATTCAGAAGTACCTGGGCATCACGCTTCTCCCGCAGGCAGGCGTTGCGCTCGGAATGGCGACAACAGCCGCCAATCTGCAGGACGGTGCGCTTATAAGAAATGTGGTTCTCTTCTCGGTAATGGTCTATGAGCTCGTCGGACCGACGCTCACCAAGATCGCTCTCAAGAGAGCAGGGGAGATTGACCCCGATGCGGATAAACCGGCGAAGAAAGCGGCTAAAGCATGATTACCACGGTAACTCTCAGCCCGTGTCTTGACAAGACTGTGAAGACCGATAAGCTCGACCTCGATGCCATGAACCGGGTCGAGCCAGTGAGCCTCGACATCGGCGGCAAGGGTATCAATGTGAGCAGAGCTCTTTCGAGATTGGGAGTCCCGAGCCGTGCGCTCGGCTTCAATTTCGACGGTGGTGAGGCTATCCCCGAAACCCTCGGGAGTGAGGGAATCGAGTGTAGGTTTACCCAGTGCCCGGGTTCGCTCAGAACGAATTTTAAAATCATGGAGACCGAGCTCGGCAGGACCGTTGAAATCAACGAGTCGAACCCCGAGGTTACACCAGAGAGCATAGAAGCATTGAAGGCATCTGTTGTCGAATCCGCCCGTGACAGCGAGTTTATCATCCTTGCGGGGAGCGTCCCGAAGGGCACCCCGACGGATATTTACCGTCAGCTCGGAGAATTTGCAAATACAAAAGTGATTTTGGACGCGCAGGGCGAGCTCCTGAGAGAAGGCTTGAAAGCGCATCCCTTCATGATAAAGCCGAACATTTTTGAACTTGAAACGCTCGTCGGAAAGATTTCCTCCGAAAGTGAGATAATCTCGGCGGCAAGGAAGATAATTTCGGATTACGGCGTGCAGGTTGTTTTGGTTTCGCTTGGAGCCGATGGAGCAATTATCATTTCGGAAACCGAGTGCCACAAGGCTCCGGCTGTGAAGGTGCCCGTGAAGAGCACCTCGGGAGCGGGCGACAACATGCTTGCCGGGGCGATACTTGCCTTGACCAAGAACTTGCCACTCGAAGACGTCCTCAAGTACGCCGTCACCACGGCGGCGGGAGCAATCTCGCATGAAGGGACGACGTTCTGCACGAAGGAAGAGTTTGAAGAGCTCCTCGGAAAATAAAAAAGCTGTTGACAAATCAACAGCGGTGGGGTATAATATAAGTGGTGAGAGGTACCTGAAGTGGCATTCAGGCACGATTACTCTTTCCATAGCGTTAACTACAAAATTCGCAATCGCACTTGATGTTAATCAGGTGCGGTTATTTCTAACGGCGATCGCCGAGGCTAAGACCTAAGTTGATGAAGCTATTACAAGAAGTAAAAGCTGAAGGATATCTGCAATTTCCATCGGGACTCCACCTCCCTTCTTCAGGGAAAGAGCAACCGTATCCTCCCACCGAGGACATTATAACACAGGGTGTAGCTTGCTGTCAATAAATAAATTTTGAAAAAAGCTGTTGACAAATGGGAGGCAAAGGGGTATACTATATTTAATAACTCTTATGAAAGGCTGGAATTTCGTTCCGGTCTTTTGTTTTGGATAGCCTTGAAAGGGGTGAAAGTATGTCTGTAATCAAATCCGACAGCCCGACAGTCGCGAAGGTTCGCGAGATTGCCGAGCCTATGTGCGAGGAATTGGGGCTTTATCTCTGGGACGTCAGATATGAAAAAGAGGGGGCTTCGTGGTACCTTCGGATTATCATCGACAAGGACGGCGGGGTTGACATGAACGACTGCGAGGCGTTGCACCGTCCCTTAAGCGACAAGCTTGACGAGCTCGACCCGATAAAGCAGTCCTATATCTTCGAGGTGTCAAGCCCGGGACTCGGGCGGGAGCTTCGGCGGCTCGACCACTTCGAGGTCTGCATCGGTGACCCGATCCGGATCAGGTTCATAAGACCTCGTGATGGTGAGAAGGAGATACTAAGAGTCCTCACCGGCTACGACAAGGACGGAATCACGGTTTTGGATGAAAACGAACAGGAAGAAAAAATCAGCTTTGAAGAGTGCGCAAAGATTACGCTCTTCGATGACGACGATTTGGAATTAGATTGATTACTACCAAGAAAGGACTGGTTAAAACAATATGAAGAGAAAAACTAAGGCGGCTCAGAGCCATGAGCTTAATTTGGATGAGCTGTTCGGTGCTATCGACGGCTTGCAGGAAGAGAGCGGCATTCAGCTTGACGAACTGTTAGAGAAGATAAAGCAGGGCATCCTCAAGGCTGTAAAGAGGGACTATCCCGGAAACGAGAACGTCAGGGTTGACCTTGACCCCGAAACCAAGAAATTTGAAATCCACATTATGAAGACTGTCGTCGAGGGCGAGCCGGAGGACCCGGCTAACGAAATCTCCCTCGAGCAGGCAAGGACATACGATGCAAACGCCTATGTCGACGGAACGGTCGAGATTCCCGTTTCACCGTCGGCATTCGGAAGAGTTGCGGCTTCCTCCGCAAAGCAGTCGATTCGCTCCGACCTCAAGCAGTTCGAGCGTGACAGACTTGTTTCGCAGTATAAAGACAAGGAGCACGAAATCGTCTCCGCAACCGTCCAGAAGGTCGAGCCGGCAACCGGCAACGCCATCCTCACCATCGACAAGGACGAGATTTACTTCCCGAAGGGAGAGCAGATTCCCGGGGAGGAGCTCAAGCCCGGCGACATCATCAAGGTTTATGTCGTCGGCATACTTAATCCCGACAGAAAGCCCTCGGTCAAGGTCTCAAGAACTCACCGCGACTTTGTAAGAAGGCTGTTTGAGCTCGAGGTTCCCGAGATTTACGACGGAATCGTCGAGATAAAGTCCATAGCCCGTGAGCCCGGCTCAAGAAGCAAGATTGCGGTCTCCTCGAACGACGAGAATGTCGACGCCATCGGCGCCTGCATCGGTAACCACCGCTCGAGAATCGGCGCGATTGTTTCGGAGCTTGGCGGCGAGAAGATTGACCTCATCAAGTACTCCGAGGACGACGCCGAATTCATCAAGCAGGCTTTGTCACCTGCCGAGGTCATGAGCGTCACCATCGAAAGCGACGAGATAAAGTCGGCGAGAGTTGTCGTTCCCGAGTCTCAGCTTTCGCTTGCTATCGGCAACCGTGGACAGAACGCCAAGCTTGCGGCTCGCCTTACCGGCTACAAGATTGACATCGTTTCTCCCGAGAAGCTAGCAGCTGCTGTCGCAGCTGAAGAAGCCTCTGACGAGTCTTCTTCCACCGGAGAGTAATATGATTAAGCAGAAGAAAAAGCCTATAAGAACCTGCCTCGGGTGCGGTGAGCCCAAGGAGAAGAGGTCGCTTGTAAGGATTGTGAGAACCCCCGAGGGCGAAATCCTCGTCGACCCGACCGGAAAGAAGTCGGGAAGAGGAGCGTATATCTGCCCGAATAAGGAATGTCTCGAAAAGGCTCGCAAGAAAAGATGCCTTGAGAGAAGCCTTGAGTGCGAAATCCCCGCAGAGATTTACGAAAGATTGTCGCACGATATAGCGGAGGTCGAGACCTTGGAAGGCGGCGAAGATGGCTGATATAATGAATTTACTGAGCATCTGCCGAAGGGCAGGAAAGCTCACCCTCGGAATGGACGAAGTCAAGGGCACAGTCCGCTCCGGAAAAGCATATATCGTCCTTGTCACCAAAGACCTGGCAGAGCGTTCGAAAAACGAGATTACCCGCATTTGCGAAGAGTATGAAACTCCTCTTTACGAGATTCCCGAGAGCATGTATGACGTCGGGACTTCGCTCGGAAAGGTCTACGGCATCATGTCCGTGACCGATGCGGGATTTGCGAAAGCCGCCAAAAAACGGTTGACAAGCACCAGTCCGAAATAAGGAGATTTGCCTATGATTACGAAATATAAATTATCAAACCTTGCCAAAGACCTGGGCGTGCCGGTGAACGACATTATCGACTGCCTCGCGCCCGTCTATGGCGCAAAGAAAGGCTCGACAATTCTCGTGACGGAAGAGATTAACTATGTCTTTGAGGTCTTCACCCACAAGAATCAGGTGGAGAACTTTGACGACTACTTCTCCTATCGTCCCGTAAGAAAGCCGAAGCCCCCGAAGCCGGAAAAGAAGGAAGAGCCAAAGGCTGAGCCTAAGCCGGTTGAGAAGGTCGAAGAGCAGAAGACTGTTGAGAAGCCGGAGGTCAAGGCGGAAGCCGCTCCCGTTCAGGAAGCAACAGCCAAAGCTGAGGAGAAAAAAGAGCACCGCAAAGAGGACAAAAAGCCCGCCAAGAAGAAGGAGCGCGGCGAAAGAATCCAGCTCGTCACCGGAAAGTCGGAGAGCACCACCTATGCTCAGCGTGAGAAGACCCACGTTGTCGACACAAGGGAAAGCTATGTAAATATCGACAAGTATAACGAGCACTACGACAACCTTGCGGACTCGAAGAACCGCGGCGGCGACAACTATCAGAAGAAGCAGAAGCTCACCCAGAAGTCCCGTCAGCAGAAGAAGGAGAAGCTCTCGACCAAGCGCGAGACCGAAGCCGAGAGAATGAAGCGCATGGAGCTCGAGCGTGCAAGAAAGCTCAAAGTTCGTGTTCAGATTCCCGATGAAATCACCGTTTCCGAGCTCGCAACGAGACTCAAGGCTACAGTTTCAGACGTTATAAAGAAGCTCATAGGCCTCGGAGTTATGGCATCCCAGAACGAGGTCATCGACTTCGACACCGCGGCACTCGTTGCCGAAGAAATGGGAGCAAAGGTTGAGAAGGAAGTCGTCGTCACTATTGAAGAGAGACTCATCGTTGACGAAGAGGACACCGCCGAAAACCTTCAGCCGAGAGACCCCGTTGTCGTTGTCATGGGTCACGTCGACCACGGCAAGACCTCGCTTCTTGACAGGATTCGTCATGCAAACGTCACAGCAACCGAGGCGGGCGGCATCACCCAGCATATCGGTGCTTACAGAGTTTCCATCGACGGCAGAGACATTACATTCCTTGACACCCCCGGTCACGAAGCCTTCACGGCTATGAGACTCAGAGGCGCTATGGTCACGGATATCGCAATACTCGTTGTTGCGGCGGACGACGGTATCATGCCGCAGACGGTTGAGGCTATCAACCACGCAAAGGCGGCGGGAGTTTCCATCATCGTCGCCATCAACAAGATGGATAAAGAGGGCGCAAACCCCGACAGAATCATGCAACAGCTCACCGAGCACAACCTCGTTGTCGAGGCTTGGGGCGGCGACGTCATGTGCGTCCCCGTTTCGGCTAAGACAGGAATGGGTATAGATGAGCTCCTTGAGGACATAATTCTTGTAGCTGATGTAAAAGAGCTTAAGGCGAACCCGAACCGTCCTGCAAAGGGCTCGGTTATCGAGGCTCGGCTTGACAAGGGACGTGGACCGGTTGCGACAGTTCTCGTTCAGAACGGCACCCTTCACTCGGGCGATGTTATCATTGCGGGAACAGCCGTCGGACGTGTCAGAACGATGACCGACGACAAGGGCAGAGCAGTCGAGACTGCTGGACCTTCTGTCCCTGTTGAGATTACAGGTCTTGCGGAGGTTCCGGCGGCGGGCGACACATTTAATGCCGTTGCCGACGAAAAGCTCGCAAGAGAGCTCGTTGAAAAGAGAAAGCAGGAAGCGAAGGAAGAAGTCTTCAAGCAGGCTCAGAAGGTCAGCCTTGATAACCTCTTCGACCAGATTTCGGAAGGTGAAATCAAGGAGCTTCCCATCGTCGTCAAGGCGGACGTTCAGGGCTCGGTCGAAGCAGTCAAGCAGTCGCTCGAGAAGATTTCGAACGACGAGGTCAAGGTTAAGGTCATCCACGGCGGCGTAGGTGCGATTTCCGAATCGGATGTCATGCTTGCGGGCGCATCGGGAGCGATTATAGTCGGATTTAACGTCAGACCCGACCCCGTTGCCAAGGAGAACGCCGAGCGCGACGGAGTTGAGCTCAAGACCTACAGAGTTATTTACGAAGCCATCGAAGAGATTGAGGCGGCTATGAAGGGCATGCTCGCGCCGAAGTATACCGAGGTCGACACAGCCCGTGTCGAGGTTCGACAGGTCTACAAGATTACCGGCGTCGGTCAGGTTGCGGGATGCTATGTCACCTCCGGAAAGATTTCAAGAAACGACCTCGTTCGTGTTGTTCGTGACGGTATCGTCATTGCGGAAGACAAGATGTCGAGCCTGAAGCGCTTCAAGGACAACGTACGCGACGTTGCACAGGGCTATGAGTGCGGCATCACGCTCGAGAAGTTCACCGACTTCAAGGAAGGCGACATCTTCGAGGCTTATCAGCTTAATGAAACCGAAGTGTGAGGGATATTAAATGGCTGACCATAAGGCGGAGCGGTTCTCGTCCGACTTGCAGAGGATTCTGAGCACCATGCTCGGGGAGCTGAAAGACCCCCGAATCAAGGACAGGATGCTCACGATTGTCAGGTGCGAGGTCACGAGAGACCGTTCGAGCGCAAGAGTTTACGTTTCAAGTTTAAACGGTATTGAAGAGGCGAAGGAAGCTGTGAAGGGGCTTGAAAGCGCGTCGGGGATGATTAAAAGAAGAATCTCCGACAGCCTTCACATAAGAAAGGCTCCCGAGCTCAAGTTTATAGCGGATGATTCGAGCGAATACTCCGCACACATTTCCAAGCTACTGAGGGAAATGGACATCAGGGAGGACGAGGACTAAGATGGAAAATACGAGACTTACAAGCTACGAAGAGGTGGCGGAAATCCTTCGGGGCTGTGACAACGTGAGCATTCTCACGCACAAGAGCCCCGACGGCGACTGCATCGGTGCGGGAATGGGGCTTTGCCTCTATCTGAGATCTTTAGGAAAGAAGGCAAACGTCCTTAATTCCGACGGCTTCCCCGACAGATTCGATTTCATGATTGGGGACTATACTCCTATGGATTTCGAGGAGCAGTTCGTCATCTCGGTCGACATTTCCGACACAACGCTTCTGGGCGATGAGCTTGAGAAATATGCCGACAGGATTGACCTCTGCATCGACCACCACGGCTCAAACAGGTTCTTCGCAAAGAAATCTTATGTCGACGCGCAGGCTTCGGCGGCTTGCCTCATAATCTTCGAGCTCCTTGAGCATATGGGCGCCGACATCACCCTTCCGATTGCGACGAACCTCTATACGGGTCTTGCGACCGATACAGGGTGCTTCAAGTTCCAGAACACCACTCCGTCAGCTCACAGAGCGGCGGCGAAGATGTTTGAGATGGGCGTCGACTTCGAGCACATCAACAGAAAGATGTTTGACATCAAGTCAAGAGGCAGAGTCATGTGCGAGCAGAAGCTCATCAGCGAGATGCGCTTCTTCGAGGACGGACAGATCGGAATCCTGACCGCCACCAATAAGGACATCGCCGACTTCCAGATTGACCGCTCGGAGCTCGACGCATTCGCGCAGATTCCTCTTACAATCGAGGGCGTCCGGTTCGGATATACCCTCAAACAGCAGGAGGACAACCCCGAGATGTTCAAGGTATCTCTCAGGACGACCGATGCCGATGCCGCGGCAATCTGCGGCGAGTTCGGCGGCGGAGGGCATCTCCGTGCATCCGGTTGCACCGTCGAGGGCAAGGCAAGAGAAGTCATGATGAAGCTTCTTGAAGTCACAAGGAAGTATCTGTGACAGTCCCGAATGGAATCTTGCTGATAGACAAGCCTTCGGGGTATACGTCTTTTGACGTTATCGCAGTGTTGCGTGGGCTCTTGCACGAAAAGAGGCTCGGGCACACCGGAACCCTCGACCCTATGGCGACGGGTGTCCTGCCGGTCTTAATCGGCAAGGCGACCGGGGCAAGCGACATACTCCCGATTGATGAAAAGACATATCGAGCTGATTTCATACTCGGAAAAAGCACCGACACTCAGGATATAACCGGAGCAGTTTTGTCGGAATCGGATAAGCCGGTTTCGGAAGCCGAAATCTTGGGAAAATTGCCGCAGTTTCGGGGAACTATCTCCCAACTCCCGCCGATGTATTCGGCTGTGTCCGTGGGCGGCAAGCGGCTTTATGAGCTTGCAAGGCAGGGCGTGAGCGTCGAGAGGACGCCGAGAGAGATTACAATCTACAGTCTCGAGCTCGAAGCCTATAGCGAAGCCGACAGGACGGGAACGCTTCTTATCTCCTGCTCGAAGGGCACATATATCCGCACGCTTATAAACGACCTGGGCGATTCGCTCGGGGTCGGCGGTTGCATGACTGCTTTAAGACGCATTTCGGCGCATGGATTCGGAATTGATGATTGCATTCCCCTTGAAGAGCTTCGTGCAAGCGAAAACGCCCTTGAAATCGCGACCGAGAGAATCATCCCGACGGACAAGCTTTTCGGGTGCTATGGGGAGCTCAGGCTTTCCGAAGCTCAGACCCGTATGTATAAAAACGGCGTGAAGCTTGACGCAAAGAGGGTTCGTGGAGCTCAAGAAGGCGAAACGTTCAGGATTTACGGCGATTGCGGATTCTTGGGGCTATGCCGGGTCACGAACGGCGAAATCAGAATAGTAAAGAATTTCTGGTGATTGACATAAATAATACAGTAAAAAGGGCGGTGCTCTTAGGGCTCTTCGACGGGGTTCACATCGGGCATCAGGCGGCTCTTCGGGCTCTTTGCGACACGAAGGCTGACGAGAAAATCGTCTACACATTTCGTTCAAGCGAAGTCGACACCAAGGGGCATCGAAGCTTTGTATTGACTGATTCCGAAAAAGAGCAGAAGCTCAGGGAATACGGCGCCGACAGGGTCATATTCGCGAGCTTCCCCGAGGTCAGGGACACAAGCCCCGAGGACTTCGTAAGTAGGATTCTCAGGGAAGAGCTCAGGGCTGACATAGTGCTCTCGGGCGAGAATTTCCGGTTCGGAAAGGACGCCGCAGGAGATGCGGAGCTTCTGAAAAAGCTCTGTGGGTCTTGCGGGATGACGCCCGAAATCGTCGGGCTTGTGGAGCATGGCGGCGATACGGTTTCGACAACGAGAATAAGAGCCCTTATCGAAAGCGGGAACATGAGTGAAGCAAACGAGCTCCTCGGGTATAAGTACTTTCTTGGCGGCAATGTCACCCACGGCATGAGCATGGGGCGCGAGATGGGCATAAGGACCGTCAATATCCCCCTGACGCCGAAGAAAATAGTCCCCCGATTTGGGGTCTATTCGAGCGACGTGACTGTACTTTCGACCGGCGAGAAGTTCAAGGGCATTTCAAACGTGGGAGTCAAGCCGACCGTCAGCGACTCGGGCGAAATCGGGCTCGAGACGCACATCTTAGGCGATGTCGGCGACCTGTACGGCATGGATATAAAAGTGGAGCTGAGAAAGTTCTATCGGGACGAGAAGAGATTCTCGTCCGTCGAAGAGCTCACCGCCACTATCAATAAGGACATAGACAAAAGAAGGGAGGAAGACTGATGGAAAACCCATCGGTCACCGAAGAAAATGAGTGAAGTAAGAACGAGGTTTGCGCCGTCACCAACCGGCTATATGCACATAGGCAACCTGAGAACGGCACTTTATACCTATATCATAGCCAAGAAGTACGGAGGAAAGTTTATACTCCGTATCGAGGACACCGATCAGGAAAGATATGTCGAGGGCGCAGTAGATACGATTTATCGCACGCTCAAGGCAGTCGGACTTAACTGGGACGAAGGACCGGACGTCGGCGGCGATTACGGACCGTATATCCAGTCGGAAAGAATGGGCATTTTCAAGAAATACGCTCTTGAGCTTGTCGAAAAGGGAGGAGCATACTATTGCTTCTGCGACAAGGATAGACTGACCGAGCTTAAAGCCGTTCAGGAAGCCGCAGGCATCAGCCCGATGTACGACCGCCACTGCCGCAATCTCTCAAAAGAAGAGATTCAGGCAAAGCTTGATGCCGGAACACCCTATGTTATCCGTCAGAAGATTCCGCTTGAAGGCACCACCACCTTCCACGACGAGCTCTTCGGGGACATCACCGTTGAGAATTCGACCCTTGACGACCAGATTCTTCTTAAGGCGGACGGAATGCCGACCTATAACTTTGCGAACGTCGTCGACGACCACCTTATGGGCATCACCCACGTCGTAAGAGGCAACGAGTATCTCGCCTCCGCTCCGAAGTATAACCTCCTCTATGAGGCTTTCGGCTGGGACGTTCCGAAGTATATCCACGTCGCACCGATTATGAAGGACAAGCACAACAAGCTTTCGAAGAGAAACGGCGACGCATCGTTTGAGGATTTGGTTTCGAAGGGATACCTGAGCGAAGCTATCATAAATTACATTGCGCTACTTGGTTGGGCGCCGAAGGGCGAAAGAGAAATCTACACTCTCCCCGAGCTCATCGAAGAGTTCGAAATCGACGGGCTTTCGAAGTCCCCGGCTATCTTCGACCCGTTGAAGCTTCGTGCCATCAATGGCGAGTATATCCGTGCTCTCACACCCGAAAAGTTCGCCGAGTATGCAGAACCCTATATCAGAAGTGTAGTTAAGAAAGACGTCGACATCGCAAAGATTGCGGCGCTCCTCCAGAACCGCACCGAAGTATTTTCGGAAATCCCCGAGCAGGTCGACTTTATCGACGAGATGCCCGACTATGACCTCAGTCTCTACGAGAACAAGAAGATGAAGACCAATCGTGAGACGGCTGTTGACGCCCTGACGAAGGCTCTTCCCGTCCTCGAAGCTATCCCCGAGAGCGAGTGGAACTTCCAAGTTTTGCACGACAAGCTTTTCGAGCTTATTTCGGAGATGGGAGTCAAGAACGGCTATGTCCTCTGGTCGCTTCGTGTCGCCATCAGCGGCAAGCAGTTCACCCCCGGCGGAGCCTTTGAGATTGCCGAAATCATCGGTAAAGAGGAAACCGTCAAGAGAATCAACCGCTCGCTGGAGATGCTTACGAAATAGCAGTTTCAATGAGTTGACACAATGTGTACACAAAAACGGTGTATAATGTGTGGAGTATATATCGGAATTTACCGGAAAGGACGTAATACCCGATGATTGAGGTAAAAAACCTTTGTAAATCCTACGGCGATAAACTGGCGGTCGACAACATAAGCTTCGAGGCTCACAACGGTGAAATCCTGGGCTTCCTCGGACCGAACGGCGCAGGAAAATCCACGACAATGAACATCCTGACGGGCTATCTCTCCTCCACAAGCGGAGAAGCGTATATAAACGGCAAGGAAATCCTTGAGGAGCCGCTTCTTGCAAAGAAGGAGATAGGATATCTCCCCGAGTTCCCGCCGCTCTATCTCGACATGACCGTAAAGGAGTACTTAAACTTCATGTACGAGCTCAAGGGGTGCAAGATTCCAAAGAACACGCACCTGCAGGAAATATGCGAGCTTGTCAAGATTGAGGAGGTCTATAACCGCCTCATCAAGAACCTTTCAAAGGGTTATAAACAGCGTGTCGGCTTGGCTCAGGCACTTGTCGGCAACCCGAACGTCCTTATCCTTGACGAACCGACAGTAGGTCTTGACCCGAAGCAGATTATCGAGATAAGAACGCTGATTAAGAAGCTCGGAAAGAACCACACGGTTATCCTTTCGTCGCACATCTTAAGCGAAGTTCAGGCGGTCTGCGACAGGATTGTAATCATAAACAACGGCAAGATTATCGCCGACGACACCGCCGACAACCTCTCGAACACCTTGACCGCCGACCACAAGCTGGTCGCAAGAATCGACGGTCCGAGAGAGGAAGTAATAAAAGTAATAAGCTCGATTCCCGGAGTTGTTTCCGTCCTTGCGGATATGCAAAGAGAAAAGGGCGTCTGGGAATACAATATCGAAGCTGTCGAGGGAACGGATATAAGACGCGAGCTCAACAAGCGTCTTTCAGCCCGAAACTGGTACATCATGGGGCTTCGTCCTTCGGAGCTTACTCTTGAAGACATATTCCTAAGACTTACGATGGGCGAAAGCGTCGACGAGTTTATGAACCAGAAAGCGGAGTCAATGGACGTAAAGTCCTTGAATAGTCACGGGGAGGCGAAAAAGGCATGAAAGCAATATTCAAAAGAGAGCTGAATTCATACTTCACCTCGCTTATCGGCTACATCTTCCTGACGGCTTTCTATGCCGCTTCGGGCGTCCTGTTCGGAATAACAGCCGTTTCGACAAGCTCGCTTGACGGGCTCCTTTATATGACGAGCGATATGTCGACGATGTTCACCCTTTTATTCTATGTCCTGATGGTTCTTATCCCGATTTTGACGATGAGAACGATTTCCGAGGACATGAAGAACAAGACCGATCAGTGCCTTCTGACGGCTCCGATAAGCCTCACTTCACTTGTGGTCGGAAAGTATCTGGCGGCGCTCGTGGTTTATGCGATGGGCGTTGCAATCACCTTTGTATATGCAATCGTGCTTAACTTCTTCGTCGAGGTTCAGTGGCTCGAGGTCATGGGAAATATCGTCGGGCTTCTCTTAATCGGTGCGGCGTTCATTGCAATCTGCATGTTCGTCTCGTCCCTGACGGAGAATCAGGTAATCGCCGCTGTCGGCGGATTTGCCGCAATACTTTGCATGTATCTCATCTCGTCGATTGCGTCTCTTATCAACGTAAGCTGGATTTCGAACATCCTGTATGAGCTGTCAGTCGTCACGAGATACACCTATTTCACCTATGGAATTTTCGATTTTTCAAACGTCCTCTTCTTTGTAAGCATGGTGGTCGTCTTCCTGTTTTTGACCGTCCGTGTTATTGAAAGACGCCGTTGGAGCTAAGGAGGGCGAAGAAAATGAAGTTAGAATTGAAGAAAAAAGAAGCAAACGAGAACGCCGGAACAGTCGTTAAGCCGAAGCGTGAAAGAAAGCCGCTTAACAAGCGCAAGCTCATGCACGGCTCGTTCGCGACGGCGATGACCGTTCTGTTTGTTGCCGCAGTAGTTTTAGTCAACATCGTCATGACGATGCTTTTCGACCGCTTCCCGATTACAATCGACCTGACATCTGACAGCATCTATTCCGTTTCGGACGAGACTGTTGAGTATATCGAGGGAATCGACGTAGCGGTTCAGGTGACCGTTATGTGCACCGAGGACGAATACCGCTCGATAAGCGACTATACCGTCCAGTGCGCAGAGCTCCTTGACAAGTACTCCCAGTACAACCCGCTTATAGTCGTAAGCTATAAGGACCTCAACTCGAACCCCGACTTTGTCGCGAACTATTCGCAGTCTCTCGAGACCGGCGACATCATCATCGAGCTCGGTGACGGCGACCACACAAGAGTCAAGATTGTATCTCTTACGGATATAATCGAGGTTGCCGAGGATTATGAGAGCTATCTGAGCTCCTATGCTTCCTCCTATGGCGCACTCTATACCCACGAGATGTTTGATGCCTACGGGCTGATAACCGGCTCCTGCGCCGAGCAGGCGATAACGAGCGCTATCATGACCGTAACGGATGCGAACCCCGTGACCGTCGCAACTCTCACGTTCCCGGGCGCAAACGAGTCGGACGTATCGGGCTTAACAGATCTTCTTGACAAGAACGGCTATATCCTGACTGAAATAAATATTCAGACGGAAGATATTCCGGAAGACGTCGACCTCGTCATCATTCCGGCTCCGAAGATTGACTACACCACAGATGAGATTTCGAAGATTGAGACATGGCTCTATAACAACGGCGAGCTCGAGAAGGATTTAATTTATGTCGCTTCCGTCGAGCAGGCGGAAACCCCGAACCTTGATGCTCTTCTCTACAAATACGGTCTCACGGTTGAATCAAAAGTAATCTATGAGACCAGCACGAGCTATTACGCAAACTATCAGAACTATACCTTCCAGACCATAGTTTCGGAGGACTACAGCGACGATATCGCCAACCCCTATCTCTCGCTCTATGTTCCGAATTCAAGAGCGGTTTCCACGAGATTTGACGACGGCGACGGTTATTACACCTGCCAGATACTCGTTCAGACTTCGGAAAATGCTGTCCTCAAGGACATGTATGACACTTCCGACGACTGGTCGACCGACGACGCCACCGAGCGTGGAAGCTTCTACTCTGTCGCGATGGGAACCTATAAGGTTCTCAATCAGGACACCCATATTTCGGGATATACGCATGTTATAGCCGTTGGCTCCGACCAGATGCTTCTTTCGACGCTCATGTCGAGCTCGCAGTTCAACAACGGCGACTTCTTCATAAGCCTCATTAACGAGATAACCGAGAAGACCGAGGGCATCACAATCACCTCGAAGACGATTTCTTCGAGCGGAGTTGTGGTTTCGGAATCCGTCCAGAACGGACTTAACGTTGCCTTCGCCGGAGTTATCCCCGTAATCACAATCGTAATCGGCGTTGTTGTATGGATGAGGAGGAGACACAGATAATGACCTCAAAGAAAAGAAGCCTTATAGTCGTTGCTGTTTTCGTACTCTGCTTGCTTGTTGTTCTGGGAATACTTCTTCTCACTCAGGTTGACGTCAGCATTTCGACCGACGATACAACCGAGGACACGACGACTTATGTCTACAGCGGAAGCCGCGACGACATCGCGACGATGGTCATCTCGAACGAATACGGCGAATACACCGTCACTCAGGACGATGACGGAACCTTCACAATAGACGAGCTCGAAGGACTCAATCAGAACTCCACCACCCTTGCGGCGGCAGGAAACTGCATCTCTTCGATAACCGCTCAGTCCTTGGTTGAAGAGAACGCCGAGGACCTCGCAAAATACGGGCTTTCCGAGGACGACCCGACCGCAAAGGTAGTCGTAACCTTAAACGACGGCACCGAGTACACCGTTTATTACGGAATCGACTCGGCGGATTCGACTAGCTCGACCGTCTATGTAAGAATGGGCGACTCAAATGACGTCTACACCGTTCTCTCGAACTCCTCGAGATACTTCTACTATGCAAAAGAGGACTTCATCAGCCTTATAATCCTGAGCGAGCTCACCTCGACGAGCACCTCGCCGACCATCGACTATATGATAGTCACGAGGAAGGACCTCGATTACGACATCACCTTCGAGGACGACACCAAGAACTATGCGACGGACGAAGTCTCGATGGCTTCCTCGCAGGTCATGACCTCGCCGGTTTACGCATATCTTGATATCACCAACTCAAACGACGTTATCTATGGTCTCTGGGGACTGACTGCTTCGGACGCTGTCTGCCCCTTCCCGACCGAGGAGGACTGGGACTACTACGGACTTTCAGACCCGTTCTGCACCGTCTATATCGAGGCGGAGCTCCAGACCTATTCTCTGATAATCGGAAATGTGGCGTCATATGCAACCGATGACTCGGGCAACGACACCAGTGAGCCGGCTTACTACTACGGCTACTACGAGGGAATCGACTGCGTCTATACCTTCGCGGTTGACGACCTTCCGTGGACGACATTCATGCCGGTTGACATCATGTCCAGCCTGATGACCTCGAACTACATCTACAGAGTCGACTATATCAACATCGAATTCTACGAGGACGGTGAGACCACCGATTACTACTTCGACGTAACCGCCGACGAGGACGAGGATTACCTCGTTGCGACCTATAACAACGAGTTTGTCGATATTGATACTTTTAAAGTGCTCTATCAGTTCATTCTGAAGTGTCCGATTGACGACCTCTGTCTTGAGGACCCCGACGAAGATTCTGAACTTATCTGCAAGATGGAGATCATAACCGAGACGGGCGGAGATGTCCTCGAGTTCTACGACGACGGCAACAATCGCGTCACGATAAAAATGAACGGCACCACCTCATTCAGTCAGCCGATAAGCTATATCCAGACGCTTCAGACGAACTTGGAGACGTTTATTAATGGCGGCACGAGCGATGATATTTTGATGGCTTGGTAACCCCTCCACCACCGGCTTCGCCGGCGGTCCCCCTCCCCTTTCAGGGGAGGCTTTGAGTGCCTTGCACTACATTTTGAAGAAAGGAACGGAATGTTATGGCAGAACAGTTTTTTGAATATAAGGGCATGCCGCTTGTTCGCAAGGGCAACGAGCTCTATTATGGGAGCATGGGAGACAAGGAAGTTGTCTACATGCAGATAGCCGCTTCCGAGAAGCAGGGCGACGTCGACGTCGCGACGAAGGTCAGGGTTTACAGAATGCTGACCGACGAGAACGTCCCCGTCATGGAGCGCATAACCAAGACGACCGAGAAAAAGAGCCTCTTCGAGGCGATTGATCTGGCACACGATTGGTTGGCGACGAGATAAACAAGTCAAAAAAGTCCCCGCGGTGAGCGGGGATTTTTTATGCTATAGGCAGAGGCTGTTGTTCTTCACAGAATTTTTTGCAGGCTTCTTCGAGCTTTGAAAAGTTACAATAGAACGGTCGTATTATACCGGAATTCTTTTGATCGGAGTAAATCTGTGCAACATTAGTGGCGATTTTATCCCTGATGCTCAGACAGAAGCGGTATTCTTTTTCAAGTATTCCACGGTATACGGTGTCGGAAATGTTGGAAAAGTTTATTCTGTGATAGAGTCCCGATGGTATCGGAATCATCTTTTTCAAATCCAATACAGCTATAATATGTTTGACTTTTCCGTTGTTGTCCGGCTTGCATATTGCTTTCGGTGACAGATTATCTTTGTTCACAATCTCGTATATCAAAAAGCAGTCACGGGAGACGTTTTTCCAGTTCAGATGCTTCGGTTTGCTGGAAGAAAAGGGAACGAAATATGTAAAACTGTCTACGCCGGTGCCAATACCGATGATTATTCCGAGAAACGGCTTTGTTTCATAACGGTTAGGCAAGTAAAACACCTCGCTGTCGACATCATGAAGATATTTCAGATAAGGAACATCAACCGTGTAGATGCCGAAGTCGCTGAATTGTACGTCCATAGTCAACCTCTTACTAAAAGAGGAGGACAAAGCCTCCTCAGTTCTTTACAAGCCCGCACTTTTTGTATAGGCGGCGGAACGCCTTCTGACAGTTCGCACTTTCTTGTCGGGCGGCGAAACGCCCTCTTTACAGCTCGCACTTGGGGTACAGGCGGCGAAACGCCTTCTTTACGGATTTTCATCCATCTATAGTATACACTATCCGTAAGAAAAATGCAACTGGTTTTTAAAAAAATCTCTTTGTAATAGTTTTACAGAACAGTAAAGTTTGAAGAGTCATGATTTTCGGGGCAAAAATATATTGAAAAGTCAGGCGGGGGGAGTTGAAGGGGGCAGAATTAACAAAATACTTCTTCGAAGTTCCCGAATCTTCTCCGAAAATTATTCGTGCTTTTTCGACGGCTTGTTCTATATTTTTTCATTTACAATCGGTATTCTTCGAATTTTTGTTGAAAACTCGGTTGAAAATGTTGAGAACCCCTTGATTTCGGGCTTTTATTTTCAACAAACTCACAGAGTTTTCAACATTCTTTATTTGGGTGAGTTAAGGTATACTAAGGGTAATATTCCCCGCCGAAAGGGATTGCCTTTACGCAAATTTAACCCTCCCGTGCTATCAAACTTTACACATCATTGCTTATAATAATCCCGAATATGATTAAAATATAAAGATGGGGGAATGCGGCAATGATTTGCGGAATTGTTGACATCGGGTCGAACACCATACGGCTGTCGGTTTATAAGTGTGAGGGCGGAGAGAACCGGCTTCTTATGCACAGAAAGACTATGGCGGGAATTGCGAGCTATATCAAGTCGGGGAGGCTTCCTTCGGAGGGCGTAAGGATTATCTGCAAGACCCTGACCGAGTACAAGAGACTTCTTGACAACCTTGACATCAAGGACATGCACGTCTTTGCTACGGCTCCGCTTCGGAACATCTCGAATACCGAGGAGGTCGTCGCAAGTATACTTGACGAGACGGGGATTCCGGTCAATGTTATTTCGGGAGAGGAAGAGGCGGTTCTCAGTTTTACGGGAGCTACCCTCGGGATTACGCACAAAAAGGGCGTTATGATTGACCTTGGCGGCGGCTCGACCGAAATCCTCCGTTACGAAGACGGAAAAATCCTCTCGACCTACAGCCTGCCGATCGGAAGCCTGAACCTCTTCAATCGCTACGTCAAGGGCTTCTATCCGACAGAGGACGAGCGCAAGGCGATTAAGAAAGCCGTTGAGGAGCAGCTGGAGCGTGCGAACGTTGACCTTTCGCCTGCCGCCCATATCTGCGGGGTCGGCGGGACGGTACGGGCGGCTTCGCAGGTCGCAAACCACTTCTTCTGCCGCTCGGATGACTATAATATCATCTCGGTTGAGGAGCTCAAAATGCTTCTTAAACGCATCAGGAAGCAGGACAGCGACAACGTCCACGAGCTTTTAAAAATCGTCCCCGACAGAATCCACACCATCATCCCCGGGCTCATCGTCCTCGAGACCGTCTCAAAGGCACTGAACGCCGAGGAGATAACCGTGAGCATGTGCGGAGTTCGGGAAGGGTATCTTATGAAAAACGTAATCGGGGAAGGGCATTGAAATGGATAAGGATTTGAGGTATACTCAGGACAGGGAGCTTTCGTGGCTTCGGTTCAACGAAAGAGTTCTCGAGGAGGCGAAGGACGAGAGCGTGCCGCTGATGGAGCGGCTCAAGTTTGCGGCGATTTTCACTTCCAACCTCGACGAGTTCTTCATGGTTCGCGTCGGGTCGCTTCACGATATGAGCTTACTCAAGGAGGAGCACATCGACAACAAGACCGGCAAAACGCCCTCGGAACAGCTTTCGGCGATATTCAAGGCGCTGATACCACTATACAAAAAGAGAGATAAGGTCATGGCGGAGCTCGAATCCCTCTGCCGGGCTTGCAACATATGCAGATTTTCCTACGGAGACCTTAGCGAGAAGGCGAAAAAGCAGGTAACGCTATGGTTCGAGGACGAAGCCCGACCGATTCTTTCACCGCAGATTGTCGACATGCACAACCCCTTCCCACATCTGCCGAACAAGGGGCTTAATATAATCCTGTCCCTCAAGCGGGACGGTCAGGAGCTCATCGGGATTCTTCCGGTGCCGAATGAGCTTCCGAAGTTCGTAAGGCTCGAGGAGCGGGGAGTGCACTTTATTCTGACGGAGGACATTCTCTGCGAGTTCGCAAGCCTTGTCTTCCCCGAGTACGAAATCACCGAGAAAGCAATCATTTCCGTCACCCGTAATGCCGACATCTCGCCCGAGGACGAGGCATACGACGTCGAGACCGATTTCAGGCGGCTTATGCAGAAGATAGTGAAGAAGCGTCGCCGTCTGGCGCCTGTCCGTCTCGAAATCGAGGGGACTCTCAGCGAAAAGCTCATCATAACGCTTTGCAAAACGCTGTCCCTCAGCCGTGAGCAGGTCTTCACGACAAAGTGCCCGATTCACCTTGATTATTTATTCTCACTCAGCGACCTATTGCCGAAAGAAAGCGTTGCGACTTTGTGTGATCCAATCTATAAGCCGCACTTCACGCCATACCTCAACAAAAACGAGAAGATTATCCCGCAAATCGAAAAGCAGGACGTCCTCATGTTCTATCCCTACGAGTCGATGGAGCCGTTTTTAAGAATGATTGCGGAGGCATCGGTCGACCCGAGCGTGCTTTCAATCAAGATTACCATCTACCGCCTCGCCGCAGGGGCAAGGCTCGTCGAATACCTCTGTGCCGCCGCGGAAAACGGCAAGCACGTCGTCGTTCTGATGGAGCTGAGAGCACGGTTTGACGAGCAGAACAACATCTATTGGGCGGAGCGGCTCGAGGAGGCAGGATGCACCATCCTCTACGGCTTTGAGGGCATCAAGGTCCATTCGAAGATATGCCTCATCACGAAGAGGGAGCATAGCCGCCGTGGCGGCGGGAACGTCAGATACATCACCCAGATTGGCAGCGGAAACTATAACGAGAAGACCGCGAAGCAGTATACTGACCTCAGTCTCATGACCGCCAATCAGGAAATCGGCGAGGATGCGGCTTTGCTCTTCCAGAACATGGCAACCGCAAACCTTGACGGCAAGTATCAGCATCTCCTCGTCTCGCCGTTCAGCCTCAAGGAGCGTGTCATCGAGCTCATCGACGAAGAGATTAAAAAGAAGTCGGACGGCTATATCTTCCTGAAGCTCAATTCCCTCACCGACCGCGAGATTATCGACAAGCTTGCCGAAGCGTCTCAGGCAGGGGTTGAAATAGTCATGAATATCCGAGGAATCTGTTGTCTCTTACCCGGGATTGAAGGCTTGACGGAGAATATCAAGGTATTCTCGATAGTCGGACGTTATCTCGAGCACTCAAGAATCTACTGCTTCGGCAGAGGCAACGACGCAAGCCTCTACATCGCTTCAGCCGACTTTATGACGAGAAACACCGAGCGAAGGGTTGAAGTCGCCTGTCCCGTTACAGACAAAGAGACCAGAAAGCGCCTTCTTCACATCATAGACGAGCTCCGGCTCGACAACGTGAAAGCCCGCGTGATGGCGCCCGACGGGACCTATCACCGGATCAAGGACTCGGCAAGCCCGAGAAGCTGTCAGGAAATCTTTCAGCAGGAGGAAACCCAGCTTGCGGAGGAGATAAAGCACAAGAGCGGGCTGTGGGCGAAAATCAGGAGATTTTTCAGAGCTTGACAATATCCCCGGAGCGTGTTATACTTACTCGTGAATCGATATTAGCAGGGGATTTCTGTATATGGAAAGCGAAAAAGTGAAAAAGCAAGGAAGCTTCAAAGCTTTCTTATTGGGTTTAGCCGCCGTTTTGCTGATTGCCATAATCTATGGCGGCGTGCAGCTCGCGAATTATCTCTACTTCGGCAACTGGGTGGTTCGCTATAAGCCGATGCTCGACGATTTCTTCGGCGAGGGTAACTGGAGGGTCGTCAGCGATGAGACCGAAAAAGAGCTTATCGCATCGACCACATACGACAGGTGGGGCACGAACACCGTGCATTATAAATATCGCAACTGGACAATTTCGACATCCGACGGGGAAGAATACACCATCACCAACCATACCTATCTCATAAGCTTAAGAGAGAGCGGGAATAAGTATACCCCCAAGCAGGCGTTGATTCAACAGCTCATGTTCGTCGCCCACGAGCACGCCGGGAAGATTGTTATTGACGGAATTCTGAGCGAAATTCTTTCCGAGTCGGAAATAGCATGCCTCGATGTGGACATCAGCTGGAGAAACGGCAACCTGAAGCCGTCGGTTTATTCGAAGCTTGCAAAGGAGGAGTGGTTCGGTTACGACTCGACCGTTGCCGACTGGCTCTCGACCGATTTGTACGACTTTTATCTCTGGATTCGGGCGTTTGACTATAGGGTTGAAAAGCTTACGGAAGAGGAGCAAGAGCATCTTGAATCGAGCGCAGACGAAATAGCCGAAGCCCTGAAAAATGCCCTCGGTGATGATGTGGATTATGAATTGAGTTTGTAGAGGAAGAAACTGACCGATAAGAAAAGCTAACGCCGGAACTGACGTTAGCTTTTAATTCTTGTTTACAGCAATCCTTGCTGTTTCTTTTGCTTGAACTCATGAATTTTGGCGATTGTTTCGTCCGGGTCGACGTCGGGCTCAGCCTGACGCTCACTCGTGTAATCGCCATACCCGGGATTGTATTGCCGGATGAATCTGACAGCTCCAACAGGACCAAGCGCCTCCTTAAGGGCATTCATACCGACAATCTGGATTTCCATCGGATTATTAAGATTAACCTGCAACATAATTTCATCTCCCATATAATTCTTCTAAAACAAACTTGACCGGATTGATAACTCTTACTTTCAATGACAAATATGACGCCATTTTTTCGAGCTTATAATCTGTAGTCAACATTACTTCAGCTTCACCGGCTTCGGCATAGGCAATCTGAAGACTGTCCAGAAAGTGAATATTTGATTGCTCTCTGATTTCCTTGGCACGTTCGTTGATTTTATCGGCTTCTTCAATCCGAAGTTTTACACTTTCCTCATAAAGGTCAATAACGTTCTGCCTTTTTATAGGGTCTTTGATTTGGTAAAGCTCATACTCAAGAGCATCACTGCCGACTATTTCGTAAGTTCCTTCAAGGGCTTTGGACAGGATATTCAGAATAGTTTCACTTTCAACGTGGATTATCTCCTGATTCAGGTCGTCAAACGGACGATTGTAACAACAACTGTCAAGATAAATTCGCACGAAAATCACCACCTCAAGCTGAGATACTTCTCTATCGTAACCCTACTGATAAGATTATACCACATAAAACTTGGTTTTACAACCCCATGAAAAAAGTTTCATATCAGGGGGCGGAAAAGCTGAAATATCACTCTTGACAACCTCCCCCAACTATGATATACTTTCAAATCGTGCAAACTTGCACTTTGTTGAAAACTATTATTAGTTGGGAGATTAACATTATGTGGTTTTTATTCACGCTTTTGACGACGCTTCTCTGGGGTGCCGCCGACCTGTTTTATAAGAAGGGTGCGGACGAAACCGAAAAATACAGTCACTATCTGACCGCCATCGCAGTCGGTCTCATCATGGGCATTCAGGCGATAATCATGCTCGTGGCAAACGGGTTTGACTACAACCCGCTGAATCTGATTTACTATCTGCCGACCTCGCTCATGTACATAATCTCGATGGTCGTCGGCTATGCGGGACTTCGTTACCTTGAGCTCTCAATCTGCTCGCCGGTTGAGAATTCCTCGGGAGCGGTCGTAACGATTCTCTGCATCATCTTCCTCGGGCAGAGCCTCGACTTGATGTCAGCAGTTTCGGTAATTCTCGTCACCGTCGGCGTTGTCTATATCGGAATTCTCGAGAGGCAGGAAGTCGGGGACATCAAAGACACCGACAAAAAGTATATCAACGGCTTCGTTGCGCTCATCTTCCCGCTTGTCTATGCGGTTCTGGACGCACTCGGCACCTTCTTCGACGCCTTCTACCTCGACATCGAGCTCACGCCGCTCGTCGACGTTACGGAAGAGAACATCGAGGACGTCGCGAATATTTCTTATATGCTGACCTTCCTGATTGTCGCGTTGATTCTTCTTTTCTATGTCTTGGTCATTAAGAAGGAGAAGATAGCCCTCCCGAAGCAGGGCGACAAGGTCGCCGCCGCAATCTTCGAGACCGCTGGACAGTATTTCTATGTCTACGCCATGAGCGGCAACGCCATCGTCGCGGCGCCCCTCATCTCGGCATACAGCATAGTTTCGATAGTCCTTTCAAGAATCTTCCTGAAAGAAAAGCTCACCGCAAAGCAGTATATAGCCATCGCGATTGTCATGGCGGGTATACTCGTTATGGGGGTTGCAGAGGGATTGGCGGAATAGGAAACCCCTCCGGCACTTCGTGCCACCTCCCCTTTCAGGGGAGGCTTTTTATATTCTGTCAAAAGTTACATAGAACGCAAAAAGGCTCCCCTGAAAGGGGAGCTGGATGCGCGAAGCGCAGACTGAGGGGTTTACGCCAAGACTTTTGATAATTTCTCCACCATCTCATCCACATCCGCTTCCGTGATAACCAGCGGCGGCACAAATCTGATGACGTTTGTCCCGGCGGAGATGAGAACTAAGTGCTCGTCTATGAGTGCAGACTTCACGATGTCCGCGACGGGGGTGTTGAACTCGAGACCCTGAATCAAGCCTCTGCCGCGGTGGGCGACAATTTTATCGGAAGACTGCATGAGGGCTTCTAATTTATCCCAGAGATATCCTCCGACATTCCTGACATGTCCGGGGATGTCTTTTTCTTTATAGATGTCTAAGACCTTCGAAGCGACGGCGCAGACGAGAGGATTGCCGCCATAGGTCGAGCCGTGATCGCCGACGGTCATCGCGTTTGCGGCTTCGCCCTGAGCGAGGAAAGCACCAATCGGGAAGCCGTTTCCGAGAGCCTTCGCGACCGTCATGACGTCCGGCTTGACGCCGTAGGTCTGCCAAGCAAACATGTTGCCGCTTCGTGCCATTCCACACTGGATTTCATCGAGGATGAGAAGCGCGCCGGTCTCGTCGCAGAGGGCTCTTACACCCTTGAGGAACTCCTCGGTTGCCGGATAGATTCCGCCTTCGCCCTGAATCGTCTCCATGATGACGGCGGCGGTCTTGCCTGAGAAGAGAGCTTTGACGCTGTCAAGGTTGTTGTACTCGGCAAACTTAATATTCGGAATCAGTGGGTCGAACGGCTCGCGATAGTGGGCGTTGCCGGTGACGGAGAGAGCGCCGAGGCTTCTTCCATGGAAGGAGTGCTCCATCGCGATAATTTCGTAGTCACTCGGCAGTCCACGATTATAGGCGTGGCGCTTCGCAATCTTGAGGGCGCCCTCAATCGCTTCGGTGCCGCTGTTCGTGAAGAATACCCTGTCCATCTCCGAGACTTTCAACAGCTTTTCGGCGGCTTCGGTTGTGGGGATGTTATAAAAGAGGTTGGAAGTGTGAACGAGCTTGTCAATCTGGCTCTTCGCCGCTTCGTCGACCCCGGGATAGTGATACCCGAGACCCATAACGGCGATTCCGGCTCCGAAATCGAGGTATTCGGTGCCCTTGTCGTCGTACAATCTTACGCCCTCGCCCCGCTCGAACACGACGGGGAAGCGGGAATAGGTCTTATAAAGTGCGCCCTCGGCACGGTCAACATATGTAGACATTGCGCTCACTCCTTGTAGTATCTTTCCCCGCCGTCACGGATGATGGCGGTGCCGATTCCCTTATTGGTGAAGATTTCGAGCAGGAGGCAGTGTGCGATGCGTCCGTCAAGAATATGCACACGGTTGACGCCGTGGTTGATGGCGTCGATGCAGTTCTGCATTTTGGGGAGCATTCCGCCGCCGAAGCTTCCTTCTTCGACAAATTTCTGAGCCTCCGAAACGGTCATCTCTGAGATGAGAGAAGATTTGTCGTTGAAATCCTTGTAAACGCCCTCGACATCCGTGAGGAATGCGAGCTTTTCGGCGTTCACGGCTCTTGCAATAGCGCAAGCCGCGTCGTCGGCGTTGATGTTGTAGCTGTAGAAGTCATTGTCAAATCCAATCGGGCAGATAATCGGGAGGAAGTCTTTTTCGAGGAGATCATAGATTATCTTCGGGTTCACTTCCGTAATCTCTCCGACAAAGCCGATGTCTTCGCCGCCCGAGAGCTTCTTCTCGCACTTAAGGAGCATTCCGTCCTTGCCGCTGATGCCGACCGCCTTGACGCCGAGCTCGTTGACGAGCTGAACAAGGCTCTTGTTGACACGGTTTAAGACCATTTCGGCGATTTCCATCGTCGGTTCGTCGGTGACTCTGAGCCCATTCACAAAGTGCGGTTCCATTCCGACCTTTCCGACCCAACGGCTTATTTCCTTGCCGCCGCCGTGGACGATGATGGGCTTGAATCCGACAAGCTTCAGAAGCACGACGTCCTGAATGACGCTGTACTTGAGCTTTTCGTCGACCATCGCGCTCCCGCCGTACTTGACGACGATTATTTTGCGATTGAACCGCTGTATATAGGGCAGTGCCTCGATGAGCACCTGCGCCTTCTGCATTACGTCCATATCCGGGACGGCATTAGTATTTTCTGTCATTTTATATAGCTCCTTTATGAACGATAGTCGGCGTTGATTTTAACGTAGTCATATGTCAGGTCACAGCCCCATGCCGTGGCGGTTGCTTTTCCGTCGTGGACATCGGCGATAACCGTCACTTCGGGTTCCGAAAGAATCTTTGTGGCGAATTCTTCGGAGTAGTCCGTCGCCATGCCGTTCTCGACGACCCGGAGCTTTCCTGCGGCACTGATGAAGTACAAATCGGTTGTATCGGGATTGAACTTCGCACCCGAATAGCCGAGAGCGCAGAGGATTCTTCCCCAGTTGGCGTCATGCCCGTATATTGCCGCTTTCGTCAGGCTCGAGCAGACGACCGACTTTGCAAGAGTTTTTGCTGTCTCTTTGTCGGAGGCGTTCACAACTTTTACTTCCAAGAGAGCCGTGCAACCCTCGCCGTCGCCGGCAATCTTCTTGGCGAGCGTTTCGGTGACGATGCGAAGAGCTTTGCAGAAGAGTTCATAATCTTCATTCTCAGCAATAATCTCCGGATTTCCGGCAAGACCGTTCGCCATGAGAATTACCGTGTCGTTCGTCGAGGTGTCGCCGTCGACCGAAATCATGTTGAATGTGTCCTGAATGTCGGCTTTGAGCGCCTTCGTAAGAAGCTCTTTCGAAATAGCAATGTCAGATGTGATGAAGCAGAGCATCGTGCACATATTCGGGTGAATCATGCCGGAGCCTTTGCACATGCCGCCGATTGTGACGGTCTTGCCGCCGAGCTCAAACCTGACGGCGACCTCCTTCGGCTTTGTATCCGTGGTCATGATTGCTTTTTCAGCCGCAGTGCCGTGGGCTTCATCGGCGCCGAGTCTTTCGGAAAGTGCTCTGACGCCCGCCTTGAGCTTGTCAACCGGGAGCTGTTTGCCGATAACGCCTGTTGAAGCTACCAAAACCGAGCCCTCGCCGAGCCCGAGAACCGACTTAGCTTCGTCCGAAACTTCATTACAGCAGTCGAAGCCCTCTTTGCCGGTGCAGGCGTTGGCGATGCCGGAATTTATGACTATTGCTTGCGAAGTTTCGTAGCTCTCGACAATCTCTTTATCGAAGAGGACGGGAGCGGCTTTCACAAGGTTTGTCGTGAACGTTCCCGCAGTGACGGCAGGAACCGAGCTTAAAATCATAGCCATATCGTCCCGCCCCTGATATTTTATTCCCGCCGCATAAGAACCGGCAGAAAAGCCGATAGCGGCAGTTACGCCGCCCGAAATTTTTTCGATTTTCATTGTAATTCCCTCTATAGATTTCTTTTTATTTTATTTTCGTCATTGAGAACCAAATCATAGACGTTTACGTCCTCCCTCGGCGACCAGCCGGTCGATTGCCAGAAGGAGTTGCCGAGGCGGTTTTGCTTGAAGGCGATGAGGCTTATTTTGTTGACGCCGTCGGCTTTCAGAGCCTCGGTGCAGAACCGCACCATGTCCGAGCCGATGCCGTGGTTGCGGTAGCTTCTTTCGACGCAGACGTGATAGAAATAGCCCGTTCTGCCGTCGCTCCCGCAGAGAATAGTCCCGACAAGCTTGCCGTCGAGCTCAGCAACGACGCTCAGTCCCGGGTTCCTCGCGAGAAAGCGTTTTACGCCGTCATACGAGTCGTCAATACTGCGAATCGCGAATCCCTCGATGCTCTCCCAGAGGGTGAACACCTCGGGGTAGTCTGCTATTGTCATGGGGCGCAAATTCGCGCCGGATTTATTCTCCATTTTGTGCTCCTAATCAGACGGGAAGTTGGTCGATTCCCTTAGCCTCGGGGAGACCAAACATCAGGTTCATGTTCTGAATCGCCTGTCCTGCGGCACCCTTGACCATGTTGTCGATGGCGCCCATCATGATGACACGGTTTGTGCGCTCGTCCAGTTTGCAGGAAACGTCGGCAAGGTTCGAGCCACGAACCCATCTTGTCTCGGTCGGCACGCCATACGGGAGGACACGGACGAAATGCTCGTCCTTGTAGCAGGCTTCATACGCCGCATGGAGCTCCTCCGGAGTTACGGATTTTGCGAGGCTTGCGTATGCCGTCACCAAGATTCCTCTTTGCATCGGAACGAGATGCGGGGTGAAGCTGATTCTTATGTCACGTCCTGCAATATTCGACAACTGCTCTTCAATTTCGGGAACATGCCGATGTGCGGCGACGGAATAAGCCTTGATGGATTCATTGACCTCGCAGAAGAGGTTTGCGGTCTTCGCACCTCTGCCGGCGCCCGAGGTGCCGCTCTTTGCGTCGATGATAATCGTGTCGGGGTCTATGTAGCCCGCCTTGAGAAGCGGATAGATGCTTAAGAATGAGCAGGTCGGATAGCAACCCGGGTTAGCAATGAGCCGGGCGCTTTTTATTTTATCCCGATTGATTTCGGGCAAGCCATAGACGGCTTCTTTGATGAATTCGGGGCAGGGATGATGAATCTTGTACCACTGCTCATAGATTTCGGGGTCGGTTATTCTGAAATCGGCGCTGAGATCGATAATCTTGCATTCCGAAAGAATTTCCTCGGTCACCTGAGAGGCGCAAAAGCCCTGCGGAGTGGCGGTGAAGATAACGTCGCAATTCTTCGACATTTCCGTCATATCCTCGCCACAGCATTCGTCGTCTTCATAATCACGAAGAGCGCCGTATTCGTTCGAGAAGGGCGTTCCGGCATAGCTACGCGACCCGAGCCCGACGATTTCCACGTCATCTCTCTGTTTCAACAATCTTACCAACTCGGCACCGGCATAACCCGTCGCACCGATAATACCTACTTTTATTTTGCTCATACAAATATCCCCTTTAAGTCACATGCAACAATTATACATGATATTCATCTTTTTTGCAATAGTTATTTTTGTAGGGGCGGATATTATCCGCCCGAAAAGTTTTCGCAAAGATGCGGGCGGATGATATCCGCCCCTACACTAATCGCCTTTATCGAGAAAAAATTTCTCCGAAATCGAAAATACCTTGAAATTCCCTATTGCATTTTGGAAAATATAATGCTATAATTGGTGTACTGAGTGGTATCGAGTGTTAAAAGGTGGCAATAAGTGAGGTGAATCCGATGCCGGAAGAGTTAAAAATGAGCGGCGAGCTCCCTTATACGATTGACGTGAAGGGCAGAATGAGCTTCCCGCAAAGATTTCGTGACGTATTGGGCGACAGCTTTGTCTTGACAAGAGGCGCAGACCATCGGCTGGTTGCATACTCAACCGAGCATTGGAACACACTTCGTGACAAGATTTCACTCATGCGTGAGGGCAAGGACAAGGAAATCCTCAAGCAGATTTACATCAAGGGAGCTATTCAGGTCGAAACGGATAAGCTCGGAAGAATTCTGGTGCCACAGGCTTTGAGAGAATACGCCCGGCTCCTCAAGGACGTTTATGTCGTCGGAGCTATCGACACGGCGGAAATCTGGGACAAGAACACCTATGAAGAGTTCACGCAGTCGATTTCGCCGGATGACCTCTATGCGGCTCTTGAAGCGTTGGAATAAAGAAATAAGGAAAGTTTCATGGAATTTCGGCATATACCGGTTCTACTGGATGAGTGTATAGACGGACTTAATATCAAGCCCGACGGGATTTACGTTGACGGCACGGCAGGCGGTGCGGGGCACTCAAGAGCGATTGCAAAAAAGCTTGTCACGGGCAAGCTCATAGCGATTGACCGCGACCCCGAGGCTGTGGAGGTCGCCCGTGAGCGGCTTTTCGGACTGAACGCCACAGTTGTGGAAGGGACGTTCGGAAACGTCGACAAGATACTTGACGAGCAGGGAATCGAGGGCATCGACGGCTTGCTCCTTGATATCGGCGTCAGCTCCTATCAGCTTGATAATCCCGACAGAGGGTTCTCCTATCACTCGGAAGAGAGCGATCTCGACATGAGAATGAGCGAGAGTGGACTTAGCGCCCGGGACGTCGTCAACACATATTCGTATGAAGATTTAACGAGAATTCTCTTTGAGTACGGCGAAGAAAAGTTTGCGAAGAGCATCGCCTCGAACATCGTCAAAGAGCGTGAAAAGAACGAGATAAAAACCGTCGGCGATCTGGCGGATATAATAAGAGAGTCGGTTCCGGCAAAGGTGAAGCGGGAGAAGAATCCCTGCAAGAAGACCTTTCAGGCAATCAGAATAGAAGTAAACAACGAGTTTGGCGAGCTTTCGGAAGCGTTGGACAAGGGCTTTGAGCGCTTGAAGCCGGGCGGAAGGCTTTGCGTGATTACCTTCCACTCGCTCGAGGACAGAATGGTGAAGCAGAGATTTCTTAGCTTCGCGCAGGGCTGTATCTGCCCGCCCGAGTTCCCCGTGTGCGTATGCGGCAGAACCCCGAGGGGCAAGATAATCACCAAAAAGCCCATCGAACCGAGCGAAGCGGAGTTAGAGAGCAATAATCGAAGCCATTCGGCTAAGCTACGCATAATAGAAAAACTGTAGGGGCGGATATCATCCGCCCGAAACCAAAGGACGTGAAAAAATGGCGTATCGTGACGACAATTTAGCTTATGATATTTCGGTCTATGAGCCGAAGAGCAATGTCCAGCCGAAGACTCAGCCGAAGGCGGAGCCAAAGCGCAAGCCCCGTATCGAAATACGGCATAACACAATCGCTCTGCCGCAGAACCTCTTCACGATTTTCGTAACCGCCGCAGTCGTCTTTGCGGTGATGTTCGCACTTCTCTATGGTAAGGTCGAGAGCAACCGTCTCTTCAACGAGATTTCGACGCTTGAGAGCAGTCTTTCGGAGCTCGAGAGCGACAACGCAAGTCTCGCCGCCGAGTACGAGTCGAAAACATCGCTGAAGACCGTCGAGGAATACGCCCAGAACGTTCTTGGGCTTGAGAAACTGGACAAATCCCAGATTGAATATGTCGAGGTCGAGGCGGACACCGTCATCGAGGTTGTAGAAACGGAGAGCTCAAACATATTTGTAATCTTAAAAAACTGGTTTGACGACCTGTTTGAATATCTTGGGTTCTGATTAAATAGTATTGGTAATGAGATAAGTGTATCGAGGGAAAGTTAAGTTTTGCCTTCTTGAATATTGAAGGGTAAACTTAGCTTTCTTCAGTAAGAGGCAAAAAGTCGGAACGTGTTATTTTTTGCAAGAAGGAGTTAAAATGTCAGAACAAAAAAAGACAACTCCAAAAATGAAGCGGCGACTGATGATACCGCTACTGGCAATCATGATGGTGGCGCTTGTGTATGTCACATACACCATGTATCAGGTTGCGATTGTTGACAGTGAAACGTATCAGGCACTCGCCAACGACCAGCAGTTCAAGACAACGACAATCAGCGCAAACAGAGGAACAATCTACGATTCGAATGGTCAGGTGCTCGCACAGAGCGTGACGGTCTATACCGTCTATGTCGACCCGAGAACCTTCTCGGAAAGAGACACCGAGCAGGAGGACCTCATCGTCGAGACGCTTTCCGAGTATCTCGACGTCGATGAGGACATTATCGAAGAGAAGCTCCATAAGGACAACGCTTATCAGGTCATCGCGACCGAGGTCGACAAGATTACGGCGACAAGTATCCTCACTATAATGAGCGAAGCGGGAGTTACATCCGTCGGAGCCACGGCAACGACCGAAAGATACTATCCGCAGGACGACCTGGCGGCGAATGTGGTCGGGCATCTGCATTACGACGGCTACGGAATCTATGGAATCGAAGCTTCGTATGACGACTACCTCACGGGCACCGACGGCGCAATCGTCACGGCGATAGATGCGAACGGCTCGGAGATTCAGTATAAGTACAAGCAGAGCTATGACGCAGTTGACGGCAACTCGGTCTATTCGACAATCGACGCGACCATCCAGTATTACGTCGAGGAGGCTCTTGCAAATGCGGTCGAGGCGAACGACCCCGAAAACGGCGCCTGTGCAATAGTCATGAACTGCAAGACCGGAGCTATCTATGCGATGGCTTCGTCTCCCACATATAATCTTAACGAGCCGTCGGTTGTGACGGACGAATCCCTCTCCGAATATCTGGCGGGGCTTTCGGACACAGCTACGGATGAGGAATACAGTGCGGCGCTCTCCGAATCGCTCTATACCCAGTGGACGAACAAGGCGATTTCGAGCATCTACTTCCCGGGCTCCGTTTTCAAGGTTGTAACCGGCTCGGCGGCTCTTGAGGAGAACGCAATCACTCTGAGCGACACCTTCTATTGCTCGGGAACGATAACCGTTGCGGACACCCTCTACCACTGCTGGAGCTATGCCACCTCCGGCGCACATGGCTCGCAGACCTTCGTCGAGGCTATGACAAACTCCTGCAACCCGGCGTTTGTACAGATTGGACAGAAGCTCGGCATGGAGGCATTCAGTAAATATTTCGAGGCGTTCGGCTTCACACAGAAGACGGGAATTGACCTTCCCGCTGAGTCGAACAGCCTTTATATCGACGCCGACAGCATGACGCTTGTAAACCTGGCGTCAAGCTCCTTCGGTCAGGCTAATAAAGTCACACCTATCCAGATGATTTGCGCATTTGCGGCGGTTGTAAACGGGGGATATCTCCTGACCCCCTATGTCGTCGACAAGGTAGTCGATGCCGAGGGCAACATCGTCATGCAGAACGAGACCACCGTCAAGCGGCAGGTAATTTCGGAGGAGACCTCCGAGACGATGCGCGAGGTCCTTGAGACGGTCGTTAATACCAACTCGGGAAGCAACGCCTATATCAAGGGCTATTCAATCGGCGGCAAGTCGGGAACCTCGCAGAAGCTCGATGAGGATTCGTCCGGTACGACCTATGTATCGTCCTACGTCGCCTTCTATCCCGCCGATGACCCCGAGATAATCATGCTTGTAATGGTCGACCATCCGACAAACGGACTTTACTACGGCTCTGCCGTTGCAGCGCCGGTTGTCGTTGAAGCTCTGACCGATATTCTGCCGTATCTCGGGTATTACGCCGAGTATACCGAAGAAGATTTGGAAGATATGGACGTTTCCGTCCCGTATATAAGAGGCTCGACCGTCGAGCAGGCTACTGCCACTCTCGAAGCCCTCGGGCTTGAGATTGAAGTAATCGGCGAAGGCGACACGGTCATCAGACAGGTGCCCTCAAGCGGAAGCACTATGCCGACAGGATGCACGGTTGTCGTCTATACGGATGAAGACTATGACGTGCAATACACGACCGTTCCGGATATATCCGGCTGCTCTTTGTCGGAGGCGAACAGACTGCTGACGAAGGCAGGGCTTAACCTGTTGCCCTTGGGAGGAGCCGCCGAGAAGTCGGGAGCCGTATGCTCCGGCACCTCGAACTATACCGTCGGAACGACAGTAGAGGTCGGCACGATTATTGAAGCGTACTTTGTTGTAAATGAGGATTCGGGCTGACGCCCGCCCTCTCAGTCAGCTTCGCTGACAGCTCCCCCAGAGGGGGAGCCAAGATTTGAGCCAAGTGAAAGTTGGTGTAAATTTGAAGCTATATGATTTATTGAATGGGATATGCACGGTGACGCCGGAGGATATTCCGAATATCGAAATTGATAAGATTTCTTCCGATTCACGGGACGAGGTCTCGGAGTCTACGCTCTTTGTTGCCTTGAAGGGGGCTAAGTTCGACGCGCATGATGCTGTGCCCGAGATGAGTAAAAAGGGCGTGCAGGTGTTTGTCGTCGAGCATGACTGCGGCGTGGAGCATCAGATAGTCGTCAGGGACTCGAGGCTTGCGCTTTCCATGCTCTGGGCTAACTGGTATCATAATCCCGAAAGAAAGCTCAAGCTCATCGGCATTACCGGCACCAACGGA
Organism: Oscillospiraceae bacterium; assembly: GCA_021199355.1. Taxonomy (GTDB): domain Bacteria; phylum Bacillota; class Clostridia; order Oscillospirales; family Ruminococcaceae; genus Faeciplasma. Next base: position 66,523 of record JAJQIF010000011.1, read on the forward strand.
AAGACAACGACTACCACAGTTATAAAGCGGCTTCTGGACACTCTCGGCATCAAAGCCGGACTTATCGGCACCTGCGGCAACGAGGTCTGTGACCAGTTTATTCACACCGAGAACACCACTCCCATGCCGAACGAATTCTTTGAGCTTCTCAGTGAAATGGTCGATGCGGGCTGTGAGTATGCGGTTATGGAGGCTTCCTCACAGGGACTCGAGCAGGAAAGGCTCGGCAAGTGCATCTTCGAGGTTTCGGCTTTCCTTAATCTCACCCAAGACCACTTGGATGTACACGGCACTATGGAAAACTACTATCAGGCAAAAAAGCTTCTCTTCCAGAGGAGCAAGAATGCCGTTATCGACATCGACGACCCATACGGCGAGCGGCTTTTCAACGAAATCGACTGCCCGAAATACACCCTTTCGATAAAGAAGGAAGCCGACTTCTATGCCGACATGATAAAGCTCTCGACGCACAAGTCGACATACTGGTATTCGAACGCCCTGAAGAGCTATAAGGTCGAAATCCCGCTCCCGGGGAGCTATAACGTTTCGAACACTATGACGGCGATTGCAGTCTTGGAGCTTGCCGGAATAGGAGCCGAGAGGACGATTCCTCTTATCTCGAAGATTAACGGCGTCAGGGGCAGGTGCGAAGTGGTTCCCACCGGAAGAGACTTCACCGTCATCATCGACTATGCCCATTCGCCCGACGCGATTACGAATATTTTAAAAAACGTCCGTGAAAGCGCAGGAGAGGGAAGGCGCATTGTCTGCCTGTTCGGCTGCGGCGGAAACCGTGACGCAAAGAAGCGCCCGTTGATGGCTCAGGCGGCGGAGCAGGGTGCGGATTTCCTCATTGTCACATCAGACAACCCCCGAAACGAAGACCCGCACGCAATTATAATGGACATAATCGCCGGTCTTTCGGACGGGTTCAAGGAATATATTGAAATAGACAACCGCCGGGACGCTATCTTCTGGGCGATCAAGAATGCTCAGAAAGACGACGTTATCGTCCTTTGCGGCAAGGGTCACGAGGACTATCAGATTCTTTCCACCGGGAAGATACATTTGGATGAGAGGGAAGTTGTAGCGGAAGCGCTGCAAGAAGGATGAGAAAGCTATGCCATTTTGGATTAACATTATAGTCGGAATACTGTCCTGCATTATTTCCGGGTCGGTAGGAATGATATTGATTCCGTATCTTCGGAAGCTCAAAGCCGGCTCGCACATACTCGATATCGGTCCCGCCTGGCACAAGTCGAAAGAGGGAACTCCTCTTATGGGCGGGTTCATGTTTATCGTGTCGGTAATCGTGACCTCGTGGATAGGCTATCTTATCATCAAGGCTTACCGCTCGGCTCACATGATGGAGACCCCCGAGAATTCGGGATGGAACCTTCTTCTTGCCGTCGGCGTGGCTGTTCTTTTCATGCTCGTCGGCTTTATCGACGACTATATCAAAGTCGTGAAGAAGAGAAATCTCGGCTTAAGCGTCAAGGCAAAAACAATCATGCAGGTTGTAATAGTCGTCGGCTATCTTGTGGCACTGTATTTTTTGGGGAACACCACCTCGGTCGTTTTCCCGTTTATCGGCGAAGTCGATTTCGGATGGTTCTACTATCCGCTGATGGGCGTGTGCATCTATCTGCTCGTCAACGCCGTGAATTTCACGGATGGCGTCGACGGGCTGTTGGGCTCCGTTACGACTGTTTATTCTCTGGCGTTTGTATTGATTTTTGTGCTCCTCGATAATTGGGAAATGAGCGCATTTTCGATGGCGGTTGCGGGAGGATGCCTGGGATTCCTCATCTGGAACCTTCACCCGGCGAAGGTCTTCATGGGCGACACCGGCTCGATGTTCCTTGGAGGCGCTGTCGTCGCGATGGGCATGGCAAGCGGCTTGGAGCTTCTGATGCCGCTGGTCGGAATTATCTATGTCGTGGAAATGCTCTCCGATTTAATCCAGATTGCAAGCTTCAAAATCCGCCACAAGCGCGTTTTCAAGATGGCGCCGATTCACCACCACTTCGAGCTCTGCGGTTGGAGCGAATATAAAATACTCTGGGTGTTCTCGGGCGTTACTCTTGTAGCGGGTGCTCTGGGAATACTGGCGACATATTTACACATTGCGGAATAAGTAAGAAAGGGGTCACACGCCTTTGGCTGAGAAAAGAAGAAATTACATAATCGGCTCGGGCGCAGACGGCTCTTCGGGTGCTATTACCGTTTCACAGGTCTCGGGCAAGAAAGCCCGCAAAGAGGCTAAGAAAGCAAAGAAGATAAAGGAACCGAGGCTCCGTCTCATCGACGGCAGTATGGACCCCGTCTTCTTTGTTATTGTCGTTGTCATGCTCGTTTACGGGCTTATAATGGTCTTCTCAGCAAGCTATATCGAGGGTCTCACCTATTATGACGATGGCTACAGATTCGTGAGAACTCAGGGAATGGCGGCAATCATCGGCGTCATCGCAATGCTGTTCATCTCCTTCTTTGACTATCATATACTTTTCAATTCAAACGTTGTAATTCTCGGATATACGGCGATGCTGGCGCTTCTGACATACACCTCCTTCTTCGGAACGGAAAACGCCGAAGCAAGAAGATGGATTGAAATCGGCTCCTTCTCCTTCCAGCCATCCGAGGCTATGAAGCCGGTGCTGATTATATTCACGTCATTCTTATGTGTGAAGCTCCTTGAGAACCCCAAGCGGCAGAGCATGCCGTTCCTTGCGAGATATCTCCCACTGCTCGGTTCGCTTGCACTCGTATGCCTCAACATGGTTTTGCAGAGACATATTTCGGGACTTTTGATTATGGGAGCAATCTGGCTATGTGTCGTTTTGCTGTCGGGAATCCCCTATAAGGACATCGCAAAGATGCTCGGCATCATCATAGTCGGCGGTGTGGCGGTTCTCTTACTCTATTCGACCATGCGTGAGGGCGGACTTTCGTATATCTCCGACCGACTCACGAGCATGACCACCATCGACGATGGCGTTATAACGGACGACAACTGGCAGACGATGCAGTCGCTCATCGCCATCGGCTCGGGCGGATGGTTCGGGCTTGGATTCGGCGAATCGAGGCAGAAATATCTCTGGCTCCCCGAGGCTCAGAACGACATGATTATATCCGTAATCGTCGAGGAGCTCGGCTATGTCGGAGGACTGGCGGTTATAATCCTCTTTGCACTGTTCATATACAGAGGCTTCCGAATCGCAAAGAAGGCTCCCGATAAGTTCGGAACGCTCATAACCTCGGGTATCACCTTCCAGATAGGGCTTCAGGCTATCCTTAATATCGGTGTTGCCTGTAACGCCTTCCCGAACACCGGCGTTACGCTCCCGTTCTTCAGCTACGGCGGCTCGGCGCTGATGATTCAGCTTATGGAGATGGGAGTAATATTGGGAGTTTCCCGACAGTGCGAAAATATTTGATTTGATAGGAGAAAATTATGCTTAAAGTGATACTTTCCGGCGGAGGAACAGCGGGGCACGTCAACCCCGCCATTGCCATTTATGAGATTATAAAGCAAAAGCATCCCGACGCCGAGTTTTTATATGTTGGCACTCCGAACGGAATCGAGAAGACCCTTGTCGAAAAAGAGGGGATAAAGTTCGTTTCTATGGAAGTTGCGGGATTCCAACGCAAAATCAATCTCAACAACATAAAGAGAAACGCCGTTGCCACGAAGTATTTTATCGAGTCGGGGCACAAGGCGAAGAAGATAATTGATGATTTTGGTCCCGACATCGTCATCGGCACGGGCGGCTATGCCTGCGAGCCGATTGTCCACAAGGCGGCGGCTATGGGCATCAAGACCGTCATCCACGAGCAGAACGCCTTCCCGGGTGTCACTACGAAGATATTGGCGAAGAAAGCCGACAGAGTCATGCTCACCGTCGAGCGGGCTAAAGAATATATAAAAGATAAAGACAAGTGCGTCGTTACGGGCTTGCCGGTTCGTCATGGCTTTGTGGACAGGCTCTCAAAAGTTGAGGCAAAGAAGGCTCTGGGGTTGCCTACAGACCAGCTCTGCATTCTTTCAACCGGCGGAAGCCTTGGTGCCGGAAGAATCAACGAGACGGTTTCCGACCTGATTGCGTGGTACTGCAAGAACGATATAAAAATCAGCCACATCCACTCCTACGGCAAGAACGGCAGGGGAAGCTTTGCGGCGTCGCTTCAGACAAACGGCGTAAACCTCAGCGAGCACCCGAACTTCATTGTGAAGGAATACATCGACAATATGTCTACCTGCATGGAAGCGGCGGATTTGATTATAAGCAGATGCGGAGCGGGAGCACTGACGGAGATAGAAGCCGTCGGTTGCGGCTCAATCCTCGTCCCGTCCCCGATAGTCGCCGAGAACCACCAGTTCTATAACGGCAAAGTCCTCTCGGACGGCGGCGCCGCCATCATGTTCGAGCAGAAGGATCTGACATCGGAGCTTCTTATCCAGACCGTAAGCGACCTCATAAACAACCCCGCAAAGCTTGAAGAACTTTCCGCCAATGCGGCGAAGCTCTATATAGAAGATACGCCGGACAGGGTTGGGGCGGTTATTGAAGAGGTTTTGAATAGGTGATTTGTCGGCTTCGCCGACGTTGCTCCCTATGGTCGCAACACCTCTCAGTCGCCTTCGGCGACAGCTCCCCTTATCAAGGGGAGCCAATAGCAACCTATCATAGAATGCAATAAGGCTCCCCTAATTTAGGGGAGCTGGCACGGCGTAGCCGTGACTGAGAGGTGCGCGAGCCCGAAGGGCGAGCGTTTCCTTCACCGAAATCCACATCTCAACATATTATGCTCTATAAGTTCATGATTTGGGAGCGGTTGAGATGGAGAGTAGTAAGCTTTTGATTGAGGGCGGCAGGAGACTCACAGGCGAAATTCAGATTCATGGGGCGAAGAATAGTGTGCTACCTATTCTGGCGGCAACACTGCTTTGCAGAGATATAAGTTGTATACATAGATGCGCTGGTTTGTCAGATGCTTTTGCCGCCATGAGAATTCTCAGGTCGCTCGGGTGCGATGTTACACACGAGGGGAGCACCGTCACCGTCAATTCCGCGAACGCCGAGGGAGACATCGTCTCCGACGGGCTGATGCACGAGATGCGCTCGTCGATTGTGTTCCTGGGTGCTATTCTCGGGCGAGTCGGCAGGTGCCGCCTTTCCTTCCCGGGAGGATGCGAGCTCGGTCCGAGACCTATTGATTTGCACCTTGAAGCCCTTCGCCGACTGGGCGTTAAGATAACCGAAGACCACGGGATTCTTGACTGCACCGCAGGGGCTCGACCCCAAAGCGCTGATATAACGCTTTCGCTTCCTTCGGTCGGGGCGACGGAAAACATTATGCTCTATTCGGCTCTTGGAACCGGCGAAACGGTTATACGAAATGCCGCACGCGAGCCGGAAATATCCGACTTGGCAGGATACTTAATAAAATGCGGAGCCGAAATTTCGGGGCAGGGGACCTCGACGCTCGTTATTAATGGCGTCCCGGAGCTTCACGGATGCGAATATTCCGTCATGCCCGACAGAATCGAGGCGGCGACCTATATGGGAGCGGCGGCTATCACGAACGGCGAGCTGATGCTCAGGGGCGTGCGACCGTCGGATATGTATTCCTGCATGTCGGTCTTCTCGGAAATGGGTTGCGGGGTGTACCCGTATGACGATAAAATTTTTATAAGCGCCAGAAAGCCGATTTCGGCTGTCCGCACGGTGCGGACGATGCCATATCCCGGATTTCCGACCGACTGCCAGCCGGTTGTGATGGCGGTTCTGGCAAAATCCCGGGGTACGAGCGTAATTGTCGAGAATATCTTCGAAAACCGCTTCATGGCGGCTCCCGAGCTCAGGAGAATGGGCGCAGACATCAAGGCGGAAGGCAAAGTGGCGGTCGTCGAGGGAGTAAAGAAGCTCTACGGCGCACCGGTCAGAGCCTATGATTTGCGTGCGGGAGCGGCACTTGTGGTGGCGGCTCTCGGAGCGGAGGGGCAGACGCAGGTTTCAAATATTCACTATATAGACAGAGGCTATGAGAGCATCGAGACGGCGTTGTCGTCGGTCGGTGCGGACATCAGAAGGATTTAAAATAGAGAGGAGGACGGCAAAGTGCAGGACGTAGTAAAGACCAATCCGCAGGGACAGCGGCGCAGAAAGCGCAGACGCAGAGGCAATATGTCCCTTTATTATCTCATGCTGTTTGTCGCCACGATTATAATTCTCTATGTCCTATCGAGGACTGTTTTCTTCAAGGTTGAAAACTATGAAATCTCCGGCAATTCGAGATATACTGAGTATGAGATTCTTTCGGCGGCGGGGCTTTCGGACAGCGAAAACCTCTATAATATCGACCTCTCGGCGACCGAGGCGAAGATAAAAAAGACGCTTATTTATATCGACGACGTGACGGTTTCGCGTCAGCTCCCGGACACAATCGTAATCGAGATTACCGAGGCGGAGGAGTTCGCCTGCTGTCAGTACGAGGGGAACCGCTATGCAGTCATAAGCCGCAACGGCAGACTCTTGCAGACCGAGCAGGCAGAGCCGGACGAGGAGCTTTTGCAGATTTACGGGCTTGATCTTATAGACGTTTCTTTGGGCGACGAGTTCACCTCTTCGGACGAGAATAAGAAGTCGATTATCATGAATCTTCTTGATGTCATCGACGATATATGCCCGGGCAAGATTGACTATATCGACATCACCGACAGAACGGACATCACGATGAGCTACGACGGCGGCAGAATCACGATTGATTTCGGAAGCTCGCTTGACTATGAGTACAAGATGCGGTATCTGATAACGATAATCGAGGCGAATCTTGATGCGGACGCAAGCGGCGAGCTCATATATATAAGTTCCTCCTCGGGAGTGTCGTTTATTCCCGACGAAGGACTCGAGGAGCTCGAGCAGAGCAAGGATAAAATCGACAATATGACGGACACCGGAACCGAAGACACAGAGGGGACAGAAGAAACCTCTGCGACCGAATAAAATTTTTTAAAATATGTCGAACAAACCTATTGCCAAACCGAGATTTTCGTGGTACAATAATAAGAAGAATTCTATCCCTTGGGATTAACTATAGACTTACTGGAGGAAGTAGAAATGGGCTTTATCATGGAAAATGAAGGTATTGACCTCGCAAAAATCAAAGTCGTAGGAGTCGGCGGTGGCGGCGGAAACGCTCTGAACTGCATTGTAGCGACGGGAATTCAGAATGTTGAGTACATTTCTATTAACACCGATGCTCAGGCGCTCAAAAATTCCAAGGCGACTTCGAAGATTCAGATCGGTCAGAAGCTGACCCACGGTCTGGGCGCAGGCGGAAAGCCTGAGGTTGGCGAGGCTGCCGCTCAGGAATCAAAGGACGAAATCCAGGACACCCTTAAGGGTGCCGATATGATATTCATCACTGCCGGTATGGGCGGCGGAACCGGAACAGGTGCCGCTCCCGTTGTTGCAGAGATTGCAAGGGACATGGGAATCCTCACCGTTGCGGTCGTCACCAAGCCTTTTGCCTTCGAGGGCAAGAGAAAGGCGGCTCAGGCTGACAGAGGCATCGACGCGCTCGTCAAGAACGTTGACTCCCTCGTAGTTATCCCGAACCAGAAGCTTCTGACAGGCAGAGAGAACCTCACCATGCGCCAGTCGTTCGGCTTGGCGGATGATATTCTCAAGACTGCTGTTCTGAGTGTTACCGAGCTTATTCTCAGACACGGCGAAATCAACGTCGACTTTGCGGACGTCAAGTCCATTATGTCCAATGCCGGCTATGCCCACATGGCTATCGGTCACGGCGAGGGCAAGGACAAGGTTGCGGACGCTGTTCAGCAGGTTATCGCAAGCCCGCTTCTTGAGACCTCTATCAAGGGCGCAAAGAGACTCCTTATCAACATCACCATGAGCGAGGACATCGGAACCGGCGACATTGCCGAGCTCACCGACACCATCACCAAGGCGGCGGCAGAGGATGTCGACCTTATCTTCGGTGCCGACTTCAAGGAAGATCTTTCCGACACCATCGACATCATCGTCATTGCTTCCGACTTCGACACCTACTCTGTTCCTGAAGAGGAGAGCGAGGAGGCTCCCGCCGAGGAAAGCGAAGAGCCGAAGGCTTCCACTGAAGACAACGGAACCATCTACGACGGCATCTGGAGAGAGCTGTTTAAGTAATATTTGGAATACTGCCCCGACGGCGAGGAATTGCTGTCGGGGGTTTTTCACGAAATTCTCACGAATATTGCGATTACTACTTGACTTTTGCAATTTTAAATGTTATTATATTGAGTGAAATTAAGTGCGGGGTGGTTCGGTTGAAGCAGAACGAATATCAGGCTATGACCGAACGGGAGCTGTTTGAAGCCTTGAAAACGGACAAGCACGCTTATTCCGAGCTCGTCTCGAGGCATCTTGAAACGGTCGGACAGCTTGCAGGAATCTATGCCGGCAGTGCGACAAACGGCGCCGATTTCGACGACCTCTATTCCGAGGGGCTGATGGGGCTCATGAACGCCGTCAGGACCTATGACGAATCGAAGGGCGCAAGCTTTGGGACCTATGCCCACACCTGCATCAACAACCGCATGATTAATTCTCTGCGCCGCTCCAACAGGATTCGGGGCAGTGAAGAACCGATTGAGGATCTGGAGGTTGCCGAGCTCAGGTCGCCCGAGAGCATCCTTCTTTCGAACGAGGGAATTTCGGAGGTCATGAAGCTTGCCGAAAGCAGGCTTAGCCCACTTGAGCGGGACGTCCTTCGGTGCTATCTCGAGGGGAAATCGCACGTCGAGACGGCGGAGGAGCTTGGAGTAAATTCAAAGTCGGTCGACAACGCTCTTCAGAGAGTCAGGCGGAAGTTCCGCAAATAACTTTGGTAGAAACCCTTTCCCGGGTTCTATAATACACAAGCCATGTAGCTAATTCGCAAATATCGTTCAAAGCGCACTGATTGCAGGTTTAGTCCGCACGGCAAATACTAAAAAGTGAGGGAAATTATATGTACGAAGACAAAACGTTGGTATGCCGTAATTGCGGAAAAGAATTCGTTTTTACAGCCGGCGAGCAGGAATTCTATGCAGAAAAAGGCTTTGAGAACGAGCCCAAAATGTGCAAGGATTGCAGAAGAGCCAAGAAGGAAGAGGGCAAGCAGTATTACACCGCTGTTTGCGCATCTTGCGGCAAGGAAGCAAGAGTCCCCTTCAAGCCCCATGACGACCGCCCTGTATATTGCAGCGATTGCTTTGCAAAACAGAGAAAGAACTAAAAAGACCGTGGCTTTAACCTGAGACTTTCATCGGCGGATATATTCCGCCGATTTTTCTTTTGGGGTTGAAAAGTGGACTGGAAGGGAGTATAATAATGTAAACCCCTCCACCACCGGCTGATGCCGGCGGTCCCCCTCCCCTTTCAGGGGAGGCTTAACCAAGTTCTATTAGACTTTTTAATGGAGCACAAATAGGCTCCCCTGAAAGGGGAGCTGGCACGCGAAGCGTGACTGAGGGGTTTCCGAAGGAGGATTCAAAATGGAAATCACAAAAGATACAATGATATATGACATCGTCGCCTATGACAGCGGGTGTGTCGATTTGTTTATGGAGATTGGCATGCACTGCTTCAGCTGTCCGGCGGCTCTTTTCGAGACGGTCGAGGAGGCTTGCTCGGTGCATGGCGTCGACGTCGACGACTTCCTTGAGGGGCTCAGAGCCTATTTTGCGGAGCATTCCCCGGAAGCGGAAGAGAACAATGCTGAGTAAACGGCTTCTTTGCTGTTCCGAAATGGTTCTGGGCGAAGTCCTCGCCGATATCGGAACCGACCACGCTTGGCTTCCGATTTATCTTGTCGAGAATGGGAAGTGCGAGCGTGCTTATGCCTGCGACATCGCCGAGGGTCCGCTCTCGTTTGCGAAGAAGAATATTGCGAGCGCCGGACTTGAAGATAGGATTGCGACCGTTCTTTCGGATGGGCTCACTATGCTCTCGGATGAGAGCATTTCCGACATCGTCATCGCCGGAATGGGCGGGGAGATGATTCGGGATATACTTGCAAACGGGCTTGAAAAGGCAAAATCGGCAAACCTGATACTCCAACCGAACACCCGGGCGTGGGAGCTCGTGGATTGGCTCGCGAGGAACGGCTTTGAAGTAATCCGGCAGAAGGTCGTCGCCGACGGGAAGTTTATCTATCCTGTCATAAACGCGAAATATTCGGGCACCGAGAAAATTCTCACTCAGGCGGAATGTCTGGCGACAGGGCTCGATTTAAACGAAGATATTTCGAGAGAGTATCTCACGGCACAGATTAAGCGGCTTCGTGGCGCCGCAAACGGAATGAAAAAGGCGTTGAATCCGGATAATGAAGAGATGTTGGAGCTCGAACGGACAGCCGATGAAATCGAGAAGATATTGGGAGATGAAGCGAAATGACAACAGTCAGAGATATTTATAATTACATCGACAGCTTTGCGCCGTACCGCACGCAGGACAGCTGGGACAACTCGGGGCTACTGGTCGGGGACGGGGATGAGCCTGTTACGAAGGCTCTTTGTGCCCTCGATGCCTCGATTCCGGCGATACTTGAAGCCGAAAGGCTCGGGTGCCAGTTGATTCTCACACATCATCCCGTCATTTTCGACCCGCTTAAGAGCCTCGACTCGACGGTTCCCGCGGCGTTACTGTTCAGGAAGGGTATTTCCTGCATTTCGTCGCACACGAATCTTGACAGCGCCGAGTACGGCATCAGCGACATGATGGTCGACAAGCTTGGGCTTAAGAACTTGCATAAAATAGTCGATATAAACAGAAGCGACCCTGTCATCGGCAGAGTTGTCGGCTACGGAGCGGTCGGGGAGACCGAAAAAGAGATGACCCCCGAAGAGCTTGCGAAGCTCTGCAAGGAGAGCTTCAACTGCATCGCAATTAAGTATGTTGCGGGCAACAGGAATATCAAAACCGTCGGCATGATTTCGGGAGCGGGAGGCTCATACGTCACGAACGCATTCGAGATGGGTTGCGACGCCTATGTCTCGGGCGACGTGAAGCAGCAGGATTTCATCGAAGCGGAGCGGCTCGGCATGACCCTAGTAGATGCGGGGCACTTCGAGACCGAAACGATTGCGATGGAGTATTTCAAAGAGAGGCTTGGGGAGCAATTCCCCAATATAGAATTTATAGTTTCAAAAGAGAGCTTTTTGGCGAAGACGGTGTAATCGGAGGCTAATATGAAGAGATTTCTGCCTGTTACAATCTGCATAGTTCTTGTTCTCAGCCTGTTCACGGCTTGCGGGGACGGGGATATTGCCATCAATTATACCGACGAGATGAGGGACATTACTTCAATGGAGCTTGTCTCGGAGATGGGGATTGGGTATAACCTCGGGAACTCGCTTGATGTCTGCAATGCGGACAGGGACGGCGACGGGGAGATTGACGAGAATTCAAGCGACGTCGACGAGACGCTCTGGGGCAATCCCGTCGTCACGAAAGAGCTTATCGAGTTTGTTAAAGAATCGGGGTTCAATTCTATCAGAATTCCCATCACCTGGCGCGACCACATCGACGAGGACTATAATATCGACGAAGAGTGGATGGACAGGGTGCAGGAAGTAGTTGACTATGCCTATGACCTCGGGCTGTATGTTATCATAGACGTCCACCATGACGGCGGCGGAGACCCGGAGTTCGGGGCTTGGATCAGAAATGCCTCGACCGACTATGACGGGGTGCTCGAAAAGTACCTCGCCATCTGGCAACAGATTTGCGACAGGTTCGAGGACTACGGCGACAGATTGATTTTCGAGTCGATGAACGAGGTCGGCTTTGATGACCTCGACGAGTGGAAGGCTTATGAGACACTGAACAGTCTCAATCAGGCGTTTGTCGACTTGGTTCGCTCGAGCGGCGGGAATAATCCCGAAAGGCACCTCCTGATTGCAGGGTACTGGACGGACATCGCCGAGACCTGCGACAGTCAGTTCGAGATGCCCGACGACCCGATGGACAGGTGCATTCTCTCGGTGCACTATTACACCCCGTGGCAGTTCTGCACGACGAATCAGCAGTATGAATGGGGCACGGACGAAGAAATCGCCCTTATGGAGTCGAAAATCGAGCTTTTGAAGAGCTATTATGTCGACAAGGGCGTGCCGGTCATCATCGGCGAATACGGAACCTGCCTCGGAAACGACGAGGACTCGAGAGTGCTCTTCTGCAAGACGCTCGTTTCCCTATGTTCAGATGCCGGGATTCCCACATATATCTGGGACGACGGGACGCTACTTGACAGAGAAAATCTTGAGTGGCAGAATGAAAGTATGATAAAAGCAATCAAAAAAGCAAGTAAGTAGGAGAAAGAATGGCATTAGACGGAGTTTATTTAAGCTTACTTCGGCAGGAGATGGCGGGGCTCGTTGGGGCTCGGGTGGACAAGATTCATCAGCCGTCCCGGGACAATTTAATAATATCTTTCCGGACGCTGTCGGAGGGCACGAAGAAGGTTCTCTTCTCGGTGAACGCCGGAACGGCGAGGGTGCACTTAAGTCGTAGCGAGCTCGAAAACCCGAAAACTCCGCCGATGTTCTGTATGCTCCTTCGGAAGCACCTGGGCTCTGCGAAACTTATAGATATCAGGCAGGACGGGTTCGAGAGAATCCTCAATTTTGATTTTGAAGCAACCGACGAGTTCGGCGACAGGGTCGTGCTGACTTTGGCGGCGGAGATTATGGGACGGTGCTCGAATGTCGTGCTTATAAATCAGGACGGACGTGTCATCGACTCTATTAAAAGAGTGAGTGAAGACATGTCGAGCGTGCGGCTTGTCCTCCCGGGGATTACTTATTCCTTGCCGCCGAGGGAAGAAAGAATCAGCCTTTTTGACATCGACAAAGAGGCGTTGGAAGCGGGCATGCGGGCGAGTACACAGAAAGATCCGTCGAAGACGCTTGTCAAGCTGCTTGAAGGCATTTCGCCCGTATTCGCACGGGAGGCGGTTTTCTATGCCCTTCGGGGAGACGAGAAGCCGGCAAGCGAGTTCTCGGACGACGAAATGTCGAGACTGCTCTTCTATTTAAATGACACCGCCGAAGACATCAAGTCCGGCAAAAATAAATATGTGATTCTCAAGGACAGAAGCGGCTTGATGAAGGATTTCTGCTTCGTGGACATCCACCAGTACGGAAACCTGATGATTTCAAAAGAGTTTGACAGCCCGTCGGAGCTCCTTGACAGCTTCTACCGTGAGAGAGACACGGCGCTCCAGACAAGGCAGCGTGCACAGGACCTCTTCAAGCTCGTTATGAGCCTCAGTGAGAGGACCGAGCGGCGGGTTGCGGCGCAGAAGCTCGAGCTCAAGGAATGCGAGAACCGCGACGAGCTCAGAATCAAGGGCGACCTCATCATGGCGAACCTCTATAGAATCGAGAAGGGCGACGGGAGCGCGACTCTTGAGAACTTCTACGACGAGAACTGCCCCGAGGTCACGATTTCGCTCGACAGGCGGCTCACCCCAGCACAGAACGCACAGCAGTACTATAAAGAATACCGCAAAGCCGACACCGCCGACAAAAAGCTCCGGGAGCTGATTGCGAGCGGCGAGGACGAGATAAAGTACTTGGAGTCTGTTTTCGATTCGCTCAGCCGTGCCTCCTCCGAAGGCGAGCTTGCCGAGATAAAGGCGGAGCTTGCGCAGGAGGGATATGCCCGACTTTCACGCTCGAAGGGGAAAGAGGCGAAGGCTCTCCCGCCGATTGAGTACCGCTCGTCGGACGGATTCAGGATTCAGGTCGGCAGGAACAACCGCCAGAACGACCAACTGACGCTCAAGACCGCCGAGAAGACGGACATCTGGCTCCACACGAAGGACTTCACAGGCTCGCACGTCATAATCTCGACGCACGGCGGGGACGTCCCCGAGAAGACCATCGAGGAGGCGGCGCTGATTGCGGCTTACAACTCCTCGGCGAGGAATTCGTCGCTCGTCCCGGTTGACTACACGCTCGTCCGCTACGTCAAAAAGCCGTCCGGCGGAAAGCCCGGCATGGTCATCTTCACCAACCAGAAAACCCTCTACGTCACCCCCGACGAGGAGACGGTCGAGGCTCTCAAAACCGACAGAAAGTAGGCGCACACGATGGAAAGATTTGAAAGAACGCTCCCGTATTTTATCACGATGATAGTATTTTTCTTTGCCCTGCCGATAATTCTGGCTGTGACTGTGGGCAATGTCGGCGAGGAATACACCGCGGCGATAGGCTCGATCTATAACATGCTCCCGATGTTCGACCTCTGCTGTGGCTTGGTCGTCGGCTTCTTCTTCGGGAGAAGCAAGGGCAACGACTGGCTCGTGGCGCTCGAGGCGGGCGTTGCGTTTATCCCCTGCGTCTATATCTTCTTCAACTCGACCGCGTGGATTTATGTTGTCCTGATTATCCTTGCGACCATGCTCGGGATTGTTCTCGGGAAGGTCTTTGGGGACAGGTTCGGGAGGAGATAGCGGCATCGCTATTTTGTCTTAAAAAACGCTTGACAACCGTATTTTCTTGTGATATACTTTAATTCGTGCCTGCCGGTGTGATGGAATTGGCAGACGTGCTGGACTCAAAATCCAGTGGTAGAGATACCGTACCGGTTCGACCCCGGTCACCGGCACCAATAGCTCGCAAGGCGAGCTACCAAAGAAGCCCCGAACAGTGTTCGGGGCTTCTTCACATTTCTAAAGCGCCTTTTGGCGGCTTCTTTGCATGATGCAATCAAGTCAACAACAATCCGAACCCGTTTCCGATTGGTGATGGGTTCGGATTTTTTGTTTATTTCGAGTAGAGAACAGGCAAGGCAGTTCAGGTGCTACCTTGAGCCTCAATTTGTCAAGGCACAATTTTGCAAAAAGTTATAAGTTATTAAATAAAGAGCAGTCCCATGTGCTATGAGACTGCTCTTATGCTCTCTGATAAATTTTATGTTATGTGTACAATATGTACATCGTGTACATATGTACATCGATCGTGATCGCGTACATCAATCCCCAAATGCCTGTGAAAGGTCGGCAATGATGTCATCGATATGCTCAGTACCGATAGATAGGCGGATTGTATTCGGCTTTATTCCCTGATCCAGAAGCTCCTCTTCCGAAAGCTGAGAATGTGTCGTGGTTGCCGGATGGATGACGAGGCTCTTTACATCTGCAACGTTAGCAAGAAGAGAGAATACTTTGAGGCTGTCTATAAACTCGTGAGCTTCTTTCTGACCGCCCTTAATCTCGAATGTGAATATTGAGCCGCCTCCGTTCGGGAAATACTTCTCGTACAGAGCGTGGTCAGGATGGTCGGGCAGTGCCGGATGATTTACTTTTTCGACCTTCGGATGATTTACAAGGAAGTCCAAAACTTTCTTTGTGTTTTCAACATGACGATCAATTCTTAAGGAAAGAGTTTCGGTTCCCTGCAACAGAAGAAAAGCATTGAAAGGTGAAATTGTAGCTCCCGTATCTCTCAGAAGTATTGCTCTTATGTAGGTTACGAATGCCGCAGGACCCACTGCGTCAGCAAAGGAAATTCCGTGGTAGCTCGGATTCGGTTCAGCTATCGGTGCATACTTACCGCTTGCCTTCCAGTCGAACTTTCCTCCATCAACGATAACTCCGCCTAAAGTTGTTCCGTGCCCGCCAATGAACTTGGTCGCAGAATGGATTACTATGTCCGCTCCATGTTCAATAGGTCTGAAAAGATAGGGGGTTGCAAATGTGTTGTCGATTGCAACAGGAATACCGTGTCTGTGTGCAATTTCAGAAATGGCATCAACATCGGGTATATCGCTGTTAGGATTGCCCAAGGTCTCAAGATAGATTGCCTTTGTATTATCCTGAATGGCAGCTTCAACTTCTTCCAGATTATGAGCGTCGACAAAGGTTGTTTCGATTCCGCTTAACTTAAGAGTATGGGCTAGAAGATTGTAGCTGCCGCCGTAGATGGTCTTCTGTGCGACAATATGGTCGCCTTTCTGAGCGAGTGCCTGAATTGTATATGTAACAGCCGCCGCTCCGGAAGCAAGCGCAAGTCCCGCAACTCCACCCTCTAAAGCGGCGATTCTTGACTCGAAAACGTCCTGTGTGGAATTGGTCAGTCTGCCGTAGATGTTGC
Source organism: Oscillospiraceae bacterium (assembly GCA_021199355.1). Taxonomy (GTDB): domain Bacteria; phylum Bacillota; class Clostridia; order Oscillospirales; family Ruminococcaceae; genus Faeciplasma. The sequence goes on from JAJQIF010000011.1 coordinate 82,670, forward strand.
CGGAATCACGGAGTCCAAAGCGGTCTGCGGCGTGAGCTGAGTTATGAAAAACATAAGAGGTTGTCTGGTAGATGGGGACAGCCCTTGAATCGGTTACGGGATCGGGATTCTCCTGACCTGCATGGAGCTGGATGGTCTCAAACTTAAAGTTGTTTTCGTAATTGTATTTCATTGTGTATACACTCCTTGGTAAGATAAAGTTGTTCTATGCTTCTGGTAAAGAAGCGTTGTTATTGTATCTGTATCAACAGCAACAGTGTACACACATTCGACCGAATCTGAAGTTATGTCTTAATAGAACTGTGAAACTTGTAGGCATAGTATCCTTCCTTTCAATCGAAATAAAACACATACTAAAACGATATGCATTACGGGGATTATAACCGATATATTTTCTTTTGTCAATACCTTTTCGAAAATTTTTTCAGAATTCAAAAAACGTATTGACAGCGAGACTGTCTTATGATATAATCCCTACTATGTTGATAGGTTTTAATTTAGTAAAGCTCAACCCGGAGGTTTCAAAAGTGTCAAAGAAAGAAAACAAGTTTAAAGCTATAGATTGAATCTATACCTGAGCATTCAAAGATTGTATTGGAAGGCAACGGGCAAAATATGCTATAATTATGCCGACGAACGGTCACATGATTTTGTACAAGGAGAGGATATATTCATGCAGTCATCAATCATAGGCTATCCGAGAGTAGGAAGCCAGAGAGAACTCAAATTTGCGACAGAAAAGTATTTTCGTAATGAGATGGGGTCAAGTGAGCTTTATTCTATCGCTTCCGGGATCAGAAAGTCACAGTGGGCTATAGAGAAAGAGTCCGGGCTTGATTATATCCCGTCAAACGATTTCTCATTCTACGATACTACGCTTGACACGGCGGTTCTTCTGAACATTATTCCCGAAAGATATTCTGAGCTTGGGCTTTCGGAATTGGATACATATTTCGCAATGGCAAGGGGCTATCAGGGCGAGAAGGGCGATGTCAAGGCACTTGCTATGAAAAAGTGGTTCAACACCAATTATCACTATATGGTTCCCGAAGCCGACGACAATACTTCAGTCAAGCTTGTCGGCACAAAGCCTTTTGACGAATATCTCGAAGCAAAAGCTGAGGGAGTAGAGACAAAGCCGGTTATAGTTGGCGCATTCACTCTTTTGAAGCTCACGAAATTCACCGGTGAAAAGAATGCAGTGGATTTCGCAGACAGCGTCGCTGAGGCTTACTCGGAGATTTTGAGGAAGTTCTCATCTCTCGGAGCAAAGTGGGTTCAGTTTGATGAGCCTTATCTTGTCCATGACCTGAGCGAAGATGATATTGAGCTTTTTAAGGCACTCTATAGCAAAATTCTTTCTGCAAAGGGCTCTGTAAAGGTTCTCCTTGAAACCTATTTCGGCGATATAAGAGATTGCTACAATGATGTCGCAAAGCTTGATTTTGACGGAATAGGACTCGACTTTGTTGAGGGCAGAGAGACACTTGCACTTGTCAATAAGAATGGTTTCCCGGATGATAAGCTCCTCTTTGCGGGTCTCGTCAACGGTAAAAATATCTGGAGAAACAATTACAGTCGCACCTTGGCTGTCCTTGATACTTTATCGGATGCAGGAATTGACACTGTAATCAGCACATCATGTTCGCTTTTGCACGTTCCGTATACTCTTGATAACGAAACTAAGCTGTCAGAGGATTTCAAGAATCATTTTGCCTTTGCAGAGGAGAAGCTTTCGGAGCTTTCTGAAATCAAGGCATTATTCCCCGAAACTGACAGAAGCATTTCGGAAGCATACAAGAAAAACGAAGCTCTATTTGAAAAGCGCGAGGGAGCGACAGATGAAAGCGTAAGAAAACGTGTTTCGGAAATCAAGGAGGCTGATTTTGAAAGACTTCCTGCCTTCTCCGAAAGAGAAAAAATCCAAAAGAAAGAATTCAACCTTCCCAAGTTCCCGACAACAACTATCGGTTCTTTCCCTCAGACTCAGGATGTCAAAGCAAATCGTACTGCATTCAGAAAAGGAACCATAACCGAGGAAGAGTATAAAGAGTTTAACCGCAAGAAAATTGCTGAATGTATCAAGCTTCAGGAAAATATCGGGCTTGACGTTCTGGTTCACGGCGAATACGAAAGAAACGACATGGTTGAGTATTTCGGCGAACAGCTCAAGGGCTTCCTGTTCACGGAGAAGGCTTGGGTGCAGTCGTATGGCACCAGATGCGTAAAGCCGCCGATTATCTGGGGCGATGTTTCAAGAATCAAGCCGATTACGGTTGAATGGTCAACGTATGCCCAGAGCCTTACCGACAAGCCACTTAAGGGAATGCTCACAGGTCCGGTTACAATTCTCAACTGGTCGTTCCCTCGTGAGGACATATCCACCAAAGAGAGTACATATCAGATTGCTCTCGCAATAAGGGATGAGGTTCTGGATCTTGAGGCGAGCGGAATCAGAGTTATCCAGATTGACGAAGCCGCTCTGAGAGAAAAGCTTCCCTTGAGAAAGAGTGACTGGTACAGCGAATACCTCGACTGGGCAATTCCCGCTTTCCGTCTGGTTCACAGCGGAGTTAAACCGGAAACCCAGATTCACACTCATATGTGCTACAGCGAATTCACCGACATAATCAAGGCAATCGACGACATGGATGCCGATGTTATCACCTTTGAGGCTTCCCGCTCCGACCTTCAGATCTTGGATTCTCTCAAAGAATCCGGCTTCAAGACCGAGGTTGGTCCCGGAGTTTATGACATTCACTCACCGAGAGTTCCCTCTGTTGAGGAAATCAAGACATCACTTCACAAAATGCTTGGCAAGGTTCAGCCCGATAAGCTTTGGGTGAATCCGGACTGTGGGCTTAAAACAAGAGGCACCGTCGAAACAGAGGCAAGCCTTCGAAACCTCGTTCAGGCGGCAAGAGAGCTTAGAAATGAAAATATCTGAAATATTCAAGACAAAGACGGTCTTCTCCTTCGAAGTCTTCCCGCCAAAAACCACATCATCGGTAAACTCCGTATATGACACACTTGCAGAGCTTCGGGATCTCTCCCCCGACTTCATAAGTGTCACATACGGGGCGGCGGGAGGCAAAAACAACACAGAGACCTTCAAAATCGCTTCTGCAATAAAAAATAACGGCATCGAAAGTGCCGCACACCTGACCTGTCTGGAAATGACAAAGGCTGATATTCTTGAAAAGCTTGATGAGCTGAAACGAATCGGTGTTGAGAATATCCTGGCTTTGCGCGGCGATATGCCTACGGATGGCAGTGAGGTCCCGAAAGGCGATTTTGAGTATGCGTCTGACCTGATTTCTTTCATCAAGCAAAACGGCGACTTTGACGTTTCGGGAGCTTGCTACCCCGAAGGTCACATTGAGGCATCAAGCAAGGCTGAGGACATACTTAATCTCAAGAAAAAAGTTGATGCGGGTGCAGACCATCTCATTTCTCAGCTTTTTTTCGACAATAATTGCTTCTATTCGTTTTTGGAAAGATGCCAGATTGCCGGAATCAACGTCCCGATTGAGGCTGGAATAATGCCAGTCACAAACCGCAAGCAAATTGAAAGGATGGTTTCTCTCTGCGGCGCAACGCTTCCGACAAAGTTCCTGAAGATTATGGAACGATACGAGAACAATCCGATTGCCATGCGTGATGCCGGTATTGCCTATGCTGTTGACCAGATTGTAGACCTGATTACACAGGGCGTAGATGGAATTCATCTTTATGTGATGAATAACTCCTATGTCGGCAGAAGGATATATACTTCCGTAAATAGCCTCATGACTTGTAAGTGAGCGTAACTATATCACCTCGATAACGGATAAGTGTGCACAACACAGCTGGGCTGAAGCTCAGCTGTGTTGTGCACACTCTCTTTGTCTTTAACTCATTCTTCAACGACTGTAATCGTATTTTTCAGCATTCCCATCCAACAGGAATAGGTATATGTTCCTTCTTCAACAGGTGTAAACTCTATCACAACCTCACCTGTAGTAAGCTTTACTTGCTGATTGAATGCCGACAGTACAATCTCATTATTACAACCGTTCAGACTGCTCTCGTCAACTTCTATTGTCCACACCACAGGGATTCCTGCCGTGACCTGAATGTCATCATATCCGTTTGAATGAAGTGCGGTTGTGACATATTGAACATCGCCGTCAACTGTTGACACTATGACATCATCAGAGCCTGAAGTAGTAGAGCCGGTTGTCGTAAAGCCCGTAAGCACGAGGTTATTCTGAAGCATAAAGATTCCCATCACAATGAGAAGGACGGAGCCGACCTGCAGCATTCTGGTACGCCAATGTGCCTTAAGCATTCCCGCAGCCATTCCAAAAACAAACACAAGCGGAATGGTTCCGAGGCAGAAAGAAAACATCGACAGCGCACCTGCAATCATGCTTCCGCTTGCGATAGCGTATATCTGCATGGACTGGAGCGGTCCGCACGGCATGAATCCGTTTGCAAGCCCGACAGCAAAGGAGCTGTGTCTGCCAATACGCTGAATCTTCTGAGAAATCTTTGCGGATAGCTTCGGAAAAAGACGGATGCGAAACTGAAATCCGCCGAGCATTCTTATCCCCATTATGAGCATGAACACTCCCGCTATGAGTCCTATAATTCCCCGAACCTGCAATGTAATTGCGGCTTTCTCTCCGATAAATCCAAGAACGCCGCCAATTATCGTATAGCTTGTGAGTCTGCCCAAGTTATACAGAACGCTTCGTTTGAGAGGTTTTGTATTGCCCTCGGAGATGCTTTGGGCAAGGTTAAGCCCACCGCACATAGCGATGCAGTGAACGGAGGTGAGAAGCCCTATCAGAAACAGTGCGAAATAGCTCATCTGCTCTTCACCGATTATCGGTATGTTCTGGAAGATTTCGAGCCAGCCCATATGCCTTGCTATTACATACAATGCAAGTATAATAATGAGAATTGCTACCGTATCGCCAAGCTTCTTACCTGTTTCGCTCACGCCGTAGCCCGTTTCCTCTATTGCGGCTTTTATTTTCGCTTCTGTGCACGGAGATGAGTACTCGACAGTCAGTTGTCCCTTTCCGCAATCGGCGGTTGCGGATGATACTCCCTCGATAGCTGATACTGCGCCCTCGACCCTGCATTCACAATTCCGGCAGGTCATTCCAGTGACATGAATAACCGATTTTTTCATATATCAGGCACCTCAGAAGTTCTTCCAGTTTGCAAAGCGATAAGTGTTATCACTCAGAAATTCTGATGAAATTGTAATTACACTTTCCTCTTCGGAATAATCATCAGAGGTTATCGGGACGGGATTGCATCCTCCGCTTACCACACCTATATTGTCTGTTGAGAATTTACTTCCGCAATTCTGACAGACGAAGTAGTCACCTTCCTGCACAAAGTAAGCGTATGGCGAACCGTTGCACACCTGACAGGTATTCATTGCGAGTCGAACTGTGCCGTCAGAAGCGAGAACTGCAAAAATCTCAACATTCGTTCCGTCAACTGTCGTATCGTAATAACTGGCGTTGGTGCTTATATCTTCTATGTGAATCTCGATTCCTGTCTCCGCTATGTCGGAGGTACTTTCCTGTGTTTCCACAGACTCTGCTTCGGAAGAGCAACCGACCATAACAATCACCATAACTGCTGCAACGGCTCCCTTGATGAACTTTGTTATTCTTTTGCTCATGATTGATGCCTCAACTTTCATTTCACCAAATCCTTTACAACCTCTCCTGCAAGAATCAGACCGGCTACAGATGGGACAAATGCGACGCTTCCCGGAATGTCCCTTCGCACAGTACATTTGCGCTTTGTGTCAGGAGGACAGATGCAGTGCGTCCGGCAACTGATTTCCATGTCATCAAGCGGGCGGATGCATTCTTCCGTGGAATACACCACTTTTAAAGCTCGTATCCCACGCTTTCTGCATTCATGTCTCATAACCCTTGCAAGAGGACATATTGTTGTTTCATAAATATCTGCAACCTGAAATTTTGTGGGGTCAAGCTTGTTTCCTGCTCCCATACAGCTGATGACCGGTACGCCGCACCTTTGCGCTTGCTCAATAATTCCGAGCTTCGCTGTAACGGTATCTACAGAATCTATGACATAGGAATACTGCGAAAAATCAAATTCGTCTGCATTTTCGGGAAGATAAAAGCACTTCCTGACTTCTACCTCTGCATTGGGATTGATTTCGAGTATCCGTTCTTTCATGGCATCCGCTTTATACTGACCGACTGTTTTTCTGGTTGCAATAACCTGCCTGTTTAAATTGGTCAGACAAATCCTGTCATCATCGATTAGTACGAAGTGACCGACCCCGCTTCTGGCAAGTGCTTCTGTAGCATAACCACCGACGCCTCCGATGCCGAATACTGCTACACGGGACTCCGATAAACGCTCCATTCCGTCTTTTCCAAGCAGAAGCTCTGTCCTTGAAAACTGATTCAACACTATTTATCGTCCTCCTGCTAACCTATTTCTTTAACAGCTTGTTTCAGCTGTTCGAGTGCTTGCTTCAACGTAGCTCGTGGGCAGGCGATGTTAATTCGCTGAAATCCTTCTCCCGCCGCTCCAAAGATAGCACCGCTGTCCAACCAGAGCTTTGCCTTGTGGATAATCATATGCTCCAGTTCCGGGACTGTCAGTCCCAGTCCACGAAAATCAAGCCACACAAGATATGTTCCTTCCGGCTCTATCATGCGTATTTCCGGCAGCTCCTGATTAAGATACGATTTCAGATAGATGATATTTTGCTCCAGATAGTCGATAACGCCATTGTGCCATTCCTCTCCGAACCGATATGCCGCCTCTCCGGCAGTCAGTCCCAAGGTGTTCAGCTGGCTGTAACCGGAAGCGGCAATTTGCTTGCAAAACACCTCACGCGACTTGGAGTCGGGAATAAACAGGTTGGACACCTGCAAGCCGGCGAGGTTAAAGGTTTTCGCAGGTGAGGTGCAGGTGATGGAAATCTTCTCAAATTCGGGTGCCAGATTAGCGAACACCAGGTGCTTGTTTTCCCCATAGACAAAATCCTGATGAATCTCATCACTGACTACTAACACTCCGTATTTCAGACAGAGATCACCGATTTTTAGCAGTTCTTCTCTTTTCCAGACACGTCCCACAGGGTTATGTGGGCTACATAGAATAAACAGCTTAACCTGATTCTCAATAATTTTCCGTTCAAAATCTGCAAAATCAATATGATAGCGATTATCTGACCCCAATACCAGATCGCTACTGACAACCTGCCTGTCGTTGTCCTCAATGACTTCCTTGAACGGGTAATACACCGGCTGTTGGATGAGGATGCTGTCTCCTTTTTTTGTGAACGCTTTCACTGCCATTGCAAGTCCAAAAACTACACCCGGCGTTTTCACTAACCAGTCCTGCTTCACCTGCCAACCGTGCTTGCGCTCCATCCATCCTGCAACCGCTTCAAAATAGCTGTCTCCGATTTCGGTGTATCCGAAAATCCCGTGAGCTACTCTCTCCTGAAGAGCATCCAACACATAACCGGATGTAGGAAAATCCATGTCTGCCACCCACAGTGGCAGGACATCTTCGGGCTTGCCTCTGCGCTTCGCAAAGTCGTATTTCAGGCAGTCTGTATTGCGCCGGTCAATAATTCTGTCAAAGTCCAGATTTCGTTCTCCCATGGCTTTTCTTCTCCTTTCAGTGCGATGCTTCAAAGGAATCCATCGCCTGCTTCAAATCCTGGATCAGGTCCTCTTTGGTTTCAATGCCAACCGACAGGCGCAGAATCCGATCTGTGATGCCATTTTTCTGTAACACATCCGCCGGTACATCGGCGTGCGTCTGAGTGATGGGATAGGTCAATAATGTCTCTACGCCGCCCAAGCTTTCTGCGAACGGGATCAGCTTCGTATTCTTGAGAATATGGAGTGCCATCTCCTTGGACTCCACCTCAAAGGTAATCATGCTGCCAAAGCCGCTTGCCTGTCTCTTACATATTTCATAGGATCGAGTGCCGGGAATGCCGGGATAACAGACTCTACGCACCCTGCGTTCTCCCTGCAGAAACGCTACAATGGCTTGAGCGTTTTCCTGTGACCGTTCCATGCGGATGGGAAGGGTTTTGATGCCTCGCAAGATCAGCCAACTATCAAATGGAGCCAGTCCGGAGCCGACTGTCTTGAAAATATAACGAAATTTTTCGGATAGCTCCTTGCTTCCTGTCACAAGAAAGCCTGCCAATGTATCGTTGTGTCCACCGAGGAATTTTGTCCCGCTGTGAAGCACGATGTCCGCTCCAAGGGTCAGAGGCTTCTGGAAATAGGGCGACAGGAAAGTGTTGTCCACGATGAAAAGCAATCCATGTCGCTTTGCTATCTCCGCCATACTGCGGATGTCTATTACGTTCATCATGGGATTAGTGGGAGTTTCTATCAGAATTGCCTTGGTGTTCTCCTGAATATATGATTCTGCATCCTCTTTTGTGCAGTCAATGTGGCTGAATGTAATGCCGTTTTTCTGGCTTATTGAGCGGAACAGGCGGATGCTTCCGCCATATAAATCAGCGTCTGTAATAATGTGGTCTCCAGGGTGAAACAGTTCCATCAATGCGGTCATCGCCGCCATGCCACTTGAAAACGCCAGAGCATCCACTCCGTTTTCCAGAGAGGCGACTACCTGCTCCAACTGCTGTCGGGTTGGATTTTGCATACGGCTGTAATCAAAGCCGGTACTCTGCCCCACTTCAGGGTGGGCGAATGTGGCGGTCTGGTAGATAGGAAAGCTGATTGAGCCGGTCTTGTCCCCATCAAATTTTGCACCGTCTCCGTAAATACACTTTGTTTCGATACCACGTTTCATCTATGATGCACCTTTCGTATATTCATTGCCTACCATTTAAGTAGGCGAACCACTTTATTATAGCCTACAATGATGCCAATGTCAAGTGGCAGAGCTCGCAGATACTGTGCAGGAGTGAAAAATTTTTGTAAAACCTATTAAACCTATTGACATAGTAGGCTATTGATGATATAATAGTCCGCATTAGCATATTAAAAATTCAGAGTTCAAGTGAGGCATTGTATGGTTTACAAATTTGATTACTACTTTCCTGCCGCATCGCAGGTCAGACGGATTCATCTGTATCTCCCTGATGACTACGATTTCTGCGGCGAAAGGTATCCGACGCTCTATATGTTTGATGGTCACAATCTGTTTTTCGATTTTGATGCCACATATGGCAAATCACTTGGGCTGAAGCAGTTTCTGGATCATTGGGGTAAAAAGCTTATTGTAGTAGGGATTGAGTGTTCAAATGACGATGTGCAAAGATTGCATGAATATTGTCCGTATCATATATACAGCAGAATATATGGTGAGGTGTGGGGACGAGGTGACGATACCCTTCGTTGGATTGTTGAAGACTTGAAGCCCTACATAGACAGAACCTATCGGACATACCCGTTTCGGGAATCAACCGCAATCGCCGGCTACAGCAATGGTGGCATGACTGCGCTTTATTCAGTACTGCGTTACAACCGCTTCTTTTCAAAAGCGGCGGTGATCTCGCCCTCTCTGTTACCCGCAATGGAATCCTTTGATAAAGAGATCAGAGAGGACAGTCTGTCTCCGGATACCAAGGTGTTTTTTAGTTGGGGTACTGCAGAAGACACACCTGAGCGGGTGCAGAACATTGCTGATAGCATCTGTTATCTCGAAGCGAAGCTTATGGAAAAACAGGTGCAAACATATCTTTATTGTCAGCAAGGTGGCGTGCACAACGAAGCAAGTTGGGAGATTCAGGTTCCCACATGGATGCAATTTTTATGGCTATAAGGAGTTGAAACACATGAATGTAATTTTTATTTCGCCCAACTTTCCGTCGCATTTCTATAATTTCTGTGACCGCCTGAAAGCTCTTGGGGCAAATGTGTTCGGAATCGGCGATTGCCCATGGAACGACCTCGGCGACAACTGCCGCAATTCTTTGACTGACTATTACTATCTGCCCAGTCTGGAAAGATATGATGATGTTTATCGTGCAGTAGCCCTTTACATATCCAAGTATGGTCGGATAGACTATATCGAAAGTCAGAATGAATATTGGTTAGAGCTTGAAGCCCGACTGCGCGCTGATTTCAATGTCCGCTCCGGCTATCTGCCGGAGGAGCTCGAAAACGTCAAGCTAAAGTCACGGATGAAGGCGGGATATTCAAGAGCCGGTGTCATAACAGCGAGATATGTTCCGGCAGATTGTGCGGATATATGCCGACAGTTCGTTTCTCAGGTGGGCTATCCTGTAATCGTCAAGCCGGACAATGGTGTGGGTGCGGCGAACACATGGAAGCTCAGTTCCGATGATGAGCTTGAGAGGTTTATCTCCGGCAAGCCTGAACAGCCGTACATTATGGAGGAGTTTGTACCCGGTCATATCGAAACATTTGACGGAATCACCGACAGCAGAGGCAATATCCTGTTCTGTTCAGGTCAGGTCATGGCTGTCACACCGCTGGATATGCTCCTTGGTAACGGAGAAAACGTGAGCTATACTCAAAATGTTCAGCAGACAGATCTGAGTGAGATAGGACCGCGGGTAGTTGCCGCTTTTGGGCTACGCAACCGATTCTTTCATTTTGAATTTTTCCGTCTGGATGTTGATAAGCCGGGGTTAGGAAGCAAGGGAGACATTGTCGGACTCGAAGCGAACATGCGTGCACCGGGCGGATATATCCCGGACAAAATGAACTATGCCTATAATGTAGACGTTTATCAGATATGGGCTGAAAGCCTTATGTTTGATGAAAACCGCTCTTTCCCGGAATACCATTTTCAATCCTATGTGACCCATTTCGCGCAGAGTGACAGGGAGAGCTATGAGCATTCCCGGGACGAAGTATTTGGCAGGTACGGGAACAGAATACTTCTGGAAAATGCGCCGCCGTCATCCATCTCCGGCGGTATGGGCAGTCACGTCTATCTTATTCGTGCCGATTCGACAGATGAGATATGGGAACAGGCGGAATTTATACTTTCCCATAAGTCTGAACAGTCATGAAAGGAGTGGCACCGAAATGCTACACATTGATACGCCGGAACTACGCAAGCTATTGCTCTCCGGCAATTTCGGACTGGAGAAAGAGGGTCTTCGCGTGGACGAAAACGGATTTATGGCTCACACGAGACATCCTTTTCCGGGTAACAAGCATATAGTCAGAGACTTCTGTGAAAATCAGACTGAAATAAATACACCCGTCTGCGTTGGCTATCATGCCGCAGTTGAGAGCCTGAAGGAATACACCCGTGAAATTCACAGAACCTTGGCTTCGCTTGAGACCGGGGAATATCTCTGGCCATTCTCCAATCCATCGTATATCCGAAATGAAGATGACATACCGGTGGCGCAATTCGGCGGAGTGGAATCTTCGAAAACCTCATATCGAGATTACCTGTCACATAGATACGGGCGGTATAAGATGGCATTATCCGGCATTCATGTGAACTACTCTTTTAACGAAGAGCTTCTGAGGGCGGATTTTCAGCGCAGTGGATTTGAAAGCTTTACAGAATATAAAAACGATCTTTATCTGATGTTAGCCCGTAGAGTTGTGGCATACGGTTGGATTTTAGTGTCGATAACGGCGGCAAGCCCCTTGCTCGATAGCTCATATGTGGAAAAGAACGTATTTGACGGCGACGTCTTTCAGGGACTTGCTTCCGTTCGATGCAGTGAACTTGGGTACTGGAATGCCTTCGTGCCTATCTTCGATTATTCGAATATCACTTCCTATACAGAAAGCATCCGTAGATACGTCCGTGATGGCTGGCTGATGGCTCCGACAGAGCTCTATTATCCCGTTCGCCTTAAGCCGGCAGGGCTGAACCGGCTCGATACTCTTGAAGCAAACGGCGTTGATCACATTGAGCTTCGCATGTTTGACCTCAATCCTCTGGTTTATGCCGGCGTAGAAGAAAAGGATGTTGCTTTTGCAGAATTACTGCTTGGCTGGCTTGCCGCCTCTCCGGATCAACCTGTATCCGAAAAGGATCAGATACAGGCAGTGCAGAATTTCAAGAATGCGGCGCACTACGACCTGAAAACTGTCAATCTTGTTACGCCTGCGGGTGAATTTTTCTCCATTGCTCATGCCGCACGAAATCTTATAGGCTTTATGAGAGATTTTTACTGCGATTATCCGTCTGAAGTACTCGAAATTCTGGACTTTGAGGAAGCAAAATTTATAGATGCTGAGAACCGCTACGCATGGAAAATCCGCAAAGAATTTTCCGGCGGGTTTGCAAAGAAAGGTCTTGAGCTCGCAAAAAGGCGAAGGGAGGAGTCTTTTTATGTGTGAGCTGTTCGGTGTGAGTGCCGCAACACATATTGATGTGACTGACCTGCTCAGGGAATTCTTCTCGCACAGTGTGCGCCATCCGAACGGGTGGGGGCTTGCGACCTTTTATGGGAATTCGACCTCACTCGAAAAGGAGCCGGTTACTGCGGCAGACAGTGAATACCTCAGGCATAGGCTGTCACACAAAATCGAAACCTGCGCCATGATTGCTCATATCCGAAAAGCGACCGTCGGCACAATGGATTATGAAAACTGCCATCCTTTTGTGCTGAGGGACTTAAG
>JAJQIF010000030.1 GCA_021199355.1 Oscillospiraceae bacterium
AGAACAAGAAGCTGAAAAAGAAAAACTAACAGCTTGCGCAGACGCTTGAGAAGTCATCGAAGGAGAGTGTGCTTAAGAAGCTTGAGGATGAGAGGTTGAGGCACCAGTATCTTGATGCAGTTGAGATTCTGGAGAGGATTCCGCCGGAGGTTGTGAGGAGTTATACGAGAATGTCTGTTACTAAATCCCATAAGGAAGTTGGTGATGTTATTGCTTAAGAATTACGGCGACGTCATGATCGTCGAAGAAGTCTGCGAGGTTCTGAAGCTTGGTAAGAATAAGGTTTACGAGCTACTGCAAAGTGGCGACATTGCCTCCCGCAAGGTCGGTAGAAAATATCTTATCCCGAAGAAGTCCGTGATTGACTTTTTAGAGTCGGTACGGTATACTTCTAATTAACACGGTAGGTTTCTACACGAGAAAGGAGCAACAATGACAGGAAGCCTACAAAAGAAAAACGGCAAATATTATGCCGTCATAAACATATACCAGAATGGAAATCGCAAGCAGAAGTGGATTGATACCGGTTTTGCTATAAAGGGTAATAAGATGAGAGCGGAAAAAGCTCTCAGGGAGATTCTTGTGCAATACGAATCCTCAGAAATCCCGATAGCAAGTAACACTGATTTTGCCGACTATGTCTCTCACTGGCTTGATTCTGTAAAGAACAAGATTGAGACGGACACCTACGAAAGCTATGTCGAGACCGTGAAAGTCCACATTGACCCGTATTTCCGAAAACTGAACCGCTCGCTTGAAAGCTTAACCCGTGCCGATATTCAGAGTTATATTGACATTAAAGCTTCTTCCGGAAGAATCGACGGAAAAGGCGGTTTGTCCGCAACTACATTGAGACGGCATAGAGTTATAATTCACATGGTTTTTGACCTTGCCATCAAGGAAAATCTCATCAAATATAATCCCTGCGAGTTGATAGAGTTGCCAAAAGCAAAGAAATATGAGGCAAAATTCTGCGACAGAGACGACATCAACAAGCTTCTCACTGTTTCAAGAGATGAGGGAATCTACCCTATTATCTTCATAACCGTTTCTCTTGGTCTCAGAAGAAGCGAGGTTCTGGGCTTACGGTGGCAGAGTGTAGACCTGAATCACGATATGATTACGATAAACAATACCGTCGTCAAGCACACAACCACGGTCGAAAAAGAGTGCACTAAGAGCAAGAGTAGCAACAGAACTCTCCCACTCAACGCAAGTGCAAAAGAGCTTCTTCTGCAAGTCAAGGCGAAGCAGGACGACAACCGAAAGTTTTTCGGAAGCGGCTATCACGAAAGCGACTATGTTTTCACCAGAGCCGACGGCACTCTCTACAATCCCGACTACATAACGCATACTTTTTCAAAGATTCTGAAAAAGAACGGTTTGGAACACGTCAGATTTCACGACCTGCGCCATGCCTGTGGCGGTATTCTGATGTCCGAGGGTTGCACTCTCAAAGACGTTCAGACATATCTCGGTCACGCAAATATTTCTGTGACTGCTGATGTATACGGACATTTGGACCTCTCAAGAAAGAGAATGCTGTCGGACAAGATGTCGTTTGAAGTCTGAGTGTAAACCAGGGGTGTTAGACAAAGTGTTAGAAAAGCCCTGCAAAAATAGACAAAAAGGTAAAAGAAAAAGCTCGAAAACGGCTTGCCTTCGAGCTTTGTAAGCTGGTGGAGCATACGGGATTCGAACCCGTGACCTCCACACTGCCAGTGTGGCGCGCTCCCAACTGCGCTAATACCCCGGTACTTCGGATATAATAGCACAACTTACGGAAAAAATCAAGTCTTTTTTACGAGAAATTTCAGCGGGGCGGAAAAACTTTTATAGGAGCTTCTCCAGCACCCTCCCGATATCATCATCAATGCACACCGACTGACCTGCAATCTGCGACGGGCAGGCGGCGTCGCCGTAGTTTATGCAGGCGTAGGTTGCTTTCGGATTCTTAATGGTCATCTGCCAGAAAGGGTATTTGATGATGGCGGGGGTATTAAACCCGACCCCGAGCTCGAGGTAAAGGGTTGTCAAGCCCTCGTGTCTCCGATTGAATTCGGAATACCTCTCCGCCGCCTGATGCCAGCCCTCGTCCTCAACGAAAGTGTCGTCGCACCTGAGATTTGTCGTCATAGGCTTGCCGCAGACGGGGCATCTCGGGACGAGCTCCGACGGGATTCGCATATTTTCCTGCGTTTCCATCATCTTTTTGATAACTTCCTCGTTATCGTAGGTCTTTTGGTGGCAGGGCTCGGAGCACTGGAAGAGTCCGTAGTCGCCCTGAGTGTAGAAGAGGCGCTTTTTATCGAAGCCCGCCTTCTGGAAGCAGTGGTCGACATTGGTCGTGAGGACGAAGTAGTCTTTATCCTTCATCAACTCAAGTAATTCCTGATAGACCGGCTTCGGGGTGTCGGTGTAGCGGTTCAGCCAGATATTTCTGCTCCAGAAGCCCCAGAATTCCTCGAGGGTTTCATAGGGGTAGAAGCCGCCCGAGTACATGTCGTGGAAGCCGTACTTTTTCTCGAAGTCGGAGAAATTCTCCTCGAACCTCTTGCCGGAATAGCTGAAGCCCGCAGAGGTCGAGAGCCCCGCTCCGGCACCGATTACGACTGCGTCGGCGGTGTCGAGCGCTTCCCTCAGCCGCTCAATCTGCTCGGAGGAGCTTCTCATAAATTTCGAGGTCGGCATCTTTAAATACATTGAATATCACCTTGATTTTGCTGTTGGTATCTTTCTTATAATCTGAAACTGTTCTGAGTGCAATCTCCGCCGCCTTGTCGTTCGGGAAGTGGAACTCGCCGGTCGAGATGCAACAGAACGCGATGCTCGGGACGTTATTCTCATCCGCAAGCTCAAGACAGGAGCGATAGCAGGAGGCGAGGAGCCTCTTGTCCTTCTCCGTGAGCCTCCAAGCGACAATCGGTCCGACCGTGTGGATGACGTGGTCGCACGGGAGGTTGAATGCGGGAGTGATTTTGGCGGTGCCCGTCTCCTCCTCGTGACCCTGCTTCTGCATAATCTCGTTGCACGCAAGCCGAAGCTGGGCGCCCGCATAGGTGTGGATGGCATTGTCGATGCACCCGTGATTCGGGGCAAAGCACCCGAGGAGCGCCGAGTTTGCGGCGTTGACGATAGCTCCACACCGAAGAGTCGTTATATCTCCCTGCCAGAGATAAATGTCGTCGCGGACGGGCGCAAGGTCAGATATATCCGTAATTCCCTTCCCCATGGTCTCTTCACGAAGATACTCGTCCTGAATCTTCAAGAATTCGTCGCTAATCGGCTTCGGCAGACGGACGTTGAAAAGCGCCCTGAGAAGCCGCTTTTGCGAGTATTCGTCGTCGGGGATTTCATAGTCCCGATACTGCGGCTCTTCGGCAAGAAGCTCTTTTATAAGGTAGATTCTGCGGTCTTCCTGTGTCATATTACCCCTGTCTCTCGATAGCCTTTACCGGGCAGTTTTCAAAGCAGTTGCCACAGTGGAGGCAGTGCTCCTGATGAATCATGCTCGGCTTGCCGAATTCGATTGCCTTTTGCGGGCATATCTTAACGCATTTTCCGCAACCGATGCAAGCATCAGTGATGTAATAGCCCTTCGGGCGAACCTTACCCTCTCCAATCGTATAATTCTCTCTGAAAATCGGGTTGACGCCGAGATTGAAGTATTCGATTTCGGCATTATGTATTTCAAAAACGATTCCGATTTTTCTTGTGTCACCGGGATAGACGTTGCTGAGATATGGCTGTTCTTTGAAAATAACGTCTGTCCATTTCTGTTGCTCTTCCTGTGAGACAGGCGTTGCCTTCGCAGAGAGGCGAATCATTTCCTTATAGCGGGTGTAGCCGAGAATCTGTACTCTTCCGTCGGACAACAGCTCACGGCAGAAGTTCTTCCCTCTCGCTGTGAAAAAGTACATCCCGTCGGGCTCGTAGTGAATGGCACTAATATTTCTGATTTGCGGATTTCCGTCGGAATCAACGGTTGCGAATTCGAGCACGCCGACATATTGCAGTTTCTTAAGACAGGTCTGTGCGTCCATAAAAATCCTCCCATCTAAAATCTCAGTATACGTTCAGTTTTTCTTGGCTTTGCCGTGGGATGAGGGTCACCCTCACGGGGATAGCCGAGAAGAAGCTGCATGACGGCATAGTAATCGGTGCGGATATTCCATTTTTTCAGGATTTCCTGACCGTATGGGTCGGCAAACGCCACCCAGCCTTGTCCCAGATAGCAGGTGCCGATGCCCAGTGAATCCGCCACGAGCATCATGTTTTCGGCGGCACACGCACAATCCTCCGCCGAAAAGAGAAAGTTCTTCGGCGCAAACATGGTGATAACCGTCGGGGCATCATAGAAGGCATTTTTTATATTCGGGTCGTCCGCAATACTTGGCTGTTCTCTTGACACATAATTTGTAGCCGTAGCCATACGGGGATTTTGGTTTGCCCGTTTGATTTTACCGAGGCGTTCGTTGACCTCTTTATCCTGACAGACGGCAAAAATCACTCGCTGTCCTCCTCCGGCACTCGGAGCGTACAGACCGGCTTGCAAGATTTCCTGCAACGCCTGCTCCTCAATCTGCCTTGTGTCGAAGCGACGGATTGAACGGCGGTGCAGGATTGTTTCCATCAGCTCACTCATTGCTCCGTAGCCTCCTTTTCCGGGATTTCATGCCAACACTGAGGGTCGGCGGCATAGAAATTCCCATCCTTGCCGCTCGCCACGGCGGGACAGCCCCGACAGTATGCCAGAAGCTCGCACTTGGAGCACTTTTCAAACTTCGTGTAATCCCGGTAGTCCTCCATCTTCGTGACCCACAAGTCGGCAAGGCGACTTTCAAAGACGTTGCCGACCTTGCTGTTCTGAACCCGACGGCAGGCATAGACATCGCCTGTCGGCAGAATGGTGAGATGACAGTTGCCGCAGTTACAGCCTCCGTAAATCATCCCGTTCTTCGCATTCTCAGGGATTTTGAATTCGCCGATTTCGTACTCGTATAGAGTCCAGAGATGGTCTTTTTTGTTGAAGTAGGTCTGACACCCGGCGGCTTCGTATTCTTTGAATTTTTTATCGCAATCTGCGAGTAGTTTACGATAGCGGAGCGGTTCGATGCCGGTATCCTTTTCCTCGGAAGTCGGGCAGTAACGGGCAAAAGCGAACACGTTTGCCCCTGCCGCAACCACTGTGTCAATAATGTCGGGGACTTCATCAATATTCGTGCCGGAAACGGTGGTCATGATAACGCTTCGGATGCCCGCGCGGTTGATGCAATCTATCTTTTCAAGCGTAATATCAAAAGAGCCGGGCTTGCGGAACCAGTCGTGCGTTTCCCTCATTCCGTCAATGGAAAGCTGATACTTCCGGCAACCGTACTCCTTCAGACGGCGGCACACTTCATCATTAAGATGGAACGGATTGCCGAGGATTGTGAAGGGAATGTCGTGCTCCTTCATAAGTCCGAGCAATTTCCAGAAGTCCGGGTGCAGAATGGGGTCGCCGCCGGTGATATAGAAATACGGCAGACGGTTATAAGTCTCGCAGAAGTCGAGGCAGTTCTTAAATGTGTCTTGCATCTCATGCCAACTCATGGAATCCAGCTCTTTGCAGACGTTTTCGGAAAAGATGTAGCAGTGCTTGCATCTCTGGTCGCACTCGTCTGTAATGTGCCATTGAAAAGAAAAGTATTGTTTCATATTACGCTCTCCTTTTGATTTGTATCGAAAATCCGATAGACGGATGTTAATTCGCAGATGCCCGATGAACCGACACCGGCTCATCAGGCGATTTTTGCGGGCAGAATTACTTGTCGCTAGCTCCGCAAGCAGAACCACAGGCAGAACCGCAAGCCGCAGGCTTCTCCTCCGGCTTGTCAGCCGCACCACAAGCAGACCCACAAGCGGCGGGCTTTTCCTCCGGCTTATCGGATGCGCCACAAGCAGAACCGCAGGCAGAGCCACAAGTGGCGGGCTTCTCTTCTGCCTTATCAGCCGCTCCGCAAGCCGCACCGCAAGCGGAAGCAACAGAAGTCTCGTCAGCCCATCCAACCAAATTAGAAAGTGCCATAGCTAAATTACCTCCGAAAAAATTATTGTTGTAATCTTTCTGATTACAACAATAGTATAGCATGCCACAGTTGTAATGTCAAGAGTTACAACTAAAATTTTTGAAGTAGCATAAAATCGGCTATGCCGGTAAAAGAAAAGTCCGAAGCTTCAGCTTTCGGACTCTTTTTCTATGCAAATTTTGGTGTCATTTACGACATCGGCGACGGTTATCTCCCGCATTTTGTCCTCCATAGCCTGCTGAATCGTCATCAGCTTGTCGTCAAGGGCGGCGTGGATATTCCTGCCGACGGGGCAAGCCTGACTGGGGTTTTCGTGGAAATGGAAAAGCTCGCCGCTTTCGACGCACTCAACGGCGTTGTAGACATCGAGGAAGGTGATTTCGTCAAGAGGCTTCGCAGTCGACGCTCCCCCGCTCCCCCGAGCCACGGTGATGAGCCCTGCGGCTTTGAGCTGTTGTAGAATTCTGCGGATTATGACCGGGTTGACGTTGATGCTCCCCGCCAGAAACTCGCTCGTGATTTTGTATTGGTCCTTGAACGTCTCAATGCAAGCGAAAATATGAATCGCTATTGTGAATCTGCTTGAAATCTGCATTTTACAGGTGCTCCCTAAGTTTGATGAGAATATTATAACACAAGTTGGGTGTAAGTGCAAGGGTTACAATCCAGAAAGCGAAAAGTGGCGAAAATCTCGCAAAAAATCGGGACTGATTGCTCAGTCCCGCTTTTTCAACTCTTCGGCTTCGGTTTGAAAATAAGTGCCGCCAAGAGTGAGAAGACCATTGCGGCGGTGATTCCACCCGAGCAGGCTGTCAAGCCGCCTGTAAAAATCCCCAAGAAGCCCTTTTCGTCGACCGCTTCTCTTATTCCCTTGGCAATGGAATTGCCGAAGCCGGTCAGCGGCACGCTTGCGCCCGCTCCGGCAAAGTCGGCGAGGTACTGATACATCCCCACTCCGCTCAGGACTACTCCCACGACTACATATAGCGTCAGGATTCGTACGGGTGTAAGCTTCGTGAAGTCGATGAGGAGTTGACCGATGGCGCAGATGATTCCGCCGACCAGAAATGCCCATAAATATTGCATGCTATCACCTCCTCAGAGTCCGATTTCGCTTGAAAGCCAGATTAGGTGCGAGATTCCCGGGATAGTCATCCCCTGCTGACTTGAAGTGGTCGAGAGAAGCGCACCCGTAGCGGCGAAAAGAACATTTTTGAGCTTTCCTCTCCTCAATTCCGGCAGGAAGTGCCCGGCTAAGATGCTTGCCGAGCAACCGCACCCCGAGCCGCCGGCATGAACGTCCTGATTCTCGGGGTCGAAGAGCATACAGCCGCAGTCGAGGTGCCTGTCCGAAATTTCGATGCCATCGCGGTGCAACAGCTCCACCAAGATTCTTGAGCCCACGCTCCCCAGATCCCCCGTCACGATATGATCGAATTCGTCGGGGGATTTTTTTGTGTCCGAAAGAAACTGCTTTATCGTCGAGTATGCCGCCGGTGCCATCGCGGCGCCCATGTTGTTTGCGTCCTTGATTCCCTTGTCCTCAATCCTGCCGATGGTGACCGCACGGACGAACGGCGCGGCATTGCCTCTCTCCAAAATCACCGCTCCGGATGCGGTCGCAGTCCACTGGGAAGTTGGGGTGCGTTGACCGCCGTATTCGAGTGGGAATCTGTACTGCCTTTCTGCTGTGCAGAAATGGGACGAAGTCACCGCCGCGACTATGTCTCCTGCCCCGGAATCCACGGCTAATGCCGATAAAAGAATCCCCTCGGCGATAGTCGAGCATGCGCCGTAGATGCCTAAAAAGGGCACGTTGAAGTCGCCGATGCCGAAGCTCGTGCCGATGCACTGATTGAGGAGGTCTCCGCCGAACATGAAGGACAAATCGTCCGGCTTGAGGTGGCACTTTTCGAGTGCCGTCTGCACGGCGAGCCCCTGCATTGCGCTTTCCGCCTTCTCGAAGCTGTCCTGACCGAAGCGGTCGTCCTTGTCGACATAGTCGAAGCAGTCGCCGAAGGGTCCTTCGCCCTCCTTCTTTCCGACAACCGACGCCCAGCTTTTTATTGAAACGGCGTTGTCCATCATGATTGTAGCCCGACCTAAACTTTGCGGCATAAATCCAACTCCCCTATATTTATTTGCTTCTATCTTCCCAAGAAAAGTTTAATTTATACGTTTTGAAATATGAAAGCTTGAATTATTGGGGAGACTGTGATATAATAAGCTTGGTATTTTGTGTAACCGGATATCTCCTGTGCGAAAGGACGGTTTTTATGAAAAGAACAGTTGCATTTTTGATGGCATTTTGTATGCTGATTACCATGTGCTCCTGCGGCAACGCCGAGGAAAACGGCACCGACAGCGAAGCCACCACGTCCTATAACGGAGTTCCCGACAATGTCGTCACGACTTCTGCGGAAGACGAAAGTGAAGCCGTTACTTCCGTGGAATATACGGAAGCCGACACCACCTCCGAGACCGAAACCACGGAAGAGACTCCCGAAGTGACCACCACGGCTGACGACTCATCAAACGAGATTACGACCACCGAGGATTCGGTCGACCTGGACGAAGAAGTCACCTATATTCCCGACACGATTGCGATGGACTATCTGACGCTTCTTAATTCCACCCAAGTACATGCCAAGCTCACCGAGGCTGTTTCCTACGACGGTGAAACGGTCGTCATGTACGAACGGGAATACTATATAAACGGCGTCAATAAAGTCTACATCAACAACTCGCAGAAGATAGTCATGACGGCTGATACCGTCACGGTTATCGACCTCGACGCTTATACTTACTATTCGTACGCAAGAACCTCGACGGCTTCGGAGATTGAATTTGGATATAGCAAAGAGTACTACTCACTTGTCTCAACGAGTGAAGAAAGCGACTGTGTTATTGAAGTGTACACTGTCGTATCACATGGAAGCACTATTACGTCCACATGGACGTTCTATACGGACGGCACTTTCGACGTCGTCGACGAGAACCCCGACTCCGGCTCGTTCACGAAGTATTACTTTGATATCGCCGAGAGCGATGTAAGTGGGATGGATATGAGTATACCCGAGGGTTTGACAGAGACGGAAGCAAGTGAGTTTTAAACCCCTCCACCATGCTTCGCATGGTCCCCCTCCCCTTTCAGGGGAGGCTAATACAGATTTATCAAAGGAGACGATAATTATGGTAGTAATTGAAATGGAAGACGGCGGGAAGATTAAGATTGAGCTTTGCCCGAAGGAGGCACCTCTGACGGTCGCCAATTTCGAGAAGCTTGTAAACGAGCATTTTTATGACGGGCTTATCTTCCACAGAGTCATCAAAAACTTTATGATTCAGGGCGGCGACCCGACAGGCACCGGCGCAGGCGGCTCGAGCGAGAATATCCGCGGCGAGTTCAAGCTGAACGGCGTCAACAATACGCTCAAGCACACCAGAGGAACCATCTCGATGGCAAGAGCTCAGGATCCGAACTCGGCTTCGTCCCAGTTCTTCATCGTCCACAAGGATTCGCTCTATCTTGACGGCTCCTATGCCGCTTTCGGCACGGTTGTCGAGGGAATGGACGTTGTCGACAGGATTGCTTCGGTCAAAACCGATATGAACGACCGCCCCACCGTTCCACAGAGAATCAAGACTATAAGAATTGTGAACTATTTCGATCAATGATTTTTTGCAAGGAGACCATGAAGTCAGATGCGCGTTACCATAGAGGATAACCCCCGGCTTGAATACCTCCGGGAGAAGACCCGAGGGCTCACCACCTCGCCCGGGTGCTATATCATGAAGAACCATGCCGGCACCATCATATATATCGGCAAGGCGAAGAACCTTCGTAACCGCGTCTCCACCTATTTTCACGACAACGACCACCTGCCGAAGGTTGCGAAGATGGTCTCGAATGTCTGGGATTACGACTTCATCTGCACCTCATCCGACTATGAGGCTCTTGTCCTCGAGGCGTCGCTGATAAAACAGCACAAGCCGAAATATAATATCCTTCTGAAGGACGACAAGGGCTATTCCTACATCAAGATTTCGGACGAGGATTACCCGAGGATAACCCGTGAGATGCAGAAAAAGGGTCCCGGCACCTTCATCGGTCCCTATACAAGCGGATTTACCTCGAGTCAGGCTGTCGAAGAGGTCAACAGAGTATTCATGCTCCCGACCTGCAAAAAGGTCTTTCCGAGGGACTTCGGCAAAGAGCGCCCCTGCCTCAACTTCCAGATTAAGCGGTGCATCGGGCTATGCCGGGGATGCTTTTCGAAAGAGGACTACGCCGAGATTATAAATCAGGCGGTGGACTATATAAAGAGCGGGAGCAAGCAGTCGGTCGAAGAGCTGACGGAAGAGATGAACCGGCTTTCGGAAAACTTAGAGTTCGAGAAGGCGGCTGTCATTCGCGACAGAATCGCCGCCATCACCCGCTCGGCGGATACGCAGAAGATTTTCGAGGAGAACATGCCCGACACGGACATCTTCGCCCTCGCCAAAAACGGCGGCATCACCTGCATTTCGGTGCTCAACTACCGCATGGGTCGGCTCTATGACAAGCAGGATTTCATCTTGGGCGAAACCACGGACGATATCTCGACCCGTGAAGAGTTTCTGATTCAGTATTACGACCGCGCCGTGAAGATTCCACGCGAGATTTATATCGACGAGGAGTTAAGAGAGACCGACAACATAAGGCGATTTCTTGCCGAGAAGTCGGGGCATGCAGTCAGCATTGCGAACCCGAAGCGCGGCGAGATGAAGGGTCTTCTTGACCTTGCCGAAAAGAACGCCGTCGAACAGCTTTCCGTGAGAATCGGAAGAACCGGCAAAGAAGTTGCTGTGCTCGAAGAATTGGGCGAGCTATTGGGGCTCACGAAAACGCCGAACTATATCGAATGCTACGACATCTCGAACTTAGGCTCGACCGACATGGTCGCCGGAATGGTCGTCATGGACAAGTGCCGGTTTGCGAAGAAGTATTACAAGAAATTCAACATAAAGACCGTCGTTGAGCAGAACGACTACGCCAGCATGCGCGAGGTCATCTCGAGACGGCTTGAGAATTATCTCGACCCCGAGTGCAAAGATGAGGGCTTCAAAAGGCTTCCCGACGTTATATTCCTTGACGGCGGAAAGGGACACGTTTCGGCGGTTCTGCCGCTTCTCGAAGAGTATCATGTCGACATTCCCCTCTTCGGACTCGTCAAGGACAACAAGCACCACACCCGTGCCGTCGTCACGGCTGACGGAAGCGAAATCCAGATTTCAAAATCACGCTCTGTATTCGCACTCCTGACGAAGCTTCAGGACGAGGTGCACAGATATACAATCACATTCCAGAAGCAGAAGCGCTCGACCCACACTCACGAAACCGAGCTCACGAAAATTTACGGCATCGGCGAGAAGAAGGCGCAGGCATTACTTAACGAATTCAAAACCAAGCAACAGCTTAAATCGGCGACAATCGAAGACATCGCCGCAGTAATGAAAATCAGTCCCGAAAAGGCACAGGAAGTCAAGGAGAAGTTTATCGACCAATTACAATAGAGTTATTCTAATAGAGTTATTCTACAGAAAGGATTCAAAATGCAAAAAAAGATACCCGAATACTCAGGCGTTTTAAGAAGTCATACACTCAGCGTGCCGGATGCAATTTACCAGTGTTCGGGAATAGTGATATTCGGCAAGCGAATCAAGTCGCTTGTCTTCTCGACGGACGTCGCAATCATCAATAATATCAATGCGGACGCCGTCATCGCGGTTTATCCGTTCACCCCACAGCCGGTTATCTCTCAGGCGATAATAGAAGTCTCAAACGTTCCGGTGTTTGTCGGCGTCGGAGGCGGAGTTACCGGCGGCGAGCGCTCCGTTCGGCTTGCCGAGACCGCCGAGAATCAGGGAGCTTTTGCGGTCGTCGTGAATGCTCCGATTGACCCGCAGATTATCACACAGATCAAGACGAAAATAGATATCCCGGTCGTGGCGACCATCGTCTCGGAAAAGCAGGACATCGACCGACGTATTCAGGCGGGTGCCGATATCCTGAACGTTGCGGCATCGACGAAGACCCCGGAACTTGTCAGGATGATTCGGGAGAAATACCCCGACTTTCCGATTATCGCAACCGGCGGTCTGACGGACGAATCAATCTCCAAAACCATCGCGGCGGGAGCGAACGCAATCACCTATACTCCACCGTCGAACGGCGAGGTCTTTGCGGAATCCATGAGGAAATACCGCGAAAGATATAACACAGGAAACCAATAAATAATACAGAAAGGCGGCTCCCAGTATGAGAGTTATTACCGGCAGTCTGCGAGGAAGAAAGCTCAAAGCCCTCGAGGGCGAAGAGACAAGACCGACAACCGACAAAACAAAAGAAACCATCTTTTCGATAATACAGTTTGACATTCCCTATACGAGGGTTCTTGACCTCTACGCGGGAAGCGGACAGCTCGGAATCGAGGCGCTCAGTAGGGGCGCAAACAGCGCTGTATTCGTCGAAAAAGCAAGAGATGCGGTCGGCATAATAAAAGAGAACGTGAAAGCGTGTAGCTTAGGCGACCAATCGAAGATTATCAACACCGACGCGATTAACTACCTCAAGATGGCGGCGAGCGGGCACGAGAAGTTCGACATAATCCTGATGGACCCGCCGTATGAGGAGGGCTTGACGGAAAAATCGCTCGAGCTCTGCGAGGCTATCATGAGCGAGAAGTGCATAGTCGTCTGCGAGCACGAAGCGAGGCTTGTTCTCCCCGAAAAATTTGCGGGCTTAAAGCTCAGAAAGCGATACAGCTGTGGCAAGAAAACCGCTCTCAGCGTATTCGTAAAGGACAATGAGGAAGAAGGCGAAGCGGATGAGTGAACGTATCGCGGTTTGTCCGGGTAGCTTCGACCCGGTTACGCTCGGGCACGTCGACATAATCCAGCGCGCTTCGGCGATATTCGACAAGGTTATCGTCCTCGTCTCGATCAACCCGACCAAGGAGCCGATGTTTTCGCCCGAGGAACGGGTCGAGATGATAAAGACCGTCACGAAGAATCTCCCTAACGTCGAGGTTGAGGCGTCGGAGGGACTGCTTGCGGACTTCGTGAAGAGCAAAGGCGCGACGGCTATCGTCAAGGGGCTCCGGGCGGTTTCCGACTTTGAATACGAGTTCCAGATGGCGCTCGCCAACAAGAAGCTCTGCCCCGAGGCGGAGACGATTTTCCTCGTAACCCGCTCGGAAAACATGTACTTAAGCTCAAGCGTAGTAAAACAGATTGCCTACTTCGGTGGGGACATCAGTGACTTCGTGCCGGCTGAAATCAAGGAAAGAATTGCCGCCAGACTCACGGGTCTTGGGCGGGAAACAATAAATGCGAAGGAGTAGAAACTAATGACTATTGATGAAATCTTAGAGATGATGGACGAGGTGCTCGACAAGGCGGTAACAGTCCCCTTCTCGAACAAGAAGAGCATGGTTGACACCGACCAGCTTCGTGACTGCATCGACAACATCCGCTACAACCTCCCGACCGAAATCAGGAAGGCAAAAGAGATGGTCGCCGACCGTTCAAGCATCATTCAGGATGCCAACGAAAAGGCGGAGGAAATTATCAAGGACGCCGAGGAAAAGGCAAAGAAGATTGTCTCGGAGGAAGAGATTGTCAAGCAGGCAAAAGCCGCCGCTCAGGACCTGACCGCTCAGTCGCACGCAATGGACCTCTCAATCAAGAAGGCTATGGTCGAGAAGCTTGACAATATCCTTGGCGAGACCGAAAAGTCCTTGAACAAGTCCCTTAACGAAATCAAGACCATGCGCGAGACCATCAAAAATGCCGGCAAACAGGTCGAGGCGGAAGAGGCTCAACAGCAGTAAATTTTTGATTACCCGGGCACTCAAAAACGATTGCGGGAATTTGTCCGTCACATGTGGACAGTTGCACTCCCAAGAAAGATTTTTTTTGAGTTTTCGGGTAAAAATCTGTTGACTATGGTCGCGCAAAATAATATAATGTTATGAGCCGTTTTATGCAAGGGCTTTGTTTCTTTGCGCCGGCATTCAATGACAGTAAGGGAGATTTCAGTGTGTCAACAAAAGTAGTCAAGTTCGGCGGAAGCTCATTAGCCGACGCCAACCAGTTTATAAAAGTAGCAAACATCATCAAAGCGGACCCGGCAAGAAAATATGTCGTCCCCTCTGCTCCCGGCAAGAGGAATCCGAAGGACACAAAGGTCACCGACATGCTCTATGCCTGCTATGACATGGCAACCCGTGGCGGCGACTTCGAGGGGATGTTCTCGTCTATCAAGAGCCGCTATAATGACATAATCGAGGGCTTGGGGCTCGATATGAGCTTAGATGATGAGTTCGAGACTATCGAGCGCGGCTTCAAGGCAAGAGCCGGACGGGATTATGCCGCTTCAAGAGGAGAATACCTGAACGGCAAAATTCTGGCGAAGTACTTAGGCTTTGCGTTCGTCGATGCGGCGGATGTCATCTTCTTCGCAAACGATTCGAAATTAAAGCTTGAAGAGACCTGCCACGCGGTCAAGGAAAGACTCGACGAGGTCGGAAATGCCGTTATCCCCGGCTTTTACGGCTCGATGCCGAACGACACCATCAAGACGTTTTCGCGTGGCGGCTCGGACATAACCGGCTCAATCGTTGCGGCGGCTATGGGCGTCGATTTGTATGAAAACTGGACGGACGTGTCGGGCTTCCTCGTCTGCGACCCCCGAATCGTCCCCGACCCCGTTCCGATAAAGACCATCACCTATCAGGAGCTCAGAGAGCTTTCCTACATGGGTGCCGGAGTTCTGCACGAGGATGCTATATTCCCCGTTCGCAAGTCCTGCATTCCGATTAACATAAAGAACACCAACAAGCCCGACGACCCGGGCACCATGATTGTCGAGAACGACGGCGGAGATTCAAGCGAATACGTCATCACCGGTATCGCCGGTCACTGCGGCTTCGTCACCGTCACGATTGAAAAGGACATGATGAATTCTGAATTAGGATTCGGGCGCAAGGTTCTCGAAGTATTCGAGAACTACGGAATTTCGTTCGAACATATGCCTTCCGGAATCGACACGATGAGCATCGTCGTCCACAAGAGCGAGTACGAAGAGAAGGAAGAGCAGATTATCCGTGCTCTTGAAAGAAGCGTCCACCCGGACAGAATCGACGTCGACAGAGATGTGGCGCTTGTGGCTGTCGTCGGTCGTGGTATGAGAAAACAGCGCGGTACTGCGGCGAGAATCTTTGCGGCTCTGGCTCACGCCAAGGTCAACGTCAAGATGATAGATCAGGGCTCGAGCGAGCTTAACATCATCGTCGGAATCTCGAATGAGGACTTCGAGACCTCCATCAAGTCTATCTACGATATTTTCGTAACCGAAAGGCTTTAAGCATAACCGAAAGAAGGCGAATGCAACGAAAACCAAGTTAAATCGAATAACGGCAGTTTTCGCCGCCTGCCTGATTATAATGTCGCTATTCGGTGGCTGTTCGAAGGTCAAGGAGAATAACGAGCTGACGACGGAGGATGTGTCCGAAGAGGTAACGACGGTCGCCGACCCCGAGGACACCGTCCCGATTTCGGGAGCGCCGCACGACGGAAGCTTCTACGGAAGCTTTCTTACGATGGTTCTTCAATACGAAGGTGCCGACAGCTACCCGAAAGCATATGTCATGCACTCCTATTCCGAGATTGAGGAATATTACTACGCGACCGAAAAGAGCTATTCCTTCGGCGCCCGGTTCACGATTACGATGGCTTCGTTCACCGATGACTTTTTCGAGGATAACGACGTTATGATTGTCGTAATAAGCGAGCCGTCGGTATATGTCAGTCATTCGGTTGACGGGATGGAGCTTTTCGAGGACGGCTCGTTTGTAATCAGCATCACACGGCACATCCCCGAGAATGCACCCACAAGCGACGGGACGATTTATCATCTTGTATTCACCGCTCCGAAGGGTGGATTCGACGACATCGACACCGACAACGTGGCGCTCGAAATAACCGAGCTCATCGACGACGACAGCATCGGAGCCTACGACTCGGAGAGATTCACCTATGTTTATCCCGAGTACTGGGCTTTCACCTTCAAGACTCCGGCTCTCGTCGAAGACGTCACGACGCACGTCGACACGCTCGAGACCTATGAGGAAATGCTCGGCTTTTACGAGACCTACAAGGGCGATTTCGACCTTGATACGCTGTTTGTGAAGTACTTCGGCGCTGTTTTCGATAGGGAGATGTTCGAGGAGTATGTGCTCCTCGTCATGGTTCTCCCCTATGACAAGACGCTTGCAAAGCCGGAGGTCACCGATCTGTTCATCTATAACTACCAGATTTTCGTCACCATCGACAACCTGAGCTACGGCTTCGACGAGGAAAACGAGCAGTGGTATCTGATTGCGATAGCCGTTGACAGGAGCAGTCTTGAGAATGTGAATCTGGATGCGATTAATATTGGCGCAGATTAGTTTCAAAAAACTCTTGCATTTTCTGTAGCGTTGTGCTATAATATCTACCGTGAAAAACTGCGTTGCGGTTTATAATGTCAATCCCATAGTACTACTGTCTGAACTTAGGAAGATGGGCTACTATGTTTATAAGTTCAGAAAGGAGGAAATCTCATGGCTAAGGAAGGAATTCATCCTGATTATCAGCAGACAACCATCACATGTGCCTGCGGAAACGTAATCCATACCGGTTCCACCAAGAAGGACATCAAGGTTGAAATTTGCTCAAAGTGCCATCCGTTCTTCACCGGCAAGCAGAAGCTTGTAGATACCGGCGGACGTGTTGATCGCTTCAACAAGCGTTATGGTCTTAACAAGGACAACAAGTAATTTCGTTTGAAGATGCACAATTAGCGGCAGCCGTTTGCGGTTTGCCGCTTTGTTCATTTCAAAGTCAGGGTGATTTATGTGAGCTATAAAACGATTCGTAAACCTGCCATGGACAGCATAACCATCGAAAAATCCGAATTTATCGGCGCTATATCCCCTGTCAGGACGGATGAAGAGGCGGTCGCATTTATCGAGAAGGTTCGCTCGGAGAATCGCAAAGCCCGGCACAACTGCTATGCCTATGTCCTCAGAGACGGCTTCATCACGAGGTATTCCGACGACGGCGAGCCACAGGGAACTGCGGGATTGCCGATTTTAGATGTCATCCAGAAAACGGGGCTCACCGACGTTTGCATCGTCGTGACGAGATATTTCGGCGGGATTCTCCTCGGCAAAGGCGGACTGACACGGGCTTACTCCAATGCGGCTTCGCTGGCGGTCGGGGCTTCGGAAATCGTCGAGATGCTGTCTGGATATTACCTGACTGTAGAAAGCGACTATTCGTGGGATGAAAGAATCATCCGGTGCCTTGCGGAACAGAGCGCTCGGGTTGACAATACCGAATTTGCGGAGAACGTGAAGATTACCGCCGCTATCAAGGCGGAGACTTGCGACAGGCTGATGGAAGCGCTCGTTGACCTCACGAACGGCAACGTGAATATTGTCAAATCTGACGAAACTACGATTGATTTTTCCTGATAATTTGTAATATCTCACGAATTTTCACTTTTGTTCGGAACAAATGAAGGAGATTCGTGATTTTATTTGTATAAGTATATAGAGAAATTATCGAAGGAGGGATATGTGTGAGCGATGCTCGTATTTATACCGAAATGATTGAGGAGAAAGCTCTCTGCGAATTTGCCTCGAAATCCAAGGATTCGAAGGGCAGACAGGTATATCTTCAGCCCGACCCGCTTCGGACATGCTACCAGAGGGACAGAGACAGGATTATCCACTGCAACGCCTTCTCAAGGCTCAAGCAGAAGACGCAGGTTTTCCTGAATCCGACCGGCGATCACTACAGAACCAGGCTCACGCACACCCTCGAAGTGAGCCAGATTGCGAGGACGATTGCCCGGGCTATGCGGCTCAACGAAGACCTGACCGAGGCGATTGCTCTCGGGCACGACCTCGGGCACACGCCCTTCGGACATGCCGGCGAGGCAGTCCTTAATGAACTCTCCCCCAAGGGCTTCAAGCACTACAAGCAGAGCCTGAGAGTGGTTGACGTTCTTGAAAAAGACGGCAAAGGGCTGAACCTTACATATGAAGTGCGGGACGGAATTCTGAAGCACACAAACGAGATTGCCGAAACCCGCGAGGGCTATGTCGTGCGCTTGGCGGACGTCATCGCCTATATAAACCACGATATCGAGGACGCCATCAGAGCCGGAGTCCTTCGGAATGAAGACCTGCCGCAGGATGCGGTCGAAGTCCTCGGCGACACGAAATCGAAGAGAATCACGACACTTGTGTCTAACTTAGTCAAGAACGGCGCCGAGAACATCCACTTTGACGAAGACGTCGGGAACGCCGAAAACATTCTCCACAAGTTCATGTATGAGCAGGTCTATACGAATCCCCTCTGCAAATCGGAGGAGAAGAAAGCCCGGGTTATGCTCGAGAAGCTTTATAAATACTTCCTCGAGGATCCGAAGCGGCTTCCGCCCGACTATATCGCACTTGCGGACAGGTTCGATGCCGACACGGCGGTCTGCGACTATATCGCCGGAATGACCGACAAATTCTGTATCAACCTCTTCATGGATTTGTATGTCCCGAAGAGCTGGAGCGTTTGCTAATATAATTTTAGTCCTATAGCTATGCGAAGGAGGGAGAATAATGCCGCGGTTTTCGGACGATTTTTTGGAACGGGTCAAGGACGCGAACAGAATTGAGGACGTCGCGCGGCAGTACGTCTCACTCAAGCGTGCAGGGCGGCTGTATAAATGCAACTGCCCGTTCCATTCTGAAAAGACTCCGTCGTGCGTCATCTACCCCGACAACGGGAGCTTCTATTGCTTCGGTTGCGGCGCAGGCGGCTCGGTCATCACATTTATAAGCAAGATTGAAAACCTCGACTTTGCGGAGTCGGTGAGATTCTTGGCGGAGCGCGCTGGAATCCCGATTCCCGAAAGCGGTTACGAAGACCCGAGAGCCGAATCAAAAAAAAGACTTCTGCAGATGAACAAGGACGCCGCGAAGTTCTTCTACTCGAATCTTAAGACCCCCGACGGCAAGGCGGGGCTTGAATATCTCATCCAGAAACGACGATTGCGACCCGAGACGATAAAGAGCTTCGGGCTGGGAGTTGCCGTGAACCGGTGGACAAGCCTTACGAACCACATGCTGTCGCTCGGGTACACCGAAGACGAGCTCCTTGCGGGCTCGCTCATCAGCAAGAAAAACGGCAGGTGCTTCGACTTCTTCGTGAACCGGGTCATGTTCCCTATTTTCGATCTCAGAGGAAATGTCG
Organism: Oscillospiraceae bacterium; assembly: GCA_021199355.1. GTDB lineage: Bacteria > Bacillota > Clostridia > Oscillospirales > Ruminococcaceae > Faeciplasma. The sequence continues at coordinate 19,410 of JAJQIF010000030.1, forward strand.
TGGCGTTCTCGGGAAGGACGTTAGATCCGAATCCTCAGGGCATGAAGTACCTGAACTCGAGGGGCACGCCGGTTTATGAGAAGAGCCGGACGCTCTTTGCTATGAATTTTGCAAAGAACACGGCGGCAAAGTCGAAGCGGCTTATCCTCTGCGAGGGTAACCTTGACGTCATCACCCTTCATCAGGCGGGATTCACGGAAGCTGTCGCCACATGCGGCACGGCTATCACCTCGGAGCATGCAAGGCTTATGGCGCAGTACTGCGACGAGGTCTATATCTGCTACGATGCCGACGCCGCGGGGCAAAAAGCGACCTCGGCGGCGATAAGCCTTCTTTCGGCGGCGGGGCTCAAGTCGAAGGTCGTCCGTATCTCGGGCGACGGAGTCAAGGACGTCGACGACTACATAAATAAGCTCGGCACCGACAGGTTCCGGCTACTCTTAAACGGCTCGGAAGGCTCGGTCGAGTTCGAGCTTGCGAAGTGCAAGCAGGGGCTCGATGTCGATACGGACATGGGCAAGGTCGAATATCTCAAGCGAACGGTTGCGGTTCTTGCGGGAATCGAAAGTCAGGTCCAGAGGGACGTGTATATTTCGAGAGTAGCTCTTGAGAACGATGTCACCAAGGATTCTCTCACGGCAGAGGTCAACGCCTACTTAAGAAAGCAGGTCAGGGAGTCCAAAAAGCGCGAAGACAGGGAGCTTATGCGAACGGTCAGCGGCTCTCGGACAGCCAACCCGAACAGGACTCTTACGAAGCGTGAGAAAGCCGAAGAAGGAATCATCGCCTATACTCTTGATCACCACGAGAAGCAGGGCGAAATATTCGGAAGCCTTAAAGCCGAGCGATTTTCGGACGAATTTCTTAAAAAAGCATATGAAGCCCTTAAAAATTGCTATGAAAAGGGCGGATATGCAACTATTACAACACTTGAAAACGAATTTTACGGCGAGGATATGGACAAAATAAGCCATATTTTAGTTCAATCTAAAGATATTACGATTGACGAAAAAACCCTTGCGGACTATATTGGGATTCTTAACAGCGAAAGTGAAGCTTCCGAAGACGCTTCGAAAATGTCGGACGACGATTTGCTCGCCTACACCTCGAAGCTCCGTCGGGAGAAGAATTGACATAATTTGGAGGAATAAATCATGAGCGATAAGAAAAATGTAATCGACAGCCTTATAGAAACCGGTAAGGCTTCAGGAAAGCTCTCGACACAACAGATAACCGATGCCCTTGAGGATGCGGGCTTCGATGCCGAGCAGATTGACAAATTCTATGATGCGTGCTCCGCAAACGGTATTGAGATAATCGACGATGTCGAGATTGAGCCGGACCCGTTCTCGGAAATTGACCTTGACATGGAGCTCGAGGATCTGCCGGACGACAGCGATGTCCCGGATGTGAACGAAGATGACTATGACATCTCCCTTGCCGAAGGAATCGCAATCGACGACCCGGTCAAGATTTATCTCAAGGAAATCGGCAGAGTTCCCCTGCTCACCTCCGAGGAAGAGATTGAGCTCGCAAAGAAAATCCAGCAGGGCGACAAAGAGGCAAAGAAGCGCCTTGCCGAGGCGAACCTGAGACTTGTCGTTTCCATTGCCAAGAGATACGGCGGAAGAGGCATGAGCTTCCTCGATCTCATTCAGGAAGGAAACCTCGGTCTCATCAAAGCCGTCGAGAAGTTCGACTATACCAAAGGCTTCAAGTTCTCTACTTATGCGACATGGTGGATTCGCCAGTCCATCACACGGGCGATTGCCGACCAGGCAAGAACCATCAGGATTCCCGTGCACATGGTCGAGACGATAACGAAGGTCAAGAAGGCTTCGAGCACCCTCCTGCACCAGAACGGCAGAGACCCGACGGCGGAGGAAATTGCCGAAGAGCTTGACATGCCGGTCGACAAGGTCAGGGAGATTATGCGGATAGCTCAGGACCCTGTTTCTCTCGAGACGCCTATCGGTGAGGAGGAGGACAGCCACCTCGGCGACTTCATCCCCGACGAAAACGCCCCCGAGCCGACCGAAGCCGCTTCGCAGGTGCTCCTTAAAGAGCAGATTGACCAGGTACTCGGCACTCTTACCGAAAGAGAAGAAAAAGTGCTCCGTCTTCGCTTCGGTCTTGAGGACGGCAGAAGCAGAACCCTTGAGGAGGTCGGGCAGATGTTCAACGTCACCAGAGAGCGTATCCGCCAGATTGAGGCGAAGGCACTTAGAAAGCTCAGGCATCCGAACCGTTCCAATAAGGTCAAGGACTTCATAGATTAATCCGGATATAAAAAAGGCAAGCCGCAAAGGCTTGCCTTTTTGTTTTCAGTGCTTCGAGGGAAGAGGTCTTAGGACCATCTGGGCTTTTTCTTCCGAGAGCTTTTCAAGCTTCAAGGACTTCCAGAGCTTTGCCATGACGAACGCGGTGATTGCCATTGCGATTACGTCGGCAAGAGGTGCTGCCCAGAATACGCCGGTGACTCCGACGAGCTGAGTTGCAACGAGCGAGAAGATTATGAGAAGCACGTCTCTCAGAGCAGAAAGCGGAGCCGCTTCCTTGGCGTGACCGATTGACTGGAGGAAGATTGCCGAGACCTTCTGCAGGCAGGTGAAGAGGATGAGCGAAAGATAGATTCTCAGGCACTGCACCGCGAATTCAAGATAGAGCTCGCTGTCGGCGCCGAACATGAGAATGAACGCCTGCGGGATTGCCTCGAAAAGAACCGTGCAGATGATGCAGACAATCGCCGTCCACTTCATGACCAGTTTCAGCAAATCCATGACTCGGTCATACTTCTTTGCGCCGTAGTTGTAGCCGACGATAGGCTGTGCACCGGCGGCGATGCCAATAGCGATATTAAGAACAATCTGGAAAAGCTTCATGATGACGACGAACGCCGAGAGCGGAATGTCAGAGCCATATTCGGACATTGCGCCGAATTTGACGAGAAGAATGTTGTTGACGACCGTTATAATCATGATGAAGAGCTGTGTAAGAAGGCTCGAGGTGCCGAGGGACATGACCTTCTTAGTAAGGCGGAAGCTCGGCTTGAAGCTACTGAGCGAGAGCCTGAAGTTCTTGCTTCTGAAAAGATATGCGAAGCAGATTGAGAAGCTAACGAACTGACCGAGAATGGTTGCGACTGCGGCGCCACGGATTCCCCAGAAGGAGATGCAAATCGGGTCGCCGACGATGTTGATGACGGCGCCGACAATCATAGCAAGCATCGAGTACTTCGGGCTTCCGTCTGCACGGATGATAGCCGCCAGGCAGTTCTGGAGCATGGCAAGCGGCATCATGGCATAGATGATGAAGCCGTAGGCATGCGCCATTCCGATATTCTCCTCTGTTGCGCCGATGAGCCAGAGAAGGCTGTCGCCTGCGGTGTAGCTGATGAGGATTATTATAAGTCCCGAGAGGACTGTCCACATAATGCCGTTGCCGACATACTTATGAATATCCTCGGTCTTGTTACTTCCGAGGCACATCGAGAGCATCGCCGCGACGCCGTCGCCGAAGAAGAGCGACATACCCCAGCCTACGACCGTTATCGGGAAGATGATTCCGGTCGCGCCGTTTGCGACGTAGCCTATCATGTTGCCGACGAAAATCTGGTCGACGATGTTATAGAGGCAGGAAATGATAAGGGAGCAGATGCAAGGGATTGCGAATTTGCGAAGAAGTGTGCCCACTTTCTCAGTTCCCAAGTAGTTGTTTTGTTCCATTAGATTGACTCCTTCAAGATACATAATTTGTCGAATATGGCGAAATTAGCCGTTAAACGCACAAAAAGAAGCGCAGAACCTGTCGTGATTCTACGCTTCCTTCGCTGTTCGACTTATGGATTTTAGCACATCGGAAACCGGAAAGTCAATCTCAAATTTTTAAACTGACACAAAAATGCCACCATCCGATTGGATGGCGGCATTTCTTTTAGGGTTTATTTATTATCGGCTAATCGGAATTACTTCTTCTTTTTCTTGCCGGTGACGACTACTACGACGACAACGACAACGATTACTACGATAACAATGATGATTCCAACTACAACTCCGGTGGAGCTTGAGCTGTCAGAGCTTGAAGATGAGCTGGTGTCAGCGGAAGTATCTTCATCCTCGACAACCTCTTCATCAGCGGTAGCCTCTGCCTGAAGTGCCTCAACAGTTGCGGTCATGGTAGCGACTCTGTCCTGAAGCTCGTCAGCAGCCTCGGTAGCCTTCGGATAGTTCTCAGCAGCCTTGGTTGCACGGTTAGCAGCCTTCTTGGCATCGTCAAGAGCGTCTTCCTTCTCTTCGAGGGTGGACTCTTCGCTGTTTACGATTTCCTCAGCGGCGTCAACTCTGTCTATGTATTCCTGCAAGGAAGCCAAGACCTCTTCGTCCTCTGCATCGAGTTCAACCAGGAATGCATCGATATCCTCAGGATATACGAGCTCATAAGCGTCGAAGCTAAGACTGAAGGAAACATTGGTCATAGCAGGAAGATACTGCTCAACTACGCCCTGAAGGTCAAGACCTGTTGCTTCCATGATAGGAGCGAGGATGTCAATAGCCTTGGAAGTACCAGAAGTCCAACCGCCCTCATCCTTAATGGTCCATCTTGTGGTTACAGTGTCGCCAGAGATTACGATATCATCATAGCCTTCAGCGGTGATGGTGATGTCGGAATAGGTGAATGTGAATCTTGCACTGTCACCAGTGTCGCCAGCCTGCGAATCTTCAGGAAGAGTAAGATATCCGTCGTCCTGAATCTGAATTGCGAGTGCAGGGTTTACAGTCCATCCGCTGGTATTCTCTTCGGTGAAGAGTCCATCGAAGGTGTAAGCATCATAATCCCAGCTTACATCTACGGATTCGCCGTAGCCAACAGATGTGTAGGAACCAACAGAGGTCCAGTTAGACCAGGTTACGTTTTCCTGACCATAAGCCTGTGCACCGATCTTCAAGCCCTGAACGGTGGTGTAGTTGTCAGCAGTGAGCTCCATGGGGAGGTCAGCAGTCTCAACTCTGGTGTCTTCGAATTCGCCTGCGAGGGTCAAAGTCCACCAAACATTGTAATCGGTGTCACGGCTGGTTCTCTGATAAGCGTTATCAGCGTCGTCATTGCCGAGGATGTAGCAGGTGTAATCACGGCTACCGTCGGTGCAGGCGTTGATCTGCAAGGTCATTTCGATCTGATTGTCCTTGACATCGGTAATCGGGAACTTAGCTTCTACAGCGAAACCATTGTCGGTCTCAACTGCTACGAACTCAGCACCCTTGTCAGCCCAGTCGGAGCCGGTATCAGCACTGATAGATCCGTCGTAACGGACACGGAGCTGATACTTGGAGTTGTTGTCCATCCAGAAGAACTCAACAGAGTCCTGCTCATAGGTGTTAGCTGAGCCCTGATCAAGAGAGTCGTCATAGACCTCAAACCAAACGTATACCCACTCAGCGTCGTTAATGATGTATGCGCGTCCTATCGGATCGTCGAGAACTTCGCTTCCGCCGTTGCTGGAGCCCTTCTGAACGAATTCAAGAGCAGTAGCGGCGTCATAAGCCTCGTCCTTGGTACCGTCAACAGTGGCGGTTCCCTCAACAGACTCGTTTACGATGTCTGCTGTAGCGGCGAATGAGATAGCTGTCATAGCCATGGTCATAGCCAGGACTACGCAGATAATACCAATTAGCCTCTTCATTATTATAATACCTCCTAAAAGTATTTGGCGAGATTTATTATAACACAAATTGTCCTCGGTTTCTATTGACAACTTGCACAAATAAAAACACGTTTTTTGTGCATGTTGCACAACCACTGATTTTGTATACATTTCCACCGGAGTTGTCGTATTTTATCAGAAAAGAAATCCGCCGTCCCCTTTTGATAAGAGAACGGCGGATTCTATATATGGCGGTTTACTTGCTACCTGATATCTATTAGTACATGCCACCCATCGACGGGTCAGCGGCAGGAGCGGGAGCTGCGGGCTCCTTCTTGTTGCCAACGAGGCTTTCGGTGGTGAGAACCATCGAAGCGGCTGATGCGGCATTGATGAGAGCGGAACGTGTAACCTTGGTCGGGTCAACGATTCCTGCGGAAATCATGTTGTCGACATACTCTTCCTTGTAAGCGTCGAAGCCATAGCCGACCTTGTTCTCTCTGCGGATGTTATTTACGATAACTCCGCCGTCAAGACCTGCATTTGCGGCAATCTGTCTTACGGGCTCCTCAAGAGCTCTGAGGATAATCTTGGCACCGGTCTTCTCATCACCCTCAAGGGTCTCAACGAGCTTCTCGACTGCGGGAGTAGCGTTCAAGAGTGCTGTTCCGCCACCGGCTACGATGCCCTCTTCTACTGCCGCCTTGGTAGCGGAAAGTGCATCCTCAACACGGAGCTTCTTCTCCTTCATTTCAGTCTCGGTAGCGGCGCCGACTCTGATGACGGCTACGCCGCCGGCGAGCTTGGCAAGTCTCTCCTGAAGCTTTTCTCTGTCGTAATCAGAGGTGGTGTTCTCAATCTCGGAACGAATCTGAGCAACTCTTGCCTTGATTTCGGACTGGTCGCCTGCGCCGTCGACAATGGTGGTGGTCTCCTTGGTGACGACTACCTGTCTTGCACTGCCGAGGTCTGCAAGAGTGGTGTCCTTGAGCTCATAACCGAGGTCAGAGCTTATAACATCGGTGCCGGTGAGGATAGCGATATCCTGAAGCATTTCCTTTCTTCTGTCGCCGAAGCCGGGAGCCTTGACAGCAACGCAGTTGAAGGTGCCACGGAGCTTATTGACGATGATGGTCGAAAGAGCCTCGCCCTCGATATCGTCGGCGATGATGAGAAGCTTCTTGCCACTTCTTACGACTTCTTCAAGAAGCGGAAGGATTTCCTGAATGTTCGAAATCTTCTTATCTGTAACGAGGATGACAGCGTCGTCAAGGACAGCTTCCATCTTGTCGGTATCGGTTACCATGTAGGGGGTGATGTAGCCTCTGTCGAACTGCATTCCTTCTACAACGTCAACATCGGTGTCGGCGGTCTTGGACTCCTCGATGGTGATAACGCCATCAGCGGTGACCTTCTCCATAGCATCAGCAATGAGCTTGCCTACGCTCTCGTCGCCGGAGGAAACGGTTGCGACTCTCTCGATGTCAGCGCTTCCGGAAACAGCCTTGGAGTTTGCAACAACTGCATCAGTAGCAACGTCAACAGCCTTCTGGATGCCCTTCTTCAATACCATCGGGTTTGCACCAGCGGCGATGTTCTTCATGCCTTCACGGACGATAGCCTGAGCAAGAAGAGTTGCGGTGGTGGTGCCGTCGCCTGCGGCGTCGTTGGTCTTGGTGGCAACTTCCTTGATGAGCTGAGCGCCCATGTTCTCGAATGTGTCGTCAAGCTCGATTTCCTTTGCGATGGTAACGCCGTCGTTGGTGACGAGCGGCTGACCGTAGCTTCTGTCAAGAACTACGTTTCTGCCCTTCGGACCCAATGTAATCTTTACTGTATCGGCGAGCTGGTCAATGCCGGACTGCAAAGCCTTTCTTGCATCCTCGCCGTATAAAAGTTCTTTTGCCATTATAAATTCACTCCTTATTAAATAGCTCAGCGATTACTCTACAACTGCGAGAATATCGCCCATGCTTACTATAGTATACTCTTCTCCGTCAACCTTGACTTCGGTTCCAGAATACTTGGAAAGAAGAACCTTGTCACCGACAGAAACCTTCATAGCGGTTTCCTTGCCGTCTCTCGGGGAGCCGTCTCCTACTGCTACAACCTCAGCTACCTGAGGCTTTTCTTTTGCTGATGCTGTGAGGATGATTCCGCCCTTTGTGGTTTCCTCGGCTTCGGTCATCTTGACAACAACACGATCAAATAACGGTTTTAATGTCATGAATGTTTCCTCCTTTATGGATTATAATATAAAATCTTGATTTTGGCACTCTTCGCTCCCGAGTGCTAAATCTATTGTACCACGCCCTGCGGAAAAATCAAGCGATATTTGTCACGAAACTCGATTTTCGGCGGTTTGCACAACAAGTCGGGCTCGATTCCGATTAAAAATTCCCAACTTGCACCATCAAATTCGGAAATACCGTTTAAATTCCGACCAAGGCGTTAAAACTCTGTCTGTGAGCCCGATTTTAGCTTTTATTAATCTTTTGGCAACAAAAATCACAGAAACTCTTGAAAAAGAGCGAATTATAGTCTATAATATAGGATAGATATTTATGTGATCGCTTCCGAAGGGAGTTGGTATTTGTGAGCGGAAGAGTTCTTATAATAGACAGTGACAGAAATATTTGCGAGCTGATTCGCCTCAGCCTCGAAAAAGAGGGCTACAGCGTGATGATTGCCCTTGACGGCGAAGAGGGGCTTGTGCAGTTCTCCGCTCTCAAGCCGGATCTTGTGCTCCTCGAAGTGGCGCTCCCCTCGGTCGACGGCTGGCAGGTCTGCCGGGAGATAAGAAAGAAGTCCGACATACCTATTATATTCATAACCTCAAAATCGGAGATATTCGATAAAGTATTGGGACTCGAGCTCGGAGCGGACGACTACATCGTGAAGCCGTTTGATACCCGTGAGGTCGCCGCAAGAGTAAAGGCAGTGCTCAGAAGATACGGTCTCTCGAAGCCGAGCTCTCAATCGAAAGAGATTCACTATGAGGGCTTGGACATCGACATGAACCGCTATGAGCTCAAGATCAGGGGCGAGATTATCCCCACTCCCCCGAAGGAGCTCGAACTGCTGTATTATATGGCGTCGCACCCGAACACGGTGTTCAACCGCGACCAGCTACTCGACGAGGTCTGGGGGTACGACTATTACGGGAGCTCACGGACGATTGACGTCCACATAAAGAGGCTCCGCAAGAAGATTGACGGAGTATCAGCACATTGGAAGCTTACGACGGTATGGAGCGTCGGATACAAGTTCGAGCTTGACAGCCCGGACGCCGGTAAAGAACAGGAAAGGAAAAAGCCATGATAGATTTCTTTGACGAAGATTTCCCGTTGACAAAAAAGCAGGAAGAGCTTCAGAAGAAGCTTGAAGAAGAGAAGAAAGCTCAGGAAGAAGCAAAAGCCGAAGCAGTCGCTGAAGAGCCTACTGTTGAGAAGCCCATAACGGAAGAGCCTGCCCCCGAGCCGGAAGTTGTTCCCGTGCCTGAACCCGAGCCTGAGCCTGTTGCGGAAGCTGTCGAAGCTATCGAAGCTATCGCAGAGCCTGAGCCGGAACCGGAACCCGTTGTGGAACCTGAGCCCGAGCCGGTTGTCGAAGACGCTCCCGAAGAGGTTCACGAGCCGGAAGCTCCTGTTGAACCTGAGGTTGAACCTGAAACCGAGCCGGAGCCTGCTCCCGTGGAATACGTTCCCGACGTGAATATCTCATTCTCGGATGAGAGCATCGACGATATAAACATCGACGATGAGGCGGTTGTAGAGCCCGAAGAACCAGTTGAGTCCGAAGAGCCCGAAACGATAGAAATCCCCGAAGAAGCTCCCGCGGAGGATGCCGCTGCAGACAACGCCCTTCACGAAGAGCTACAGAGACTTCTTGAAAAGCTTGATAGCATGGAAAAAACCGTCGATTCTCTCGAACAGGCAAGAGCCGAGCAGGCGAAAGCCGCCGAAGCGAGCGAGCCCGAGAATGAAGAACCGGATTTCAACTATGAATATGACGACAGATATTTCGCCGAGGAGGAAACTCCGGCATATAAATATCCCGAGTTGTACAAGAAGCCCCAGAAAACCACAGTCAAAAAGACCGCCGTCAAGACTGCCAAGAAGCCCAAAAAGAACGATCACACCGTCAGTGTCAATACCCGTACCCTTCTGCAGGTCGGCGCCATCGTTGCGGCTACTGCCGCGGCTGTAAAGCTCCTCGACAGGAAGGACGACGATTAAGCGATTTTCGGAAAGGCAATACACCTATGAACGAATTTACCCCAGAGAATGAAATAAAGAATGAAACCATAGAATCACCCGAGATTACTCCGACAGAAGAACCACTTCCAAAAGAAATTCCCATGAAGAAAAAGAAGGTCCGAGAGGAGCAGTCGGTCGAGGATGAGCTGAGGGAGCTCGCCTATGACGAGGTTGCGAATCTCGACTATCTCCCGAAGCCGATAGGAACGGTCAGACGGAGCAGTCACACCTTCCTCAAGTGCTTTATATTCTTCCTGATACTGTTTGTAGTGCTGTTCTTCGTGACGGCGCACGCCGTTTTCGGCTCCGGCTGGATAAAGAACATGATTGACGGCACAGGAAACTTCCAGACGTTCACGATTCCGACAGTTCAGCACGAAGAGCTTGAGGAAAAGTATTATCAGGAGGACGGAAGGTACACCGTCGAGGGCGTCGCGCAGACCTGCTTGCCCTCTATCGTCACCATCGAGGCATACACCGGAAACACCATCTTTGCGTCTTATTCGCAGGGCTCCGGCATCATCATGACCTCGGACGGCTATATTATCACAAACGCTCACGTCATCGAGGACGCCGACCTATCAATCGTCGTTCGCCTCTATGACGGCTCGGAATATAACGCCACCGTTGTCGGAAGCGATTCGAGAACGGATTTGGCGGTTCTCAAGATAAACGCCACCGACCTGACTCCCGCTCAGTTCGGGGATTCCGACCAGCTCGAGCTCGGAGAACAGGTTGTCACGCTCGGCTCCCCCGCCGGTCTTGAATCGACCGTCACGACGGGCATCGTTTCGGGCTTGAACCGCATGATAAGCGTCGAGTCGGACAACATCAGCATGGAGTGCATCCAGATTGATGCCGCCATCAATCCCGGAAACTCTGGCGGCGCGCTTGTCAACATGTGGGGACAGGTCGTCGGCATCACCTCGTCGAAGCTTGAAGCTGTCGAATACGACAACATCGGCTTTGCAATCTCAATCAACGCTGCGATTCCGATTCTGGAAGAGCTCATCGAAAACGGCGGAATCCTTGGGCGTCCCAAGGTCGGCATCAGCTTCTACGCAATTTCCGACACCATGGCGGACATCTATGGTCTCCCCGCCGGTCTCTATATCGCCGAAATCGACGAAACCTGCGACATCTCGAACACCGACCTGCAGGTCGACGACGTCATCACAGAAATGAATGGCACCAAGGTCACATCTGCGGACGATGTCTATGCGATAATCTTCGAGCTGAATCCCGGCGACGAAGTAACCGCCACATGCCTCCGCATGAACGACGACGGCAACTGGACTGAGTTTGAGATAACCTTCAAGCTTGAAGAGGACACGACAAGCTCGATTCAGGAGACGGAGGAAGAGTAAAAATAAACTATTGCAAAAACTCCCCAAACCGATGTGGTTTGGGGAGTTTCCATCATTAAAACAAATCACTGTGTGAACCTGTGCGAATCAGTTTCAACACCAATACTTCACTTTGAATCTGATATACCAATAACCAGTCCGGCTGAATGTGACACTCACGCATATTTTTATAACCACCCGAATTTGTCAGTGCATGGTCACGGTATTTGGCTTGCAACTGTTGCTCATTTGCTAAAGTGGTAATTACTGCTTGCAATTCGTTTGGATTACAGCCTCTTTTGATACAGAGCTTATAATCTCTTTTAAACTGTCCGGTGAACTCTACTTTAAGCATTCAGAGCCTCCATAAGTTCATCTATAGATTCATAAGGTCCGTAAACATCTTCGCCCTTTTCGGCTGATTCCATTGCCGCAAGAGTGACCGCGTTAGGCGTGTTCTTGCTAATCTCGAAAGGAATGCCCTGCTCCCGCACCGACTGTTTCAAAAACACGGTGAAAGCTGTCGAAAGATTCATACCGAGGTCGCTAAACAAAACGTCTGCCTGCTTCTTGAGATTACTGTCGACTCTGAAAGTAACATTTACACTTTGGCTCATACTAATCGCCTCCTAAGTATATTATATTCGATTGCACCATATTTGTCAAGCATATTTTGTGCAATTTCTGTGCTTTTCATGTGCGTAAGCTATTAAAATTCCCAAACCACATCGGTTTGGGGAGTTTTGTTTCTGAGGATGATATTTTCCACAGGGGCGAATTTATATCCCCATAATATCATGAAAATACGGCAGGGTGGAAAACTGATACTTTCTTGCGAACTCCCTCGGGTGAAGAGTCTTCTTGCCGGTGACGTGGTTTATGTAGGTGTCGACATAATTCACCGCCGATTCAACAATAGTCGGCAAATTTCTCTTCATTTCCGCATACTCGTCTTGGTCGACGATCGCGTTTTCTTCGTCAAAATAGCTCGTGTCCCTGACGATGACGATTTTCGAGAAATCGAGTCCCGAGTGCGAACGCTTCGAACGCTCCGTATTCGTGAACAGGAAAGCGTTTTTGTGGTGAATATCCGAGCGGAACGGGACGCAGATGAAGTAATCATCGTGAGTATCTATGAGAAGGCAGGTATACGGTCTTGAGTGCTTGTGCATGAGCTCGGAAAACTTCTCGGGCGGGTAGTCCGCCGCGAATTTCGGGGACAATAAATGCAAATTTGCGTCAAATTCCAACACAATCACCTACAAAAAACGAGGATGCCCAAATCGGTCACCCTCGGAATTTTCTTCGCTCGGTCAGTTTTATTTTACCGATGTGTCAGAACCGTCACACATCATCTTCGCACGGTCAATTTTTATTTTACCGACGAGTCGGAACCGTCACTCGTCATCGTTCAGCGAAGCAGAGAACGGAAAGACTTCTTCCCGCCTCTACTTATATTATACACGAAATCAGAAAAAATGCAAGCCCTGTCAGACAGAAATTTTTATTTTTTCTTCCTGCACAAGCCAAGAAGCATTACAACAGCCTAATCTTCTTCATCAGCTTACAGCTCTCTGTGAGCTTATTGAGCCTTGTGTCAATTTCGCTTTCGACCATTGTCGGGGTGATGAAGGCGAGCTCGTGCTGGGAGCGCTGTTTTCTCGGGATGAAGTCGACGTAGCCGAAGAGGTTCGTGATTTCGCTCTTCAGGGCGTCGGCGTCCTGGTTTTCGGTGCGGATTCGGGCGTAGATGCTGACCTCGGCGGACTTGTAGGGGCGGATGAAGTCGTTCGATTCGCTCTCCTCCCAGTTCAGGGAGACGATGTCCTTGCCCTCGTGCTTGGCGGCGTCGATGATGTCACCGACAACTGCCGAGGCGGTCGGGAACTTGCCGGCTCCTCTGCCATAGAAGAGGCAGTCGCCGACGGCATCGCCGGTCACCATGATGGCGTTGTAGACGTCGTTTACGCTCGAAAGAGGGTTGTTGACGCTTACGAGTCTCGGGCAGACGGTCGCAACGATTCCGCTCTCGGTGTTCTCGATAAGACCGATGAGCTTGATAGCATAGCCCGCACTCTCGGCATACTCAACGTCGTCGAGTGTAATCTCTCTGATGCCGGAGCAGTGGACATATTCGGGATAGATGTGCTTGCCGAAGGCGAGCGAGCCTAAGATGCAAAGCTTTCTTGTTGCGTCGTGACCGTCGACATCGGCGGACGGGTCCTTTTCGGCATATCCGAGTTGCTGAGCCTGAGAAAGGGCTTGGTCGAACGAACGCTGGTCGTAAATCATTTTCGTAAGAATGTAGTTTGTGGTGCCGTTCAGAATTCCCGCAATTCTTGAGAAACGGTTGGCGGCGAGGCACTGGTGCAAAGGTCTGATAATCGGGATTCCCCCGCCGACGCTCGCCTCGAAGAGATAGTTGCAGTTATTCGCCTTTGCGATTTTCAGGAGCTCCGCGCCATGAGAGGCGACGAGCTCTTTATTCGATGTGACGACGCTGACGCCCTTACTGAGAAGCCTTTTCGTGTAATCATAGGCGAAGGTCTTGCCGCCCATGACCTCGGCAACAACTTTGATTTCGGGGTCGTTCAGGATGTCGTCGAAGTTCTTGGTGAACTTGTCAATGAACGGACTCCCCGGGAAGTCTCTTAAGTCGAGAATATACTTGATGTCGAGCTCTCGCCCACATCTCTTCTCGATAACGTCCTTATTCTGATAAAAAAGCTCAACGGTTCCCGAGCCGACGACTCCGAAACCCATTACTGCGATTTGTGTTACTGCCATTGTTTTTTCCTCCGAAATATGTTATCTTCCATAAGATGTGCCTGCTCTGATAACTCCGTCAATATGCGAAAGCTCCTCGCAGATGGTTGCGGCGTTATAGTCGCCGTCGTCGAAGCGGACGGTGACGGTCGCGGTGGCGGCGGAATCTATGGGGATGTTCTGATTCATGGTCAGGATATTTGCGCCGTGGCTGTAGAGGCAACGAAGAACCTCGCTGAAAACCCCTGCACGGTCGCAAAGAGTGAGATAATAGGTGACGATTCCGGTGCCGAAGCCGTCGCTGTACATGAACGCCGAATCCTTGTATTTATAGAAAGCACTTCTCGAAATGCCGGCAACCCCACACGCCTCGGATGAGGTCTTGCACTCGCCGGTTGCGAGAAGCTTCTTTGCCTCTATTACCTTCAGAATGACATCCGGCAGGACATCAGCCCTGACAACGACATATTTTTCGTCCAAATCAATCACCTTCTCAGCCCAAGAGTTTACACTGCAAATACAGTTGTGTTTTGCATGAATACAATAGCATATTTCGAGCCGTTTGTCAAGGGAAATTTTGTAGGGGCGGATATCATCCGCCCGTTGTGATGCCAACTGCTATGTTCGGGCGGATAATATCCGCCCCTACAGTTAGAGCACAAACAATCTTTTTGCATTCTCCTCTGTCTTAATAACCAAGTCTTCGTAGCTCATATCGAGAATCTCGGCGGCTTTGCGGGCGGTGTATTTTATCATCGCGCTGTCGCAGATTTTGCCTCTGTGCGGCTCGGGGGACATATAGGGGCAGTCGGTCTCGAGGAGATATCTGTCAATCGGGATTGATTTCAACACCTCGACCGACTTCTTCGCATTCTTGAAAGTGAGAACCCCCGTGAAGCTGATGTACATACCGAGATCTATAATTTCCCTCGCCGTCTCAACAGAGCCGGAAAAGCAGTGCATGACGCCTTTGGGCTTTAATTCCCGCAGGATTTCCATGCAGTCCCCCGTCGCGTCGCGGCTGTGAACTATTACCGGCAAATCGAGTGAGTTCGCAAGCTCGACCTGCTCCCGAAAAGCCTTTATCTGAGCCTCGCGGTCGTAGCCCTCATAGTGATAATCAAGTCCGATTTCGCCGATAGCTTTGACATTGCTGTCAGTCGCAAGCTCACGGAGCCGGTCGATATAGCCGTCCGTTGCGTCGTAGAGATTCTCGGGGTGAACGCCGACGGCGGTGTAGTACCTCGGGTATTTATTTGCCATTGCAACGCCGAACTCGGAGGATTTCAAATCCGTTGCGGCGTGCATTATCCCCGAAATGTTGAGCTCGAAAAGAGCCGGAATGAGATAATCCCTCAGCCCGTCGAACTTGGGGTCGTCATAGTGGGAATGGGTATCGAAAATGTGTGATAACATAGTAGCCTCTCGAAAAAGTTTTGATGCTGATATTATAGATGAAACTGCGGAGCATGTCAAGCTCGGAGATTTCCCGATAAAAATTTATCGTATCTCGATAAAAAATTGTTGACAAACAATTTCCGATGTGCTATACTGGTCTCACAAAAGAAAAAAGGAGAGATAAAAATGGATCTCAAAGTATTGGTTCGGTGGCTTCGGGCGGTCATTATCGGCGTCGGAGTCTGCGGCTTGGTGGCTTACGGCGTGGTCTGCCCCGTCTGCGGGCTCAAGATTGTCGAGGATCACCCCGACGTTTCGGGTTGGTTCGTCCCGTGGCTCGTATTCATCCTGATAACCGCAATCCCATGCTACGCCGTGCTCATCTACTGCTGGAAAATTGTCTCTAACATTGCGAAAGGCAAGGCATTTTCCTATGACAATGCGAAATATTTCAGCGTGATGTCCTATCTTGCACTCGGCGACATTGCATTTTTCTTCGTCGGAAACGTGGTGCTTCTTCTCGTGAACATGAACCACCCGGCGGTAATTGTGGCTTCTCTTATAATAGTGTTCATTGGGATTGCTGTTGCCGTGGTGTTTGCGACGCTTTCCCATCTCGTGAGAAAAGCCGCCGACCTGCAACAGGAAAACGACCTGACGGTCTGAGGTGAAGTTATGGGCGAAATCATTATAAACATCGACGTCATGCTTGCCAAGCGCAAGATGAGCGTAACGGAGCTTTCCGAAAAAGTCGGCATCACGATTGCGAATATCTCTATTTTGAAGAACGGCAGGGCGAAGGCTATCAAGTTCTCGACTCTTGCGGCTCTTTGCGAAGCTCTCGACTGCCAACCGGGAGATATTTTGGAATATCGGAGGGGTGAAGATGAAAGTAATTCTTAGGCTTATAGCGCTTGCAGTAGTTTTAGTAGTGGCAGTCTTTGGTGATGCTATTTCTTACATTTTCCCGCAGACCTACTGCGACGTTATCGAGATCAACTGGGGAATCGTCATTCCGACCGATGGCGGCTATTCATTGGAAATCTCCGCCGACTCAGGCGCAAGCTTTAACGGCGACGGGACGAGATATCACGTCATGTACTTCGACGATGCCGAAAGAATCAGCTATCTTCTTGGCTGGAGCGACGAGATTCCGGAAAGCTATATTGAATACTCTGAACAGCTCTTAGACGAGCTTGATATTAACTACAAACCGGACTATGAAAGCTGTGTTTTCTACACTCAGACAAAAAGCGACGGCAGCGTCATCCTGATTTTCTGGGATGAAAATTTGCAGGAGATGTATGTGGTGGAGGAGTTCTTTTGACTAAGAGGAGAATTGTTGCGATTGTAGTTGCCGTAGTGCTGGGTACGGTGTGCCTGGTGGGGATAAGGCTTGGGATGAATCCTAAGTTTCAGGCTTGGGTATTTGTAGCAAGATATGGCGACTACATCGAGGAGAAGTACGAGAACCACATTATTATCACCGATGGTGTTCCCTGCGTTTCGGCGACCTACTTTGGTCCGGATTACCGGCATGAGATGATTGAATACACTCTCTCCGGCTTCGGAATTGCCCCGTCAAGCACCTATTACGGCTGTTACTACTCACCTGACGATTTGCCGATGGCGTATGCGCAGATGAATTATCACCTCGTCAAGCAGAGCGAGGGCTACTGGACTTGGGAAGAAAAAGACGGAGATAATCACGGAAGTGTTGCAAAAATTCGGGATGGGTGGTATTATTATAGTGTAAGCTTTTAATAGGAGGCATCACTATGCAAAAAATGTTATTCCCGAACGGGTTGAAAAAGGCGTTTACGACGAGCTATGACGACGGGTGCTATGACGACATCAGGCTCATGGAGATGATGGATGAGTACGGCATCAAAGGCACCTTCAACATCAGCTCCCAGATTTATCGCGAAGAGGGCACGAAGCCCTATGGCGTATGGCCCAGAATGACTTTAACCGAGGCTCTCGAAGAATATCCGAAGCATGGGGTTGAGGTCGCCGTCCACGGGCTTCACCACAGGGATTTCACGAAAATCACCGAGCCGGAGCTCTATTGCGAGATTGCCACAGACAAGGCGAACCTTGAGATGCAGTATGGCGGAGTTGTCAGAGGTGCGGCTTATCCTTACGGATCTTTCAACAACAAGGCGGTTGAGGCTCTCCGCAAGTGCGGAATCAAGTATTGCAGAACCGTCTGCACCCGCGACGATTTCGGCATGCCGGAGGATTGGCTGAGGCTCTTTGCAACCTGCCACCACGGCGACAAGAGATTGTCCGAGCTCCTTGACAGATTCCTTACGACCGACTTTGACGACTGCCGGATGTTCTATCTCTGGGGACACACTGCCGAGTTCAGGCGCGACGACAACTGGGACGTCATCGAGGATGTATTCAAGAAGGTCAGCGGCAACCCCGACATCTGGTTCGCCACCAACATCGAAATCTGCGAATACCACAAGGCATACCAGGCTCTCGAATACTCCACCGACCCGAGGTCTCACGCAATCTATAACCCGACCGCAAAGGACATCTGGGTTGAGGTTGATGGGAAGGCGGTTGTTGTGCCGTCAGGAGCGACTGTCAACGCGTAATAAAAAAGCTGTCGTTTACACGACAGCTTTTTTATTATTGACCGGTATATTCCACCATCACCGCGCTTATAACGCCATCCACTTCGTAGAGCTTATCCACGAGGCGGGTGTTTTTCTTTTTGAGGCGGATGTTACAGGTGAGCTCGGTTTCGCCCTGATAACGGGAGCGTCCGAGCGTCTTTGCCTTCAGCGCGTTCATTATCTCGGAGATGTTCTCCTCGGCTTCGGATGTGTACCTGATGACGAGGACATAGGTCCTCTTGCCCTTCGCGATAACCGTGAAGAGGATATAGACGAGGGCGATTCCGAGGGTTGCAATCAGTGCGAACGGATATAGACCGGCGCCGGAGGTGATTCCCGAGGCAATTCCCCAGAAGAGGAAGCCGACGTCAAGAGGGTCTTTTACCGCCGAGCGGAACCTCACAATCGACAGTGCGCCGACCATGCCCAAGGACAAAACAAGATTCGAGCCGATTACGAGGACGATAAACGCCGTTATCACCGTTATCATGACGATTAGGACGGCGAAGTTTTCGCTGTAGACCGCCCCGCGATAAAATACCTTATAGACAAAATAGATTACGATTCCGCACAGAAGTGCGCAAACGAGGGTTACGAGTATGTACGAGACGGTCAGGTGCTCGACGAGCCCCAACTGCTCGATGCTTTCTTTCAGGACTGCCTTAATGCTGCTCATATTTTTTCTTCCTTTCTTGTGGGTTTAAAGACTGATTGTCTGAGGCTTGTAATTGTCGAGAACGTCACGGCATGAAGTGAACTTCGAGACGGCAATCTTCTCTCCGCCGACGCTCGAAACAAGCATCGAAAGAGCTTTCGGGATGAAGTCGTCATACTTGACCTCCATTATCACCATGCCGTTCGGGTAGACGGGAACTGTCAGAAGCTCTTCGTTGAACATGTCAACGCCTGATCCTCCTGCGCCTGAGATGCCCGCTCTCAGAGCCTTGTCGAAAGTGATTCGGACATTTCCGATAGGCTCGACATAGGCTTCGCGGGTGTAATCGACCACAACCGACGGGCGCAAGCCCTTCCCTCCCCAGATGGTAAGAAACTCAGCCGCAGTGAAGCTGTCGTCCGGCTTCAGAAGCGAGCAGTCGCCGGCTATCAGAGCCTTGGCGCAGTCAAGCGAAATATCGGTGCCGGTCTTTCTTATCCGGTCACCGTTTTTCTCCTTGCACTCAAGCCTGATTACGTCCCGGGAGAAGTTATACGTCCGGATTCGGAACTTTTTTCGATGAGTTACGCCGGCAATCTTGTCCCAATAGGACGAGTGATAGATGTCGTCAAAGTAAAGGCTTCGAATGAAGTAGTCGCCGTCGCGCATGGAGTGCGAATCTGGCTTCATCAGTGCCGAGATGCGGCTTCGGGCGGTGACATACTCAGCCTTCGAAAGAAGAAGCTTTATCTCGTGGCGGTATTTGCCGCCGGTGGGCTCAGAGTATTTTATCTTCATCAACATCATCCCCACCAAGATCGACAGGTTCGCCTTTGATTATGTGGGACAGGTTTTCAAACTCCGCTTCGGTGAGGGTCACGCCCTTGCTCATTCTGGTGTGGTCGGGCGACCAGTCACGGATGTCGTACTTCGGGACGCCTTCGTTCCAGCTGACTTTATTTAATTCCTTCGTCCAACCGCGGGCGGTCTCAGAAAGTATGCCCAAGTGCTCCTTGATTTCATAAGTAAGTTCTGCCATAGTAATGTTCCTTTCTTAATGGTTCTTTATAAGCTTCGATTTAAGCTTCTCCGGCATCAGCATCACGAGAGCCTGCCAGAGGTCTTTTATATTAAGTGCAAACGAGATGGCAAACAGCACGCCGAGTATCAGATAGAGCATCCACCAGTATGGGAACGTTATCTGATTAACGATGACCATTGCCGCCATGACAGCCGTGTTGATTAAGATTTTCGGCATCGAAAAATCATAATGGATGAGTCTGCGGGTGTCATAGAGTCTGTAGAAGAAGACGACGAAATATGCCACGAACGTGGCGAACGCCGCGCCGTAGATTCCGAACGAAGGAATCAGCGCGAAGTTGAGGATTATATTTATTATTCCCGCGACAAGCGAGGTGTAAAACGAGTGCTTCGTCTTCTTCTCGGCTATGTAGACCGAACCTAAAAACGTGTTGAAGCATGTGAAAACAGTCGCCAGCGTCAGAAGCGGCGAGTAGAGATAGGACTCGAAATACTGCTCGTTAATCCAGACCTGCGTTATCGGCTTGATGAGAAGGAGTATTCCCGATGCGAGGACATACATGAACGCCGAACACATTCTGAAAACGTCGGTATAGAACTTCTCGCGCTCCGCCGAATTGTTCTCGGTGATGGCGGACATGTTCCATGCCTGCGAGAACATCGTGAATATAGTCGTTAAGATTGTCGGGATTTTATAGGCAATGGCGTTGATGCCGGTCAGGTATTCGCCGTGGAAGATGCGGATGATGAATCTGTCCGAGATGCTCGTTATCAGCCACAATAGATTCGTCGACATCAGCGGCGCCGCATATTTTACCATGCTCTTGGCGAGCTCTTTGTCGAAGCTCCGAAGCGAAACGAACCGCCACAGCCTTCCCGCCGTGAACAGGAAAATACTCGAAATCAGGTCAGAAAGAATAATTGCCAAGAGATACCCCTCAATTCCCATATCGAATCCGACAAGGAACAGGATGTCAAGAAGGAGCATCACGAGGGTGCAGATGATTCCGTCCACCGCAAACAGAGTGACCTTCCCCCGCCCTCGGGTGAAGAACATGTTGATTTGCCGGAGCGACGAGGTGCAGACGTAGATATAAAGAATCACCGTGTAGCCGTCGACATAGTCAAAAAGCGAGATTATCGGGAAGATAAGCGCCATTGCCGCCATGCCGAGAACATAGACGCTCAGGCAGACGGTGTAGACCTGCTTGTAGTCCTTGATTTCTTTTGAATCGAGACCGAACCGAAGCGCCGCCTCCGAAATCGAGATTGTGAAAATCGGAATCAGTATGTTGGCGGTCTGGGCGATGAGGTCGACCGTGCCGTATTCCTCAGGCGTCAGGCATGCGGTATACAGCGGTACCAGAATCAGCACCAGAATCTTCGAGCCGAAGGAGCCTATGGCGAAAATCAGGGTGTTTGCCATCAGTTTTTTGAAATTTTTATTTTCGCTCGCCAAGGGTCGCCCTTCCTTTCCTGAAAACAATACCTCTATTATAATAGTCTCACATAAAAAAATCAAGAAAAATCGCAAAAAGGGCTATGAAAATATCTCAAACTGTGATATACTTAAGATAGTCGAATAAAATCCGGCGGTAACTCTGCCGGGAATGTTGTTTTGAATATTATGGAGGATAAGCTATGAATAAAGATAACGTTTTGAGAATCCTCGTGATTCTCTCGGCACTGACCTGCATTTTGGGAATAGTCAAGCTTACTGCGGAGGCGCTGAGCTTGGGAACGCATAAGTATTTTGATGTGTCCGAATAAAGAAGTTCGCTAAAGCGAACTTCGGGAGTTTGGCTTCGCCAAACATCCCACGACTTCCAAGCCTCCCTTACTGGGGAGGCTTTTTGCGTTGTGCAACTTCCACAAAAAATCTTCCTTTCACCGTATCTCCAAGAATTTACGGTTGATTTTTTTGGGTTCTCTGCTATAATAGAATAGCAAGTTTGTAACCCTTTTGTAACTATTTGAGAGAGGAGGAGCCATGTTTTTAGCACATATCCGAGCGGGGCTGTGGGCGATATTCAACTTTTTGCAGTTTGTCGGTCGCACAGTCGCAGATATTATAAAAAGAATATTTACCGCCGTTTTCGGATTCCTCGGAAGATTTCTGTCGAGACTGTTCAAAAGAATCGGCGGTTGGCTCTCGAAAAAATTCAAGCAACCGCTTTATGATATATGGTGCTTCGTCCTGACGCCGTTTGCACACGCATTCGGGCGGCTTGCTCACACAAAAATCCAGTTCCGCAAGGCGAAGAGAATCAGCAACGACCACGCCAAAAAGGTCGCGTTCAATGCAATCGGCACCTTCTTCAAGTGGCTCGGAAGAGCTCTCGTGTCGCTCTTCAACTATGCCGCACCGGTTATCTGCATCGCCTTCTTCGTTTCCCTCGTGAGCTATGCAAACTCCATCACCTATTCTGTTTCGGTCGAGTATAACGGCAATGATCTCGGAGTGATTTCGAGTGAGGCGGACTATAACGAGGCTCAGGCTCTCGTTCAGGACAAGATTACATACACCTCGTCCGACAACGCTGTCATTGCGACCCCGACGTTCACGATAAAGGTCGCAAGCGATGACGACGACACAATCGACGTTGACAGCCTTTCGGAGCTCATGCTCGAGTCGGCGGACGTCAATGTCGTGGACGCCTACGGATTCTATATAAACGACACCCTCGTCGGAGTTTATGACGAGGAAGAAATGCTCAAGGTCAAGACGGCTCTTGAGTCAAAGCTCGCCGAATATTACACCTCGAACGCCGTTTCGGTTGAATTTACCGACGACGTTGAGATTATAGAAGGGCGATACATCGAGGACAACTTGACACTTTCGGACATCGCCGTCGCGTATATCAACGGAAGCGTCACCGTCGAGGCTTACTATATCGTCGAAAGCGGAGACTCGATTTCCTCGATAGCAAGCGCCCTCGGCTATACGACCGACGAGCTTCTTGAGGAGAACCCGTCGCTTTCTGACGGAGTCTATGCCGGCGACATCGTCACATACCACTATACCGAGCCGAACCTATCGGTCGTCACGACGCACTACGAGACCTATAATCAGGTTGTCGAGCGTGAGACGAGGTACACCTACAACAGCAAGATGGAGGAATACAACGAAATTCTCATCCAGTCCGGCTCGGACGGCTATGAGAACGTAACGGCGCTCGTCACAGAAACGGACGGCGTCGAGACGGACAGAACAATCACCATGAGCTACACCATCATTGAGATGGTTCCGAGAATCTTCGAGGTCGGAACCGCCGAAAACACGACCATTGACGACACAAGCATCATCGAGCTACTCGGCACCTTCTGCTGGCCTGTCGGCGGTGACGGGGGCTATGTCAGCTCGACTTATGGCTGGCGTTCCTGGGACTCCTCGAGTCACTATGCGATTGATATCGCCGCCGATTACGGCACCGACATATATGCCGCCTGCTCGGGAACGGTCACATTTGCGAGCACATACGGCGCATACGGAAAGCTCGTCATAATCGACTGCGGTCATGGCTACGAAGCCTACTATGGGCACATGTCGTCGATTGACGTGAGCGAGGGCGACGTTGTCGAGAAGGGCGACGTCATCGGACACGTCGGCATGACCGGCTCCGCCTCCGGCAACCACCTGCACTTTGAAATGCGCTATAACGACGACCGCTTCAACCCGATTTATGTCCTTGGCGGGTATAGTAATCATGAGATAAGGAATTGGTGAACCCTCCATCATGTTTCGCATGGTCCCCTCCCCAAAGCGTTGGGGAGGCTTTTTATTTGCAAATCATTATATTATTGACAAGATGTCGATTTGTGTGGTATAATGTCCGAGGTGAGAGGTGGTTGGCTCTTCCCTGTGAAGGGAGGTGACGCTAATGGAGATCTTGTCCATCGTTTTGGAAGTCATAGCTTTGCTTTTGACCGCTTTCTCTATTGGTTACACCGTTGGTAGTAACCAAAAGAAATAACCGCACCTGACTCTTAAGTCAGGCACGGCAACTTTTTTCGATAACTAGTTTGTTGGGAAGAGAAACCGTTGCCTGAATGCCAGTTCAGGCAACCCTCTCACCACTTATATTATACTATCTTTTAGCTGTGATGTCAACAGCTATTTTTTATTTTATGCCCTTTTCAACTCCACAACCACCACTTCCGGCGGGTTGTTGATTCTGACCGGGATAAGGCTGTTGCCGAGTCCACGGCTGATGACGGTGGCGCTTTCGCCGAAATAATGGATTCCTTCGGTGTACTTCGGGAAGAAGCCTTGGTCGGGGGATATGAGGCTGAAACCTCCGATTCTCATCTGCCCGCCGTGAGCGTGTCCGGAGAACGTGAGGTCGGCGCCGCATTTGGCGTATAACTTGCCGTATTGCGGACGATGGGAAATAAGAAGCGTCAAGGCGTCGCCGGTGTTTTCCATCAGTCGCATAAGATTTCCTTTGCTGAGAAGGCTGTCCGCCAGTCCGCAGAGATTTATCTTTTCGTCGCCGATTGTGAGCGTTACGGTGTCATGAGTGAGCACAACCGCACCGGTGCCTTCGGCATCTTTAAGAAATTCACGCATCTCATCCTCGGGGAATCTCCCCTCGTGATTGCCGGTGGTGTAGAACGTAGGGGCAATTTTGCTCGCAACTCTCAAAAAATCGAGTGCAACCTCCTTATCGGTATGCCTCGAATCGACGAGGTCTCCCGAAATCACGATGATATCGGGGTTCCGGGCTTCTATCAGCTCCAAGAGTCTCGCATTATTCTCGCCGAAGGACTTGTTATGCAAATCGGAAATGTGCACTATCCTGAATCCGTCGAAGCTCTCGGGCACTTTTTTGCTCTCAAAAACATAGTCCGAGATGGTCAGGCGGTTGTTCTCATATGAAAAATACACAGCTGCTGCAGGAATTGCAACGGCGGACAAGGCAAGCATGATTTTTGAACGGCGCATAATTATCTCCTGTCAATTTGTATTAAGTCGATTGTAGCATAAACTTTCCCATTTTTCAACGATATTTTTGCCCGGCGGTATTGTCTTTTCGCAAAAAAAGTGCTACAATAGTCTCGAATAAAATTCATGGAGGAGAGATACCATGGCAAATATAACTATTTTCGATCATCCCCTTATCAAGCATAAAATCACCCTTCTTCGGGACAAGCCCACCGGCACCAAGGATTTCAGAACTCTTATCGAGGAAATCGCGATGCTCATGGGCTACGAGGCATTGAGAGATCTGCCGCTCGAAGAGATTGAGGTTGAGACCCCTATCTGCAAGACTATGGCTCCCGTTGTTTCGGGCAAGAAGCTTGCCGTCGTCCCGATACTTCGTGCCGGTCTCGGCATGGTCAGCGGAATCTTAGCGCTGGTGCCCTCTGCTAAAGTTGGTCATATCGGAATGTACCGCGATGAGGTCACCCACATTCCCCATGAATACTACTGCAAGCTCCCCGACAATATCGGCGACAGAACCATAATCGTCCTTGACCCGATGCTCGCAACCGGCGGCTCGGCTGTCGACGCCATCAATCTTATCAAGGAACGTGGCGGCAAGCACATCAAGTTCATGTCGATTATCGCCGCTCCCGAGGGCTTGAAGGCTCTTTCCGAGGCTCATCCGGATGTTGAAATCTACTGCGGAAACCTTGACGAAAAGCTCAACGAGAACGCCTATATCGTTCCCGGTCTCGGCGACGCGGGAGACAGAATCTTCGGCACCAAGTAAAATATTTGAGAAAAAGCTTGCAATCGTCACCCAATCGTGATATACTGCATACTATAAAGTAAAGAGGCGTTGAGCGGAAAGAGTAGCCCTATTTGACCCGCAAAGAGAGGAGACGGCGGTGGGATGTCTCCCGGGAGATTCGGCGAAGTGCGTCCGTGAGCTTGGAGGCTGAACTGACAGTAGGCTTCTGCGTTTTGCCGCGTTAAGGCTACTTGCCGTGTCCGGCAACTGAGTTACAAATCGGAGTGGAACCGCGATTTTACACCGCCTCCCGTTTAGCGTTATGCTATTCGGCAGGCGGTTTTTGTTTTCCCTATAATAATTATTTTGGAGTGATAATATGCACTATATCTTAAAGGCTTTATCGGAGGACGTTCAGGCTATCAAGGACAGAGACCCTGCGGCGAGGAGCACCCTCGAGATTCTTCTCACCTCTTCGGGACTTCACGCAATCACGGCTTATCGGATTGCTCATGCCCTTCACAAAAAGAAATACTATCTCTCGGCGAGGGTGATTTCTACATTGGCGAGGTTCATGACCGGCATCGAGATTCACCCGGGAGCGACCATCGGGAAAAGGCTCGTAATCGACCACGGCTCGGGAGTAGTTATCGGCGAGACGACCGAAATCGGCGACGACTGTCTTCTTTATCAGGGCGTAACCCTCGGCGGTAACGGCAGAAGCAAGGGCAAGCGCCATCCGACGCTCGGCAACAACGTCATGGTCGGTTGCGGCGCAAAGGTCCTGGGACCGTTCAGAATCGGCGACAACGTCAAGGTTGCGGCTAATGCCGTGGTCTTAAGCGAAATCCCCGACAACTGCACGGCGGTCGGTGCGCCCGCAAGAATCGCAAGAAGAAACGGCGTCAGAGTCACTCAGGATCTTGACCAGATTCATATTCCCGACCCCGTTGCGGCGGAGTTCGCTAAGCAAAACGAGCGAATCACAGAACTTGAAAACAAACTCGAAGAAATCAAGAAATAGGAGACTTTAAAATGAAGCTGTATAACTCTCTCACGAGGACAAAAGACGAATTCAAGACCCATGAGCCCGGGAAGATCGAGATGTACACCTGCGGTCCGACCGTCTATCACTATGCGCATATCGGAAACCTGAGGTCTTATATTATGGAGGACGTACTCGAGAAGTATCTCTCATACTCGGGCTATAAAGTAAACCGTGTTATGAACATCACCGACGTCGGGCATCTTACGAGCGACGGCGACACCGGCGACGATAAGATGCTCAAAGGCGCAAAGCGCGAGCACAAGACTGTCATGGAGATTGCGAAATTCTATACCGACGCCTTCTTCAAGGACTGCTCGAAGCTTAATATCAAGATTCCCGACACCGTCGTTCCGGCGACAACCTGCATCGACGAGTTCATCCGGGTTATCGGCGTCCTTATCGACAAGGGCTATGCCTATCTTTCGGGCGGAAACGTCTATTTCGACACCTCGAAGTTAGAGAAGTACTATGTCTTCAACGACTTCGACGAAGAGGATTTGGCAGTCGGCGTCCGTGAGGGAGTCGAGGCTGACCTTTCGAAACGCAACAAGACCGACTTTGCGCTGTGGTTCACAAAGTCGAAGTTTGAAGATCAGGAATTAAAGTGGGATTCGCCTTGGGGAGTCGGTTACCCCGGCTGGCACATCGAGTGCTCCTGCATCAGTATGAAGAACAACGGCGAATATCTCGACCTCCACTGCGGAGGAATCGACAACGCTTTCCCCCACCACACCAACGAAATCGCACAGTCGGAGTCTTATCTCGGGCATCCGTGGTGCCCGCAGTGGTTCCATGTCCGTCACCTCAACACCGAGGGCGGCAAAATGTCGAAGTCGAAGGGCGAATTCCTGACGGTTTCGCTTCTTGAGGAGAAGGGCTACGACCCGATTGTATATCGGTTCTACTGCCTCCAGTCGCACTATCGCAAGGCGCTCGTCTTCTCATACCCGAACCTTGACAACGCCGCTTCGGCTTATACAAAGCTTGTTCAGAAAGTTGCCGCTCTTCTCAAGGCTACGGGAGATGTCGACGAGAACGCTTTCGCAAATCTTAAGAACTCCTTCACCGACGCTATGGACAACGATCTGAACACTTCCCTTGCGGTCACGGCGCTCTATGACGTTCTGAAAGCCGACACGAATGACGCCACCAAGCTTGCTCTTATCAAAGACTTCGACAGGGTTCTTTCTCTCGGGCTTATCGAGCATGCCGAGAAGCTTTCGGCGGGCAATGGTGCGGAATCCGAAGAGCTCCCCGCAGAGGTGGCAGAGCTCTTAGAACAGCGCAAGGCGGCAAGAAAAGAGAAGAACTTTGCGCTCGCTGACGAGCTGAGAGCAAAGATTGTCGCCCTCGGATATTCCGTCGAGGAGACAAGACAGGGCACGGTCGTAAAGAAAATATAGCCCCCTGCGCAAAGTTTGATGAAAATTTAACCTTGGCACTTGACTTTATGACACTTTCGGGGTAATATTTCTATTAGAGTATTTGTGGAATTTTGCCCTTACAGAAAGGAAAGATAAATGCCTCAGGATTACGATAATTACGAAAACCCAAAGAAGAAAAATCCGCTCAATTCGCCGGCATTCAGAAGATATTTCAAAGTGTCGCTCGTAGCGATTATAGTTATACTTGTGTTCGTGCTTCTCATCTGGGTTGCAGGTGCAAGGCAGTCGGGAATTCCGGATGAAATCGACTTCATCCAGCTTGAAGAGCCGGAGGACGACAACCCGGTCGTTATATTCGAGACGAACCTCGGCTCGATTTCGGCGGTCCTATACCCTGAGGAAGCCCCCGAATACTGTGAATACTTCACCGGGCTTGTTGAGTCGGGATATTACGACGGGTGCTATGTCTGCGCCGTTGTCGACACGGTTTACGCATTAGGCGGAACCCCTGAAGCCGACCCGAACGGTGACAACGAGGGCGCCGACGAAACGGCATTTGAAGCGGAAATCTCGGACAAGCTCTGGCCCATAAAGGGCTCGATGGCGTCCTTTGTCGGAACCACCGGCATGTGGCCCTTCCAGAAAAACTGCGCAGGCTCGACCTTCTTCTTCATAAACGACATCGACGATGTTTATATGGACGAGGATGCTCTGAGACGTAGCTATGGCGACGAGCTGGGCTCGGTCTTCTCGGAGTACGGCGGAATCCCGAACTTCACCCGGAAGTACACGATTTTCGCTCAGGTCTATGACGGTTGGGAAGTATTCGACGAGATAATGAATTCGGAAGTCCTCGACACCTATCAGCCTACAAGCGACATCGTCATCGAAAGGGCATATATCACCACCTATGGCGAAGCCCCTGCCGAGGTTTACGGAATTCCCGTCAGCGAAACGGTTGACGAAGAAACCGACGCAGAATAAATAAATTTAGTATGGACAAATCCGCGAAAATGTTGTATACTATATCAGTATGCGGCGTTTTGCCGAATCCCCATCTGAAAGGACATCTTTAAAATGAACAAGTTGTTAAGAAAAGCACTCGTCTTTCTGACGATTTTTGCGGTCGTATTCTCTTTGGCGGGATGCGGCGACACCTCATGGATAGTCAAGGTTGACGACGTTACCGTCAACGCAGGCATGTATATCTACTATCAGGGTGCCGGTTATACTGCGGGGGTTTACGAACTTTCCGAAGAAGATTCGACCTATTACTATTACTATCTGTTTGGCTATTCCCTCCTGGACGAAACCATTGACGGTCAGTCAATGTCCGATTACATGAGCGACTATGCCGTTGACATGTGCAAGCAGTATGTCGTCGTCCAGAAGCTCTTTGAGGAGCTTGGCTTGGAGCTCACCGAAACCGAACTTGCAAACATCGAGACCTCCGTTGCAAACACATGGGAATCCTATAGCGAGACCTATGAGGCGGCAGGCATTTCCGAGGACACCGTCAGAAAGGTAGCGGAAGCTACAATGATGGAAGAGGACGTCTTCAACGCCTACTATGAAGTCGGCGGCTTGAACGGCACCACCGAGGACGACATCAAGGACTACCTTGAGGACAACTACGCAAGAATCAAGTATATTACATTTGAATTTTCCGAGAGCTCTGACGATGCTATCGACGAGGACTACAAGGCTGAAATGCTCGAGGTTGCAAACTCCTATCTCGAAAGAGCCGAAGCCGGCGAATCTATGGACGACCTGATTTCCGAATACGCAGAGATTCTTGCGGCAGCAGAGGCTGAAGAAGAGGAAGAAACAGAAGATACTACTGAAGATACAGAAGAAGAAACCGAAGAAGTGGAAGTTGAAGATGAAGAAGTAGATGAGTATGCTAACGAGTATATCTACAGCATCGATGCCACCTCTCCGAGTGAAAAGTTCATCAACTACGTCTTCACTGTCTGCAACGTCGGCGAGTACACCGTTATCCAGGACGACACCTGCTTCTATCTCGTCGAAAGACTCGACATCCTCGAGCGCGACGACCTCTATGAGGCTAACAGAGACTCCTATCTCGAAGCACTCTTCGATGATGATTACACCACTCTCATCAACGAGAAGCTCGCAACCTATGAGGTTGAAGTCAACGAGAACTCCATCAAGCGTTACACTGCTGAGCGTGCACTCGGCATGGATTAAACCCAAATTAAAAACAAAGGCGTTCGCGGGAAACCGTGGGCGCTTTTTTAACATAAAGTTTTCAAAAAAATCTCTGTGTTTGCCCAATTTCCTCTTTACTATTCGGACGGATTGTGATAAAATATACTGTGTACAGTTATGGTTCACTCTATCATTTGCTTACACCGTAACACTTATTCAAAACTATCCTATCAATCAAGGAGGATTTTTAATGGCAAGAAAAATGAAAACAATGGATGGCAACAACGCTGCCGCTTGGGCGTCATATCCGTTCACAGAAGTAGCTGCCATCTATCCCATCACCCCTTCGTCGGTAATGGCAGAGGTAACCGACTCATGGTCGGCTAAGGGACAGACCAACCTTTTCGGAACTCCCGTAAGAGTTGCCGAAATGCAATCCGAGGCAGGTGCCGCAGGTACGGTTCACGGCTCTTTGACAGCCGGTGCTCTTACCACCACCTACACTGCATCTCAGGGTCTTCTTCTGATGATTCCGAACATGTACAAGATTGCCGGTGAATTGCTTCCCTGCGTTATCCATGTTTCGGCAAGATGCGTTGCATCTCATGCGCTTAACATCTTCGGCGACCACTCAGACATCTATGCCTGCCGTCAGACCGGATTTGCTATGCTCTGCTCCACCAACCCTCAGGAGGTTATGGACCTTGGAACAGTCGCACACTTAGCCACCATCAAGTCAAGAGTTCCCTTCCTTCACTTCTTCGACGGCTTCAGAACCTCTCACGAGATTCAGAAGATTGAGGTCTGGGACAAGGAAGACGTTGCAGAAATGGTCGACTGGGACGCTCTTGAGGAATTCAGAAACCGTTCCATCAATCCTGAGCACCCGGTACTCAGAGGCTCCGCTCAGAACCCCGACATCTTCTTCCAGGCAAGAGAAGCCTGCAACCCCTACTATGATGCTGTTCCCGGCGTTGTAGAGGAGTATATGGACAAGGTCAACCAGAAGATTGGCACCAACTACAAGCTCTTCAACTACTATGGCGCTCCCGATGCCGAAAAGGTCATCGTCGCTATGGGTTCCGTTTGCGACACTATCGAAGAGACTATCGATTACCTCAACGCCAAGGGCGAAAAGCTCGGTCTCGTCAAGGTAAGACTTTACAGACCGTTCGTTGCTGACAAGCTCGTTGAGGCTATTCCCGACACCGTCAAGATGATTTCTGTCCTCGACAGAACCAAGGAGCCCGGCTCTTTGGGCGAGCCTCTTTATCTCGATGTTGTTGCGGCTCTTAAGAACTCGAAGTTTGCTGACGTTCCCGTTGCGGGCGGCAGATACGGCTTGGGCTCGAAGGATACAACTCCCGACCAGATCAAGGCTGTTTATGACAACTGCGCATGCTGTGAGGACTACAAGCCGAGATTCACTATCGGCATCGACGACGATGTTACTCATCTATCTCTCAAGTCTCAGGGCAAGCTCGACTCCGCACCTGCCGGAACGATCTCCTGCAAGTTCTGGGGTCTCGGCTCCGATGGTACCGTCGGCGCAAACAAGAACTCCATCAAGATTATCGGCGACCACACCGACAAGTACGCTCAGGCTTACTTCTCCTATGACTCGAAGAAGTCGGGCGGTGTTACCGTTTCTCACCTTCGCTTCGGCGATACTCCGATAAAGTCCACTTACCTCATCAACCAGGCTGACTTTGTCGCTTGCCATAACGAATCCTACATCAATAAGTACGATATAGTTCAGGACGTAAAGCCCGGCGGAACCTTCCTTCTCAACTGCCAGTGGAGCGTTGACGAATTGGATGAAAAGCTTCCCGGACAGGTCAAGAGATATATCGCTGACAACAATATCAAGTTCTACATCATCAACGGTATCGAAATCGGCAAGAAGATCGGCTTGGGCTCAAGAATCAACACTGTTTTGCAGTCTGCATTCTTCAAGCTTGCAAACATCATCCCGATTGACGAGGCTATCCAGTATATGAAGGATGCCGCTACCGCTTCCTACTCCAAGAAGGGCGAAGCTATCGTCAAGATGAACCACGACGCTATCGACGCCGGCTGTGAGCAGGTTGTTGAGGTCAAGGTTCCCGACTCGTGGAAGTCCTGCGCTGACACCGAAATCGGTATGCCCAAGGCTACCGGCGAGAACGAGACTCTTGTCAACTTCGTTAATGACATCCTCATTCCTTGCAACGCTCAGCAGGGCGACAAGCTCCCCGTTTCCACATTCGTAAAGAATGCCGACGGCACCTTCCCGCAGGGCTCTGCCGCTTACGAGAAGAGAGGAATCGCTATCGACGTTCCCGCTTGGAACTCCGACAACTGCATTCAGTGCAACTTCTGCTCTTATGTTTGCCCGCACGCAGTTATCCGTCCTTCTATCATGACCGAGGAAGAGCTTAACAATGCTCCTGAAGCGGCTAAGGCAAAGGCTAAGCCCGCAACCGGTATGCCCGGCTACTACTTCGTAATGACAATGAGCGCTCTTGACTGCACAGGCTGTGGCTCTTGCGTAAATGTATGCCCCGGCAAGAAGGGCGAGAAGGCACTCTCGATGAAGTCGCTTGACAGTCAGCTCGGTGAGCAGGAAGTCTTCGACTATGCAAGATCTCTCGACGACAAGCCCGAGGTTCACGAGAAGTTCAAGGATACCACCGTCAAGGGCTCGCAGTTCAAGCAGCCGATGCTCGAATTCTCCGGCGCTTGCGCAGGATGCGGCGAAACTCCTTATGCCAAGCTCGTTACTCAGCTCTTCGGCGACAGAATGTATATCGCTAACGCTACAGGATGCTCCTCTATTTGGGGCGGCTCCGCACCTTCAACTCCTTACACCACCAATCGCGACGGCAAGGGTCCCGCTTGGGCTAACTCCCTCTTCGAGGACAACGCTGAGTTCGGCTATGGTATGTATCTCGCACAGAACACCATCCGTGAGAGAAATATCGCTAAGCTCAAGAAGATTTCCGAGACTCTCGAGTGCCCCGAGTGCAAGGCTGTTGTAGATGAGTACCTCGCCACCGTTGACGACGGTCAGGCTAACAGCGTTGCTACCGACAAGCTCGTTGAGGTTCTCCCGAAGATCGGTACTCCCGAGGCTCTCGAAGTCCTCAAGGAGAAGGACTTCTTAAGAAAGAAGTCAATGTGGATCTTCGGCGGCGACGGTTGGGCTTATGATATCGGCTTCGGCGGACTCGACCACGTCATCGCTCAGAACATCGACGTCAACATCTTCGTATTCGACACCGAGGTTTACTCCAACACCGGCGGACAGGCTTCCAAGGCAACTCCTACAGGCGCAATCGCTCAGTTTGCCGCCGCAGGTAAGGCTATCAAGAAGAAGGATCTCGCAGGCATCGCAATGACCTATGGCTACGTTTACGTCGCTCACGTTGCAATGGGTGCTGATTACAACCAGTGCATCAAGGCTATCGCAGAGGCTGAGAGCTATCACGGACCTTCAATCATCATCGGTTATGCTCCTTGTATCAACCACGGTATCAAGGGTGGCATGAGCATCGCTCAGACCGAGGAGAAGAAGGCTGTTGAGGCAGGCTACTGGCACCTCTACAGATACGATCCGAGACTTGCCGCTGAGGGTAAGAATCCGTTCCACCTCGACTCCAAGGCTCCGACCGCTGAGTACAAGGACTTCCTCATGGGCGAAGTTCGTTACAACTCCCTCGCTCGTTCGAACCCTGAGAGAGCCGAAAAGCTCTTCGACTCCGCTGTCGACAACGCTAAGAACAGGTATGATTACCTCGTCGAGCTGTCGAATCAATAAGAACGTTCTTTGAACGTTCTTAGGAAGAACGCACAAGTGCGTTCTTCCGCGTAGTTCAGGTATAATAAATCCCCCGAGGTAATTCTCGGGGGATTTTTAATTCAGATTGACAATTTGTTCGACATATGATATAATGTTCATGACATGAGGAGTGACGGTAAACCTCTTATCTTAACGGTTAGGAGGTGATAACGTGTCGATTTTAGAAGTCATTGCACTCCTTAATCTACTCGCCTCAAGTCAATGGCACAGGGACTTGTGTTATCATTCGGAGTTATCGGAGTTTTCCAGGCAAAGAAATAACCGCAACAACATAATCTAGCGGTTGGCGGTCAATCTACAATCCTATTTGTTTTAGAGGTTGTACCCAAACTGCTGGCACAGTTTCGTCTCCTCATGTCACTATTATACGCTATCCTTTCCTCTTTGTCAAGAGGAAATTTTTATTTATAAGGTTATATAGCTTCGCCCCGAGATGGATTGGTCTCGGGGCGATTATTCTTTCAAGAATTTTCTTTAAGAATTACTTTCTCTTGGAAGCTACAACTGCGAAGCCAGCGATTGCCATCGGAACGAGTGCGAGAACTGCGCCGGTTGTCGGGTTGGTCTCGGTTACTTCCTCAGCATCGGTGTCATCAACGTCGAGCTCGTCGTCTTCGGTCTCGGAGTTGGTGTCCTCAGCGGGCTCATCAACAGCAACTTCCTCGATAACGGTTCCGGCAGGAACATAAACGGTTACGTTGATAATCTTGTAAGAAGCAGATGTATTGGAGATGAGAACTAACTCAGAACCACCTTCAGCATATCCGCCGTCAACCCACGCCTGATAGATTGTTGCGCCGTCGTAAATAATTGTAATTCCGTCATCAGACAAGCAATCGATAACATCCTCATCAGCGGATGTGTGACCAGCAGTGCCGAGTGATATCGGAGTACTATTATTAGACCACCAAGAATCTATAAAGAGAATCTTCTCATATTCTTCGTCAGCATAAGAAACCAAGGTTTCAGTGTCCCTTTCAATCACAAGAATAGCACCTTCAATAGACAACGCATCCATCAATGAAGTATCAGAATCAAGAGTTACCTGCGTCCAATTACTTGCAGCTATGCTTGTATCTTTTGAATACGCCGCAACATACTCACCGCCATTGATGGTAGTAGTTGCTACTTCGCCGTCTGTGCCAATGTATTCATGGCAAACAGTGCAATAACCATTGGCATCTACAGTATGCGGTACACAAGCCATCATTCTTCTACCAGTGGTGTTAACAAGTATTCCGTGATAGGTCTCATCAATGTAGATAACACCGGAAGTACGGGTAGTGGAAGTGGTGCTAGTTTTGTCAGTAACGCGTACAAGCTGTGCGCTTACAAGCGTAGAATAACTGGTTCCCCAGTAGTTGAGAATAACACCAGATGTCACATCATATCCAGCAGCATCGAAATCAGCCGCCAACTGTACAAGGGAAATCTTATAGAGACCAGTTGAATCAACATCAATAGACTCTACACTAGTCCAGCTTGTATTGCAAACGGCACCAGCTCCGTACCCAGAGCAACTGCTATCATCCAATGTATAATTGACATAAAGATAGAGCTCATCATCAGTGAAATCAGCGCCACTAAGGATTGTCAACGTTCCGGTAGATGTCTGCTCTGCTACAACAGTTTCAGTAGTTGAACTGCTAGACGATACTTGTACCAGCTCAGCACTAACTAATGTAGAATAATTAGTTCCCCAGAAGTTGAGAACAACTCCAGATGTCGCATCATATCCAGCAGCATCATATGCAGCAGCCAAATCTACAAGAGAAATCTCATAGAGACCAGTTGAATCAACAACAATTGAAACTACGTTAGACCAACTTGTATCGCAAAGTGCACCGGCTCCGTATCCAGAACAACTACTATCGTCTAATGTGTAGCTTATACGAAGATAGAGCTCATCATCAGTGAAATCTGCACCACTGAGAATTGTCAACGTTCCGGTAGAAGTCTGCATGGCAACTACAGTCTCATCCGCAACAACAAACACACAAAGTGAGCTTATCGCGAGGACGAGAGCCGTCGCAACAGCTAAAATTTTCTTCATGTTTTTTTCCTCCAAATATCAATATTATTGGGCGCACCAAGCCTGGTCGGCGGCACCCGACGGGTCATCCACTCCCGAAGGGTCAATTCCGAGCATTCTTCGGCATCATCCCATTTTGCCGCTCTCGTCGCAGAAAGGCTCCGATACCATCCCACGAAACCATAAAAAACGACTTAAGCTGTACATACATAGTATAACACATTCTCGAGTCAATGTCCAATAAAAATTTATCGGAATATTGCACAAAATTATTATTGTGTTTTTGTGCAGGGTGCACAAAGGCTCGAACTACTTGAACACCGCAAACGAATACATCGGAAGTGTCAGCACGCCGTCTTCATAGGTGGCGTTGCCTTCGACCGCAAGCTCGGCTTGGAGCTCGCCCAAATCCATCTCCACCGTCTTCTCCTCCGTCGAGAAGTTCACGACGATGGTTATGGTGCTGTCCTCCCACGTCTTCGAGAAGATCAGGACGTCCATGTCGCTGTAGTAGGTCATCTTCATCTCGCCACGGGCGATTTCGGGGAAGGCGTTGCGGATGTTGTTGCAGCTCTTGTAGTAGTTGAGGATTGAGGTCTCGTCGGCGTACTGCTCCTCCACGCCGTCAAAGGCGTATGACGCGGAGGTTGTTCCGGGAGGGTTGTCGGTCAGGTTTTCGCCGGAGTTGTCCCAAAGCATGGCGATTCGCTTGTTAGGGTCGTCGCCCGAGCCGACCATTCCTATCTCGTCGCCGTAATATGTGAACGTCGTGCCGTTGAGGAGCGACAGCATCCCGTAGGCGAACTTGACCTTGTTCTCGTCTCTGCCGACCGAGCCGGCGATTCGTCCTGTATCGTGATTGTCAAGGAACGGCGCCGCAATCGACTCGCCGCTGTTGGCGGTCTTATAGACGGTGTTCGCATAGGTCCAGAAGTAGTTTGCGGGATAGGCGTTCGAGAAGGTCATGTTGATATAGCCCTCCTGCTGAGAGACGGAGAAGGCGAAGAATGAGGTTTCGGGGGCATTTTCGTAGTAGGTCTTGACGATGGAATCCGACTCCCAGACCTCGCCGACGACGAACGCGTCGGGGTTATACTTCTGCGCGACGTCGGTGAGCCATGCGCAGAATTCGGCGCTCTTGACATTGTCGCCGGTGTAGAAGCTGGTGCAGGCGTCAAGGCGGAAGCCGTCGACTCCCTTCCCTATCCAGAACTCGATTATATTCTCGATTTCCGCTCTGACGTTTTCGCTGTCAAGGTTCAGGTCGGGCATGCTGTAAGTAAATCTCGCCTCATAATAGATTCCGTCATAGTAGCTGTAGCCGTCGAGGGCGGTTTCGGAGAAGTTATAGTAATCGTAGTACTCCCCTTCCGTGTCGCCGTCCCATGCGCTCTGGATTGCGGATTTGAACCACGGATGCTCGCTCGAGGTGTGATTCACAACGAGGTCGATTATAATCTTGATGCCACGGGCGTGGGCTTCCTCAACAAGATTCTCGAAGTCCTCCATCGTTCCGAACTGTGAGTCGACGTTATAATAGTCGGTGACGTCGTATTTGTGGTAGGAATAGCCCTCGGTAATCGGCATGAACCAGATTCCTGTGTAGCCGAGGTCCCGGATATAATCAAGCTTCGAAGTGACGCCATTGAAGTCGCCGATGCCGTCGCCGTCCGAATCGCAGAAGGAATAAACGAAGATTTCGTAGTAGTTCCCATAGTTGTCGTCGGGAATGTTCTCCTCAAGAAGAGTAACCTCCGCCATGGTGTAGCCGCCGGCGGTCTCGGCAGTGCTTCCGCAAGCAGTAAGCAAAACCATAAACGCCAGCATCAGCGCAATAAGTCTTTTCATAATTGCCTCCTATACAAACTGTGGAGTGCAGGGATTAACTCCACACTCCACTTTCGAATTTATAAATCAGAGTTCGCCCTTTTTGTAGGTATGATACTCGAGGTCTCCGGCGTCCTCGCCGAAGGAGTCGATGCGCGCCATGATGAGCCCGTATTTGTCCTTAATCTGCTCGTTCATGCGAAGAATTTTCTCTTCGCTTCCACGGAAGCAACAGCGAAGGCAGTAGTACTCCTCTTTCTCGGCGTCATAGAACAAATCCATGTCTATGTCGCGTTGGAAGCACTGGGGACAGCGATAATTCAGTCTGCCTTTTGTAGCTTGAGACATGTTCTCATACCTCCATTCTTAAGCTTCTTTTTGAGCGAAATGCGATACGAAGGCGAGAAGGCGTGCCCCTCCTCGAACTCTCCGAAGTCGTTGTCGCCGGTCATCTCGACGATTGTCTCAACGTCCGGGATAACGACTCTTACGGAAGTTGCGTCCTTGACGTCGACGATTCTGCACTTATAGTTGAAGTCGACCGTCTCGGTCTCGGTTTCGCTCTCGCAGATGAGCTTGATTTTTGTCATATCCGACTGATATTCGGTCGTGCCGAATGCGCCGGTGAAGTACTCATCGAACGTGACTTCGTGGTCGCCGATATCGTTCAGGATGTTTCTCTCGATGATGATTTCGCCCGTTCCGCGCTTGAAGGTAAACTTCGACTGAAGCTCCATCGTGAAGTCGGAGAACTTGATTTCGACGGGAGTCGTCGTGATGACGGTGTCGTCGCCTTCCTTTGACCAAGTCGCCTTGCATCTTACGAGAGCCAGATCAATCTCTTCGCTTCCGCAGGAAACTTTCAAAGACTTGACGGTTCCGGCACCCGCATAGTGGGTGAAGTAGCCGGCACGGTAATTAGCCTGAATCAGATACGGGTATGAAGCGTCATAGACGTGATCTGTTCCAATGCCGCACTTCCAGTCGAGTTGGGCGACATAGGGTCTCAGGTCAATCATAGCTCCGCCCTGGTTGAAGTCGAGGCAGGCTCTCATATACGGGTCGCAATACCAGAAGTACTGCTTCTGCGAACCGTAGAGGATATCCTTCCAGAGGGCGACCTCCGGCTCGTCGTAGCTCTTCACCGAGCGGTAGTAGTCGGCGAATTCGCTCATGGTCATGTCGTCGCACTTGCCCTCTTTTTTGAGCTTGCCGTAGTAGGCCATTCCGTCCTCATAGGACTTCTTTAAGAGCTCATACGGCGCTTCCCATCTTCCGGCTTTGTTGAGCCATCCGGGTCCGACGAAGACCATGTTATAAGCGAGACCGTTATTGTACTTTCCAAGGTGTCTGTACTGATCTACCAAGTTGAAGAAGTACGGAAGCTCGTTGTCTTTATAGACCAAGCCTCTTAAGACATTCTGCGGATGGGTTCCGAAGTTCGAGCCGTTGCCGTCGAAGCAGGCAATCAGGTCTCTTGAGAGGTGCGGGATTGCAACGATTCCGCTGTCGTCGGCTTCGTTCATTGCGGGGCAATGGGTGTTGTGCTTCGAGGGAATCCACGGCGCCCACGGTCCGCCATCCATGAAGGTGTACCAGCTGTTGTTGCAGGTATGATAGGCTTTCGGTCCCTCTTCCCAGCAGGTTGCGACGGCGCATGTGACCGACGGGTACTTCTCCTTGATGTAGTTGATGCAGAAGGCATCGAGATAATACGAGCCGGTCGACTTCGGATAGAAGCCGAACTTCTCATAGAAGAGTCCGAAGCAGTCGTCGATAATCGCCATCTTGTCCTCTTCCGAGAACATCCAGATGCAGAAGTCCTTGGTCTTATACTTTTCCTTGAACTGCTTGCAGGGAAGCCCGAGAAGACTGAGTGAGATTTCGTCGCCGTAAACCTCGTGGTCGTGCTTCGCCATGTCGACGATGATATCGTTGAAGAGCGAGGCATAGGTTATCTGAATTGTGGTTTTCAAGCCGTTTGCGTGTGCGGTAGCCTGCTGAAAGACGAATATATCGAGAGATTCGTCGTGCAGGTCGTCCGCACCGACATTTTCTTTCTTTCCTCTGCCCGTAACCTTCTCCGCATATTCGGGAGAAAGCTCGGGGCGGTGGATTACATTTACTATGAACTTATCCATCAGTTACGCTCCTGAGAATCAGTCTGTCAAAAGGTTTCTTTCGGTCTCGGGGTCGAAGAGGTGCATTGCCTCGCCGCCGAAGGTGATGTTAATCTCGTGCCCTGCGGTGAGAGCGGCTCTCTGCTCGTGGTCGAGCTTGAGTGTCGGGATTCTTACGATGCACTCAGATCCGTCCGGGCAGGTGGTGTGGAGATGGAACTCCGAACCCATCATCTCGTTTACGAGAATCTTTGCGGTGAAGGAATCGTTTGCGCCTTCGGTTCCCTGAGTGATATGCTCGGGTCTTACGCCGAGGATGACGCTCTGCGAGCCGACGCCCTTTTCACGGAGCCCTGCCGCCTTCTTGTCGCTGACCTTCATCTTGGTGCCGAACGGTGTAACGTAGTAGTCGTTGCCGTCCTTTACGAGCTCGGTCTTATAGAAGTTCATCTGAGGAGCTCCGATGAAGCCCGCAACAAAGAGGTTGACAGGCATGTCGAATACCTCTTCCGGGGTTCCGACCTGCTGAATGAAGCCGTCCTTCATGATGACAATACGATCGCCAAGGGTCATAGCCTCGGTCTGGTCATGGGTTACATAGATGAATGTCGAGTTGATTCTCTGTCTAAGAAGGATAATCTCGGCTCTCATCTGATTACGGAGCTTGGCATCGAGGTTTGACAAAGGCTCATCCATCAAGAGGACCTTCGCATCTCTTACCATAGCTCTACCGATTGCGACTCTCTGGCGCTGACCGCCGGAAAGAGCTCTCGGCTTTCTCATCAGATAGTCGGTGATACCGAGGATTTCCGCAACCTCGGTTACTTTATTGTAGACCGTGTCGTTATCTACTTTCTTTAATCTCAACGGGAATGCGATATTCTCGAAGACCGAAAGGTGCGGATAAAGAGCATAGTTCTGGAAGACCATTGCTATGTCTCTGTCTCTCGGCTCCAAGTCGTTGACGACTACGCCGTCAATCGCAATTTCACCCTCGGAGATATCCTCAAGACCCGCTATCATTCGAAGCGTAGTTGACTTTCCGCAGCCGGAAGGTCCTACGAAAACGACAAATTCCTTGTCGGCGATGTCAAGATTGAAGTCCTGAACAGCGACGACGTTTTTATCATATACTTTTTTAACGTTTGTAAGTTTGACTGTTGCCATATTTCTTCCCTCCTGTTATCCTTTGACTGCGCCACCGGTGACGCCTTCAACATAGTATTTCTGTAGGCACATAAACAGAATCGTTATCGGTATCGCTATGCAAACGCCTCCGGCGCAGAACAGCGTATAGTTCGAGTTAATCATGTCCTTTGTGAGCCACGAATAAAGTCCGACCGCTACGTTATAACCGCTCGACGTGCCGAACGCGATATACGAAGCGAAGATGTAGTCAGCCCAAGGCGCCATGAACGCTGTCAGGACTGTGTAGATAACAATCGGCTTTGAAAGCGGGAGAACAACCTTGCGCATGACCTGGAATCTTGTAGCACCGTCGACTCTTGCCGCCTCATCGAGGCTCTTCGGAATCGTGTCAAGGAAGCCTTTGAAGACGTAGTAGCCCATACCTGAGGAAGCGAAGTAAACGAGGATAAGTCCGGGAACTGCGCCACTCTGAGTAAGACCCATGCCCTTCAGAACGTAGTAAAGAATGATCATCGTCAGGAAGCCCGGGAACATTCCGAGGACGAGCATTGCGTTCATAAGGAACTTTCTGCCCTTGAAGCGGAGTCTCGAAAGAGCGTAGGACATCATCATGACCATCATGGTCTGCAAAACAGCGTTGAAGCAGGCGATGATGAGGGTGTTCTTATACCACTGAAGGAAGGATGTTTCTGTGAACAGATTGACATAATTGTCGAAGCCCCACTGCTGAGGGATGACATATCCTACCTGCCATGTGTTTTCACAGCGGAAGGACTGCAAAAGAATGAATACGAAGGGTATCAACCAGACAATCGACATAACAATCAAGATTATGTAGATGGCGGTGTTGCCCATTATTCGGTTTCTGCGAATACTTGATGTCTTTTTCATTACTGGAAGTCCTCCTCGTTCTTCATAGACGGCATGACGTTATATACAACAAGCGAAATTACCGCCACGACTACGAATACCATAATACCAATGACCGCCGCTAACTTGTAGTCGTTGTTAGTTACCGTCAGTCGATAGAGCCATGTGATGAGAAGGTCGGTCTTGCCTGCACTGTCCGAAAGCGTGTAGGGTGCGCCGCCAGTCAGAAGATAGATAACGTTGAAGTTGTTCATGTTGCCGGTGAAGCTCGTTAAGAGATACGGACCGGTTACAAAGAACATATAAGGAAGCGTTATCTTGAAGTACTGCTGGACGGGGTTTGCGCCGTCGATTCGGGCAGACTCATAGAGGTCGGACGGGATATTCATAAGAACACCTGTCGTGATAAGCATCAGGTAGGGGACACCGACCCAGATGTTTATGATGATTACCATCACTCGAGCCATTGTCGGGTCTGTCCAGAACGGGATTGCCGTCGAGACCACGCCGTTATTGATCAGGAATCTGTTGACAAGTCCTTCGTCGGAGAACATCTTCGAAACATAGAGAAGCGAGATGAACTGAGGAATAGCGATTGTAAGTACCAGAATTCCTCTCCAGAGCTTCTTAAGCTTGATGCCCTTCTTGTTGATCATCATCGCAACGAGCATTCCTAAGAAGTAGTTAGTGAAGGTTGCGAAGAACGCCCAGATGAGTGTCCACGAGAGGAGCTCGCCGAAGGTCGCCGAGAAGGTAGAGGTTCCGTTGCCCCATGTGAAGAGCTGATTGAAGTTGGTCCATCCTACCCATTCAAACATATTTACGGGCGGAGTGTGGTTATAGTCGTAGTTTGTGAAGGCTATCATAATCATGAGGATAATCGGGATTACCGTGAAGATTACGATACCCAAAACGGGAAGTGCCAGAACGGTCTTGTAGAACTGGTCGTCGACGAGGGACTTTAAGTCGTCCTTGCCGGACTTCAGCTTCTTGCCCTTGGCGAGTATTGCCTGAGCATCCCTGTTCTGTTTTACATTAAGTCTCCAAGTATAGATGAAGCAGAGAATGAAGACGACGGAGAGAACTCCATAGATCAGAATCTGCAAAGTATTGTCGCCGTAAACGGTGGTTTCAACCTCCATGTCGATGCCGGCAACGGTGGTAGTAACCATCTGTGTTGTGGTCGGGGTAAGATTCTTGAGCGAAAGCTTAACTATCCATGCTCCGCCCCAGAGAGCCATGTACACTATAAACACGATCTCGAACAGGAGGAATAGTATTCCTCTCATTACCTGTCCCCTCGCTATCGAGCCGAAGCCCATAACGACAAATGAAATCCTTGTTTTCCAGTCGCCGTTTTTGAAGGTCAGAAAAATATCCTGAAACTCGTGGGCGACGGCAAGCCCGAAGTTTTTGAACGCTCTGCCTATCGCGCAGATAAGGTGCCAAAGCTTATTCGGAATGTCAACAATAAAGTTCCAAATGGAAAAGAGCAGTCTCGTCGGTTTGCTATAATGCAGATATTTCAGTTCTTTTGCGGTTATTTTGTCAGCCATTTCTATCCTCCTATAGATATTACCCTTACATCAGGCGGGCTGCCCTTTTCCATACGGAAATTCCCCGTTCGGAAGTCCCCTCGGAATTAAAAAACAAAAGGAGGTCGGGGACAACCCCAACCCCCTTCGGTTGATGTTAAGTTAGGTTTTCAGTTATCCTGAAAATCAGTTAGCTACAACGGTGATAGCGGGAGCATCGCCGGTAGTGTCGAGGGTTACATGATAAGAACCGGGATCAACAACGATATTGTTGTCTCCGCCCTCAGTTCCTACAGAACCTTCGGTGAGGTGAGTGTAGCCGATACCGGAAGCATCGTAATCGCCTGCATCCCACTGACCATACATAACAACTCTGAATCCGGACTCGCCGGTAACGGTGATATCATATTCCCAGATACCAACGTAAGGATCGTCGGACTCAACCTGGTTCTCGGTGAGGACATATTCGCCGTTCTCGCCGCCTGTGCAGCTCCAGCTTACGTCCATGTCACCAACGATAACCCAGCCGGTGGTGGAAGCACTCGAAAGAATGCTCTCAATACCTGCGGTGTAGGTGTCGAGGATTGCCTGAAGGTCGGAATCAGCGGGAGAAGTGGTGCCGAGAGCCTGAACGGAAGCACCGATAGCCTTGGAGGTATCCCACCAAGCGTTAGGATACTGACCCTGAGGAGTTGAATACTCGTTCTGAGCGGAGAGAGCTGCGAGAGCAACGTCTTCCTGAACGGCATCGCTTGCCTGAACATTTACGTTGGAAGGACCCCAACCGAGAGTGTCGAATCTTTCCTGCTGGCACTCTTCGCTAGCAAGGTAAGAAGCTACTGACTGGCAGTAAGCAGCCTTGGTAGCATCGGTCTGAGGCTTTACACCAAGAAGCTTGTAGCCTGAGTAAGAACCGAGATGA
The DNA here is from genome assembly GCA_021199355.1 of Oscillospiraceae bacterium. Taxonomy (GTDB): domain Bacteria; phylum Bacillota; class Clostridia; order Oscillospirales; family Ruminococcaceae; genus Faeciplasma. The sequence continues at coordinate 63,722 of JAJQIF010000030.1, forward strand.
TAGCTTTCGCCGTCAACGGTGAAGCTCCAGAGGTCGGTGCAACCGAGGTTCTCTCCCAAAGCTTCGGAAGCGGTGGCGTAGTCCCAGGTACCGGTAACTACTACTGCGGCATCACTTGAGAAGGAAGCGGCAGAAGAAGAGTTTACAAATACTGAGCTGTTTACGAGTTCAGCCATTCCCTTAGCGGCAATTATACCTGCTTCGGAATTGAAGGTGTCGGTGTAGCCGGTGAAGGTTCCGTCATCATCGGTTGCCCAATCGGATACGCAACCAGTTGCGAAGAAGTAGGATGCGGCATACCAGCCGGAGTCGGTGAGCTCGAAAGCGATGGTCTTACCTGCGGCAGAAACAGCCTCGATAAGAGCGGTCTGGTCTTCGAGAACGGACTCGTCGGTGATAACGCTCTTGTCGTAGTATACGAAGTAGCCGTTATCAGCGGTGAGCGGGAAAGCATAGATAGTGCCACTTACGGTTGCGGCGGCTACAGAGCCTGCGTCGTTCTCGGAAGTGATGGTGTCAGCCAAAGAGCTTGAAACAGCGGTGAGAGCACCTGCCTGAGTAAGTCTTGCGAGCTGATCCTGAGCGAAGAAGAAGATGTCTGCGCCGGCGGTAACGTCGGTGATCATGTTGGTTGCGGCTTCGCCTTCACCAACTGCTTCTACGGTGAACTGAATGGAAGTGCCGTTAGCTTCGTTATAAGCCGCGAGCTGAGAAGTTGTCAGATCAACTGCTGCCTCGGGGCACCAAACGGTGATGGAGATCGAGCTGGTATCGACATCGGAATTGTCGGTGTTTGCAGAATTGTCGCTGTTGCTGTTGTTGCTACTTGAATCGTCGGTTGAGCTGTCGCCGCAAGCAACGAGGGTAAGAAGCATCATGACAGAAAGAAGTACAGCGAGAATTCTGCGCCAATTTGTTTTCATGGTAGTTTCCTCCTTGGAAAGAGTATTTTGATTTTATGCCCCACAGTCGCAAGTGTTGTGCAAATTTTAAACGGGGCACTTATGTACTTTGCACAAACCTATTTTATACCTTTTGTACGAAAATGTCAACACAAAATACGAAATTTTATTGAGAATTTTTACAAATCCCACATACCAATCGCACAAACCGGCTTGGGAAGCGGGTTTGCGTCATGTTGTCTGCGAAAAAATTTTAAACTCCCCCATCGCCGGGAGCACGTTGCCGTCGTAATCGAACAGGCACTGGTTCGCCCATTCGTTGCCGCCGGCTTTGTCTTCCTCGTGGATATACTTTCTTGCGCCTTCGCTTGCCCAAGTGCCCTTGGGGCTCGGAATCCATGCAGGCTCCCAGTAGTAGATGCCACTAAAGTTCTTCACTTCGGGCAGGAGCTCAAGGAGCTTATGGACAAACTGCTTCTGCCCTTCGATGCTGATGGGATTTGGGAGGCTTTGCCCCTCTTCGGGGACGAAGCTGTGGTCGACGACGAGGTGCTGACCCTTGCCGGTTTTGTCAAAGTGCTCGAGTGTGAAGGCATAGGACGTCTCGGCGATGTAAAGCTCTTTTTGGTAGCGCTCCGCCATGTCGTTCATGTTGGCGACAAGCTCGTCAAAGCCGTGGTGCCAGTAAGGGTAATAGCTGAAGCCGATTGCGTCGAAATCCAAGCCCCGGGAAACCATATTGTCGAAGAATTCGCGGTATCTCGGGTTGTCGAAGCTCCGTTCGAGATGGATTATTACTTTCGCATTTGTCGTGCTTCTGACGCCGCTGACCCCTGCTTTTAAGAGCTCGCAGAGGTTGTCATAGCCGTCGTGGCAACCCTTCTCTTCGTTCCATATGAGCCGACCGTATTCCCAGAGCATTCCGCCGGTGATTTCGTTGCCGACCTGAACCATGTCCGGCTCACAGCCGTTAGCTTTCAGGTGTGAGATAACCTCCACGGTGTAATCGTGAACTGCGGTCTTGAGCTCTTCGAAGCTAAGATTCTTCCAAGCCTTCGGAATTGTCTGCTTCGACGGGTCGCACCAGAAATCGCTGTAGTGGATGTCGAGAAGGAAGCTCATCCCTGCGGCTTTCGCGCGCTTCGCAAGAGCCGTAACCCTCGGCAGGTCGCAGGTTCCCGCACCGTAGGTCTCGCCGTTCTCGTCAAAGGGGTTGTGCCAGAGACGAAGTCTCACAGAATTCACGCCGTAGTCGCTCAAGATAGCGATTAAATCGCCTTCTCTGCCGTTATCATAAAACTTCTTGCCCTCCGATTCCAAATCGTAAAGCGTGGATATATCCATACCAACCTGATATTTACTCATAGCTTAGTCCTTCCTTGCAAGTGCGAAGTCGTCGAAGTGAGCCCATGTCGCCGCCGCACCGGTCGACTTGATTCCAACGGTTATGTCGGTGGTCTCGGTGACGGTGAACTCGACTGTCGTCTGAACCCAATCGCTCCATGTGTTGCCCCATGTGATTTCCGCCTCATAGGTCTCGTCGCCGACAGTCACATAAAGCGTGCACTCGGGATAGAGATAGTTCTCCATCGCGCTCCGAGCATAGACCGAGAAGACGTAGGTCCCTGCGGTCAGATTGTAGATGTCCTGACTGAGGGTGTTTTCGAAAGCCGACGAGCACCAGATGTTAAGATTGTTACTGCCCGAGCGTGCGTTCTTCGACTCAATACGATAAGAGTTATCGGTGCCGGTCATGTCCCATGCGGTGATAACAGAGAAGTCCTTGACGTCGCCGGTGACGGTGTCGTCGTCAAAGCTTCCGTTCTTGAGGTAGTCGTAGTATGTCAGAACGTCGGCGGTGATGTCATAGTCCACTCCGCCGCAGGTGACGGTTCCGGTGACGGTGTATTCGCCCTCGCCGTCGATTGTCGCAAGCTCGTCCTCGTTCCATGAGATTTCAAGCTCGACCCATCTGTCGAGATCGGTAAGAGCCGTAACCGTCTCGGGAAGGGCGATTTCCTCCGAAGAGGACAGGTCGACCATGCAGCTGATTTCGGTGTTGATCTCAACGATATTTTCCTCAGCCGTTCCGGAGTCACGCATCAGTGAGAATACGTCCAGGCTGTCAAGAGGATTGCCGTTGAAGTCAAAGAGAGCCTGATTTGCCCACGAGACTGTTCCCTCTCCTCCGCCGTCGCCCTGAGAGACGAGGTAGTTGTGAGCATATTCCGAAGCCCATGATGTTCCCGCAAGCGGAAGCCATGCCGGCTCCCAATAGAACGAGCCAATGCCGGTATCTACAGAAGCTATTACCTCGTTCACGTCGTGGATATAGGAAGCCTGACCCTGAACGGTAGCCTTGTAGCCGCCGGCTTCCTCAAGAGCCGAGCTGAAGATGTTGCCGGTGTATTCGTTAGAGTCGTCGCCGTAGCCGTAGGAGTACTCCATTACGCAGATTTTCTGGTCATACTTTTCGGCAAGCTTCTCAACGCAATCCTGAAAATCTGCCATCGAGCCGTGCCAATAGGAGTAGTACGAAAGACCGATAACGTCGAACTCGACTCCGGCAGTTATAAGCTCGTCAAGCTTGCCGGAAATTGTCGAATAGGTTGCGCCCTCGGCGAGGTGTACAACGGTCAGGATATCACTGTCAATCGCCTTGACTGCCGACATCGCCGCTGACATATATATCGCCTGATATGTAGCGGATTTACCGTTCGGGTACATGATGCCGTTATTGACCTCGTTGCCCGTCTGAACCATCGAAGGAAGGCACCCAGCCTCCTCGAAAGCCTCAAGGACGCTGTAGGTATAATCATAGACGACCTGACGGAGTTCTTCGCTTGTGTAACCCTCCCATTCGCGTGGAAGAGTCTGCTTTGAGGGGTCAGCCCAGAAGTCGCTGTAGTGGAAGTCGAGGCAGACCTTCATTCCCGCCGCAACCGCACGCTTTGCAATTTCAATGTCGGTTTCGAGGTCGTTTCCGCCTCCGCCGAAGCTGTTGCCGTCCTCATCATAGGGGTCGTTCCAGAGACGGATTCTGACGTAGTTGACTCCGTAATCTGCCAGAAGCTCAAAGATGTCCGTCTCGTTGCCGTCGGCATCATAAAACTTTCCGCCGGCGTTCTCAACCTCGATAATCGAGGACAGGTCGACGCCGAAGATGAAACCATCGTCGAGCCCTTCAATCTCGCTGACCTGAATGCCATAGGCGGAGTAGTCGAACTCCTTAGAGCTGTCGCCGCAACCGCAAAGGGCAGTCACCGCCAGAACGGCACAAAGAGCTATAGTTAATATCAGTTTAAAGTGTTTCATATTATCACCTCAAGTTATTGTACCTTTAATGATATTGCAAATTTTCCAAATTGTCAAGTCTGTTTTCACAAAAATTTATGCAAACTGTCGCTTGGCGAGTATAAAATACAAGTATAAAATAACCGCAAGGCTTTCAACCCTGCGGCTCTCTTACTATTCGGTTTTTAAGAACTTATCGTATGTCCACTTGTATCTGACTGCGTGGAACCTCTCGCCGGTGATGCCGAAGTGGCGACCCTGATGGGTGAAAAGAAGCGTCTTGCCGTAGTAGAGCATATCCATGCCGCTCATTTCGGAGAATTCGAATTTGCAGTCGCCGATTTCGAGGCGGTCGATATAGCCGCACACTTCCGTTTCGGGAAGGGTTATTCTCTCGTGGTTCGGGGCGATTTCGTAGAACTTTATGTCCGAATCGGTGAACAGGAGCTCGTCGGGGCTCTTTCCTTCCAGATCCGAAGCAAGCTTATTTTCGACCCACTTGCCCCAGTCATAGACGCTGTCAAAAGGCAGATCTTCGCCCTCAAGGAAGCCGTACTCGTTGTACTTTCCGTGAAGCCCACAGTTCGGGCATCTGAATTCATCGCCGGAGGTTTCAAGCGAATTATATTCCCCGCACTTCGGGCAGATGACGAGGTAATTCTCGAGCCCTTCCGCAAGACGCTCGCCGGTGTACTTGTTCATTTCCTTGCGCTGGGTTTCATAAGCGTTTTCGTGGATGTCGCGGTTGATGACCTCGGTTATCTCGGCGGGAGTCATCCCGGAAACCTCTTCGGCTGTGAGATGGGTTTTTATCTCTCCCCAGAGCTTGCCCTTGCGGACGGTATAAGCCCATCTCGGCTCGGCAAAATATCCGCCTCCGATGTGGTATGTAACGAGCCCGCACTTGCCGGACTTGCAGAGCTTTCCTATGCTGTCGGGGAGCTTTTCGGTCTCGCCGTTGAAGGAACGGCTTCCCTCCGCAAAAAGAAGGATGCTGTGCCCGTTCCTTAAGTATCTTATAATCTCCTTCACGGATGCCGTGTCGGCGTCGCCCTTGTACATGGGCAACGGATGGAAGAAGAAATCAAGCATCGGATAGTTCTTTCGGGTGGTGATGTGCTCGCCGCCTACGATATACATCTGGTGCGGAAAAGCGCAACCGACCATAATCATGTCGACCTCGGTCAGGTGGTTCGCAACGACCAGGCAGGGCTCCTTGAGGTTGAGGTGCTTAGTCTTAAAGCCGTATCTTATCAGCATATACGGCTGAGCCAGAACCCACAGGAATGTCCAGACGAATCTGTGCAGAAGGTTCCTCTTGATTTTGAATCTTGAAGATTTTTTCTTATCTGTCGTTACGCCGGTTGCCACTTGAATCACTCTTTTTCGTTTTTCTTGTTCAGTTGTCTTATCTCAAATATAAGTACCAGAAGTATGACGAATACCGCTCCCACGCCTATGAGAATCAGGTCCTTTGTGTCAAAGTCCGCAAATCCCGAATTTCGAAGGTTGATAAGAAGCATTATCACTCCCGAAACCGCAAGGAGCACGCCTATTATCAGGTTACAGCTCGACACTTTTATCTTGTTTGCCAAGCTTGCCGAAATCTGAGCCGCAATGAGAGTGAACACAACACAGATTGCAAGCCTCCTGAGGTCGGGCATGCCGTTGATTGCGAAGTGCGAAACGGCTCCGATAAAGGCGGTGAAGGTCATTATGAATACGCTCGTCCCGACGGCAGTCTTGAGGGCATAGCCCATAACCATCGTCAGGATAAAGAGCATCATCATTCCGCCGCCGGTGCCCTGAAATCCGCAGAGGAAGCCGGTGTATGCTCCGAGGAGCACGGCGACTATTGTCCTCGTCTTCTCCGAGAAGACATGTCCACGGTTGCCGTCGACCGGCTTAATCATGAACCAGAAGCCAAGCCCGAGGGAGATTATAACCGTCCAATATGTCATGGCGGTGTCGCCGACGTCGGTTGACGAGACGAAGAAGCCGACAATGCTTCCGATTATCGTGAAGCTTATCACGGAAGCAAGGAGCGGAATGCACCTCTTGATGTCGATATTTCCGTGGCGGTAATATGTCAAAGAGCTTGCCCCAGATGCCAAGACATCCGAAGCAAGTGCTATTCCTATCGCCTCATAGGAGGGTATTCCCAAAAAGGTTACAAGTATCGGCGAGATATAAACCGCCGCCGACAGCCCCGCAAATCCGGTGGCTACGCCTGCCCCAATCCCTGCAAGCGCACATACTAAAAATTCAAACATGGTTCTCCAACAACTATATAGACTATCATGTGACTACAATCACGGTCACAGACACTATAAGTATAACAGAATATACCGCCTTGTTCAAGTGTCTTTTTCAAAGATTCACTTTTCGCCGGAAACTTTCACATGTCGGCTTGCCGACATGTGTTCGGCGGCACACTGGTCTACAAACTGCTCTGCGGCTCTCGGGGTGAACCCGCCCTTGCGAAGTGCAAATGCGCACGCCTTGGTTTCGACTTCGTCGGTCCATTCGAGCTTCATTTCCTCGAATAGTCCCCTGACGATTTCGAGATATCCCTGCTTCGAGGGCTTGGTGAACAGGATTACGAGCCCGAAGCGCTCGGACATGGAAATCTGCTCCTGCATGGTGTCTCCACGGTGTACGTCGTCGCCGTCACGGTCGGAGAAGCTTTCTTTTACGAGGTGCCTGCGGTTACTCGTGACATAAATAACCGTGTTCGGCGACTGAACGGATGCGGAGCCTTCCAGAATCGCTTTGAGTGCGCTGAAATTGTCGTCGTCCGAATTGAACGACAGGTCGTCGATGAAAATTATGAACTTGAGGGGATTGTCCCTGACCGATTCCATAACGTGAGGAATATCCCGGAGCTGTTCTTTGCGGATTTCGATAAGCCGGAGTCCCTTCGGTGCGAAGTAGTTCGCAACCGCCTTGACGCTCGAGGACTTACCGGTGCCGGCGTCGCCATAGAGAAGCGTGTTGGCGCAGGGGCGATTCTCGAGGAACGCAAGAGTATTCCCGATGAGCTGTTCGCGCTGGCTCTCGTAGCCGATGAGGTGCGAAAGCTTTGTCTTGTCGGGAGACCTTAGAGGCGTGATTTCGCCATCTACAACTCTGAACATGACGTTCTTTGCGTAGATTCCATAGCCGGTCGAGCCGACATTGAGGGCTCTTCTTTCGTATTCCGAGACAAAGTCGAATTTTGTCGTTTCGAAATCGGGCAAGTATCCCGAATAGCCTGTAAATTCTTTGAGAGAATCAGAAGTGATTTCGGAAAGCTCGCCGAATATCTTAAGCTCTTCCTTGGCGCAGTTTGCGAGAACCGTAGGGATTTCGAGATTTTCGGAACGAAGCTTGATATAGTCGTTCTCGTCCTCGGAAACGGCGTCCATAAGGTATGAGCCGAAGTCGTAGCCGTGCTTGAAGAGCTCGCTTACGAAATCAGCGTAGAGAGCAATTCTATTCTCCCCTTCGGGGCTTGCGAGGAGACGGCGAAGCGAGGATAAAACCTCGCCATTCGTCACGCCTCTGAAAAGAACTATTGAATCGAGTTTACATAAAAGCTCGCCTGAATCGCACATTTTCAGTCACTTCCTAAGTTTCAGAGCCTTGCGATAATCGCGTCGGTCATTTCGGTGGTCGAAAGAGGCTTTGCGCCGGTTTCGCCAACTATGTCGGCTGTTCTCAAGCCGTCGTTAAGGACTTTATCTACCGCCGCTTCGATGCAGTCTGCCTCATCCATAAGTGAGAACGAATATCTGAGCATCATTGCCGCAGAAAGGATGGTCGCAATCGGGTTGGCGATTCCCTTGCCCGCAATGTCTGGGGCGGAGCCGTGAATCGGCTCATACATGCCTCTTGTGTTGTCTCCGAGTGAAGCCGACGGGAGCATGCCGATTGAGCCGGTGAGCTGTGAAGCCTCGTCCGAAAGAATATCGCCGAACATGTTGGATGTGACGATAACGTCGAACTGCGAAGGATTACGAACTAACTGCATCGCCGCATTGTCGACGAGCATGTCGGTGCAGGTGACGCCGTCGTACTCTTTTTCTATCTCGTGAATCGTTTTTCTCCAGAGGCGTGAAGTCTCAAGGACGTTTGCCTTGTCGATGCTGGTGACTTTGCCCTTGCGCTTCTGAGCTGTCTCGAAGGCAACACGGGAGATTCTCTCGATTTCAAAACGGGAGTAGCACTCGGTGTCGAAGGCTTCTTCGCCGTATTTGCCGGTTCTGTAGCCTCTGTCGCCGAAGTAGATTCCGCCGGTGAGTTCACGAACTATCATGATGTCAAATCCGCCGGAAGCGATGTCCTCACGAAGAGGGCAGTTGCCCTTGAGGGCGGGATAGAGCTTTGCGGGACGAAGATTTGTGAAGAGCCCCAATGCCGCTCTGATGCCTAAGAGCGCCTTTTCGGGGCGCTTTTCGCCCGAGAGGTTGTCCCACCTGGGACCGCCGACTGCTCCCAAAAGCACGCTGTCGGAAGCCAAGCATCCGTCAACGGTCTCTTTCGGCAGAGGCTCGCCGCACTCGTCGATAGCCGCACCGCCGATAAGGTATGGCGTAAACTTGAATTCATGCCCGAATTTCTTGCCGACTGCTTCGAGTACTCTGACGGCGCTGTCGACAATCTCGGGACCGATTCCGTCGCCTCTTAAAAGAGCTATATTATATGTCATAGATATCACCCAATTACGCCTTTCTTTACTGCCTCAACCAGTCCTCCGGCAGAGATTATATTCTGGATAAACTCCGGGAAGGGCTCAGCCTGATACTCCTTGCCGGTGGTCTTGTCCGTGATTACGCCGGTTGAGAGGTTCACTGAGACCTCGTCGCCGTCCGCAATTTCCTCAGCCGCAGTCGGGCACTCAACTATCGCAAGACCGATGTTGATTGAGTTGCGATAGAAGATTCTGGCGAAGCTCTTGGCGATTACGACCGAGATGCCGCTTGCCTTGATTGCCGCAGGGGCATGCTCACGCGACGAGCCGCAACCGAAATTCTCGCCTGCGACGATGATGTCTCCGGGCTTTACTTTCTCGTGGAATTTACTGTCGAGATCTTCCATACAGTGAGCCGCTAAGAATTCGGGCTCGCTGGAATTTAAGTATCTTGCGGGGATGATGACGTCGGTGTCGACGTTGTTTCCGTACTTGATGACGCTTCCGGTATTAATCATTTTGTCGCCTCCCTCGGGTCAGTGATTACACCTGTCAATGCGCTTGCCGCCGCGGTTGCGGGGCTCGCAAGGTATACTTCGGAAGTGGGGTCGCCCATTCTTCCGACGAAGTTACGATTGGTGGTGGAAACGCATCTCTCGCCATGTGCGAGGACGCCCATATATCCGCCGAGACACGGTCCGCAGGTCGGAGTTGAAACTATGCAACCGGCTTCTATGAAGTCCTTGATGAAGCCCTCTTCGAGGCATCTTAAGTATACCTTCTGGGTTGCCGGAATGATGATAACTCGGAGTCCTTCCGCAACCTTATGTCCCTTGATAATCTCCCAAGCGACTTTGATGTCGTCATAGAGACCGTTGGTGCAGGAGCCGATTACTACCTGGTCAATCTTGACTTTGTCGATTTCGTCGACGGTGTGAGTGTTTTCCGGCAGATGCGGGAAGGCGACTGTGGGCTTGATTTCCGATAAATCTATCTTGATTACCTCGTCATACTCGGCGTCGGGGTCGGCATGGAAAACTTTCGGCTCACGCTGTGCGTGCTCCTTCTCGTATTCGAGGGTCTTGTCGTCAACCTCGAAGATGCCGTTCTTGGCACCGGCTTCGATTGCCATGTTGCAGATTGTGAAGCGGTCGCTCATCGAGAGGTTGTGTGCTCCCTCGCCCGTGAACTCCATCGAGCGATAGAGTGCGCCATCAACGCCAATCATGCCGATGATGTGAAGGATTACATCCTTACCGCTGACGCATGGGGAAAGCTCCCCGGTCAATTCAAACTTGATAGCAGACGGCACCTTGAACCAAGCCTTGCCGGTCGCCATTCCGAATGCCATGTCGGTCGAGCCAACACCGGTCGAGAATGCTCCGAGCGCTCCGTAGGTGCAGGTGTGGGAGTCGGCGCCGATTGTGACGTCGCCACTGACCACGAGACCACTTTCGGGTAGAAGCGCATGCTCGATTCCCATCTTTCCGACATCATAGAAGCCGTCCATGGCGTGCTCATTGCAGAAATCACGGCAGATTTTGCACTGCTCCGCCGCCTTGATGTCCTTGTTCGGAACGAAGTGGTCCATGACCATCGTCACTTTATCTTTATCAAAGACATTCTCAAGTCCCATTTTATTAAACTCTCTTATTGCAGGCGGGCAGGTGACGTCGTTTCCGTGAACCCGGTCTAAATTGCACAGGACGAGCTGACCCGCTTCTAATTTATCTTTGCCACAGTGTGCGGCAAGAATTTTTTGTGAGAGTGTCATTCCCATGTAGTCCTATCCTCCTGTTACTTTATGTTTATAATTGCGCCCTTGTCGGCGGATGAAACCATCTTAGCGTATCTCTTCAAGTATCCGCTCAGGTTGTCGTTGGTCTTCAAGACGTCGGTCTTGCGTCTTTCCTCAAGCTCCTCGTCGCTGACTTCGAGATGAATCTTATGCTCGGGGATGTTGATTGAAATCATGTCGCCTTCGTGGATATAGGCGATAGTGCCGCCGTTTGCCGCCTCGGGCGAAACGTGACCGATTGCGGCTCCACGGGTAGCTCCCGAGAATCTGCCGTCAGTGATGAGCGCAACTTCCTTATCGAGACCGGCACCGGCTATAGCCGAAGTCGGAGAAAGCATTTCTCTCATGCCGGGTCCACCTGCGGGTCCCTCGTAACGGATAACTACGACGTCTCCCGCCTTGATGCCGCCGGCATAAATAACCTTGATGCACTCTTCCTCGCTGTTGAAGACTCTTGCGGGTCCGCGGTGGACGAGCATTTCAGGTGCAACTGCGCTTCTCTTGACGACACAGCCGTTTTCGGCAACGTTGCCGAAGAGAACTGCGATTCCGCCTGTTTCGGAATACGGATTATCTATATCACGGATAACCGTATTGTCGAGATTCTCGACATCTGCTATATTTTCACCCAGAGTCTTGCCCGTGCAGGTCATGACATCGGTGGTGATGAGATTCTTCTTTGCGAGCTCCTTGAGAACGGCATAAACGCCGCCCGCCTCGTTCAGGTCTTCCATATAGGTCGGTCCTGCCGGTGCCAGATGGCAGAGGTTCGGGGTTCTCTCGCTGATTTCGTTTACGAGAGGAAGGCTGAATTCGACGTCGCACTCGTTGGCGATTGCCGGAAGGTGGAGCATCGAGTTGGTCGAGCATCCGAGCGCCATGTCGGCGGTCAGTGCGTTATAAATAGCCTCTTTAGTCATGATGTCGCGGGCTCTGATATTCTTTCTGACTAACTCCATAACCTGCATGCCGGCTCTCTTCGCAAGGTCGATTCTTGCCGAATATGCCGCAGGGATTGTGCCGTTGCCACGGAGCCCCATGCCCATAACCTCGGTCAGGCAGTTCATCGAGTTTGCGGTGTACATGCCGGAGCAGGAACCGCAGGAAGGGCAAGCCTTCATCTCGTATTCATGGAGCTTTTCTGCGGACATTTTGCCTGCTGAATATGCGCCTACTGCCTCAAACATGCTTGAAAGGCTGGTCTTGTGACCATCAACATGACCGGCGAGCATCGGTCCGCCGGAAACGAAGATTGTCGGCAAGTTCAGTCTTGCCGCCGCCATGAGAAGTCCGGGGACGTTCTTGTCGCAGTTCGGAATCATGACGAGTCCGTCAAAGCCGTGAGCCTTGACCATAGCCTCGGTTGAATCTGCGATGAGGTCTCTTGTTACGAGGGAATACTTCATGCCCTCGTGACCCATCACAATACCGTCGCAGACTGCGATTGCGGGGAATACAATCGGTGTTCCTCCCGCCATTGCAACGCCTATCTTGACGGCTTCTGTAATCTTATCTAAGTTCATATGCCCCGGGACAATTTCATTATAGGAGCTTACTATACCGATAAGAGGGCGATTTAATTCCTCCTCGGTGAGTCCCAGAGCGTTATAAAGGGAGCGGTGAGGTGCATTCTCAAATCCGTCCACAATTCTATCTTTAACCATAGGTGAATCTCCTTGTATCATAAATATAGAGGCGACCCCACTGCTCCCTTGAGAGCAATGGAGCCGTCAGAAATTTTAACCGAAAATCAGTTGTTGATGAGCTTATCCTCGTCGCTCCAACTGTAGAGCTTGCGGATTTCTCTGCCGACGATTTCGGAAGGATGCTCCTTGGCTTTCTTTCTCATAGCGTTGAAGTGAACCTGACCGCCTGCGTCGGACATGTCGAGGAGGAACTCCTTGGCGAATGTACCGTCCTGAATGTCGGAAAGAATCTTCTTCATGGTCTTCTTGGTCTCGTCAGTGATGAGCTTAGGACCGGTTACATAGTCGCCGTACTCAGCGGTGTTGGAAATTGAATATCTCATTCCCTCGAAGCCGCTCTGGTAGATGAGGTCGACGATGAGCTTCATCTCGTGGATGCACTCAAAGTAAGCGTTTCTCGGGTCATAGCCAGCTTCGCAAAGGGTCTCAAAGCCTGCCTGCATCAAAGCGCAAACGCCGCCGCAAAGAACAGCCTGCTCGCCGAAGAGGTCGGTTTCGGTCTCGGTTCTGAATGTGGTCTCAAGAACGCCTGCTCTTGCGCCGCCGATACCGAGGGCATAAGCAAGACCGATGTCGAGAGCGTCGCCGGTAGCGTCCTGCTCAACAGCGATGAGGCAAGGAACGCCCTTACCTGCCTGATATTCGCTTCTTACGGTGTGTCCGGGTCCCTTGGGTGCGATCATGATGACGTTCACATCCTTCGGGGGCTTGATGCAACCGTAGTGGATGTTGAAGCCGTGAGCGAATGCGAGGGTCTTGCCGGCGGTGAGGTTCGGCTCGATGCTCTCCTTATAGAGCTTAGCCTGCAGCTCATCGTTGATAAGAATCATGATGATGTCCGCATTCTTTGCGGCTTCCGCAGAGGTCATAACCTTGAGTCCGGCAGCCTCAGCCTTTGCCCAAGACTTCGAACCCTCATAGAGACCTACGATAACGTCAACTCCACTGTCGTGAAGGTTGAGGGCGTGAGCATGTCCCTGTGAGCCGTAGCCGATGATGGCGACTGTCTTGCCGTTAAGGCGAGAAAGGTCGCAGTCCTGCTGATAAAAGATTCTGTTTTCCATGATTTTTTGTCTCCTTAGATAGCTATATTTTTATTTGCCATTTGGGTCAGATAAATTCTTCGGGGTTGAGCCCTTCGAGCATGTTTGATGAGCCCTTCTGAAGTGCTACAACACCGGTGCGGCAGAGCTCGACGATGCCGAGTTCCCGAACCATTTCGATGAATGCGTCAAGCTTGTCGGTGGTTCCCGTAACCTCGATACTGAGGGTATCGACGGAATAGTCGACAATCTTTGCCTTGAATATGTCGAGAGCCGAGAGAAGCCTCTGGTGGTTCTCGGGGTCGTTACGGACTTTTACGAGCATCAGCTCACGCTGAAGTGCCTTCGAATCCTCGATATACTCGACCTTCTTGACGTTAAAGAGCTTGCGAAGCTGATTAATCATCTGGTCTCTTGCATAGCCGTCGCCGCTCATGGTGATGGTTATACGGGAGTATTCCGGGGACTCGGTGACACCTACGGTCAGTGAGTCGATATTGAAGCCCCTGCGGGTGAACATGCTCGTGACCCTTGAGAGAACGCCGAACTTGTTTTCAACATATACCGCTATAACAAATCTTGATTCCTTTGCCACGATTACTCCCCCTTTGCCTTGGCTTCTACAATGATGTCTTCGATTGCTCCTCCGGGAGGAAGTATGGGAAGAACGAACTCGTCCATGTCGATTCTGCAGTCGATAAGCGTTACGCAGTCGCTATCGTATGCCTTCCGGAACTCCTTGCGGAACTTCTCGGGAGTGTCGCACATAACGCCCTTCGCTCCGAACGCCTCCGCAAGCTTTACAAAGTCGGTCTGGCGGTTAAGAGTGGTGTTCGAGTAGTGGTGATTATAGAAGAGCGTCTGCCACTGGCGAACCATGCCGAGAGTGCCGTTGTTCATGAGGACTATCGTGAGCGGAACGTGGGTATTGACCGCCGTGCAAAGCTCATTTAAGTTCATTCCGAAGCTTCCGTCGCCGGTGATGAGAACAGTCTTGTTGCCGGTTCCGACGCATGCGCCGATTGCGGCTCCCATTCCGAAGCCCATCGTTCCCAAGCCGCCGCTCGATACAATCTTACGGGGCTTCTGGAAGTTGATGTACTGGCAAGCCCACATCTGGTGCTGACCTACGTCGGTTGCGACGATTGTGTCGGCATCCTTGATGTCGTTTATCGTCTCCATGACGACGTGTGGCGTCAAGCCCTTGTCCTCCGGCATATAGGACTTCTCAAGGCGCTTGAGCTCCTTGATGTGCGCCATCCAGTCGGGGTTCTTTCTCTGTTCAACTCCGTCGATAATCTTGCGGAGCGAGATTGAAATGTCTCCACAAACGCCGACGTTGGCGGGAATGTTCTTGTTGATTTCCGCAAAGTCGAGGTCGATGTGGATTATCGACGCGCCCTTTGCGAATCTCGACTTATCGCCGGTCGCTCTGTCGCTGAAACGTGTGCCGATTGCGATTATGACATCGGCGTCGTTGCTGGCAACTGAGCTTGCATAGTGTCCGTGCATGCCCTGCATTCCGAGGAATCTTTCATAGTCCGTCGGGATTGCGGCAAGACCCATCAGCGAGCATCCGATGACTGCGTCAATTTTTTCGGCGAGCTCACGAACCAAGTCGTAGGTCTTCGAGCCGATGACGCCGCCACCGATATGAATATACGGTCTCGACTTTGTGTTGATAAGCTTGATAGCCGCCTCGATGTCCTCATCGTTGGGTGCGGGGTTCGGGAACTTCTCGACAATCGGCTGGGGCTCATAGTCCGCAACAGCCGTCTGGATGTCCTTCGGGATGTCTATGAGAACCGTTCCCGGTCGACCTGACTTTGCAATCTTGAATGCAAGGCGAATCTGGTCGGCGAGCTGATTTACGTTATGGACGAAGAAATTGTGCTTTGTAATAGGTAATGTTATGCCGGTGATGTCAATCTCCTGGAAGCTGTCCCTGCCGATAAGGCTCTGAGGCACGTTGCCGGTGATTGCGACCATCGGAACAGAGTCGAGCATAGCCGTTGCGATACCGGTTACAAGGTTCGTGGCGCCCGGTCCCGAGGTGGCGATTACAACTCCGACCTTGCCGGTGGCTCTTGAGTAGCCGTCGGCGGCGTGGGATGCGCCCTGCTCGTGAGCAGTCAGGATATGGTTTATTCTGCCCTGAGCATCATAAATGGCGTCGTAGATATTGAGTACCTGTCCGCCCGGGTAGCCGAATACATCGGTTACGCCCTGCTCAATCAGGGTTTCTATTACAATCTGCGCTCCTGTCATTTTCATATATGCAAATTCCTCCTTTATTTCTCAGAATGGTCAAGAAGCCTGTTCACTGCACTGACCAAGGCATATATCGACGAAACGATGATGTCGCTGTCGATTCCGGCACCCCATTCGAGCTTGCCCTCGGAATCCTTGATTCCGACGTAGGAAGCCGCCTTGGCGTTCGAGCTCACCTCGAGTGCGTGCTCGGTGTATGTATCTAAGATGTAGATATTTCCGACGGCGTTCTTGATTGCGTTGCTGACGGCATCGAGTCGACCGTTGCCGAATGCGGTTTCAATCCTTGTCTCGCCCTTATATTCGATGGTCACCGTTGCGGTGATTCCGTTCGGCTCCTGCTTGAAGTGAGCCTCGGGAACCTTCAAGTGCGTCTCGATATTGACGAAATCGTCCATGAATATCTTATAAACCTCGTCGGGTTGAAGTTCCTTATGTGCGTGGTCGGAAATGTTCTTGACGTGATAAGCAAACGCCGCACGCATCTTCGGGGGAAGAATGTGGGAGTATCTTGTCTCGAGGACATAGCCGATTCCGCCGCCGCCCGACTGGGAGTTGATTCTGATGACATCCGCTTCGTAGACCCTGCCGACATCGGTCGGGTCAATCGGGAGATAAGGAACTGTCCAGACCCCGCAGTTGTGCTCTTCTCTGTACTTCATGTCCTTGGCGATAGCGTCCTGATGCGAGCCGCTGAACGCCGCAAAGACGAGCTGTCCCGAATAGGGCTGTCTTTCGTAGACGTGCATTCTTGTCACTCGCTCATATACCTCGGTAATCGCCGGAAGGTCGGAGAAATCGAGCTCCGGGTCGACGCCCTGAGAGTACATATTGAGCGCCAAGGTGATGATGTCGACGTTGCCGGTTCTCTCGCCGTTACCGAAGAGTGTTCCTTCGATTCTGTCGGCTCCCGCAAGGAGTCCCATTTCGCTGTCTGCGATGGCACAGCCTCTGTCATTATGCGGGTGGAGAGAAACCACTATATTATCTCTATAGTTGAGATTTTTGCACATGTATTCAATCTGGCTCGCATAGATATGCGGCATCGAGTGCGAAACCGTCACGGGGAAATTATAGATGACTTTATTCGTAGGTGAAGGCTTCCATACCTCGGAGACTGCGTTGCAAACCTCGAGCGAGAATTCCGGCTCGGCACCCGTGAAGCTCTCGGGGGAATATTCGAACATGATGTTGCCGCTCATCTTTTCCTTATACTCAAGGCAGAGCTTTGCGCCCGAAACGGCAATCTCCTTGATTTCTTCTTTGCTCTTCTTGAAGACCTGTTCTCTCTGGGCTACCGAAACTGAATTGTAAAGATGCACTATGGCGTTCTTGGCGCCGTCGATAGCTTCGAAGGTCTTCTTGATGATGTGCTCTCTTGACTGGGTAAGAACCTGAATGGTCACGTCGTCGGGAATGAGATTGTTCTCGATAAGAGCACGGCAGAGCTCATATTCCGTTTCGCTTGCGGCAGGGAAGCCGATTTCGATTTCCTTGAAGCCTATCTTCACAAGAAGGTCGAAGAATTCAAGCTTCTCCTCAAGGCTCATCGGAACGACCAGAGCCTGATTGCCATCTCTTAGGTCAACACTGCACCACACGGGCGCCTTGTCGACGTATTCCTTATTAATCCAGTCGTTTGTCATGTTCTTCGGCAGGAAATACTGCCGGATGTACTTTTCGTATCCCTTCATAAAACTCCTTCCTGCGTTTGGGTATAAAAAAATCTTTCACCCAAAACAGCTTTGCCTTTTCGGCTCGTGCTACTGTGTAGGATAAAAGAGACGAAGTTATAGTATTCTCCGCGGTACCACTCTTTTTGACTCGTTTTCGTAAGAAATCGAATCCGCTCATTTCGCGTCAACCAACGCGACCGCCCTTTAACGGGAGCACCCGTTCAAACCTACTCGTTACCTTTCAGCCGAAAGCTCAGGGATGAGTTATACCAAAGACCCGTTACCGCCTTTCACCGACCGGCGGCTCTCTTATAACGGAGAGGATGGCTTTGTTCCCGTCAACGCCTTTTCAACTATAATAACTTATCTCGTCGCAAATGTCAAGCACTTTTTTAAATTTTTTCAAAACGAAGCTGATACTGAGTGGCAGGCAAAGAAATAGCCTGCTCAATCGAGCGGGCTATTATCATCTTTATCCTTTTTTATTTCGTCCATAAATCCCGCAGTAATTATGCCGGAAGGAAGAGCAACTATTGCTATTCCCATAAACGACGAAAGCATTGTTACGATTCGCCCCGCTGTACTGACGGGATAGATATCGCCGTAGCCCATTGTTGTGAGTGAAACAGTCGCCCAATAGATTGCATCAAAGAAAGTCTCAAATGTATCTGGCTCAACATTGAAAATCACCAATGCAGAAATCAATACATATGCAGCAGCCATAGAACCAACAGCAATCAGAGGCGTACTTTGAGAGCGTATTACGTTTATAATCACCTCTACACTACGAGAATAGCGGAACATTTTGAACGCCCTGAAAACCCTGAAAGAGCGAAGCAAACGGAACACCTTGAGAAGTCTCAAGCCGGAGCTTACCGGCAGGAAAGTCGGCAATATAGAAACAAGGTCGATAATTGCCATAGGGGTAAACGGGTATAGAATAAACGAGGAAAAACCTTTTTTCAGCTTAAAGTCGGCGGTAATAAGACGTGCAAGATAATCTACAATAAATATAGCGGCGGAAGCCTTGTCAATAATATCAAAAACAAGATTTGTTTCTTTAAAGGCAAGTGGGATCAGGCTGATTACGATTATAACAATCATTACATAGTCGTAGAGCGAGCTAAGTTTGTCCGAGCCGTCTGAGTGGGCGATTATTTCATATAAACGTTTTCTCATAGTTTCAATCCTTATAGCAGTGGTAGCAAGCGGTATAGCCTTTTTCTTTTGCCTTGCTCATCTTAATGCTCTTTGCATGCCTCATTCCGTTGCAGTGCGGGTCGCAATGAAATTCATTGCCGGTATCAGTTATGTAAACAATAGCCTCCGGCTCTTTTATTTTCTTTGCTACAGAATCGGCAGATTTCTCGGAAGCAGGGAATTTCTTGCCCAAAATCAGCAGTGCAACTCCAACAGCAATAAACACTAAGCTCCCACCAATCAAAGAGCCAATGCTCTCTGTTTTGGTGAAAATGCCCAACAGCCCAATTACACCGATAACAATCAGCACAACCCCAACAATGAATTTCTTGCTTTTCTTTTTCTTCATGATAACACCCCTTTAAATTTATGTGACACCTAAATTATAGCAAATATCTACATGGAAAGCAATAAAAAGAGAAAAATTTTGAAGAAAGAAAAAATAACGCCGTAAGAAAGGTATGCCGTAAAGTTTCAAAACCCGTTTGCGCAATGCGATTATTGACTTTATGCGAAATAGAGGATATAATATAATGCGTTACTATTAAACGTTGGGGTGCAAAAATGGAATTATACAAATACGAAACTCACCTGCACACCTCTCAGGGCTCGCTTTGCGCTTGCTGTAGCGGTGCCGAGCAGGCGGAGAATCTTAAAAGATGCGGATATACCGGCATGTTCGTCACCGACCACTTCTTCGGCGGAAACACCGCCGTCGACAGAAGGCTACCATGGGACGTGAAGATTTATCTCTTCTGCCAAGGCTATGAAGACGCAAAGAAAAAGGGCGACGAAATAGGGCTTCAGGTTTTCTTTGGCTGGGAATACGCCTACAGAGGAACGGAGCTTCTCACATATGGGCTTGACAAGCAGTTTCTACTCGACCACCCGGAGCTTGACAATATGGAATTGCCTGCTTACTGTGATTTGGTTCACAGTTGCGGCGGCTTCGTCGTTCACGCTCACCCGTTCAGGGAAGCCGGGTATCTCGACACGATAAGGCTCTTCCCGCGAAAGGTTGACGGAGTTGAGGCGGTCAACGCTTCGCACCGCGACCCCGAATTCGACAGGCGCGCAAGGATGTATGCCGAGGCTTACAATCTTCCGATGTCGGGTGGCTCGGACACACACGCCACATGGAGCTACCCCGGAGGGGGAATCGTCCTCGAGAAGCCTCTCAAGAACCCACACGACTATCTTATGAGGCTTCAGAACGACGAAATCACGGCGATACTTGAAGCCACCAATAAATACATGTCTAATCAGCCGAGCGGCGACGCCTTCAGCACCTGCAAGCGACCGGACATTTCAATCCTGCCGGAAGAGCAGAGAAGAAAAGCCGAGAATTTCTACTCCGGTCACCCGGGCAATTAATCAAAAGAAAGGAGCGAGCCATGCTCTCAGTCATAATCCCCTCCTACAATGAGGAGCAAAATATCCGGAACACCGCCGAAGTTATCTCTCAGGTTCTTGACGGGAGCGGCATCGACTTCGAGCTCATTTTCCCGGACGACGGATCACGCGACAACACCTGGCGGGAAATTGTTCTCGCTCACGAAAAGGACCCGAGGGTTTCGGGGCTTAGGTTCTCCCGCAATTTCGGAAAAGAAAGCGCCATCTGGGCGGGGCTCGAAGCCACCTCGGGCGACTGCGCCGTCGTGATTGACTGCGATTTACAGCATCCGCCGAAGGTCATCCCCGAAATGTATAAGATGTGGCAGAACGGCGCCGAGGTTGTCGAGGGCAAAA
The DNA here is from genome assembly GCA_021199355.1 of Oscillospiraceae bacterium. Lineage (GTDB taxonomy): Bacteria > Bacillota > Clostridia > Oscillospirales > Ruminococcaceae > Faeciplasma. The sequence continues at coordinate 84,033 of JAJQIF010000030.1, forward strand.
AGTCCTCTCGGGGCAAGGAAAGCGGCATCTACAAAGCCTTCTCGAAGCTGTTCTACAAACTGATAGCTTCCGCTTCGGGAATCGACATGGCGGACACCTCGGACTTCAAGCTTCTCGACCGCAAGGTCATCGACGCGATTCTCTCGATGCAGGAAAGGACGACCTTCTTCCGGGCGCTTTCCGGTTGGGTCGGCTTTAAATCCGAAAGCATCACCTACGACGTTGAAGAGCGAGCCTACGGCGAACGGAAATGGACGCCGAAGATGCTCATCAAGTACGCCGTCAGGAACCTTATGGCGTTCACGTCGGTTCCGCTCTATATATCGGGCTTCTTGGGCGGGGTTATCTCGGTAATCTCGGTAGTGCTCTTTATCTTAAAGTGCTGTGGTGTGGGGCTCGGGAGCTTCGGCGGCTCACAGATACTCTTGCTTCTGACAGGCGGGCTGATTCTCATATGTCTTTCGATTATCGGGCGGTATCTCGCACAGATTTACGAGGAAATCAAGCGCCGACCGAAATATATCATTTCTGACCAAATAAAATCTCAGGGAGGTTCTCATGACAGATAATATCGAAAACCTTACACCGGAAACTACGGAAATCCCGGAAGCTCCGAAGGAGCAGAAGACGAGAAAGAAAATCTGGGACAACCCCGTCGGCAGATGGTTCTATCGGAACCGTTGGAATTTCCTCATCTTCTTCCTGCCTGTGGCGATTATGTATATCGTCTATGCCTGCTTCGGGGTTCACCCGTTCGGCGAGAATTCTGTTCTCGTACTCGACCTGAACGGTCAATACGTCTCCTACTACGAGGCGATGAGAGACGCAATCTGGGGTGACGGATCTCTTATGTACAACTGGTCGCGAAACCTGAGCGGCGAGATGTTCGGAATATTCGCCTATTACCTCGCAAGCCCGTTCATGTGGATTATAATCCTCCTTCCGAGAACGATGATGTGCGGCGCCATCGAGATTATGGAGCTTGCAAAAATCGGCTGTTGCGGTCTGGCGTTCGCATACTACCTCCGCAAATCGAAGGGCGCAAGCACCTATTGCCAGGTTATCTTCTCGGTAAGCTATGCTCTGATGACCTATATCGTCGTTGAGCTGATGAACCCGATGTGGATTGACGGAATGATATGGCTCCCGATAATCCTCTTGGGCATCGAAAGGCTCGTCGACCACGGCAAGATGCTCGGCTTTGTCCTGCCGCTTACAATCATGTTTATCTCGCATTTTTATATCGGCTACATGATTGGCTTCTTCTGCGCACTCTACTTCATTTACTATATCTTCTCCCGTCCGGGACATGCCATTGCGCCGCACTGGTTCAAGGCAGGGCTCAAGTTTGCCGCTTCGGCGATTATAGCCGTGCTTGCGGCGGCGGTCGTGCTGATTCCGACCTACTACTCGCTGAGCCTCGGAAAGCTTGACTTCTCCGACCCCGATTTCACCCCGACGGCACAGTTTGATATCCTCGAATTCCTGTCGAAGCTCTTCTCGAACAGCTATGATACCGTCCGACCCGAAGGGCTCCCGATGATAGCCTGCGGAACGATTATAATCCTTCTGATTCCGCTGTTCTTCCTGAATACGAAAATCAGCGTAAAAGAGAAAGTCGCGAATGCGGCGCTCATGTTCGCGATATTCGGAAGCATGTATGTCTCGACTATCGATATCGCATGGCACGGCTTCCAGGTGCCGAACTGGCTTCCCTATCGCTACTCGTTCACATTCTCGTTCATGATGATTATCTGCGCCTATCGGGCGTTTGAGAACCTGTCGGGAGTGTCGTTCAAGGAAATATGCCTGACGGCGTTTGCGTGGGTTGTGGTGCTGATTGTAATATATCGGCAGGAATACGAGACGTTCTATCTCTTCGAAACCGTCTGGTTCGGAATTCTCTGCATCGTCGTTTTCTGCACTCTGCTCTTCCTCATGAAGAAGAACCCGACGAGGGTTATGTGTATAGTACTGGCGGTGTTCATATGTCTCGAGATTTTCGAGAACTCGCTTTATACCGTCGTCTCGATTGACTATGACGTCGTCTATTCAACCTATGATTCCTATCAGGATTACTTTATAGACGGCAGAGACGTCGTCGACCAGGTTGAAGAATACGACGACGGACTCTACAGGATGGAAGCAACCTTCAAGCGCACCGTCAACGACCCCATTGGCATGGGCTACAAGGGCGTTTCGCACTCGAGCTCGACGATGAATTCTGCCGTCCTGACGCTTCTTAAGTCGCTCGGCTACGGAGTGCAGGGGCACTATTCTAAGTACACCGGCGACACCGTTCTCACCGACTCGCTCCTTGGCATCAAGTACATCATGTACGAGCCGGACGAAAAGTCGGCTTCGGTCGACCCGCAGGAAATAAACCGCCAGAACTATGAAAACTGGCTCGAGATGCCTTATGAAGGATATGACCTCATCATGACCGAGGAGGACACCGGCACCGACATCTCCGTCTATGAGAACCCCTATGCCCTCTCAATCGGCTATATGGCGGATTACGACATCCTCGACCTCGAGCTTGATTCGGACGACCCGATTGCAAATCAGGAAAGCCTCCTGCAGGCGCTCCTCGGCGACCGCTCGATAAAGGTCTTCAACCGGATTTACAGCTACACGACAGACACCTATAACGTTTCCACCGCCACGACGGGCGACCACATCTGGTACTCAACCATCGTCGACGGAAGCGACAGCTATATCGACTTCACAATCAACGTCGACAGCTCGAACCCGATTTACGCCTTCTTCCCGACCATTTACCAAAGACAGTGCAACATGTGGATTAAGGCGGACTCTTGGGACGTTTCGAACTATGCGTTCCTTGATTACTTCTTCACGGGCGAGTATTACAGCATTCTTGATCTCGGAACCTATGAGGACGGCGAGACGATTCACCTTCGGATGACCCTTGCCAACAGCGAAGTGCTCTTCTCGGCGGTGCTCTTCTATGAGCTCGACATCGACGCCATGGAGGAATATATAAACGAGCTCAAGGAGAACGAGTGGATTATCGAGGAGCACACCGACACCTACCTCTCGGGCACTGTCACCGCCGACGAGGACGGAATCCTCTTCACGACCATCCCCTATGAAGCAGGCTGGACAATCACGGTCGACGGCGAAGAGGTTGAGCCGGTCGAGGTTCTCGATTCGCTCATCGGCATCGAGATTTCTGAAGGCACCCACACCGTCACCATAAAGTTCTTCCCCGATTACTTCAAGCTCGGAATTGCGGTCTCCATCCTCGGCTTCTCGCTTATACTCATCATCTTCGTGGTTGAGTTCAAGGACGGCTTTATCTTCAAAAAAATTCTCGCAAAGACGAAATAACTCTTGACGTTTTCCCGTTTCGGGAGTAAACTTATAGAAGGAAAATATCACCCCATATATACAGGAGGACACTGAAATGAAATTTATAGTTGAAACATCGGCACGTCACGTCCATGTAACCCAGGAGGCTCTTGAAGTTCTCTTCGGCGCAGGCGCAACCCTTACGAAGAAGAAGGATCTTTCTCAGCCCGGTCAGTTTGCAAGCGAGCAGAGAGTCACCATCGTAGGTCCGAAGAAGGAGCTCCCGAACGTCTCAATCCTCGGTCCCTGCAGAAATGCGGTTCAGGTTGAGCTTTCCGCCACAGATGCCCGTTCAATCGGCATCACCGCTCCCATCAGAGAGTCGGGCGACTTGGCTAACTCGGCACCCTGCAAGGTTGTCGGTCCCTGCGGAGAGATTGAAATTTCGGAAGGCGTCATCGTTGCAAAGAGACATATCCACCTCACTCCCGAGGACGCAGAAGCCCTCGGCGTCAAGAACGGCGACAACGTCTGGGTAAGAGTTGACACCCCCGAGAGAAGCGCAATCCTCGGCGACACCGTCTGCAGAGTAAGCTCCTCTTACGCTACAGCGATGCACATCGACACCGACGAGTCCAACGCCATCGGAGCCCCGAGAGAGCTCTACGGCGAAATTGTCAAGGTTGACTGATTTTATTCAAGAATTATCCCCCGGTCGCAAAAAGACTGGGGGATTTTTTGAAACTTTCGGGGAGTTTTGGCGGGTAAGATAGTAGAGGGGGGAAACCCCTCCACCACCGACTTCGTCGGCGGTCCCCCTCCCCTTTCAGGGGAGGCTATAACTGCTATAGGAAGGTGACATTATGAAAACCACAGTTGAAAATTTAAGCGACGCCATAGGCATGTTCAGCGACAGGATTCTTCAGGAAGCGGATGCCTTGCGGGGTAGGAAGCGGGCAAACAAAGCCGCCATCCGATTCGTGGCGATTGCCGCCTGCGTGGCGGTGGTAGTCCTGACGGGTGTCGCATATCTCAGCCGGGATACCGAGTTGCCCGTGGAGCCGGTAGAACCCGAAGTCACGGAAGAACCCATCATAGTGGACGAGCCCGTGATTGAGGAAGAAGAACCGATAACGGAAGACGTAATCGAGCCAGATACTACACCCGCCTACGAGGACGATTCAGTCTGGGACGGAAATTACGAAGTGATGCCGGAAGTGAATATCAATACCGGTGGGGATTCAAATTACAATTTCATACAGACGACCAATTATAAAATCAATTTTACAAGCATGAGCTTTGTTACTTATGTTGGTAAGGAGGCTTTTGAGGAGTGGATATATGAACACACTTCCACAACTTTCAACTACACCTCTGTAGCTGAAATGGCAAATCTCTACTCGTTGATTGTGTACTTTGACATTCCCGACGACACCGTAAGAGAAATGCTTGTAGATCTCCGTAACGGTTCGGAAGACGACCTTTCCGACGAAGAAATCGACCTTCTGCTGTCTCGGGACAACGAGGCGATTGCGGCTTACTTTGCGGCGGATACGACTATTGTCAAGGGCGAAAATATCTACTCGCTGTACTGGATTTACTGCCACTCGATTGACGACTATATCGCCGAGGGCATCACGCAGGAGGATATTGCGGAAATCCTGCCGAAGTTCGACGAGGTCTATCTGAACAACGCCGCACGGCAGGCGATTACGGCGAAGCTGGAGGATTATATCAATGGGAACTATTGAAAAGCTTAGCGATGCGATAGGGCTTCTGAGCGACAAGATACTTCAGGAAGCGGATGCCCTCCGAGGGCGAAAACGGGCGAATCGGGTCGCCGTGAGATGCGTGGCAATAGCCGCATGTGTCTGCTTGATAGTATTAGGCGCAGTGTATCTCAGCAGAGATACCAAGTTGCCGATTGAAACCGAGCCATACACCGTCGAGACTATCGACGACTCGGCGACAGGGGTTGTCACAAACTACGAGGACATTTGCGATTACCTGTCGGGTTATAAAAATCTGCAATTTATAACGTTTGAGATAGTCTCTATCTACACCCCGGAGGAAGCCAACGAGCTTACAGGCACGGACAATTTCACGCGACAAACAACGCTCTACTATGTCCATGTGACCTACGACTGGCTTGCGGACTGCGAGGTCGACTACTACATGAATATCGCCCATGCAGGCGATAAGGAGCAGCAGTATCTGGGGAAGCCGATGTATGAGGTCGGGATGACGTTTATGTCGGCGGTGTTCGGGAGCTCAGATACCTGGCGGGTGCCTGTCGGGGAGATGGAATATCTTCTTGTGGACGGCACGGCTTACCATCTCGGCACAGAGACGTTCATTACTGCTGAATATATCCCGAGCTTGGTTGAAGAGGCGAGCGAAACCTACTTCTCAGCCGAGAACAACCCGATGCTCTTCTCTTCACACGTCGATGCCGAAGCTCTGGGCGAGTTTATAAGAACCGATTGGGAAGCACGAGGCTTCCTCGACAATAATACAAACACAACAGACGACGAAGTCGAAATTGACTATGATTAAGGGGGACAAACCATGGAAAACATCATTACTACCGACGAAGCTATCGTCAATCTTTACTGGGATCGCAACGAGAAGGCTATCAGGATTACGCAGGAGAAGTACGAAAAGTATCTCATGAAGATTGCCTATTCTGTGCTCAACGACATGCAGGACAGCGAGGAGAGCGTCAACGAGACGTACCTCAAGGCTTGGAACTCAATGCCGGAGCAGAGACCGAGCATACTGTCTACATATCTCGGCAAAATCACCCGGCAGTATTCGATAGATATTTATCGCAAGAGGAATCGGGAGAAGAGAAAGGGTTCGGAATATGCGGTGTCGCTCTCGGAACTCGAGGAATGCGTCGAGGGCGGCTCCACTCCCGAAGAGGAGTTCGATATGAAGCTCTTGGCGGAGGCTATCGAAAGCTATCTCTACACCCTCAAGAAGGATGCCCGGGTGGCGTTTGTGATGCGGTATTTCTACTCCGACACCCTCGGGGACATAGCAAAAAGCCTCGGCATGACCGAGGCGGGAGTGAAGAGTATGCTGCATAGGGTCAGGAAGGGATTAAGCGAACGGTTGGAAGACATGTAGGGGCGGATATTATCCGCCCGTTGCATCGGCCACCACACATTTTCGGGCGGATGATATCCGCCCCTACAATTAATTTGCATCCTCCCAAAGTTTCTCGACGTTCGCCTTAAGCCCTTTCCCCTGTTCCGTTTCAAGATAACCCGAGGCATAAATTTCCTCGGCGGATTCCCGGGCGAGTTTCAGGATATCGGTGTCGGCGGCGATGTCGGCGATTTTGAAATCGGGGAGACCGTGCTGACGGTCGCCGAAGAAGTCGCCGGGTCCCCGCATTTCGAGGTCTAATTCGCTGATTTCGAAGCCGTCCGAGGTCGAAGCAAGGGCTTTGAGCCTCTGCTTCGAGGTCTCTGTCACATTA
>JAJQIF010000022.1 GCA_021199355.1 Oscillospiraceae bacterium
GTTTATCCCATATATCTTCTAATCGCCTCATCCAATTCCGGAAATTCTCTCTTGACGGAAATTATCTTCCCGTCTCTGATGAACCCGTGCTTCGATTCGGCGGTGGCGCAGATTTTCTGGGTGTTGCGGTCGAACATCTCGTAGCCGATTATCAGGGACACGCCGGTGTAGCGCTTGATGCTGACACGAACCTCGACCATGTCGTCGTACATGACGCTCGTCTTATAGTCGATGCTGAGCGAGACGACAGGGGAGACGATTCCGTTTTCCTCGACCGTCTTGTAGCCGAGACCCATGTCGTCCATCATCTCGATTCTTGCTTCCTCCATCCAGTGGATGTAGTTCGCGTGGTGGACAACGCCCATCTGGTCGGTCTCGTAGTAGCGCGCTTTTCTTAAATAGTTATAGACCATCTTGCGCCTCAGTTCGTGAACGGGATGCAGGGCTCATAGGCGATGCGAATCTTCGGGAGCTTCTCGATTGTGGTGAACGAGTCGATTGCTCCGTCCTCGTTCTCGCCGCTTGCCGGAGGGCAGAATATCTTGAGACTAAGCTTCGTCTTGCCGTCAAGGGGATTCTCATAGAATGCCGGCATCAGGTCGACATATTTCGCCTTCGGGGACTTATAGAACCATCTGTCGTTAAGCTCAATCATCATGTTCGATTCGTCGTCCTCGTCAAACCAGAGCTCGCAGAAGGTCGGGTTTTCCTCAAACTTGAGGGGTATTGCGATTCCGTCCGAGTCCTCCGAGCCGCCCCAACGGACGGTCACGGGGAGCTTCTGCTCGCCCGAATAGTCCATCTTCGGCTCGAACCAGTCCTCGTGGATAATCTTCTTATACTCCGCCATCAGCGGCTGTTCGATTCCGACCTCGGGGTTGTTCGGGTCCTCGAGCTCGAGCCCGAGTCTGCCTCTGTCGCGGAACTGATAGAGTGCAAAGCCCTCAATCCACGTCGCCTTCTTGTCGACGACCATGTCGCAGAAGTGGCGCATAATCTTGCACTGGTCATATGGACCGGTAACGTCGCCGTCGGCGTTGTGCTCGCTCATGACCATTGGCTTGACCATGCCGGTGGATTCTTTATACCTGTTATAAGTATCCTCGAGCGATTTATAGACCGCCTCGGCACCGGTGTAGCCATAGGAGCCGCCGCCCTTCTCGGCGATGTCATAGGGCCAGCCCCAGTGAAGAGCCATATACTTATCTATCGACCAGATGTCGGTTTCCTGAGCCGCCGCCGCAAACTCTTCTTCTTTCTCTAATTTTCCTGTTGCGGGGTCATAGCAGCCGGCGCAGAGAATAGTCTTGACGTTCGGGGCGTACTCATGCAAAATTTTTGCGAATCTCGCAAAGAAAGCACCGACCTCTTGATAGGTGCAACGCTTATTGAAGGAGAACCAGTTGCCGGTCGCCTCGTGGTTGATTCTTATCATCAATCTTCCGAACGGCAGGAGGTCTTTTGCGATTGCAATAAGATGCTCGTCCGAGACATGCGGGTCGATTGTGAGCGTCAGGATAACGTCCTGACCGTGTCTTCTTATATCCCTCATCTGCTCGAAAACGGGGGCGTCCTTCGAGCCGTTCAAGCCTCCGCCGTAGGTGTAGTAGTCGTCATAGGGGAAGCCCCACGCGTTGGTGGTGTCCTTTGAGGGGAACGCGACGCTCGCCCTGACGGGGAAGCCCTCATCCAGAGGATAGTAGCAATACATGAGGTTGACAGCGCGGTGCGGACGCCCGAGCTTATTTAAAATGTAATCCTGATTTACATACTCGCCGCGCTCACTGCCGTTCGAAAGGTCAACCGAGCAGTTCGCCTTGCCCATATGTATACCATAAATTTTATATTCTGCCATTGAAAAAATCACCTGTCCCTGAGTTTTGAAATCTTAATATGAGTATAAAGCATTCGAGGGGCAAAGTCAACAGATTTTTGTCTGTAAAATCCGTAAAATTCGTGAGGAAAATGTCGAAAAAGCGGTTGAAATTATGAGTGAAATGGAGTAATATTGTTAGTTGTTTGTAAAGTGATTAGGGGGGAATATCTCTTGTTCAAGATAAAACGGGGCGAAAGCTCAAGAACCATGGACATGACGACGGGGTCGCTTCTTCCGAAGATTATCCGGTTCACGATTCCGCTTATGGCTATGGGCATGCTCCAGCTCTTATATAACGCCGCGGATATCGTGGTGGTCGGTCACTGGGGAAGCGATAACTCCCTGGCGGCGGTCAGCTCGACCTCGGCTCTCATAAACCTTATAGTAAACGTCTTCATGGGGCTTTCGGTCGGCACCTCGGTCGTCGTCTCCCAGCATTTCGGGGCGGGAGAAATGAAGGACGTCAGCGAGACGGTGCACACATCAATCGCAACGGCTCTTGTCTGCGGGGTTGCGGTCGGAATCTTCGGCTTCTTCGCCTCAAGGCAGATGCTCGTCTGGATGGATTCGCCCGAAGAGGTTATCGACCTTTCGGCACTCTATGTCAAGATTTACTTCATCGGCATGCCGGCAAACATGCTCTATAACTTCGGTGCGGCGGTGCTCCGAGCCGTCGGCGACACAAAGCGACCTCTTTACTACCTCACCGTTTCGGGAATCGTGAATGTAATCCTGAACCTCATATTTGTAATCGGGCTGAAGATGGACGTTGCGGGAGTTGCTCTTGCCACGATAATTTCTCAGCTCATTTCCGCAATACTCGTTACCGTCTGCCTTATGCGCTCGGACGGACCGATCAGGCTCTATTTAAAGAAGATTAAGATTTACCCGAAGAAGCTCGTCGAAATCATCCGAATCGGTCTTCCGGCGGGAATTCAGGGCTCGATATTCTCGATTTCAAACGTCATCATCCAGTCGTCAATAAACGGCTTCGGCTCGGCGGCTATGGCGGGCAACGGTGCCGCTTCCAACATCGAGGGCTTCATCTACACGGCGATGAACTCGGTTTATCAGGCGGCAATAACCTTCACCGGTCAGAACTTCGGTGCGAAGCAGTACAAGCGCATCAAGACCATCGCCTTCGAGTGCATGGGCTTCGTCGTAATTGTCGGCGTGGGCTTCGGGCTTCTTGCGAAAGCCTTCGACACCCAGCTCTTGGGGATATATACGGATAATTCGGAAGAGATAGCCTTCGGCGTCGTCCGAATGTCGGTCATCATGTTCACATACTTCCTTGACGGCACGATGGACGTCCTTGTGGGACTTCTCCGAGGCGTCGGGCACTCGGTTCTTCCGACCGTCACGACGATAATGTTCGTCTGCGGCTTCCGAATCATATGGATAAGCACCTACTTCGCGCAGTTCAAAGCCGCCCACCCCGACGACCCTGCCGCATGCCTGAGGGTTCTCTATATGTCCTACCCCATCTCGTGGACAATGGCGACGCTGTCGCATCTTGTGTGCTTCCTGGTGATTTATCGGGGGATACTGAAGAAGGAAAAAACCTCTCAACCTGCCGCTATTTAGGGCTTGACACCGTCAATCTTCTGTGCTATAATAATTGACGGTCTTCGAGGTGTGGCTCAGTTTGGTAGAGCGCTACGTTCGGGACGTAGAGGCCGTGGGTTCGAATCCCGTCACCTCGACCATCAAAAAAGCTGTCCTTATCGGACAGCTTTTTCTTTATGCCAATTTGAAGTTATCAGAGTACTCTTACTCTCGTAACCCCTTCAATGCCCTCAATATCCTTGACAGCCTTGGCGGAGTCGCCGGTGATGTCGAGCATGGTGTATGCCCAGTCCTTCTTCGACTTGCTGGCGATGTTTTCGATATTGCAGCCGTCAGCCGAGATGAACGAGGTGATCTGCGAGATGATTGCCGGAACGTTCTTGTGGATGACGCAGACGAGGTGGTCGGCGGTCTTCGCAAGTTCGCACTCGGGGAGGTTTACGGAATTGTGGATTGTGCCCTTCTCGACATAGTCGATGAGCTGAACAGCCGCCATATAAGCGCAGTTGTCCTCCGACTCGGGGGTCGAAGCTCCGAGGTGCGGAATCGCGACGATTCCGTCGTGGCAAAGAAGCTCGTCGTTCGGGAAGTCGGTGATATAGGTTGAAACAGAGCCGTTGTCGACAGCCTCGATGATATCGGCGGTGTTTACAAGCTCGCCACGGGCGAAGTTCAGGATTCTGACACCCTTCTTCATCTTGCCGATGGATTCTTTGTTGACGGTGTCCTTGGTTTCAGAATTATAAGGCAGGTGGAGCGAGATATAATCCGCCTCGGCGTAGATTTCCTGCAGGGTCTTGACAACCTTGACGGTCGGCTTGAGCCCCAGAGCCGCATTGACGGAGAGGAACGGGTCGTAGCCGATGACGTTCATGCCGAGTGAAAGAGCCGCATTTGCAACCTTAGCGCCGATTGCTCCCAAGCCAACGAGACCGAGGGTCTTGCCGGAGATTTCGGGACCGGCAAACTGAGCCTTGCCCTTCTCAACAGCCTTCGGAACGGCGTCGCCCTGACCCTTGAGGGTCTTTGCCCAGTCGATTGCGGCTGGAACACGGCGGGAGCTCAGGATAAGTCCTGCCAGAACAAGCTCCTTGACGGCGTTAGCGTTTGCGCCGGGGGTGTTGAAGACGCAGATTCCGGCTTCCGAGCAGCGGTCAATCGGGATATTGTTTACTCCGGCACCGGCTCTGGCGATTGCAAGAAGCTTGTCGCCGAACTCATAGTCGAGCATTCCGGCGGAGCGAACCATAATTGCATCCGGATTAGCGGTTTCCGAGCCGACAACATACTTCTCCTTGTCGAAGCAATCGAGACCCGAAGGGGAAATATTATTTAAAGTGAGTACGTTATACATTTTCAGCCTCAAACTTTCTTATGAATTCAACGAGCTTCTCAACGCCCTCGTAAGGCATAGCGTTGTAGATGGAAGCTCTCATGCCGCCGACGGAGCGGTGACCCTTGATGTTGATGAGCCCTGCCGCCTTTGCTTCCTTGACAAACTTCGCGTCAAGCTCGTCGCTTCCGGTGACGAAGGGAACGTTCATGATGGAGCGGTCCTTGCCGGAAACGGTAGCCTTGAAAAGCTTTGATTCGTCGAGGCAATCATAAAGAAGCTTCGCCTTCTTCTCGTTGATCTCCTTCATAGCCTCGAGTCCGCCCTTTTCCTTGACCCAGTCAAGAACGAGACCGAGGATATAGATTCCGTAGGTCGGAGGAGTGTTATACATCGAGCCGTTGTCCGCATGAATCTGATAGTTGAACATGGTCGGGGTGATGTCCATGGCGTTGCCGATGAGGTCTTCGCGGATGATGACAACTGTCAGACCCGCAGGACCCATATTCTTCTGGGCACCGGCATAGATAAGTCCGAACTTACTTACGTCAACCGGCTCTGAAAGAATGCAGGAAGACATATCCGCAACAATCGGAACGCCCTTGGTGTCGGGAAGACTCGTGAATCTGGTTCCATAGATGGTGTTGTTATAGCAGATGTGGAAATAGTCAGCCTCGGGGTCGAGCTTCGACTCGTCAATCTCGGGGATGTATGAATAAACCTTATCCTTGGAGGAAGCGACGACGGTGCACTTGCCATAGCGTGAAGCCTCCTGATAAGCCTTGTTGGACCACTGACCGCTGAGGACGAAATCAGCCTTGTTGTTCTTGTTCATAAGGTTCATCGGAACCATTGCGAACTGGCTTGAAGCGCCACCCTGCAGGAACAGAACCTTGTAGTTGTCGGGGATAGCCATAAGCTCTCTGAACTTAGCCTCGACGCTTGCGATAATCTCGCCGTACTCCTTTGAGCGGTGGGACATTTCCATAACCGACTGTCCGCTCTCGCCATACTCGAGCATTTCGTCCGCCGCACGCTTCAGAACTTCCTCCGGGAGCATTGCGGGACCCGCACTGAAATTATAAACTCTCATTATAAACACCTCGTAAGTCGCCTCCAACTTGCCGGAGCCGACGTATTATGCGGTATCTTATAAAATGCCATCTTACAAAATACCATCCTATACATTATACTCCACTCAAGTACAACTGTCAACAGTAGAAACACAAAGAAATTTTATCACGTTAAAAGGGAGAAGTGGGCATTTTGACGAATCATCTCTCCAAATTACAATCTTACAGTCCCAAATCTTAATCAAATCTTAATCTTTACCCCATTGCGTCTTAATAATTTTTACGCCATAATGGTCTCATCTTGAATAAGGAGAGATATTATGGAAACAGTTAAAATTTTGAATGGGATTATCGGGGCGCTTTTTGTCATCTGCTATTCGTATCAGTTTGTCTATACGCTTGCGGCGGTGATTCTTAAAAAGCCTCTTCAGAGAAAAGCGGATGCGGTTCCGAGGAAGCTTCATAGCTACGCGGTGCTGATTGCGGCTCGGAACGAAGAGGCGGTTATCGGAAACCTGATTAAGTCAATCCGTGAACAGGACTATCCCGGGGAACTCGTGAAAATCTTCGTCGTTGCAGACAACTGCGCCGACAAAACCGCTCTGGTAGCAAAAAATGCCGGTGCGACAGTCTACACACGGCAAAACAATCGAAAAATCGGCAAGGGTTACGCACTCGATTACCTGCTCGAGCAGATTCGTGCCGATTTCGGCGAAGCTTTCGACGGCTATTTTGTTTTCGATGCGGACAATCTTCTTGAGCCGGACTACATATCCGAGATGAACAAAATCTTCTCGCAAGGCTATCGGGTTGTGACCGGTTATCGAAACTCGAAAAACTACGCTTCCAACTGGATTTCGGCGGGCTATTCGCTATGGTTCATCCGACAGTCGCAGTTTCTTGACAGGGCAAGATATTTCCTCGGGACAAGCTGTAATATTTCGGGGACGGGCTTCCTCGTTTCCCGGGAGATTTTCGGCAAAACTGACGGCTGGAAATGGTTTTTACTGACGGAGGATATTGAATTCAACGCCTTCTGCATCACCAATGGGATTAAGATAGGCTACTGCGAACGAGCGGTTCTCTATGACGAGCAACCGGTCGGCTTCCGGCAATCCGTCCGTCAAAGGCTACGTTGGTCGAAGGGTCAGCTCCAGGTCTTCACAAACTATGGCGTGGATCTCGTAAAGAGCGTATTCACCGGTGCGGGGAAGGGTTCGCCCGTAACCTCCCGCCTCGGCGCTTACGACATGGTGATGTCTGTCTCACCGGCGTTTGTTCTCTCGGTTGCCGAAATCATTGTCGGTGCGGTCGGAATCTTCCTGAGCCTTGGGAACGGCGGGACACTTCTTGGAACAGTTCTCTCGATTTTCGAAACAATTCTCGGAGCATACGGGCTTCTCTTCGCCATAGGCATAATAACAACCGCCCTCGAATGGAGAAAAATCCACGCAAAAGCGGTCGAAAAAGTTTTATATGCGTTCACATTCCCAATTTTCATGCTGACCTATGCACCGATTGCCTTCATGTCGCTCTTTATGCACGTCGAGTGGAAGCCGATTGAGCATAAGGTCGGGAAGACGATTCAAGAAATGAGGAAGGACAGCCTGTAAATGTTTTCCACACATTTTTTCTGAGTTTTTAGAGCGAAAAATCACACTTTTTCTGAAAATCTACACTCTGTCCACCATCTCGCTCTTCTCCTCGAGCTCAAGCTTTCGCTTCACCGTCGACAGCTTTTCCGCCGCGAGGCACATTAGGTAGCAGAGCGGGGAGAAGACTATCGTCTTCAGGTGGCTCGGGATGAGCCGTGCTTTCAGTACCTCCCGATAGCCCTCGTAGTCCCATATCACATAGAAGAAGTAGTAGTCGACATAGAGGTATACGAGGCAGGTCGCGACGGTCAGGGCGAAGTAGTTCACGATGTTCTTGCGGAGGAACTGGCGGAACATGCCGCTGATGATTCCGCAGAAGAGGCATAAGTAAAGCCCCGTGAAGCCGAGGAGTTGCCCCGTCGCCATGTCGATGAGAATCCCCGAAATCGCGCCGATAACCGCCGAGGGGATTTCACCCTCATAGCAGGCAATCGCGGTCGAGAAGGGGATGAGCATCAGAGCCTTCGCGCCATTGCCGCTCCCCGAGACCATCACGCAATAGAAAAATATCAGAACAAAGACGTAAAATACCCATTTCAGGACCGTTCTTATATTCTGGGAGAGCCCTTCGCGCTTCGGTTTAGTTTGAAGTTTCATCGTCGAATCCGCTCCCCTTTCCCTCAAAGTCAACTATGACATAGACGCTCGTCAGCTCATCCGGGTTGACGGTCGGGGTGATGACAGCCGTCCTCGAGAGACCGCTCGCCGTAATCTCGGTGTCGCCGACGGTGCCGACGATGAGCCCGTTCGGGACAAGCCCCGAGTAGCCGGAGGTGACGACGATGTCGCCCGCTTCCATCTCGCAGTCGAGAGGGATATAAATCATCCTGAGCTTGCCGTTAAGTCCGAGGGTATAGCTTCCCTCGGTGACGCCCGTCTCGCCCGTCTCGACGCAATAGATTCCGATTGAAACGTCGCTCGAGAGGATTGTCGTGACCTTTGAGTAGGTATATTCAACCTCGGTGACGAAGCCGACCAAGCCGTTCGCCGTCACGACGGGGTCGTAATATTCGATTCCGTCCTTCGAGCCCTTGTCTATAAAGAACGAGCCGTAGACGTCGTTGGCGGTTCGTCCGATGACCTTGCACGGCTCGGAGAACTCCATTCCCTCCGACGATTCGGCAAGGCTGACCATCTCGCGGAGCTGTTCGTTCTCCTGCATCACGGTCTCATAGTCCGCCATCTCGCCCGTCAGGCGGGCAATCTCTTCCTTGAGAGCCTGATTTTCTTCGTAATACTTCCCGGCGTTGACAAACATGTCGATTCGGGTTGTGACCCATGTCGAGATGCTCTGCGAAGCCGACTGGAACGGCTCCAAGACAGTCCCGAACGCCGAGCTTATCGCGCTCCCCGACGCCACCGCCGCATAAATCATAATCCCAATCATCAAGGCGGCAATACAAAGTATGACCTTGAACTTGGTGCTTGTGAAGAAGTCTTTCATTGTGTCGCCGTCCTTTCCGGAAACCCCTCCACCATGCTTCGCATGGTCCCCCTCCCCTTTCAGGGGAGGCTTAGAGCGGTTCTATCATAAAAGTTACATAGGAGCAGTTATAGGCTCCCCTGAAAGGGGAGCTGGCGCCCGAAGGGCGACTGAGGGGTTTACAGTATCGCTTCTCTAACCGTCCTCTGCACACCCATCCCTATCTTGTCATAAAACGCCTTGGCGGAATCGTTTCCTTCCCAGACGCAGAGGGTCAGGTTGTAGCAGCCGATTTCTTTCGCATAGTCCTTTGCGAACTCATAGAGCTTCGTGCCGATGCCTTTGCCCCTTGAGTTTTCGTCGACGCAGAAGTCGTCTATGTAGAGGCTCTTGATCGGCATGAGCTGATTTGAACCTGTATAATCTTTGATTGAACAGAAAAGATGCCCGAGGACTTTTCCGCCCTCTTCATAGACGAAGATGGGCGACTTCTCGTTGCCAAAGAGCCCTGAGAGCTCCTCCTCGGTATACTTCCTCTCCCCGAAAATGTCGGGGCGGATATTGTGATGAAGCCCTCCAACCTGCTTAAGAAGCGACATGATGGCAGGGGCGTCGGAAATGGTTGCGGGTCTTATCATTGGTTTACCTCCAAACAAAAAAGCGGGCATCGCCCGCTTTTTTCTATTTCGCATACTCTACGGCGCGGGATTCTCGGATTATGTTTACCTTAATCTGTCCGGGATAGTCCATTTCCTGCTCAATCTTCTGAGCAATTTCCCTCGCCACGATGACCATCTGGTCGTCGTCGACCTTGTCGGGATAGACCATTATCCGCACTTCTCTGCCCGCCTGAATTGCAAACGACTTCTCAACGCCGTCATAAGAGGAGCAAATATCCTCAAGCTTCTCGAGTCGCTTGATATAGTTCTCGAAGTTCTCGCTTCTTGCGCCCGGTCTTGCCGCGGAGATAGCGTCCGCCGCCTGAACCAGTGCCGCAATTACCGAGTGGCACTCAACGTCGCCGTGGTGAGCCTCGATAGCGTGGATAACCTCGGGAGACTCCTTATACTTGCGGCAGACATCGACGCCGATCTGGACGTGTGAGCCCTCGATTTCGTGGCTCAACGCCTTTCCTATGTCGTGGAGAAGTCCCGCACGTCTTGCGAGTGTCGGGTCGACTCCGAGCTCGCTCGCCATCATTCCGGTGAGGTGTGCAACCTCTATAGAGTGATCCAGAACGTTCTGACGATAGCTCGTTCTGTAGTGAAGTCTTCCTATAAGCTTGACAAGCTCGTGGTTCAAGCCATGTACATTCGTCTCGAGGACAGCTCTTTCGCCCTCGGACTTGATGGTCTGCTCAACCTCACGTCTTGCCTTGTCAACACATTCTTCAATCCTTGTCGGATGGATTCTGTCATCCTGAATAAGCTTCTCAAGCGCAAGCCTTGCAACTTCCCTTCTGACGGGGTCGAAGCAGGAAAGGGTGATAGCCTCCGGCGTGTCGTCGATGATAAGGTCGACGCCGGTGAGCTGTTCGAGAGCACGGATATTCCGCCCCTCTCTTCCTATGATTCGTCCCTTCATCTCCTCGTTCGGAAGCGGGACAACAGAAACTGCCGACTCGGAAACCTGGTCTGCGGCGCATCTGGAGATAGCAAGAGAAATAAGCTGTCTTGCCTTTGCCTCGCATTCCTCCTTCGCCTGAGATTCGTAGCTTGCAATCTTGACTGCCTTCTCGTGGACCAGATCGTCCTCGAGCGACTTCAAGAGATATTCCTTTGCCTGATCAGTCGTGAAGCCGGAGATTCTCTCAAGCTCTGCGAGCTGACTTTCCTTTACCTTTTCAGCCTCAGCAAGCTTTGCCTCAGCCTGCTTCAGCTTACGCTGAACGTTTTCGTCCTTCTTCTCGGCAGCTTCTATCTTCTTGTCGAGGGTTTCTTCCTTCTGCTGAACGCGTCTTTCCTGTCTGGAAACTTCGGAACGGCGCTCCTTCAGCTCCTTTTCGGTTTCCATGCGGTTTTTGTAGATTTCGTCCTTGGCTTCGACAAGCTTTTCCTTCTTCAGGGATTCAGCCTGCTTGCCGGCTTCTTCCACAATTCTTTTCGCTTCTTCTTCGGCAGAACCAATCTGCGCTTCAGCGATTTTCTTTCTATGTTCAATTCCCATGCGATAGCTTACAACTCCGCTAACGCCGGCACCAATCGCAAGGGCAACTACACATAAAAGGATCGTAACCGGTAATGTCACTAACAACTCTCCTTTCTGAGTATTTTATTCGGAAGACTCCTACCCGGGCTCCACTTGCGAATAAGTCCGAAATAGCCAAATCATCTTCCGTTTTAAGAAAGAGCTTCCCCAAAATCCGAGGGGTAACTCATGAAATTAACAAAGGCAAGATAACTTCCATCCCTGCCAAAGTTTACATATACTGAGCATGCTCAAACACAGTTTTAAGAGCATCCGTGCAAAATACAGCCCACATACTCTTTTATTTTATAATAGAATTCCCGTTATGTCAAGAGTTTTTGTGGGGGAAATGTTGCAAAGTTGAATTTTGATTCCGTAATTAGCCCTTGTCAAACCGGCAATTTTATGCTATTATAGTACTGGTGGAGAAAAAACTTCTCAGGGGGATAACGGCATGGACAGCGATTTGAAAAACACTCTCATGATGACGGAAGAGATGAGCACCCAATACGATACGCTTGCGAAGAACATTCTGGCAAGGCGGAGCGTGTTGTCGCACATTCTCAAGGCAACCGTAGAGGATTTGCATGACACTCCTCCCGAAGAGATTGAGAAACTCATTGAAGGTGAAATCTACGTCGGAAATGTTCCTGTTGATGCCGGTCTTACGAATACTGCTAACGGCGACCGCGTTGTCGGACTCAACACCGTTCAGACAGAGCAGTTTGAGGGAATGATTGTCTATGACATCGTTTTCTACGTCAGAATTGGCGATGAACGCTCAAAAATCATCATTAACATTGAGGCTCAGAAGGATGAGCCAAGCGGATATGACGTTCTGAATAGAGCAATCTTCTATGTGAGCAGACTTGTGTCTTCACAAAAAGAAAGAGATTTCACCGGCAAAAACTTCAACGATTTGAGTCGGGTATATTCAATCTGGATTTGCATGAATATGGATGAGTGCATCTGGAATC
>JAJQIF010000021.1 GCA_021199355.1 Oscillospiraceae bacterium
TTCCGAGTCCCACGGTTACCAAGATATCCGAGTTTTCGTGGATGACCGAGGCGCACTTCCCGAAGAAGTAGCTTAGGTTCTCCCACTCGACGTTGCCGCACTCCTCGTTTTCATAGACCCAGTCGGGCTCGTTCATGATATCTATCGAGAATAAGTACTCGCAGTCGCCGTAACGCTCGCAGAACTCTTTTACATAGGTCTCGGCGAAGGCGTCGGCAGTGTCTTTGTTGTTGACCATCGCCTGCCAGTCGTCGCCGCTACTGCCCTTGAAATGGTCGAAGGAAAGAAGTGTCGCCATGACATAGACCTCGTATTTCTCGGCAAGAGCAAAAAGCTTGTCGAGGTCGTCCCAGTGTCCGGAGTTTATCTCGATAATCTCGCCGTCCTCGGTGAGGCTGACGATGCTTTCACCGTCGCAGTTAATCCAGATTCGGGTGCAGTTGATGTTGTCGGAGGCTAAGAGCGCAAACGTCTCCTCCCAAGCCTCCTCATCCATGTTGCCGGTGAAGTCGTTCCAGCTTATCCACGGGGTGTTGACGCCGTTAATCCACAGCTCGCTCCCGTTCACCATGAAGCTCGTCCCCTCGACATAGACCCTTGCGGAGGCGGCACTGCTTTCGGTGCTCCCGCAGGAAACAAGTGAGAGGGCGATTACGATAACGATTACAACAGAAAAAAGTCTTTTCATAATATCCGGTCTCCTTGATAACGGTTTTAAAAGGTTGCCCCCAACCGAGATTTGGGAGGGCGGTTGGGGGCGAATAAAGAGAATGAAAAAGAATGGATGAAACTGTCGTGATTATTCGGCAGAGGGCTGATTCATCTGCTCAGCGTCGGTTCTTGCCGTGTCGCGGACAACTCCGTAGATGGAATCGTGAATCTCTTCTGCGGTTCTTGTGTCTACGGGTCTCGTGACAATAGGCTCTACGGCATCCTCCGGCTCGTCGTCAACGATGGGAGCCAAGGGGGTTACGTTAATCGGCTTCGGGGTCGGACGGACGGGAGTGGCGGGAGCGTTGTGCTCGGCAAACGTCTCGTTCTTGACGACCTCGACGTTATTGTAAACCTGCATGCCCGTGCCTGCCGGCAGAAGCTTACCGATGATGACGTTCTCCTTAAGTCCGAGGAGATGGTCGGTCTTGCCCTTGATGGCGGCATCCGTCAAAGCTCTTGTCGTCTCCTGGAAGGAAGCGGCGGAGAGGAAGCTCTCGGAGCTCGAGGAAGCCTTGGTGATACCCTGGATAACGGGAGAGGTCGTGATGAGCTTTGCATCCTCGTTGCCGGCGTCGATTTCTTCCTGAATCTCGCGGTTCATCTGCTCGACTTCGTTTCTGTCTATCAGTGAGCCCGGCAGGAGATAGCTAGAGCCCGGGTCTTCGACCTTGACGCGGCGGAGCATCTGACGGGTGATAACCTCGATGTGCTTGTCGTTTACGTCAACACCCTGAAGTCTGTATACCTTCTGAACCTCGGTGATGATATAGTTTCTTACAGCCTCGGTGCCCTGAATTGCAAGGATATCGGCAGGATTCTTGGAGCCTGCGGTGAGCAGATCGCCCGCCTTGACCTCCTCGCCTTCCTTGACGACGATTCTATAGTCCCAAGGAATCGAATACTGCTGAACATCGCCGGTTTCGGGGTTGGTGACAACTATTACGCGGCTCTTCTTGATTTCGTCGAACGATACGACACCGTCCGTCTTCGAAAGGATTGCGGCGCCCTTCGGCTTTCTTGACTCGAAGAGCTCTTCAACTCTCGGAAGACCCTGAGTGATATCCTCGGCTGATGCAACACCGCCGGTGTGGAAGGTTCTCATTGTGAGCTGAGTACCCGGCTCGCCTATGGACTGAGCGGCGATGATACCGACAGCCTCACCGACTGAAACGACGGTGGAGTGAGCCAGATCCATGCCATAGCACTTGGCGCAGACGCCGCGCTTCGACTTGCATCCCAAGACGGACCTGATTGCGATTCTGTCTTTTCCGACGGACTCAAGATATTTGATAACCGTCTTGGCGTCGTCGTGGGTCATGAGCTTGTCATTGGACATTACGACCTCGCCGGTTGCTTCGTCGATAAGATCCTCGACAAGGAATCTTCCGACAAGTCTCTCATCGAACGGCTCGATAAGCTCGTTGCCGTTCTTAATCTCGAATACATCGATTCCCTCGTGAGTTCCGCAGTCGTCCTCGGTGATGATGACGTCCTGAGAAACATCGACAAGTCTACGGGTGAGGTATCCCGAGTCGGCGGTACGAAGAGCCGTATCGGTGAGTCCCTTTCTTGCACCTCTTGAGGAGATGAAGTATTCGAGGACGGTAAGACCTTCACGGTAGTTAGCACGAATCGGCATTTCGATTGTCGCACCGGAAGTATTTGCGATAAGTCCTCTCATACCCGCAAGCTGTCTTATCTGGGCAAGAGAACCTCTCGCTCCGGAGTCGGACATCATGTAGATGGGATTATACTTATCAAGGTTATCCTGCAAAGCGACGGTTACATCGTCGGTCGCCTGAGTCCAGATGTCGATAAAGCGCTTCGACTTCTCGGCTCTCGAAATGAGACCACGCTTATACTGCTTGTCAATCTTGTCAGCCTTTCTGTCCGCTTCGGCAAGGATATCCTTCTTCTGAGGCGGAATTACGGCGTCGCTTACGGCAACGGTGATACCCGACTTGGTCGAGTACTTATAGCCCATCGCCTTTATGTTGTCGAGCATTTCGCTCGTCTTGGTGGTTCCATGCTTATTGAGGCAGTGGTCGATGATGTCGCCGAGCTGCTTCTTCTTGACGAGGAAGTCAACCTCGAGACCAAACATCTTCTCGGGGTCTTTTCTGTCGACATAGCCGAGGTCCTGAGGAATGCTCTCGTTGAAGATAAGTCTTCCGACGGTGGTGTCGATAATCTTGAACTTCTCTTCCCCGTCGACCATTCTCGAGACTCTTACCTTGATCTTGGCCTGAAGCGAGACGATTCCCGCCTGATATGCCATCATGGCTTCGTTGACATCTCTGAAAATCTTGCCCTCGCCCTTCTCGCCGTCCTTGACGAGTGTCAGGTAATAGGAGCCCAAGACCATGTCCTGAGTAGGAACGGTAACCGGCTTGCCGTCTGCGGGCTTAAGGAGGTTGTTGGCGGCGAGCATGAGGAACCGAGCCTCTGCCTGAGCCTCAACCGACAAAGGAACGTGAACGGACATCTGGTCTCCGTCGAAGTCGGCGTTGTATGCTGTACATGCCAAAGGATGGAGCTTTAAGGCTCTTCCTTCAACGAGTACCGGCTCGAAAGCCTGAATACCGAGTCTGTGGAGCGTCGGTGCACGGTTAAGAAGAACGGGGTGACCCTGAATAACGTTCTCGAGCGCGTCCCAGACCTCGTCTGTGCCCTTTTCGACCATCTTTCTTGCCGACTTTATGTTAATCTGCGGATTCGTGTCGACGAGTCTCTTCATTACGAAAGGCTTGAAGAGCTCGAGCGCCATCTCCTTCGGGAGTCCGCACTGATACATCTTGAGCTCCGGTCCGACGACGATAACCGAACGTCCGGAATAGTCGACACGCTTGCCGAGAAGGTTCTGACGGAAGCGTCCCTGCTTGCCCTTGAGCATGTCGGAGAGCGACTTGAATGCACGGTTGTTGGGTCCGGTTACGGGTCTTCCGTGACGACCGTTGTCGATGAGTGCGTCGACCGCTTCCTGAAGCATTCTCTTTTCGTTTCTGACGATGATGTCGGGAGCGTCGAGCTCAAGCATTCTCTTGAGTCGGTTGTTACGGTTTATAACTCTTCTGTAGAGGTCGTTAAGGTCGGAAGTCGCATATCTTCCGCCGTCGAGGGGAACCATAGGTCTAAGGTCCGGAGGAATGACCGGAATTACATCCATAATCATCCACTCGGGCTTGTTGCCGGAGGTTCTGAATGCCTCGACGATTTCGAGCCTCTTGAGTAGCTTAATTCTCTTCTGACCCTGCGGCAGATCCTTGAGCTCAGCCTTGAGCTCGGCGGCAAGTGCCTCGACGTCGATTTCGCGGAGAAGCTCCTGAATAGCCTCTGCGCCCATCTTGGCGGTGAACTTGTCCTCATAGCGCTCTTTGGCGTCCTGATACTCGCGCTCTGTCAGAATCTGCTTCTTGACGAGCCCGGTGTCGCCCGGGTCGGTTACGATATATTTTGTGAAGTAGAGAACTTCCTCGAGTCTTTTCGAGGAGATTTCGAGCATCTGTCCGATTCTCGAAGGTGTTCCCTTGAAGTACCAGATGTGGGAGACGGGAGCCGCAAGCTCGATGTGACCCATACGCTCACGTCTGACCTTGGCTCTTGTAACCTCAACGCCGCATCTTTCGCAGACCTTGCCCTTGAAGCGAATCTTCTTGTACTTGCCGCAGTGGCACTCCCAGTCCTTAGTCGGACCGAAGATTCTTTCGCAGAAAAGACCGTCTCTTTCAGGCTTCTGCGTGCGGTAGTTGATGGTTTCGGGCTTTGTTACTTCGCCGTGTGACCAGCTTCTTATCTGCTCGGGCGAAGCAAGACCGATTTTTATAGAATCAAATACGTTAAATTCCAAAATGCAAACCCTCTTTACATCGTATTACAGTGTGTTACTGCACTTTCCCCACAGAAACCGCAGGTTTCTGTGTGCGGTCCCGAAAGGGAACGCATTTATTCGATTATGTCGTCCGAATCAGAATCCTTGACCGAGAAGCCTTCGAAGCCGGAATCGTCGTCCTCATCCTCGTCTCCGAACTCGTCATAGTCGTCGCCTTCGTAGTTGTCGTCAATTCCTTCGTCCGCTACTTCGCTCATTCCGTAGTCGTCGTCGGGATCTGAAACAGGCTGAGGAATGATGTCGTTATCGTCCTCGAAGTCCTGCTTGAGGTCGATTTCATTGCCGTCAGCATCGAGTACTCTTACATCGAGCGCCAGCGACTGGAGCTCCTTGACGAGAACCTTGAAGGACTCGGGGATGCCCGACTGAGGAACGTTCTGACCCTTGACTATTGCCTCGTAGGTCTTGACTCTTCCTATCGTGTCGTCCGACTTGACGGTGAGGATTTCCTGAAGAGTATAGGCGGCGCCATAAGCTTCGAGCGCCCAACCTTCCATTTCACCGAATCTCTGTCCGCCGAACTGAGCTTTACCGCCGAGCGGCTGCTGAGTGACGAGCGAATAAGGACCGACGGAACGTGCGTGAATCTTATCGTCAACGAGGTGGTGGAGCTTGAGGTAATACATGATTCCGACGGTTACGCGGTTGTCAAAGGGCTCACCGGTTCTGCCGTCATAGAGGGTTGTCTTACCATCCTCCGCCATACCCGCAAGCTTGAAGCACTCGCGGATGTCCTCTTCGTGTGCGCCGTCGAATACCGGCGTCATAACCTTCCAGCCAAGCTTCTTGGCAGCCATACCGAGATGGACCTCGAGAACCTGACCGATGTTCATTCTTGAAGGAACGCCCAAGGGGTTAAGAACGATGTCAAGAGGCGTGCCATCTTCGAGGAACGGCATATCCTCCTGAGAAAGGATTCTTGAAACAACACCCTTGTTGCCGTGTCGACCTGCCATCTTGTCGCCGACGGAGATCTTTCTCTTCTGCGCAATGTAGCATCTTACAAGCATGTTTACTCCGGGCTGAAGCTCGTCGCAGTTCTCGGGGGTGAAGACCTTTACGTCGATGATGATGCCCGACTCGCCGTGAGGAACTCTCAGCGAGTTGTCTCTTACTTCTCTTGCCTTCTCACCGAAGATTGCACGGAGCAGTCTTTCCTCGGCAGTAAGCTCGGTTTCGCCCTTCGGCGTTACTTTACCGACAAGAATATCGCCGCTTCTTACTTCAGCACCGATTCTGATGATACCGTTTTCGTCGAGATCCTTGAGTGCATCCTCGCCGACACCGGGGATATCCTTCGTGATTTCCTCGGGACCAAGCTTGGTCTCTCTGCACTCGAGCTCATACTCTTCGATGTGGATTGATGTATATACGTCGTTTCTGACTAATTTTTCGTTCAGGAGTACGGCGTCCTCATAGTTGTAGCCTTCCCAGGTCATGAAGCCGATGAGTGCGTTCTTGCCGAGGGAGATTTCGCCGTTGCAGGTTGCGGGACCGTCGCCGATAACCTGATGAGCGTCGATTCTCTCGCCCTTCTCAACAATCGGTCTCTGGTTCGTGCAGGTGCCGGAGTTACTTCTCTTGAACTTGGTCAAAGGATAGGTGTGGAGCTCGCCGCTGTCTTCACGGACGACTATTTCGCTGGCGTCAACCTTTTCTACAACGCCGGCGGCATCGCTTACGACAGCAACGCCCGAGTCGACGCAAGCCTTATACTCCATGCCGGTTGCGACAATCGGAGCTTCGGTTGTGAGAAGCGGAACAGCCTGCCTCTGCATGTTAGCGCCCATCAGTGCACGGTTAGCGTCGTCGTTCTCAAGGAACGGAATCATCGCCGTAGCGACGGAAACGACCATCTTCGGGGAAACATCCATGAAGTCGATGTCCTCACGGTCGATTTCCATAATCTGGTCTCTGTATCTGCCGTTGACCTTGGCACGGGCAAACTTGTGGTCTTCCGTCAGAGGCTCATTCGCCTGAGCAATCATGTAGTTATCCTCGACGTCGGCGGTCATATAGACAACCTCGTCGGTGACGACTCCCGTCGCCTTGTCTACCCTGCGGTAGGGAGCTTCGATGAAGCCGTATTCGTTAATCTTCGCATAGGATGCGAGATAGGAGATAAGTCCGATGTTCGGTCCTTCAGGGGTCTCAATCGGGCACATTCTGCCGTAGTGGGTGTAGTGAACGTCTCTTACCTCGAAGCCCGCTCTGTCTCTTGAAAGACCGCCGGGACCGAGGGCTGAAAGTCTTCTCTTGTGGGTAAGCTCCGCCAGAGGGTTCGACTGATCCATGAACTGCGAAAGAGGAGAGCTTCCGAAGAATTCTCTTATTGCCGCAGTAATCGGACGGATGTTTATAAGAGCTGTCGGAGTTACGGTCTCGATGTCCTGAGACTGGATGTTCATTCTTTCACGGATGACTCTTTCCATTCGAGCCATACCGATTCTGAACTGGTTCTGGAGAAGTTCGCCGACACAACGGATTCTTCTGTTGCCGAGGTGGTCGATGTCGTCGACACTTCCGACGCCCTCGCAGAGGTTCAGGAAGTAGCTGATGGTAGCCCAGATGTCCTCGATTGTGATGTGCATGGGTATCAGCTCTTCGCGACGAGCCTTAATCTGCTCGACCAATTCGTCGTGGTTCGAGGCGCTCTCGAGGATTTCCTTCAATACCGTGAAGGAAACCTTCTCGTTGATGCCGAAGGGCTTCGCGTCGAAGTCGATATACTCGTCGATGTCGACCATGCCGTTGCCGATGACCTTGACCTCGACATGCTCAACCTTATGGGTTACCTGACCTTCGGCGTCGGTGATCATTTCTCTCTTCTCAACGTCGATATAGACTTCCTTGACGCCAGCCTGCTCAATCTTTGCGGCAAGTTCGCTTGTGACCATGTCGCCTTGGTCGGCGAGGATTTCGCCTGTCAGAGGAGCGACAACCGGTCTTGTCAGGACATAGCCGGCAATTCTTGAGGCAACGCCCAATTTCTTATTGTATTTGTAACGACCGAATCTGCAGAGGTCGTATCTTCTTGCATCGAAGAAGAGGTTATTTATGTGAGTGATAGCTGTGTCGACCGTCGGAGGCTCGCCCGGGCGAAGTCTGCGGTAGACCTCAAGGAGTCCTTCCTCGGTTGTGTTGGTGGAGTCTTTCTGAAGCATTGTCTCGGAAAGTCTCGGGTCGTGGTTGAAGAATTCGTCGATTTCCTGATTGGTGCCGATGCCGAGAGCACGGATGAAGGTGGTAATCGGAATCTTTCTGTTCTTGTCGATTCTGACATAAACAACGTCGTTCGAATCCATCTCATATTCGAGCCATGCGCCTCTGTTCGGGATGACCGT
This sequence comes from Oscillospiraceae bacterium, assembly GCA_021199355.1. Classification (GTDB taxonomy): domain Bacteria; phylum Bacillota; class Clostridia; order Oscillospirales; family Ruminococcaceae; genus Faeciplasma. The sequence continues at coordinate 7,948 of JAJQIF010000021.1, forward strand.
TGAGCTGAAGAGGTCCTTGCCGACCTTGTCCTTCTCGACGGCATAGTAAACGCCCGGAGAACGAACGAGCTGGGAAACGACGACTCTTTCCGCACCGTTGATGATGAAGGTGCCGGACGGAGTCATGAGCGGGAAGTCGCCCATATAGATTTCCGAGTCCTTGATTTCGCCGGTCTCGAGGTTGTGGAGTCTTGCAGTTACACGAAGCGGTGCCGCATATGTGGTGTCCCTCTCCTTGCACTCCGCAATAGTGTACTTGGGCTCATCATCGAGCCTGTAGTCAACAAAGCTCAGCTCCAGCGTCTCGTTGTAGTCCTTGATAGCGGCTGTATCGCGGAAGACCTCTCGAAGACCTTCCTCCATAAACCACTTGTAGGAGACTTTCTGAATGTCGATAAGATTCGGCATCTCGAGAACTTCGTCGATTTTCGCGAAGCTCTTTCTGACAACGTGCTTGCCAAGCTGAACGTCCTTGACATTGACCATTAGCTTATCACTCCTTGTATTCAGATAGGTTTTAATTTGCAAATAACGCTTAAAAACGCCCGCCCTCTTGACACGCTCTTGCCCGAAAACCGGCAATTTTGTACAACTCGTACAATCCCACAGCCGATTTTCAAGAAAAGTTCGTGAAAAAATTACGCCCAATTTTGGGCTTATTATAAAAAGGCGTCTTTTTAGCCATTATGAATCAGTATCATAGTATACACTAATTTCCAAGGCTTGTCAAGCACTTACGCGAAATTTTTTTGAATTTCGCTGAAAAAATTTTCGGGCAAATCGGATAAAATAAAAAAGACTGTTGACAAAACAGCCGGGATTGGGTATAATATAAGCAAGAGAGCGGAACTGCTACAACGGTTCCAGCTTAATCTAAAATGTGCAGATACAGAGTCCGCACTAAAGATTGGAAATTAGCCGTCGCTTTGTTAGTTTAGCTCGCGGCTATTTCTTTTTATCCCCGGATTTTAAGCCGAGGATTCTGAAGAAAATGTCCGCAATCAGATTTATAACAGAAATAATCGTTGAGACTATCTCAAAAATCGTCATACAGCCACCTCCTTAGTTTTATCAAAGGTCAAGCCGTTTTTTCGCTCTCTTGCTGTGAGTATTATAGCATATGTTCGGGTACACTGTCAACAAAATAATCAGAGAAAATAAAAAAGACTGTTGACAAAACAGCCCGACTACTGTATAATAAAAGTGGTGAGAGGGTTACCTGAAGTGCGAATTCAGGCAACAGTTACTCTTCCCAGTAATTCACAGAACTATGTTCCAAGTAACCGCGCTGAAGGACTCAGGGCGGTTTATTTCTTTCGGCGTTCGCCAAGGTCAAGACCCAATCTGATGGCTGTCAATACAAGAAGTATCAACTGAATGGTTTGTGCGATGTCCATAGTGGCTTCACCTCCCTCTTGCGAGGAAAGAGCAACCGACCTCTCACCGAAATTATTATAGCATATGTTCGGGTACACTGTCAACAAAACAATCAAAAATTTTATTTCTGTCGATGCAATAATCCGCCCCTCTGATGTGTTTTAATAATAGAACAGCATTCAAGCTGTGATATACGCACACCCCATTAAAATGAAAGGCGTGATACTATGAAAAGAAAAATACTTACTATCCTGGCGATAGCCTGCTCGGCGGTTATTCTTGCAGGTTGCGGGGCGAGTTATGCCACCGACTCGGCGGCAGTCGCATCCAGCTCTTATTATGACTCCGACTTCGGTTGGTACGACGACTACAAGGTCGAAGAAGATGTGGTCGAAGCCGCAGAATCCTCCGACTCAGTCTATGACGACACCGACGTCGAGGCTTCCACCCGAAAGCTCATCAAAAACCGCACGATGGACGTGCAGACGGTTGAGTATGACCAATTCGTCGCTGACCTGAAGAGCTACGTTTCGCAGTTCGGCGGCTATATTGAGAGCTCCTCCGAGTCGGGCAACTCCTACTATTCGAGTGGGCTCAGATATGCCGACTTCACCATCAGAATCCCCGCCGATTACTACGACGAGTTTGCCGAAGCGGTCGGCAACATGGCGACGGTCACCTATAGCTATGAATACGTCAACGACGTCACCTCTTCATACGTCGACATCGAGGCTCGGCTCACGGCTCTCAAAACGGAGAGGGACAGCTTCCTCCAGCTCATGGAGAAAGCCGAAACGGTCGAGGAAATCCTCCAGATTCAGAGCTACCTTACGGACGTGAATTACGAGATTGAATCCTACACCGCTCAGCTCAAGACCTATGACGACAGGATTTCCTACAGCACGTTTTATATAGATGTAAGCGAAGTAAGGCGCATCTCGACCGAAACGAGCAACCCGACCGTCTTCGAGCGAATCAAATCGAACCTTTCGGACAGCTTCTATAGCATCGGCGAAGGCTTCAAGGACGCGTTCGTCTGGATTGTCAGCGCCTTGCCGTATATCGTGCTCGTCGCGGTGCCTGTCATAATTGTTGTGGTTGTTGTTAGGATTGCGACGAAGAAGAGTAAGAAGAAAAAGGCAGAAACAGAGGAATAACCCCTCGGAAACCCCTCCACCGGCTTCGCCGGTCCCAGTTTGCAAAGCAAAACTGTCTCCCCATTTCAGGGGAGGCTTTTTTTGCTCTTACAAAAGTTTGTACGGATACAAAAAGGCTCCCCTGAAAGGGGAGCTGGCGCCCGAAGGGCGACTGAGGGGTTTA
>JAJQIF010000008.1 GCA_021199355.1 Oscillospiraceae bacterium
TCGCCTACGATACTTGGATGGTGACGTCCCGGGAAAATTGGTGTTGCCGACACTTACGAAATGAGAGCACATACTATTTATATTATGTGCTCTCGTTCGCATAAGACCCGAAATTAAATATTGCCTCTTAGCTCAGTCGGTAGAGCATCTGACTGTTAATCAGGGGGTCGTCGGTTCGAGCCCGACAGAGGCAGCCACAAAGCACTTGCAGTTTGCAGGTGCTTTTTTGTTGACATGTGCTTGTTTACATGATATACTTTCCGAAAGAAAGGGTGATTAGCATGAAAAAAGCGATTATTCTCGGCTGTCCCGGGTCGGGAAAGAGCACTTTTGCGAGAAAGCTTCGTGATGCAACCGGGATTCCGCTATACTACTTGGATATGCTTTGGCACAAGCCTGACCAGACGAATGTTACGAGAGAGGAATTTGACCAACGCCTGCACGAAATCCTCATCCGTGATGAATGGATAATTGATGGTAACTACAATCGTACCATCGAGGAACGGGTGAGGAATTGTGATACGGTGTTTTTGTTTGATTTGCCTGTTGAGGTTTGTGTTGAGGGCGCTCGTTCCAGAGTCGGAACTCAGCGGGAGGATTTGCCGTGGGTAGAGGAGGAACTTGACCCGGAGTTCCATCAGTTTATACTTGACTTTAGTAGAGATTATCTCCCGGGAATTTATGAGATTTTAGAGAAGTACTGCAACAGAGAAATTATAATATTCAAGTCTCGGGATGAGGCGGAGAAATTTTTGACAGGGCTTGATTATATGGCGGAAGTGTAATATAATACATAGAGGAATTGATTGCCAAGGCGGCAAATGTCAGTGTTGAACTTGTCAGAAGTTGGCTTCGTATTTCTGTTGCCTGATTGAGAAATTGAACGTGATATAAAAGCCCGGCAAATATCTCCCGGGCTTTTTCTTTTCACAAAAATTTTCTGAGACTGCAATAATCCCTCCCCCAAATGTGTATTACATTTAGAAACCCATTTCCAAGGAGGCACTATTATGAAAAGAATTTTAGCACTGATTTTAGTATTCGCGACTGCCCTGACGATGGTCGGCTGTGCGAAGAAGACTGTCACTTTTGACATCGACGGGGCGAGCAAAATCCTGCTTATGTCCGGCTCTTCAGGAGAGACGGTCGAAATCACCGATCCGGAAACTATCGCATACATCACCGACAACATCAATTCGATGACCTTCAATCGGGACGAGTCGAGCCGGCAACACAACGGTTGGAGCTACTCTTTAAGATGGTACGATTCCGAGGACAACCTGATTGAATATATCGTCATTATGAACGCCACCCGCATCGACTATGACAACTATTTCTATAACGAAATGGATGCTGATGTTGAGATTGATATAGCTTATCTTGAGGAGCTCCTGAGCGGCGAACCGGAAGCCGATGATACCGCCGAAGAGGAATATCCCGATGTTCCGGAGCCGGAGGAGACCGTGAAAGTGTGCTATCTGGAATATTACACTTTTGATGACGTGATTCTCAACAGTAACGTTGCAATAGTCGGTGAGTACGTCGAGACTATCTCGCGTGACAACTACACCGAGCAGAAGTTTATCGTTAAAGATGTTCTTTACGGCAATGTACCCGATGAGGAGATATATCTGTATGCAAATTCCGGAATTGCTGAGGTTTCCGAAATCGACTATACCTATGAGCTCAGTGCCGATATATACACCGTTGGGACGGATTATATTTTGGTGATGGAAAAGCTCGAATCCGTTTTTTATGACCATGATAGGTATATGGTCTCTGCTGATATTCTTCTCTGCGAAGAGACCGACACCTATATAATCTATTCCGAGCCGATTTCAGTCACTGACTCCATGAGGGACTACATTATCAGCGTCTATAATTCTGCTGAGCACGGGGAGGTCATAGAGACAGTCTATGAAAATGACATCGAAGAGCTGATTGGCGAGTCGAAATTCATAGGAGTTGTGAATATAGAAGGTCTCGAAGTTGAGGGTACTGTCCAGAACAGCAACACCTATCGGTGCACGGTTGAGACTCTTTATATGGGCGAGAATCTCAATACCTATTCCGACGGCACGATTCTTCTGTCATTGAAGAAAAATACGGTTGAAGTGGGCGAGAGCTACGTCATCGGCTTCACTTCGTCAAGTGACACATCGCTTATTTATTCCCAGTCCGCCTCTGATGCCGTTTTTGAGCTGGGCGATGAAAGAGTGTCGGAGATTGAAGCTTATCTTTCAGCCGAGTAACACCGCATCCCGTCAACATTTCCAAAACAAACTTTCAACAACATCGCAAATTTTGACTACTTAAACAGACCGTTTGTCAATTCAGCTAAAATGGGTTCGATTCAAGCAACTTTATTTTGGCATAAGTTATTGACAAGCGGTCTCTTCTTTGATATAATAGAAAACGTTACAAGGTGGTTTTGTGAAAATCATCTCAAATGGATGGCAGTATCTTCCGGACTGTGCTTTTCATGGAATGAAGTCATCCGAATAGTTCTTCTCTGAAAACGGATTTCGGGTTTTGTCCGCCAGGGAGAGACTTTACCAAGCAAATGCCTTTTTCATCAAAGATTTTTTGCCGACTGATTGTGCAAAATTTCGGAAAAGGAATTTGCTTATAAGTGTTTATAGAGGATGAAACAGTGAATTTGTGCAACATGCACAAATCGACGGATTTCAATTTCGGAGGACGCCAATGGAAACAATCATAGCAACGCACGGTCTGAGCAGAGATTTTCAGATTGGCGACGGAAGCGTGGTTCACGCGCTTCATGACATCAACATAACGGTGAACGAGGGCGGACTTACCATTCTGAAGGGTCGCTCCGGCTCCGGAAAGACAACTCTGATAAACCTCTTGGGTGCTCTTGACAGACCCACTTCGGGCGAGGTCTTCTTCGACGGGACCGACATCACTAAGCTGTCGGATTCGAAAAGAGATGAGCTCCGGCGCTACAAGATGACGTTTGTCTTCCAATCGGTGGCGCTGATGTCCTCGATGACGGCATACGAAAACGTCGACTTTGGTCTTCGGCTTTCGAAGTTCCCGTTTGCACAGCGTGACGAGCGAGTTAAGAAGTGCCTTGAGGAGGTCGGTCTTGCTAAGAGAATGAACCATCGCCCCGGCGAGCTTTCCGGCGGTGAACAGCAGAGAGTTGCGATAGCGAGAGCTCTGGCTCACGAGCCGAGAATAATCTTTGCCGACGAGCCGACAGCCGAGCTTGACACGGCGACCAGTCACCACATCGTCGAGCTTTTCAAGAGGCTTGTAATCACAGAAAAGATGACCATAGTCATGACGACCCATGACCCGAGCCTGCTGGAGATTGCCGACAGGGTTTACACTTTGGAGGACGGTGAGATTATTGACTGACGACAAAGACACCGTTTCGGAAGAAGCAGAGCCCGAGACCGTGGAGGAAACTCCTGAGGTTGAAGAGCCAAAGAAAAAATCCAAAGTACCAAAAGAAAAGAAGCAAAAAGAGCCCAAGGAGCCCAAAGGTTCCAAAGAAAAGAAATTATCGAAGAAAAAACAAAAAATCCTTGAGCATGAGCAGGAGATAACGGCTCCCACCACGGAGTATGCAATCGAATGCGAAAACCTGGTCAAGATTTACAAGACAGATCAGATTGAGGTTGTGGCACTGCAGGGACTTGATCTGAAGGTCAAAAGAGGCGAGCTCGTCGCGATAGTCGGAAGCTCCGGTTCCGGAAAATCGACGCTCCTCAATATGCTCGGCGGACTTGACAAGCCGTCGGCGGGGTCTCTCAACGTGAACGGCAGAAATCTTCTCAAGTTCACCGAAGAGGACTACATGCTCTATAAGCGCAACATGGTCGGGTTTGTCTGGCAGAACAACGCAAGAAACCTTGTTCCGTACTTAACGGCGGAGCAGAACGTCGAGCTCCCGATGCTCCTGCAGGGGCAGAAGCAGAGACGTGAGAGAGCCCTGGAGCTCCTTGATGCCGTGGGGCTTTCCCACAGAGTGAATTCGAGGCTTGACCAGATGTCGGGCGGCGAACAGCAGAGAGTCGCGATTGCGATATCGCTCGCGAATAATCCGCAGATTCTTCTTGCCGACGAGCCAACGGGGTCGGTCGACACAAAGACCTCCGACCAACTTTTGCAGGTCTTCAAGGACCTGAACCGCACGAGGGGAATTACGATTGTAATCGTAACCCACGACATGCGGCTTGCAAAACAGATAGACAGAGTAATAGCAATAAGGGACGGCAGAACGTCCAGTGAAATAATCAAAAAGTCGCATGCCGAAATCATGAGGGAATCGCAGAGTCTCGAAGAGATGGACGAGGAACTCACGAAATCGGTGACTGAGGGCGAACCGGACTTTGTTTCCGAAGAGCTTGTGGTCCTCGACCGCACGGGACGGCTCCAGCTTCCGAAGGAGTATCTCGAAGAGCTCGGAATGAAGGGCGGTGACCGAGTCAAGGCTGACCTTGACAAGGATGCCGAGCGAATCTATATTCGCAAGGCGGAATAAACTTTTTATAACCTGTAAGGAAGAATATAAGCATCTGACCGGAAAATGTACGCGAACCGGTCGGAGCAATTTAGAAGAAAGGTGGATACCACAGTGAAAAACAAACTGTTCGGGGACAATAAGTTCGGGAATAGACTGTTTATGCGTTCGTTGTCGCTCGTGCTTGCGCTTGCGATGATGGTGCCGTTTGTCGGCACGGTTTATGCGGACAGCGACACTTCCGAAGAGGAAGAAACGTCGACCTCTACGACTTCCGTCGCCGAAACATCCGCACAAGCCATTGACGATGCTTCGAGAGCCAACAGCTACTCGACATTCTATGACAGCCACGCAGACGACCCGAGACCGGACGACGAGATTGAAATCGCCGGCGCTGATTACTCCTACGTCAGCGATGAGACCGAAGCATATGTAGATACAATCGACGGTGTCGAGGCTCTGGTTCTCCCGGAAGAGGAAGCGTATGTTGAGTATACGTTTACCGTTGAGGAAGCGGGCATCTATAACATAGAGATTATGTACTATGCTCTTGCAAGCACCGCCAACGACATCGAGCTTGCCCTCTATATCGACGGTGAGCTTCCCTATTCGACCGCAGAGAGAATTCTTTTGAGCAAGGTCTGGGCTATCTCCGAGAGCTCCTATGAGTATGACGAGGATGGCAACCGCAGCTTCAGAACAGATATCAGCGGCAACCAGGTAAGACCTACCCTCGAGGAGTCCCTCGCATGGCAGACAACCTTCTTTGAAGACACCGACGGTCTTTACAACGACCCGCTCGAGTTCTACTTCACCGAAGGCGAGCACACAATAACAATCAACTCGGACAAGGCAAGATTTGCAATCGCTTATCTCAAGATTTGCAATGAAGAGGATGCGGTTTCTCTTACCGAGACCGACACCGTCACCATCGACGAGTCCGTAGCTTCCGGATCAACCGGCATCTACATCCTTCTTGAAGGCGAAGATTGCACAAGCACCTCGGACATCACCATTTATCCTACTCAGGACCGTTCCACCTACCTCACTTCTCCCGCCGCTTCTTCCAAGCAGGTTTACAACACCATCGGCTCGGAGACCTGGAAGGATTCCGGAATGAGCGTTACATGGACGTTCACAATGGAGGAAGCCGGTTGGGTCAAGATTGGCATCCGTGCCATTCAGGATGAAATGAGAGGACTCTTCTCCAACCGTACTATTTATATAGACGGCGAGGTTCCTTGCGAAGAGGCTGAGGCTGTCAAGTTCTACTACTCCAACAGCTGGTCTGTAACAACTCCGACAGACGAAGACGGCAACACCCTTTACTTCTATCTTGAAGCGGGCGAGCACACCATCACCCTCGAAGCTGTCCCGGGCGAAATCGGCGAAATCATGCGTGAACTCGACGACCTCGTCTATGAGCTCAACAGCTACTACAGACAGATACTCATGATTACGGGCTCCGACCCCGATGAGTATACCGACTATATGGTTCACAAGCAGATTCCTGATCTTCTTACCGACTTCCAGACCTACGCCGACGAGCTCAGAGCTCTCAAGCTGAAGATTGAGGAAATCGCCGGAACCTCCGGAACAGAAGCCGTTTCACTCGAAACAATGGCTCAGCTCCTTGACAAGATGATTGACCGTCCGGACGACATCCCCGCAAAGCTCAGTCAGTTCAAGGACGACGTCACCGCACTTTCTCAGTGGATGACCGACTACCGCAGTCAGTACCTCGAGATTGACTTCATCGAAATCACCTCAGCCGACATAGAGTTCACATCCACCGATGAAAGCTTCTTCAAGTCACTCCAGTTCAGCTGGGATCAGTTCATAGCTTCCTTCTTCGAAGACTATAACAACCTTTCCGACGGCGGCGAAGATGCCCTCGAGGTCTGGGTTTCCCTCGGACGTGACCAGGCTCAGATCGTCAAGGAACTTATCGACTCCTACTTCGTTGAGGAGACCGGCATTGCAGTCAATGTAAGCCTTGTACAGGGCGGTATCATTGAGGCAACGCTTGCAGGAAAGGGACCTGACGTTGCGCTCTTCGTAAGCGGCGACCTTCCGCTCCAGCTCGCCATCCGTGACTGTCTCGTGGATGTTTCGCAGTTTGACGACTACGAGGAGGTAATCGAAAGATTCTCCGACAACATCATGACGCTGTATACATACGGCGACGAGGTCTTCGGACTCCCGATTTCTCAGACCTTCTCGATGATGTTCTACAGAACCGACGTACTCGAATCGTTCGGATTCGATGAGCCGCCGGAGACATGGGACGAACTTATCGACATGCTCCCGACTATCCAGCGTAGCTACATGAACGTCGGCTTCAACTTCGACGCATATGCAACATTCATGGTTCAGAGCGGAATGGATTATTATAACGAGGCGAAGACCGCAACAATATTCGACGATATCACGGCGGTTGAGTGCTTCGAAACATGGACAGAGTTCTATACTCTCTACTCCTTCGAACAGACCTTCGACCAGTTCTCAAGATTCCGTACAGGTGAGTATCCGATAATCATCACCGGCTACACCTTCTATAATCAGGTTTACACCGCGGCACCCGAAATCAGAGGTCTTTGGGACTTCGCTCTGGTACCCGGAACCGTTCAGGAAGACGGAACAATCAACCACGCAACCACTTCGACAACAACCGGCGCCGTAATCTTCTCGAAGCTTTCTCAGGAACAGAGAGAAGACGCCTGGGAGCTCATCAAGTGGTTCACCGAAGCCGACATTCAGGCTCAGTACGGACGTTCACTCGAAGCCCTCTTGGGTCCTCTCGGACGTTTCGACACCGCAAACCAGGAAGCTCTGACACAGCTCTCATGGTCGAAGTCAGAGTATGAGCTGATTCTCGAGCAGATGAATTACACAACCGAGATTAGCCTTATCCCGGCAACATACATCGTTACCCGTAACATAACCAACGCATTCAGAGAAGTCGTCAACAACTACGCTAACCCGAGAGACACGTTGCTCTGGTACAACAGAGATATCAACGATGAAATCACGAGAAAGTACGAAGAGTTGGGAATTGACATCTCGACACTTGAATAAAGGAGGGGGTAAGTTTCATGGCAAAGGCTAAAAAAGAGCAAACAGCCGTAAAGCCGATAAACACAGAGAGCAAAGCCGCCTATACCTGGCATCTCATCAAGCAGAATAAAACTGTATATCTGATGATGCTTCCGTTCTTCCTGCTGTTCACCATCTTCACGCTGATTCCGGTTATCATGACGCTTCCTCTGGGTCTTACGAACTTCAACCTCGTACAGGCACCAAGGTATGTCGGACTCCAGAATTTCTACTCGCTGTTTGTAAACGATGATGTATTCATGACAGCTATCAAGAATACACTCATATTCGCAGTATTCACAGGTCCGTTCTCCTACGTTCTGAGCTTCCTTCTTGCATGGCTCATCAACGAAATGAACCCGTTCTTCAAGGTATTCTTCACCTTCGTATTCTACGCTCCGTCAATGACGCCGTCGGCATACGTTATCTGGCAGCTCATCTTCTCAGGTGACTCCTATGGATACCTCAACTCAGTTCTCATGGACTTGGGAATTATCAACAACGCCATACAATGGCTGACGGACACGAGCTATATGATGGGGGTTGTAATCGTCGTCCAGCTCTGGTCGTCAATGGGTGCAGGCTTCCTTGCCCTCCGAGCCGGCTTCCAGAATATCGACAACTCGCTCTATGAAGCGGGCGCAATCGAAGGCATTCAGAACAGATTCCAGGAACTCTTCACCATCACGATTCCCGCGATGGGACCCTCGCTTCTGTTCGCAGCGGTTCTGGCGATTTCCGGAGCTTTCACCTGCGGTACCGTAGGTTCAACGCTCTGCGGACTTCCTTCGACCGACTACGCAGTTCACACAGTCATGAACCACGCTCAGGACTATGGCACGATTCGTTACGAGATGGGCTACTCAAGCGCGATATGCTTGGTGCTCTTCGCGGCGATGCTCATAGTAAATTACTTCATACGCAAGATTCTGAGCCGGTATACTGATGATTAAGGGGGTGGAAATGTATGGCATCTGATATCAGAGAAAATCAAGAAAAGCTCGCGAAAAAGCAGGAAAAAGAGTTAGCGAAGCTCAGAAAGAGACAGTCGAAGATAAAAATCGAGACCGTCCATGTCAAGAAGTCAAAGGGCAAGCACATCAACGGCTCCCTCGGCGGAGACATAGTAATCTTCATCTTACTTGCACTCCTCGGATTGTTCATGATATTCCCGCTTTACTACTCGATTATCCAGTCTTTGAAGCCTATCAGTGAGCTCTTCATATTCCCGCCGAGACTTTATGTACTCAACCCGACGATGGAGAACTTCTCAAACCTCTTCAAGGTTGCCGGTAACCTCTGGGTTCCGTTCTCGAGATACGTTTTCAACTCCGTCTTCATTACGGTTGTTATCTCGATAATCCACGTCTTGGTTGTCTGCTGTGCGGCATATGCACTTTCAAAGTGCAAATTCCCCGGCTACAATGCTCTCAACTCAATCGTTGTTAATGCACTTCTCTTCTCCTCGACAGCGACTTGGATTATGCAGTACATAGTCATCGCGGCATTGGGACTCATCAATACCTACTGGGCATTGATTCTCCCGAATATTGCAACATCAATGGGTCTTTACCTCATGCGTCAGAGTATGTCGACCATCAACGACTCGATTATCGACGCCGCCAAGGTTGACGGTGCGGGTCACTTCCGCATCTGCTGGCAGGTAATCGTCCCGAACCAGAAGCCCGCAATCGCAACCCTTATCATCTATGTATTCCAGGGTGCATGGAACATTCAGGGCGGTTCACTCGTTTACGAGGAGCAGTTAAAGACTCTTCCGACAATCATGAACCAGTTGGCGGCTTCCGGTATCTCGCGTCAGGGCATCATCTACGCTTCGGCTGTAGTGCTCATGCTCCCTCCGCTTATCATCTTCCTTGTAGCACAGAGCAACGTTATGGAAACCATGGCGAGCTCAGGTATGAAGGACTAACCCTTATGGGTTACACTATATAGAAAAGGAGACAGGTGATAAGCTGTGACATTAAACATCAAAAAAGCGTTGTGTATAATGCTCGCGGCAATGCTCACGGTCACGATGGCTGTGACGGCATTCGCCGACGACCCGTACACATCCTATAACTACAACGCGTGGAAAGAGGCAGTGCCCTCTCAGAACGGTTATCAGGTTACTGACACCATAACCGGCGCTGACATCGGACTTGACCAGCTTTCCGACCCCGACAGCGAGTTCTTCATCTCTGAAGATGAGCCGGCTACTCTGTCGGATTCCAAGGACTTCTTCCTCTGCGAAAGTACGGAGGAATGGTACATAGTTGACACCGGCAACAACCGTATAATCAAGACTGACCTTGAATTTAACCTCTTAGCTTGCTTCAAGACCTTCACGGGAAGCTCAATGACAACAGAGACCACCCTTGAAGATGGCACGGTTGAGGTTACAGAGGCCAACACCCTTAAGAGCCCCTATGGTATCTACGTTGACGATGACGGCATCATGTACATCGCCGACAGAGATAACCAGAGAGTTATAAAGTGCAATCAGGATTGCGAAATCATCACCGAGTACACAAGACCTGATTCCGAGCTTTACGATTCGGTATCCTTCTACTGCACAAAGGTGCTCGTCGATGCGGCAAAGAACGTCTACGTTATCTGCCCCGCAGTAAACAAGGGTGCTATCATGTACTCCGCATCCGGAACCTTCCTTGGCTACTTCGGCGCGAACAAGGTTGAGGTTACGGCGCAGGTCGTAATCAACAAGATGTGGAGAAAGATTGCAACCGAATCCCAGTCCGCTACTCTTACAAAGGCAACCCCTGTTGAGTATGCAAACTTCGATATCGACGATCAGGGCTTCATCTACACCGTAACCGAGGCGGCGAACACCACTACGGATGCTGTAAAGAAGCTGAACCCCGCAGGCGAGAACATCATCGCCCGTACCGAGAACGGTGCCGAAATCGTATTCGGTGACCAGACGTCGGTAACCTATTCGGGCACGACCTATTCGACCCGACTGACCGACATCTCAATCGGCGATAACGGAATCGTCAACATCCTCGACTACACCTCGGGACGTATCTTCCAGTATGACCGTGAGTTCAACCTCCTGTTCATCTTCGGATGCGACCAGGAAGACCAGAACGGCGGATTTGACAACCCGAACGCAATCGAGTCCTACGGCGACAAGATTTACGTCCTCGACGGAAGAAATAACGACATCACGGTCTTCTCGGAAACACTCTTCGGCACCTACGTTCACGAAGCCGCCGAGATGTATAACGAAGGACTTTACGAAGAATCCCTCGAGCTCTGGCAGGAAATCCTCAAGCGCGACGGTAACTACAACATGGCTTACGTTGCTATAGGCAAGGCTCTCCTCAATCAGGATGAGTATGAGGAAGCTATGAAGTACCTCAAGGCAGGCTATGACGATGAAGACTACGACAAGGCATTCGAGTATTATCGTAAAGACCTCATGAGAAACAACTTCACTGCGGCAGTTATAGTAATTGCGGTTCTGATTGTTCTCTACATCGTTGTGAGAATGCTCCAGAAGAGAGGAAAGATTCCCGATCACCTTTGGAAGAGACTCTTCAGACTTATCGGGAAAGGCATCAAGACACTTGCAAACAAAATTGTGGGAGTCTTTACAAAAAACAAGAAGGGAGGAGCAGTAAATGGTCTATGATATGACGCCGATTCAGTGGCTGAAGCACGTCGTTTTCCACCCCATAGAAGGCTATGAGGACATGAGATGGAAGAAGCAAGGTTCCATGCCCATCGCAATAGTCATCGTGTTCCTTCTCCTCGTGGCTCAGGTAGTCAAAGAGCGAATGGGCGGTTTCGCATTCAACATGGCGGCATATTCGGACGTATTCAACATCGTTCCGATTATCACCCAGAGCGTTATCATCTATCTGGCGTGGGTAGTAGCCAACTGGTCGTTCTGTACGCTCCTTGACGGCGAAGGCAACATGCGCAGAATCGCAATCTATTCGGCTTATGCACTTGTTCCTTACATCGTCTGTACGGTTATCTCCACGATTATGACCTATGCCCTCACTCTTGATGAATCAATCTGGTCGAGTGCAATCTACTACGTTGGTCTTATCTGGACTGCGGTTCTGATAGTAACCGGCATGAAGGCGTGCCACCAGTATTCCTACACAAAAACATTCGTCTGCATAGCTCTGACAGTTGTCGGTATGATACTTATCCTTTGCATGTTCGTACTGATTCTGTCGCTCTTCCAGCAGGTATACGTCTTCTTCTACACCATCTATACTGAGATAATGTATAGAGTGAGAAGTTAAAGCGGAAAGGTGAGTGCAAATATGAAGAAAAAATTTCTCAGATTAATCGCCGGACTGCTTGTAATCACAATGCTCATGTCGATGACCGTCTTCACGGCGGTTGCGGAGGATGAGGAAGAAGAAGCAACGGCAGTAAGCGAAGAGGTCGAGGAAACCGAAGAATCCGAAGAAGAGGAAGAGGCGGCAGACGTCGAAGCCTCCGAAGACGAAGAAGACGAAGCTGAAGCTTCCGAAGAAGAAACTGAAGCCGAAGAGGCTGAAGAGTCCGATTCTGACGAAGAAGAGGAAGAGGAAGAAGAGACCGTCGCCTACGTCACCGACGAGGAAGAGATTGCCCGTTGTGAAGTAGTCGCCGAGAACGACGAAGCTATCATGTATCTCGACAGAGATTACGAGCGAATCGGCGTTTATGTCAAGGCTTCCGGCAAGGTATGGTGGTCAAACTGCGTTAATGCTTTGCTCGATGACGCAACGACCAAATCCTCACTTCAGGAAAACCGTCTTTCGAATATCGCCGTAAAATACGGCAACGCAACAGACCTTATCATTTCGGCTTACATCTATTCCTACAGACAGTCGACCGACAAGGAAGACACCGAGTTTGAGCTTGTAGACAACGGCGTCAAGGTTACCTACACCTTCTCGAGTGCCAAGGCAACCGTTCCGGTCTACTACATACTCGAAGACACATATCTCAGATGCTACATCAATACATCCGAGATAAAGGAAAAAGCCGGATATGTTGACGGCGAGGATGCTCAGGAATCCGATTCCGACGTTCTCATCCTCACAGAGCTTGCGATGAACCCCTATTTCGGTGCCGCAGACAGCGAAGCCGAAGGATATATGCTCGTCGCTGACGGCTCGGGTGCTATAATCAACCTCAACAACGGCAAGGGTAATTACTCAAACTACTCCTCCACCATTTACGGAAGAGACGCGGCGGACGTCAAGGACAATCAGCCTGACGAAGTCGAGCAGGTTACAATGCCTGTTATGGCTATGGTTCAGGGAAGCGACGGTCTTGTAATGGTTGCCACCGAAGGTGACACGTTCGCATCCGTCAACGCCGCAGTCGCCTATAACTCGGACGACAACTGCGGATATAACTACTGCTACTTCTCATTCACTCTTCGTTCCACCGATACCTACAGCATGTCGGGCGATTCAAGCTCGATCATCATGTTTGAAAAGGGCGACGGAACCATAGCGGTTGAAACTCTTGAAGTCAGATACTACTGGGTAACCTCCGAAGAAGAGGAAGTAACCGTCACCGAGATTGCGGACGTTTACCGTGACTACCTCATCGAAGAGGAAGGGCTTACACAAAAGACCGAATCCGACTATGCTCCGCTCTTCGTAGAGTTCTACGGCGGAACGCTTAAGTCGAAGTCAATCCTCGGTATCCCCGTAAACCTCAAGACCGCCTTCACAACCTTTGATCAGGCGGCAGAGATTCTTGAAGAACTCGTTGAGCTCGGAGTTGACCAGCTCGTCGTAAACTACAACGACTGGACGACCGATTCGATGACAGGAAAGCTTGATACAGCCGATAGCGTCGCGTCAGTCCTTGGCGGCAAGAGCGACCTTGAAGACTTAATCGAGTACTGCGAGAGCATCGGAGCTCAGTTCTACGGTTCGATTACCGATTACACCTTCTCTTCAAACGGCAACGGCTTCTGGACTCTCTTCAACACGGCTTACCGTGTATCGAAGTCCTACGCAAGACCCTATGAGTACAACATAGCCTATGGCGCACCGAACGACGGAGTTGCTTCGGCACTTCTCTCGCCGAGATCAATCTCAAAGCTTTCCACCAAGGTTACAAAGAACCTTGCGAAGTACGACCTGCCCGGCGCGGGACTCGGCTCTTATGCGAACACCCTCTGGGGCGACTACTCCAACAAGAACCGCACTAACCGCGAGGTTACGGCACAGTACATCGTCGAATACTACAAGTCGGTTGCGGGAGTTGTTGACAGCATCATCGCCGACGCTCCGAACGCTTACCTCTATAGCTACGTCGACGTTATCCAGAACCTGACGCTCCAGTCGAGTCAGTTCAAGATTTTCGATGAGGACGTTCCGTTCGTACAGATTGTGCTCCACGGCTACATTCCTTACTCCACCGAGGCTATCAACGGCTCAGCGGATTCAATGGAACTCTTCCTTAAGGCTATAGCTTCCGGTTCTTATGTCAAGTACACCTTCATCTATGAAGAGACTACTGAGATAGAAGACACCGACTATATCAATCTCTACTATGCAAACTATGCAGGCTGGCTCGAACAGGCAGCCGCAGAGTATGAGCTTGCAAGTGAGATTTTAGCACCTGTTTCCGATTCTGTCATCACCGGATACGAGACCGACGGCAATGTTATCACAACAACCTATGAAAACGGCTATGTGACGACCGTAGATCTCTCGACCGGCGAAATCACGGCAAACGGAAAGACCTACAACTATTCAGATTATGTTGACGAAGGAGGGATATTGAATGGCTGATACAGTAGTTAATGAAGCCGCTGAGGTTGCAGAGACCGTGAACGAAGCAGTTGAAGAGACTGTAGTTGAAACCGCTGATAAGGCTTCTGAAAAGGCTTCAAAGAAATCCGCCAAGCCTCCGAAAGAGAAAAAGGCGAAGGGTATGAAAATCCCCTATGAGAGGCGTAAAGCGTTGTATGGCTACGGGTTCCTTGCCATCTGGATTTTGGGATCCATCTGGCTCTTCCTGAAGCCGCTCATCACATCGCTTTGGTACTCTTTCAACACGACCGAGGTAACGGTCGGCGTCATGAAGACCACGTTCGTCGGAATCCAGAACTATATCGACGCATTCACAATCGACACCGATTACACGACAGCGCTCATTAATGTCCTTGGTGAAACACTTTGGTCAACGCCGGTTATCCTGATATTCTCACTGTTCGTTGCAGTTATTCTTAACCAGAAGTTCCACGGAAGAACCTTCGCTCGTGCGGTATTCTTCCTCCCGGTTATCATTGCAACCGGACCGGTTATGAGTATCATCAACGGCGATATGGACACCTCCGGATATTCCGGCGGCTCCGAAGCCTTCTCGACAATGTTCGAGACGGATATGGCGGGTGAACTTCTGACGTTCTTGGGAGTTTACAACATAAGTGACACTGTTACTGAGATGGTAACGTTGATTACATCAGATGTATTCAACCTCGTCTGGAACTCAGGTATTCAGATTATCATCTTCCTCTCAGCCTTGCAGAACATTCCCGTTTCCGCAAGAGAGGCGGCATCCATCGAGGGTGCAACCGCTTGGGAGTTCTTCTGGAAGATTACTCTTCCTTACATCAGCCCGATGATCGTTACAAACCTTGTTTATACGATTGTTGACTCGTTCGTTGCTACTGATAACGAGGTCATGACGCTGGTTCTTTCCGAAGCGTCTGACTGGAACCACGGCTACTCCGCGGCACTCGCATGGATTTACTTCCTCATCGTAATTGTAGTCCTGGGAATTGTACTCGGTATCATCAACAAGCACATTTACTACGAAGTATAAAGGGGGGAATCACAGTGGCTAAAGAAAAGAAAGAAAAGGTCGTAAAAGAAAAAGTCGTCAAGGAGAAGGCTGTCAAGGAAAAGAAGCCTCGCCGTAAAAAGGAAATGAGCACCGAAAAGGCTGAAAAGCTCTTCCAGAAGGAGCGCAGACAGCACCTCAAGGAAAAAGAGAAAGCCTATAAGGAAGCCAAGAAGAACGGCACCCTCGACGAACGTCAGCTCGACCCGAAGTACCTGTGGTATCTCCGCCGCAGAAGGATTTTCGGATGGGTTTGGCCTGTAGCCAGATTCCTCATCCTCTTCGGACTCTGCTTCGTAATCCTCTATCCGCTCATCTACATGCTCTCGACCGCTTTCAGACCGAGCGCCCAGATGAACGACCCGTCAGTCGTTTGGATTCCTAAGTCGTTCACGCTCTCGAACCTTCAGGATGTCTGGGACGTTATGGACTTCGGAAATACGCTCCTGAACACCATCAGACTTAACCTCGTCTGCTCGCTCCTCTCGGTTGTAAGCTGTTGTCTTGCCGGCTATGGCTTCGCAAGATTCAACTTCAAGGGAAAGAGCATCATGTTCGGAATCGTAATCATGCAGATTATCGTTCCCGCACAGATCACCGTTATCCCTCTTTACCTCCAGTGGGCATACTTCAAGTGCTTCGGACTTGTAGAGGTGGCGGCGAAAGCCGGCGCGACGGCGTTCCTGGGAGTCACCATTAACACGGCGTCGGACGGCGCGCACTATATCTCCCTCATCGACCATCAGATTGTAATGTACGTCCCGGCGATATTTGCAAACGGTATTCGTTCCGGACTGTTCATCTACATATTCAGACAGTTCTTCAGAGGACTCCCGATGGAGCTCGAGGATGCCGCTTACCTCGACGGTTGCGGACCGTTCAAGACCTTCATCCGAGTAATGATTCCGAATGCTTCGTCGGCATTCCTGACAGTATTCCTCTTCTCGATAGTCTGGTACTGGAACGACTACTACGTTTCGTCCACATTCTTCATCAACAACCACACAGTCGCGCTACAGCTGCAAAAGCTATCGGCAACGCTCGATGCTCAGCTGTTCAACAACGCACAGGTTGGTACACGACGAAAGATTGTATGGCTCGAAGCCGGATGTCTGCTGTCAATCACGCCTATTCTGGTCATGTACATCTTCTTGCAGAAGTACTTCACCGAAGGTCTGGCACGCTCCGGTCTGGTCGGATAATTTCAGAATCAAAATTCCCTCACGGATTCCGTGGGGGAATTTTTTGCAATCTGGTGCACATACTACTCCAAAAGGAGTTTTGAGAATGAACCTATCCAATAAACAATACAGCGAGCTTGCCAAAGATGCCGAGGAGCCGTCGAAGGCTTGGTTTAATGTGCCGAAGGCGTTCCTGATTGGCGGCTTCATCTGCCTCGTGGGGCAGGGGATAAGCGATTTGTATCGCTATTTCGGCATGTCCGAAGACGAGACTGCGGCGTTCACCTCGATAACCCTGGTGCTCTGCTCGGTAATCCTAACCGGCTTCGGGCTCTACCCGAAGGTCGCAAAGCACGGCGGAGCCGGCACCCTCGTCCCGATAACGGGGTTTGCGAACGCAGTTGCTTCGCCTGCAATCGAGTTCAAAACCGAGGGCTGGGTCCTCGGCGTCGGCACGAAGATTTTCGCCATCGCAGGTCCAGTCATCCTCTACGGAACCGCCGCCGGAGTGGTCTATGGGGTGATATACTTCATCTGTACGAGGGTATTGTAGGCGCAAAAAAGCCGGGTTCATGTGATCCCGGCTTTACATATTTGGCTTATGAATTTTCTTCGAGAAGCTCGTCCCGGATTTTCATCCACAGCTTGCCCATGTTGTTCTCGCCATCGCGGTTAGGTCCCCAACCCCAGTATGAATCCTTCGGGGAATCCTCGACGATAGTATAATCCTTGGTCTTGAGAAGCATCTCTCTGACATACGGGTGCTGGCGAACTTTTTCGCGGAGAAGTTCCTCCATCACAACGACCTTTTCCGAATCCCAGTCGGGGCGCTTGCGGTCTTTGTTGGCGAGGGAAATCTGCTTTGCTTCATAGGGTGACCCGGCATTGCGAATCTGCTCGACAACGTCCTCGGCAACGCCCTTAAATGCGCTCGCCTGATAAGCCTCCTCGACCGTCCCATAGACGAAGCCGTCGTACTCAATCTTGTTGGCGCTGTAGTTGTCGAGGCAATAAAACTCCCTCGGGAAGAACCCGATAGCCCGGTCAAGCAGTATCCCCTCCGCCAACCAAGGGTCGCGGTAGGCGGAGGGGCTCAAATCAATTCTGTTCATCAGTCGGAGCTTCCTCTGTGGGAGCTGATGTGGGTGCCGGCTGGGTCGGAGGAATCGGCTCGACGTTCGGCTTTGCCGAGGGGTTCAGCGGCTGACCGGTGTAGGGGTCGAAGTTGGGCTGAGGCTGAACGGGAGCAGGAGCGGGCTGTGCAACCGGCGGGTTGACTGCATCCTCATAGAACTTAGCCTTTACAAGACCGAGGAAAATCGGGCAGAAAGCCGCAACCGCAACGATAAGTACGAAAAGAACGAGGCTGAACAAGCCGCCGATGAAGGGGATTGCGGAGAAGATGCCGAGGATTATCGCACAAATCATGACTGCTACGATAATAAGAGCATCTGCGCCGAACATCTTGCCCTTCAAGCCCTTGGTCATTCTCTTCGACTCCTTGAGAGCCTCCATAGCCTCGACCTCGGGGCGAGTGATGAGAATGTAGGGAGTGAAAGCGTATTCATAGGTCTTGATGACCGCAAATACAACTCCGACAATCGGAATAAGATCCCCAGAGAAGAATCCAGAGCTCCATCCAGAGCATGCCGCCGGCGACGTGAACCGCCTGCTTTGCGCTTGTGAAGCCGGAGAAGATGTTCTTGGTCTCGACTCCCTCGCCTCTGACGCCCTTTAAATAGAGTACCGCAAGGCTTGCCTGAAGGACGAGCGCAACGGGAACGGAGATGATTGCAACTCCGCCAAAGAGCGAAACGATGATGATAATGAAGTTTGAAAGAAGCGAAAGTCCCCAGAGGAGAACAGGCTTCTTTTTCAGAATCTCGAAAGCCGCTTTGTAGTTTTGTGTTATAGAACTCATAAAAAGTCCCCCTTACAATTAATAATGTATCAATTATAGCATTTATCGGGGTAACTTGTCAACATATCTCGGAATGTTGGCGCGAAAATTAATGAAAGATTAATATTTATCTGAGAAGATACTGTGGCGGAATTTTGTGACGGGAGATTGAAATGTGCATTGGGATTTGGTATAATACTAATTAAAGCAGGTAGAAAAAATGTTAAATCTGTATTTGCAGAGAAGGGAGAAGGATTTATGGTACGAGCACCCGAGGATTACTACAAGAGACTTATAGAAAGATTGAGAAAGCTATCTGCAGAGGCAGAATGGGTTGAATTCAAGTGTGATAACGACAATCCGCAAATGATTGGGGAGTATATATCAGCGCTGAGCAATTCCGCTACATTGAATGGAAAATCCAGGGCATACCTTCTGTGGGGCATTGACGACGCTACCCATGAGATAGTTGGTACCAGTTTTTCTCCAGCAAAGGCTAAGAAAGGCAATCAGGAACTCGAGAATTGGCTGGCTGGGCTGACGGAGCCTAAAGTGGATTTCATTTTTACGGAAGTCATGATTGATGGCAAGAAAGTGGTTGTGCTTGAGATATCAAGGGCGACTGTAAGCCCGGTTAGCTTTGGCGGTACGGAGTTTATTCGGATAGGGTCTTACAAGAAAAAGCTGAAGGAATTTCCCGAAAAGGAACGTGAGCTCTGGAAATCATTTGAGAATACACCATATGAGCTTCGTACAGCAGCATCTAACATTACGGAGGAGGAAGTGACTGCACTTCTTGATTGTGCTGCCTACTATACATTATTGAAGCTGCCTTTGCCGACAAATCGATCTGCTATGATTCACAAGATGCTTGACGAGGGTTTTATAACAGAGATGGACAACGGGAGCTATGAAATTACAAATATGGGTGCATTGCTTCTGACAAAGAACCTTAATGATTTCAGAAGTTTGAAGAGAAAAGCAATCCGGGTTATTCAGTACAAAGGAAATGGCAGGATAACTGCACTCCGTGAAAAAGTTTTTACCAAAGGATATGCAGTGGAATTCGATGATATCTGTGATTACATCAATACTCTTGTTCCGCAAAGAGAAGAAATTGAGACTGGTTCCAGAATCGAACATAGGATGTTCCCAGAGAAAGCTATTCGTGAAATG
Source organism: Oscillospiraceae bacterium (assembly GCA_021199355.1). GTDB lineage: Bacteria > Bacillota > Clostridia > Oscillospirales > Ruminococcaceae > Faeciplasma. The sequence continues at coordinate 19,685 of JAJQIF010000008.1, forward strand.
GTTAGCAACTTGATTATTCACCAACAGCTGGATATACATGGAGCTGGTCCGATGATGGAAATTTTTGAAACAAGAATTGAGGCATCGAATCCAGGCGGAATGCTGGTTGATGTGAATCGGATTATTGATACAGCTCCTCACGCAAGAAATGAATCAATGGCTTCGTTTCTTCGGATAGCAAGAATTTGTGAGGAACGTGGAAGTGGATTTGACCGTATCGAGGAAAGCATGGGTGACTTGAAAATTCCTGCGCCAAAGGTTGAGACAAGCACAGGGTTTACCCGGGTGAAACTGTACTGGTATCCGAGACTCAGGGACTGGAAGAAGGAAGACCGGGTTCGGACTTGCTATCTTGCTACATGCTACTATTATGTAAATGAAATAGAAGTTACGAATTCAGTGTTGAGAGAGCGATTCGGAATTGAAGAGAAAAACAAGGCAATCATGTCGAGAATTATAAAAGAAACGATGGAGGCTGGCTTGATTAAACTTACAGATCCGATAGCTGCTACGAAGTCGCGAAAATATATACCATATTGGGCGTGACATTTTGTTGACGGATAGTTGACAGAAAGACTGATTTCTGAGTGAGAGGTCTTTAAAACCGCTGTTTTTTCGGGCGAATTTCGTTGATGGGTAGTTGATTGCGGAAGAGCTGTGCACCCCTAAGTGAAAATTTGCCCCCTACCTATTGACTTTTGGTCGGGTTTTGGCTATACTAATAAAGTATTGCATCATAAGATGCCAATTATGCCGTCTGGCTGTCCGCCTTGGATTCTGGATATTCAGTACAGCATTGACTAACAAATTATTCTAAGGAGGCAACAGAAGTGCGGCACATAAAAAAGCCTGTATTCTTTATTGTTGTTGCGCTGTTGGTGGTTTTCACGCTGCTTAACATCTTCGGTATCAGCACCTACTATGGCGACATCACTACGACCGTCATAAAGTCTGTAAGTGATATCCGTTGGGGAATTGATATCAGCGGCGGCGTCGAGGTAACCTTCTCGCCCGCAGAGGACGTTGAGGCTACTCAGACAGAACTCGATGCGGCAAAGACCGCTTTGGAGCTTCGACTTGTAAACCTCGGTATCACAGACTATGAGGTTTATGTTGACTACTCAAACAGTGACATTATTGTAAGATTCCCGTGGCAATCGGATGAAGAAGATTTCGACCCTGAGGAAGCTGTTCGGGAACTCGGTGAAACCGCCGAGCTCACCTTCCGTGAGGGCTACGAAACCGACGACTATGGCAATCCTTCGGGAACTACAGCCGACACCATCATCCTTACCGGTGACATGGTTACATCCGCAACGGCTGTTTTCTGGGAAGACAGCGACGGAACCTATGAGTATGGAGTTTCGCTCGTTCTCAACGAGGAGGGCACCGAGGCATTTGCCGAGGCTACCACTCGTCTTGCCGAGGAAGAGGGCATAATCTCCATCTGGATGGACAACACCTGCATCTCCTACCCGACTGTAAGCTCCGCCATCACCGACGGACAGTGCCAGATTACGGGAGATTTCACCTATGAAGAGGCGAGCGAGCTTGCCGAAAAGATCAGCGCAGGATCACTCCCGTTTGCTCTTGAGGCGTCCAACTTCCGCTCAATCTCGGCGTCCATGGGCGAAGGCGCAAAGAACACAATGCTCATCGCCGGTGTGGTTGCGTTCATCATCATCTGCATCTACATTATAGCTTCCTATAAGCTCCCGGGCGTTGTAGCTTCAATCTGCCTGTTCGGACAGGTTGTCGGAACGGTCGCCTGCATCACCGGCTTCTTCGGAAACATCTCGGGCGTCACCCTCACGATTCCCGGTATCGCCGGTATCATACTGGCGGTCGGTATCGGTGTTGACGCAAACGTCGTAACGTTCGAGCGTATCAAGGAAGAGCTGAGAACCGGCAAGACCCTCGACACAGCGCTTGAGCACGGCTATCAGAAGGCGTGGAGAGCGATATTCGACGGCAACATCACCATTGTGTTCGTTGCGCTGATTCTTATGGGTGCGTTCGGTCCTTCCGACAGCATCATCGCAACAATCATGAAGCCCATCTACTTCATGTTCCCGACCACAATCGAGGGCACAATCTACTCCTTCGGCTATACTCTTTTGGTCGGCGTTATAATGAACTTCATATTCGGAGTTCTCTGCTCGAGACTGATGCTCGGCTCGCTCTCAAGATTCAAGAAATTAAGAAATCCTGTACTGTACGGAGGTGTTAAGAATGACGAAAACCTTTGATGTAGTCGGGAAGAAAAAGTATTTCTATATCTTCTCTGTAGCGGTTATCGTTATAACCCTGCTTCTTGCCGCTATCCTCGGCGTAAACGTCGCAATCGAGTTCAAGGGCGGCACCATCATTACTTACTCCTACACGGGAGAGGTTGACGGAAACGCAATCGCATCCACAGCTCAGGACATAACCGGTCTTTCCTGCGAGATTTCCTATGGTGAAAGCGTCTCCGACGGAAGCGAGACAATCTCCCTTTCGTTCGCCGATTCCACCGGCATGGACACCGAGATTCAGTCGGAACTCACTGATGCCCTCGAAGAGACCTATGCTTCGAGCTCACTGACGCTCTACAGCTCTCAGGACGTAAACCCGTCAACCGGTAGCGGCTTCTTCGGAAAGTGCATGGTTGCGGTTCTCGTCTCGATGATTGTAATGATCATCTACATCGGCTTCCGGTTCAGAAAAATCGGTGGTTGGGTTGCGGGTATCTGCGCTGTTGTAGCGCTTGCACATGATATGTTCTTCGTATTCGCTTGCACAACTATCTTAAGATTTGACATCGACTCGAACTTCATAGCCGTTCTTCTGACAATCCTCGGCTATTCCGTAAATGCGACAATCATCATCTATGACAGAATCCGTGAGAACAGAAACCTCTACGGAACCGAGAAGTCTCTTGATGAGCTCGTAAACATGAGTGTAAGCCAGTCGTTCGGGCGTTCGGTTCACACCACCGTCACGACCGTTATCGCAGTTGCTTCAATCTGCATCGTTGCGCTCGTTGCAAACGTCGATTCTATCGTAAGCTTTGCGTTCCCGCTCCTTGTCGGACTTCTTTCGGGTGTATATTCCTCGAACTGCATAGCCCCGACGCTCTGGACCACATGGCAGGGTCACATTGACAGAAAGAACCAAGAGAAGGCTCTGGCGGAGGGCTCCAATACAGCCGCTCCCAAGAAGAAGTCTTCAAAGAAAAAGAAATAAGCCGGTTTTCCGGCACAAAATGCGGTGCAGGAAACTCTTGCACCGCTAATTTTTTCGGGAGGGATAGTTTTGTCCACAGATACTAAGACAGAAAAGAAAATAGAAGTGGGAGTTTCGGTGGCGTGCGGCTATCCCGAATATCCCGAGATAACTCTCAGGCGGCTCCTCGACTTGGGAGTCAGACACGTTGAAATCTTTCTCAACACCCACTCGGAAACGAAGCCGGAGTATGTCAGAGAACTCAGGAAGATGATGGACGACTACGGTTGCACCTGCAAGTCGGTTCACCCGTTCACCGCCGCCATTGATACATACATGCTCTACACCCCCTATGAGCGACGGATTCAGGACTTCCTCGACTATCACCGCAGATACTTTGAGGCGATGGATATCCTCGGCGCCGAATACCTGATTTTACATGGCAATCAGGATAAGGGTCCCGACGAGGTGGTTATCGAGGGCTATCGGAGGCTGAACAACGTCGCGAAGGAGTACGGCATGACCGTCCTTCAGGAGAATGTCTACCGTTGCACGACGGGCGCTCTTGAACAGCTCGTCGCGATGAAAAAAGTGCTCGGCGACGATGTGAGCTTCGTCCTCGACACCAAGCAAGCCGTCCGACGGGGTTATGACCCCTATGACTTCATAAAAGAACTCTCCCCGAACATCAAGCACATCCACTATTCCGACCATGATGCGAATTCGACCTGCATCCTCCCCGACAAGGGCGAAATCAACACCCCACGCTTCATCCAAGCCCTCAAAGACACCGGCTTCTCCGGCTCCATCATGCTCGAGCTCTATCGGAGCTCCTTCGGGACGTTTGAGGAGTTGGTGGAGGCGATGAGGTATGTTCAGAACGTTGTAGATACAGTTTTGTGAACAGTATGTAAAATTTGATTTTTGTATTGCTATTGTGCGGACAAAAGAGTATAATAGGAGTATAAAATATTGAAAGGATGATTTCTGATGGCAGGAAAGTCAGCTAATTTATATGTTCGTATCGAACCGGAAGTAAAAGAGGAAGCGGAGCAGATTCTTTCTTCTCTCGGTGTGTCTTCATCAGCCGCAATCAACATGTTCTATAAGCAGATTATTTTCTGCGGAGGTCTGCCGTTCGACGTTAAACTCCCCGGTCCGCCGAGCCTGGATATGACAAAATGGTCTAAAGAGCAACTTGACGCCGAAATTGAAAAGGGTTATCAGGATATGCTGGCGGGGAGAGTAGAACCTGCGGATAAGGTGTTCGAAGAGATACGAGAGGAGTTTGGTTGGTGAACTACACAGTAACGACGTCAAAGGTAGCGAAAGCTGACCTTAAAAATATCGCAACGTATATCACCTATGAGTTTTTAGCTCCTGCAACGGCTATCAAGCAGATTAACCGAATTCAGAAGACGGTCGACAGTCTTGGCTTCATGCCGGAACGTCATAAGATATATGACGCATTCCCTGTTCATGAGAATATAAGAATTGTTTCTGTTGATAACTATTGCATCATATATCATGTAAATACCGAAGCGGCGACGGTGACCATTCTTCGTGTTGTCTATGGCAAATGTGATATGGACACCCTCGACATTGACATACATTGGGGAGAAAACCGGAATGATAACACTTGATAAAACCACCATAAAATACATCCTCTACGACCTTGACGGGACTCTGACCGATTCGGCGAGGGGGATTGTCAACTCGTTCAAATACTGCCTTAATGAGCTCGGAATTGAGGGCTGGGACGACAAGGCACTCCTCAAGTTCGTGGGTCCGCCGCTTCGGGAGTCGTTCGGGGTTTACCTCGGGATGGACGAGAGCGAGGTTGACAACGCCATAAAAATCTATCGCACCTACTACGCCGACAAGGGCATTTTCGAGAACAGCGTCTATGACGGCGTGCCGGAGGCTTTGGGAAGGCTCAGGGAAGCCGGGTATATCCAAGCCGTCGCGACCTCGAAGCCTGAGGTCTACGCAAAAAAGATACTCGAAAAGTTCGAGCTTTCCGAGTATTTCGAGGATATCTGCGGGATTCCCTTGGGCGACGAGTCGATGACCAAGGCGCAGGTTATTGCCGAGTCACTTGACCGCCTCGGAGTCACCGACAAGTCGACGGTAGTCATGGTCGGCGACAGAGATTACGACATCAAGGGCGCCCACACAAACGGCATCCCCTGCATCGGCGTCACCTACGGCTACGGCTCAAGGGAAGAACTTGAGAGTGCGGGAGCAGATGAAATTGTGGACTCGCCGGAAGAAATTATGTAGGGGCGGATATTATCCGCCCGTTTTTTCGCCGTCAGTATTTTTCGTGCGGATAATATCCGCCCCTACATTTATCACTCTTTAGTCTCAAACCAACTCTTCCCCATATGCACATCCGCTGTCAACGGCACACTGAGCTTGACGGCGGATTCCATTTCTTCGTGCAAAATCTCTGCGGCTCTCTCGGCACAGTCTTCACGGGCTTCAACTATGAGCTCGTCGTGGACCTGCAATATGAGTCGAGCATCCAGATTTTCAGCCTTAAGGCGACGGTATACTCTTACCATCGCTATTTTTATTATGTCGGCGGCTGTGCCCTGAATCGGGGCGTTCATCGCGGCGCGCTTGCCGAAAGCCTGAACGTTCTTGTTAGCGTTCTTCAGCTCCGGAATGTAGCGGCGGCGGTTGAACATCGTCACGGCATAGCCCTTCTCTTTTGCAAACTCGACCGTCTCGTTCATGAACCGGTCTACTTCCGAGAAATTGGCGAGATACGACTCGATATACTTCTTCGCCTCGGCGACCGAAACGCCGATGTCCTGCGAGAGGGAATATGCGCCGATGCCGTAGATGATTCCGAAGTTGACTGCCTTTGCGGCGCGCCTCATGTCGCCGTCGACCATTTCCTCGGGGATTCCGAAGACCTGCGAGGCGGTTCTTGTGTGGATGTCAACGCCCGAGAGAAACGTTTCAATCATGTTTTTGTCGCCGCACATCGCCGCCAAGACCCTCAGCTCAATCTGCGAGTAGTCGGCGTCGAGGAGGGTGTAGCCATTCTCCGAAATAAAGAACTTTCGCATGTTCCTGCCGATTTCCTTGCGGACGGGGATGTTCTGAATATTTGGGTTTGCGGACGAAATTCGCCCGGTCTTGGTCTCGGTCTGCTTGAATTCGCTTCTGACCCTGCCGTCGGGATAGATGACCCCGAGGAGCCCGTCGACATAGGTCGACTTGAGCTTTGTGAGCGTGCGGTATTCGAGAATCAGGTTCACAATCGGGTGGTAATTGACAAGCCCCTCAAGCACATCTGCGCTCGTCGAGTAGCTCTTCGAGGCGGATTTTTTCTTGCCCGAGGGAAGCCCGAGCTCCTCAAAGAGCACTACTCCCAACTGCTTCGGCGACGAGATGTTGAACTCGTGCCCTGCGAGCATGTAGATTGTGGATTCGAGCTCCGAAATTTGCCCGTTGAGATTATCTCCAAACTCTTTTATACCCTCTTCGTCGACTCTTACTCCCAGAACCTCCATAGAGGCTAAGACCTCGCAGAGCGGGAGCTCTATATCGTAGTAAAGGCTCTTCATGTCGGTCTTTTCGAGCTCAGTCAGGAGCACGCCGGCAAGCCTTTCGAGGGACAGGATGTCCCCATACTTCTCGTCGCCGCTGTAGGGGACGGAGTAGGAGGCGCACAAGTTCTGCACGCTATAGTCGCTAGACTGCGAATTTAAGAGATAACCCGCCAAATCTGCTGAAAATCTGAGATTATTCAGCTCTTTCCCACATTCGAAGCAGTATTTATAGGCAGGCTTCGCCTCAAAAGTGATTTTTTCGCCGTCAGATTCGAAGTATTTCAAGATAAGATTTTCGTTATCGGTGACATAAATATCGCCGCCATTTTTGATAATCAGGTTGTTGCCCGAGAGGATAAAAGCCGATTTGTCGAAAGACTCGCTTCCCGTGAACTCTTTTTCGGCGTAATCATCGGTGACGATTTCGGCTTCTTTGGTGACTTCGATATCCCCGAGCCCGAGCTTGTCAATCATCTTGAACATCTCGAGCTGATTGAGTAAATTTGCGGCGGCGGGAAGATTTTGCTCGCGCCGTTCGTAATCGGAAATATTCTGCGGCACGGGAGCGTCGCGGACGATTGTCGCGAGCCACTTGCTCGTCTCGGCGGATTCCCTGCCCTCGGTGAGCTTCCGCTTGACGGAAGGCGTCGCCGTAATTGTGTCAATATTCCCGTAAATATCTTCGATAGAAGGATATTGGGCGAGCAGGCTCATCGCCGTTTTCTCGCCGATGCCGGGAACGCCCGGAATGTTGTCCGAGCTGTCGCCCATAAGCGCCTTCAAATCTATCAGGTGAATCGGCTCGAAGCCGTAGACTTCCTGAAACTTTTCGGGAGTATAGGGCGTGGTCTCCCGGGTGGTGACGAGCCGGACGGTCACATGCTCGCCGACGAGCTGAAGCGTGTCCCTGTCACCCGAGAGGATGACGCAATCGCCCGAATTGTCCGCCATAAGCTTCGAGACTGAGCCGAGGATGTCGTCTGCTTCAAAGCCGGAAATCTCCAAAATCGGGATGCCGAGGTCGGTCAGAAGTTCCTTCACTTTCGGGAGTTGCATCGCAAGCTCCTCGGGCATGCCGTGGCGGTTGGCTTTATAGAAAGCGCACTTTTGGTGCCGGAAGGTCGGAGCCTTCAGGTCAAACGCGACCGCGACAGCGTCCGGCTTAACTTCGCCGATTTCCCTTAAAAGCGTATTCATAAACCCCGTGACGGCGTTTGTATAGAAGCCGTCCTTCGTGGTAAGCACCTTTATTCCGTAAAAAGCCCTATTGAGAATCGAGTTCCCGTCAACAGCAAGAAGTAGCATAGTTCCCTCCGAAAGAATTGTTATTTATAGTATACCACCTGCCGGGAAAAAGAGCAAGAAAAAACTCTTTTCAAACGCTCTGATTTGTGCTATACTATCCCTGTACGACTATTTTTGTGTGGGGACTGTGTGACAGAGAATGGAGACTTTGAAAATCGGGAATGTGGAGATTGAGAGATGCTGTGCGCTGTCGCCGATGGCGTCTGTTGCGGACAGGGCTTATCGTACCATCTGCAAGGAGTACGGCGCAAGCTTACTCACAAGCGAGATGGTTTCGGCAAAGGGGCTTTGCTATTCGTCCACCAAGACCGAGGAGCTCTGTTCCATCACCGAAATCGAGCGCCCCTATGCAATCCAGCTTTTCGGCGAGGAGCCGTACTACATGGCGAAGGCGGTCGGCATCATAAAAAAGTACAAGCCCGACCTGATAGATATAAATATGGGTTGCCCCGTGCCGAAGGTCGTGAACCCGGGCGGGGGAAGCGCTTTGATGAAGACCCCCGAGCTTGCCGCAGACATCGTTAAGGCGATGTGCGACGTTTCCGACTGCCCGATTACGGTCAAAATCCGTGCCGGCTGGGACGACGAGCACATAAATGCGGTCGAGTTCGCCGTTAAGATGGAAGAAGCCGGAGCGGCGGCAATCGCTGTCCACCCGAGGACGAGGCGGCAGATGTACACGGGTTTGTCGGATTGGAGCATCATAAGAGACGTAAAGCAAGCCGTCAGCGTCCCCGTAATAGGCAACGGCGATGTATGCTACTGCTTCGACGCCGAGAGGATGTATACTGAAACCGGTTGCGACCTGATTTCTCTGGCTCGGGCGAGCAACGGCAGACCTTGGATTTTCAAAGAAATCCGGGATTACCTCGAGGACGGAACGCTGAGTTATGAGCCGCCCATAGAGGAGAGAATGAACGTAATGCTCCGCCACGTCGGGCTCTTGGTCGAATTCAAGGGCGAGGACACCGGAATTCGCGAAGCCCGCAAAAACGTCGGCTGGTACTTCAAGGGGCTCCGGGGAGCCTCCACGTTCAGGCAAAGAGCAGGGGAGCTCAGGTCCTACGATGAGTTGAAAAAGATGGCGGATGAATTTATAGAAATATCGAAGAGTGAAGAATGATGTTGAGCTATGAGAGTTTGGGCGCGGGATATAAAGTCTGCATTTCGGAGGAGCACCGTTTCGGCACCGATGCCTTCCTGCTCGCCGACTTTGCGGGTGCACGGCACAAGGACAAAGTCTGCGATTTGTGCTCCGGCAACGGAATCGTGGCGCTGCTTTTGTCGAGGGATTATCAGCCGTCGGGGATTTATGCCGTAGAGCTACAAGAGCAGGCATATTCGCAATTAGAGAAGTCGATAGAAGCTTCTCCCGAAGAGGCGAAGAAGATTATCCCCGTTATGGGTGATTTGAAAGAGTGGACTGCACCCGAAAAATTAGATCTCATCACCTGCAACCCGCCATATAAAGCCGACGGTGCGGGAATCCGGAGCGACACGGAAGCCGCAATCATCGCCCGGCACGAAACGGCTTGCACCATTTACGATGTCTGCGAGTGCGCCGCACGGTCACTCAAGTACGGCGGCAGGCTCTGCATTTGCAACCGCCCTGAAAGGCTTGCGGACATATTCGAAGCGATGCGAAAGAATAAAATAGAGCCGAAGAGGCTCAGAACCGTTCATAAAGACAAGAATAGCGAGCCTTGGCTGATTCTGGTCGAGGGAAGGCTCGGCGGGTCGGCGTTTATGAGAATAGAAAAACCGCTCTTCATCAAGGGCGAGAACGGCGAGAGCTACTCGGAAGAGATGAAAAGAATTTATCGGTTGTACGAGTTTCAGCGGCAGAATTTGGAGGAAGAGTAATGTCAGAGCTTTTTGTGGTCGGGACGCCAATCGGCAACCTCGGCGACATAACATACAGAGCTGTCGAAGTGCTTAAATCGGTCGATTTTGTGGCGGCTGAGGACACAAGGGTCTCGGCAAAATTACTCAGTTACCTCGACATCAGGAAGCCGATGGTCAGCTATCACGAGCACAACCACAAATACTCCGGCGAAAGCATTATAAAGAGAATATTGGACGGCGAAAGCTGTGCCGTTGTTACCGACGCCGGAATGCCCTGCATCTCCGACCCGGGCGAGGATCTGGTGCGGCTGTGTGTCGAGAACAATATCCCCGTGACCGTAGTCCCCGGACCGACGGCTTTGATATCGGCGCTTGCCGTGAGCGGGCTCGACACGTCGAGATTCGCCTTCGAGGGCTTCCCGAGCGTCGCGAAGCGCTCCCGCAACGAGCTTTTTGCCAAGTGTGCGCTTGAAGAAAGAACACTCATCTTCTATGAAGCCCCGCACAAGCTTGTTGAAACGCTCGGAGACCTGTATAAATTCTTCGGCGACAGAAGGATTACCCTCTGCCGTGAGCTTACGAAGCTTCACGAGGAGATTATAAGAACCACGCTTGCGGAGGCTCAGAGCCTCTATAACGACGAGGACAGGAAACCGAGGGGCGAATATGTCCTGATTGTGGAGGGACTCAAGGAGGTTCCCGAGACAGTCACGAAAGAGGATGCACTCGCAAAAGTAAAAGAACTGGTCAAAAAGGGCATGAGAGGCGCAGACGCCTGCCGCGAGATTGCGAAGACCACGCCTTTCTCGAAGGCGGAGCTCTATACACTTCTCCTGAACGAAAGGGATGGCGAGAAGTGACCATCCGTCTGATGCTCGAAAGCGATATCACCGCAGTCTGTGAGATTGAAAAAGAGTGCTTCACCGCCGAGGCTTGGAGCGAGGAAAGCTTCATGTACAGGCTCGGTAAGTCCGGATTCATTTCGCTTGTGGCGATTGATTCGGGCGAAGTCGTCGGCTATATCGCCGCTTCGGAGATTCTTGACGAGCAGTATCTCGACAGCTTAGCCGTAAGGGCTGATTATCGGGGGCAAGGCGTTGCGACCGAGCTTATGAAATCGGCGTTTGACCCGCAAAAGACGGTATATCTTGAGGTCAGGGAGTCGAACCTGCCGGCGATAAATCTCTATAAAAAATTAGGCTTTGAGGAGTACGCAAAAAGGCGGAATTACTACGAAAACCCAACCGAAAACGCGATATTAATGAGGAATGAGAAATGAAAATACTTGGAATTGAAAGCTCCTGCGACGAGACTGCCGCGGCGGTCGTCGAGGACGGCGTGAACGTCCTTTCGAACGTCGTAGCTTCGCAGATTGACGAGCACAAGCTCTATGGCGGGGTTGTCCCCGAGATTGCATCGAGGCGGCATGCCGAGAATATCTGCGGAGTTGTCAGTGAGGCTTTAGAGAATGCAAACACCACCATGGACGACATCGACGCCGTCGCCGTCACCTATGCTCCCGGGCTTATCGGGGCACTATTGGTCGGCGTGAGCTATGCAAAAGGCTTATCCTTTGCGACCGGAAAGCCCTTGGTACCTGTTCACCATCTGGCGGGGCACATTGCCGCCAACTATATTTCACACCCCGAGCTCGAACCGCCTTATCTCTGCCTCGTAATCAGCGGCGGGCATTCGCACATTATAGAAGTAAAGACCCATACCGAGTTTCACGTCGTCGGCAGGACCCGCGACGACGCGGCAGGGGAGTGCTTCGACAAGGTTGCCCGTAACCTCGGGTTTCCATATCCCGGAGGCAAGGAGATTGACCGAGCCGCCAAGCTCGGCAACAAAAACGCCTTCAAGCTCCCGCACCCGAAGCTGACCGGTTGCGAGTATGATTACTCCTTCTCGGGACTCAAGACCGCAGTCATCAACCTCTGGCACAACGCCGAACAGCGCGGCGAAGAGCTTGATGTGAACGATTTGGCGGCTTCGTTCCAGAAGACGGTATGCGATATTCTCTCCGAGAAGCTGATGCTTGCGGCGGAAAACCTTGGGTATACGAAGATAGCCGTCGCCGGAGGGGTTTCGGCGAACACCGGCGTCAGGGACAAGCTTGCCCATGAATGCAAAAAACGCGGCTATGAGCTCTATATGCCGAAATTCACCTATTGTGGCGACAACGGCGCGATGATTGCCTCGCAGGGCTACTTTGATTTCAAGGCAGGAAAGACCGCCGGGGCGGACTTGAACGCATTGGCGACGCTACCGATTGATTATGCAAATTACTGAGGACTACCATGAAACTTAAACGCACACTTTCACTAATATTATCTATGGCGCTCTTGCTGAGCCTCACCGCCTGCAGTGACATCACCCCTGAGGCGGTCGTGACCGAGGATATCGTCATCGACGAGGCGCCCGTGAAGTCGGCTTATCCCATCAGCTTCGGGACGGAGACGTTCGACTCGGCACCCGGGACGGTGGTCTCTTTGTCTCCGGCGCTTACGGAGATTATGCTTGAGCTCGGGCTTTCCGACAAGCTCGTCGCCGTCAGCGACTATTGCGAGAACTATAACAGCCTCCCGACCGTCGGAAGCCCCGCAAACCCCGATATCGACGCCATTATCGAGCTTGCGCCCGAGCTTCTTATCACCCAGTCGCCGATAGCATCGACGGATGAAGTAAGGCTCGACCAAGCGGGCGTGAGGGTGCTCTATCTCGAGCTCCCGACAAGCTTTTCCTACCTCTGCGAGGAGTATATCGAGCTTGCGATGATTTTCTATGGCTCGATTGATTCGGAGGAGGTCGCACTCGAAGCCCTCAGCGGGATTGACGACACCATGCTTTCGGCGGAGGATGCCGGCATCAGCGTGAGCTTCGCGATTATCTACTATGCTCTCGATGAGGGCTATGTCGCCTCAACCGGCAACGATATCGCTTCGGACATGCTTTCCGTTTTCGGCTCGAATGCACTCGAGAATGAAGAAAGCGAGCTTGCGACGGTGACCTATGAAGAGCTTGAGGAACTTGAAATCGACGTGATTTTTGCGGATATTTCCCTCGAAGAAGACGACATTTCGGAGCTTGAGGATGTGGAGATTATTTACTTAGACCTCGGCGAATTCTCGAAGCCGACGGCTCAGCTTTCGGGGCTGATTTCCGAGTGCATCGAGAGCCTCGCAAAAAGTGAATAAATTGTAAAGATTCCGATTTAGGTTGACATCAGACAAAATAAACGTTATTATAATAGGAGCGGCTTTTGCCAGAGTGGCACCGTTTCAAGAAAAAGGAGATAAGACATGAGTAAAAGAATTATTTGTTTGTTGCTCAGCTTCTGCATGATGATGACCGTCTTTGTCGGCTGTGGCACGACCATAGACGACGAGCCGGCGACCACCACCGCATCGACCGACGCAACAGAAACCACAAACGAAGAGGACCAGACAGCCTCAACCGACAGCACGGATTCATCCGCAGTCGATGCCGACTGGACTTATGACTTCGATTCGTCGTTCATTTCGGAGAACGGAATCGAATACGTCTGGGAAAGACTTGACGAGGACTCGAGAATCAACCTCGGCGAAGTTATGAACGCAATCCGCTCAGGACAGGTTTACTGCCCGCTGTCGGTAGGGTTCCCGAGCGATGAAAAGGATGCTTTCTTCGCACTCGTTTCCAACTGCTGTACATTCTATACATGGGTCGGAACATCCTTCAGAGTGAGCATCGACGAGGATAATATGGTCGTCGGCGTCACGATAAGCTACAGAGGAATCGACTATGAGTCGGACATCCAGGTGATTATGGATGCCCTCGAGTCGAAGCTTCAGGAGATTGTCGCAAGCGTTCCTTCGGGAAGCTCCGAGTTCGAAACCCTCAAGTATCTTCACGACTACTTGATACTTAACTGCGACTACAGCGATACCGACGGCACAAGCCCGTTCTCGGCTTACGGTGCGCTCGTCGAGGGCTATGCCACTTGTCAGGGCTATGCCGACGCCATGCACCTTCTTCTGAACCGTGCTGGCTTTGAGACGATGTTCGTAACCGGTATCGGCACCGACGAGAGCGTCACCCACAAGTGGAACTATGTCATGTGCGAGGACGGTCACTGGTACATCATCGACCCGACATGGGACGACCCGTCCGACATCACCGACCCGTACTTCGTCGGATACTGCTACTTCCTCATCAGCGACGAGGAAATCCTCAAGGACCACGTCGCAAAGCATGAGAGCGACTACTACGAGACACCTTACGCAGACTCGATGGATCTGAACTTCTTCAACGTCATGGGCTATTACGCCACGACCGCCGACGAAGCCTATGAGATACTCCTTGAGCAGGCTGAATCGACAATCGACGCGGAGAGAAGATGCTTCTATGTCAAGTTTGAAAGCTCCGAGGCGATGAGGGAGATTTACGAGACCCTGAGAGACGACGGAAGACTGTCGGAGGTTGTCACAAAGGCTAACTCCACCGCCGGGACCTCATACCAGACCACCTCATGGTCGAGAACCTTCAATGATGAGTTGGGAATACTCACTCTGACCTTGAAAGAGTCAGATTGATTCTGAAAGAGTCAGATTGACGTTAAAAGTGTCTGAATAAGTGAAAATAGGACGACTTGCGTCGAAACGACTTGCATCGTCCTACCAATAAAAAACAAACGAATACCGTAAAACGGAGGAAAGAACATGAATAAGTTTAAGAGATTACTGTCGTTCGTTACCGCCATGGTTCTCGCCGTCACAATGCTTTCCGGCTGTGCGAACGAAGTGGCAGAGGAAGTCCTGACAACCGGCGATGCCCTGGTCACCGACGTTCCCGAGGAAACCACCGAGGCGACAACCACAACCGAGGCAACGACCACCGAGGCTACCACCACGGAAGCCACAACCGAAGCGACCACCGAGGCAACAACCGCAGTTGTAACCACCGCATCAACCTCTTCGTCCGATTATACTGTCGATGAAATGAGCGCGACAATGTACGCTACATACTCTGTAAACGTAAGAAGCGGTCCGTCGGTCGACTATGACAGAATCGGCGGCTATGCGCAGGGCGCAGAGGTAACCGTTACCGGACGTGCTTCGACCGGCTGGTATCAGGTCAACTATAAGGGCGAAACGGGATATGTTTCCGCTTCCTATCTTTCCTCCGAACCGGTCGCCACAACCGCGACGACAACAGCCGACGACGAGGACTCCGTAGACCTTGATGACGACTCTTCAAGCTCAACCACAACCTCCACAACCACAACCACCACAAGCAAGGTTTCCTATGGCGACTGGGCAGAGGATAACGGTTGGGAGACCATCCTGAGCTACATGAAGGAAGACAGATACGTTCAGGTTATCGACCTCATCATGGAGGGAATCCAGAACTATGAGTCGGTTATATATGTCAGCGGCTATATCACCGAAGACGAAGCTTCAGACTTCGCAAACCTCATCCTTCCGATGCTTGCGGTTGAATATTGCTATGTCGAATCGCTCGGCGCCACCACCAACGGCGGCTATATGAACAAGGTCACCGTCACCTATAACGTCGACACTGAGTCACAGGGCAACAACATGGTCTCGAAGCTCCGCTCGACTGCAAACAGCGTTATATCCAACCTCTCGAGCTCGATGTCCGACTATGAGAAGGTCAAGTACCTCACCGAGTGGCTTGTCCATAACTGCTCCTATGATGGAGATGCCACCGCCAACAACACCGCCTACGGTTCTGTCGTCAACGGCAAGGCAAACTGCCAGGGCTATGCAAAGGGTCTCTTCTATCTCCTTGCAAAGGCAGGCTTTGACGTGGTCTTCTGCGAAGGTGTCGGCGATTCCGCCAAGCATCTTTGGGTCAAGGTCAAGATTGACGGCACATGGACAAATATCGACCCGACATGGTGCGACGATTCGACAATGCCTTCAAACTTTATGGACTATACCTTCTTCTGCGCAACGGACGATTATATGAAGCAGACCCATGCAGATGTATACAACATGGTCTTTTACTCCGTTCCTTCCGCAACAAGCACAAAGTATGACTGGTACATTCTGAACGATTGCTATATTTCAAGCGCAAGCGAGGCTGAAAGCATACTGAAGGCGGCTACAAAGACGGCTGTAAGTGAGGGAAGCAGTTATGTGTATGTTTTAGTCAAGTGCTCCTCTTCGAGTGTTTATGATTCGGTCAAGTCTTCCTATGGCAAGTCGAGCTATAACTCGAAGATTCTTGCGAACATCAGCTCCAAGTACACTTGCACGGAAGTCAAAATAAGAAGCAACAGTAATGTAAGAGTTTATGTACTTAAGAAAAATTAACGGTCAATAATCTGACCTGCCAGTTTTAAGAAACGTCCGAGAAAATCCGTTTCTTTGTGCAGGATGCACAGTTTCAACAGCGGAATTTCAGCGAATTGCACATATCATTTTTCGGCGATATGTGCTATAATGTAGACGTATCAAATTACGGGTGACAACCTGTGGCAAACCACACCACTATTGAAAGGAAACATTTACTATGGCAAAAAGACTGATTGCGGTCGCTATGGCTGCGCTGATGATTGTCGCTATGGTTGGATGCGGAAGCTCCAAGCGCGAGATCGTCCAGCTCACACTTTCGACCGAGGACTCCACTGCAATTCTCGCGGCGGCGGGCATCATGCTCCCCGATGCTGAGACAGCGGCAGGAGCCAACACAACTATCAAGTTCCACAAGTGGACTGACGACTTCCACAACTATTCCGAGGACGAAGTCATCAACACCGGTTATTGGACCTTCGTCAACAAGTACGGCGGAGAAGTAGATTGGATCGAGTGTACATATGAGAATCGTTTCGACGACCTCGCTAACCTCGTTCTTGCTTCCAACTCCCCCGACTTCACAACATGCTCGGTAACCACATTCCCTTACTACTGCATCAAGGGCATCTTCGTACCGGTTGATGACTACATCGACTATACCGACGCTCTCTGGGCAGGCACCGCAGATTTCGCCGCCGATTACTTCTCAATCGGTGGACAGAACTATGCTATTGTAACCGATATCAAGGCTACCACCGTTATCGCTTATAACCGCAGAGTTATGGAAGAGTGGGGCTATGACGATCCCGCCGAGCTCTACTACAACGACGAGTGGACCTGGGACGTATTCTATGAGATGTGCGTTGACTTCTCCGACCCCGACGAGGACAGATATGCTCTTGACGGTTGGTACTGGGAGCAGGCGCTTATCGACTCGACAGGCGTAACCGTTATCGCTCTTGAGGACGGCGTCTTCGTATCAGATATCGACAATCCTCTTCTCGAAGAGGTTGAGGCTCTCATTTACGACCTCAACAAGAACGACTGCGTATATCCGAGATGGAATAATTCCTATCAGTGCCGTAACTCCAACACCGTCGGTGCCGGCATCAAGGAAGGTCTGACTCTCTTCTATCCTGTAGAGAAGTGGGGCTTCACCGATACCGTTGAGAACATCAGCTCTGTCTGGGGTGACATCACCGAGGGCGAAGTCATGTTCTGCCCGATGCCTCGTGACGACGACGGCGACGGCAACTACTACCTCGCGGCTCAGCCTTGTGGCTACCACATCATCCAGGGTGCAGCTAACCCTGAGGCGGTTGTCCTTCTTGCGGCTTGCGAGAGATTCAAGGTTCTTGACCCGACCGTTATCGATATCGACACCAAGCAGCTCAAGGAAACCTACATGTGGACCGACGAAATGCTCGACATGCTCGATGAGACCTACGAGCTCGTCAACAACTACCAGATCGTAAACTTCACCTCCGGATGCCAGTCGGCTCTTACCGATGCTGTCAACAACCTTATCGGCGGAACCCTCGGCAACAATCCTTCGACATGGGCACAGCTCAAGGAGTCCTATTCCGAGAGAATTGCATACTATGTTGATGAGTTGAACGCAATGTTCAGCGGAGAAATCGCAGTCGAATAAACTAAGAAGTCTTTTCCTCATAAAAACAACCTTTGCGGAAGTCCGTCTCATTTCGAGGCGGGCTTTTGCATAGTATGTACCAACGATTGTTTTGGAGGAATGGGTATGAACACAGTTGATACAACCGTAAAAAAGCACAACCTGATTCTTGAGGACCGTGGGAAGCTGTCGCTTTCCGGGGTTACCGATGTCGAGAGCTTCAATGACGTTGAGGTCTCGCTTTATACCTCGCAGGGCGAGCTCGTAATTCGGGGCAAGAACCTTCATGTGGACGAGATAAGCCTTGAAACGGGGGATCTCGAAATGTCGGGCGAGGTGAAGTCGCTTATCTATGGTGACAGGGACAGAACGAAGAAACCGACATTATGGAAGAAGCTCACGAGGTAGTGGAAACCCCTCAGTCAGCCACTTCGTGGCTGCCAGCTCCCCTTTCAGGGGAGCCTTTAACTGCTTCTATCAAAGCTTTTGAGAGAACAGCAAAAAGCCTCACCTGAAAGGGGAGGGGGACCGCCGCCGAAGGCGGTGGTGGAGGGGTTGCCGACCGCAGGGAGGCGCAATGGCAAAGGAGGCATTTGTATGGGTTTTAATCCAGGCTCATTCACGGGAGTAACGAATGAGTTGAAGCTTTTCGGCTTAGCAATTATTGTCGGTGCAGTTCTGGGAGCGGTTTATGATATTTTGCGAGCGCTTCGGATAACTATCCCTCATAAGTTCTGGGCAGTTTTTGCCGAAGATTTCCTGTTTGTGATATTCTCCGGCTTTGTCTGGTTCTGCTTCTCGGTGGAGCTTCTTGAAGGGGAGCTTCGGCTGTATGTGCTTGTCGGGATGATGGCGGGGTTTGCGATTTATCTGTTGACGCTTGGAAGAATTGTCTCGGGAGCGTTCAGATTTCTTACAAATATTCTCAGAAAATGTGCAAATTATGTCTTGGAAAAGCTGAAAAACGCCCTTCCGGCAAAAAAATTTTTCGGAAAAATAAAAAAATCCTCATAAATGACTTGCAAGATGCGTCACGAATGTTGTATAATATACCTTGCATAACTATTTCAGATTGGAGGGTGAGGAATGCCGGCAACAGCTCAGACTGTCAGAAGCAACAGACAACAGGCAAAACCTAAGCAGAAACAGCCCCACAGAGCAGGTCACTTTATCAAGCTCGTATTTTTCTCAACCCTTCTCGTCTATGCGGCGTCGGTAATCATCAACACGCAGGCGGAGATTGCGGAGCAGAAGGCTACCATCGAGAAGCTTGAAGCCGAAATTGTCGAGGCACAACAGGAAAACGACGAATACACCAGACTTCTGAGCGACGATGATGAGTATGAGTATATGCTCTCAGCCGCTATAGAGCGTGGATATGCTTATCCGCGTGAAACGCGTTATTATGCCAAGTCGGCGGAGTGACGCTTAACAGGGCGAAAAATGTGGAGGGTTATAACGATACGTTTGGGCAAACCATCCGTGTCAAATAAGTCACGAAAGAGGAAAAAGTAAATTTATGCAGCTTGAAGAAGGTAGCATTATCGAGGGCAGAGTCACCGGTATTCAGAAATTCGGCGCATTTATCGACATCGGCGGCGGCAGAAACGGAATGGTTCACATTTCCGAGGTTTCTCCTACATACGTCGGCGACATCAACGACTTTCTTAAGGTCGGGCAGATTGTCAAAGTCAAGGTCATTTCCATCGCAGAGGACGGCAAGGTCGCATTGTCCATCAAGAGGGCACTTCCCCCGAGGGAGCCTGCGCCTCATCGTCCGAGAAACGGACAGCCGAACGGTCGCCCGGGGCATCCGAACGGACATCCCGGCGGGCAACAGGGCGGACAGCCCGGAGGCAGAGACAATCGCGGCGGCTACAACCAGAGTCGCGACAAGGGCATGTATGACAAGGACAAGGATTCCCAGCCGGTAAGGCACTATTCGCAGAAGAAGCCTGTGAAGAAGGAGGAGCCGAACCCCGAAGCGCTCGTCAACGCCGAGTATGCCTATAAGCCGAGCGGAACCACGACCGACGCCGGATTCGAGGATATGCTTTCGAAATTCAAGTCTTCAAGCGAGGACCGCATGTCCGACCTCAAGCGCTCGATGGACGTCAAAAAGCGCGGGTCGAGGAGAAGGTAACAAGATAGGATCATAGTATGGAGCAGATTCGACTTCTGGATAATATGCTACGAAAGGACGGCTTGTCGGTTGAGAGACTGGAAGCGCTGTCCTATCAATCACAGCTCGGAATTAATCTGAAAAAGAATTTGCACTACTTTGACCGTGAAAAGCTCTTCGAAGAACTGGAAGCTGTAAACGCTTGGTATGATGATAACGACATACTTCAAGATATGTCGATAGACTATAGAGTAAAAAGTTTGCAGTCTATTAAGCTTAAGTACGAGAGATATTATCATGACCATCAGCTTCGAAAAGTTTTTGACGATTTACTTGGATTTCGTTGCCTTTGCAACAGCTACGAAGATATTTTAAATTTTGCCGATTGCAAAAATATCCGTGTTGCGGATATGAGTCGCGGCAAGGCTCATGATGATGGCTATCGCGGTGTTCACGTCTATTATCAGAAAAGCGGAATCCATTATCCGATAGAGATTCAGTATAACACCTATATAGACCGTCAACTGAATAACTGGTTGCATAGTTATTTGTACAAGAAGAATTATCCGGATGCTGTCGGCTGTATGATGCGAAAGCGTTACGAAGCCGGAGACATCCAAACAGAGAAAGATTTTAAGGAGGTGCTTGACAGTGTGCTATCTGGTAGCTAAAAATGTAGATAAAATCGGCTGCATTGCTATGGAAACTAATCATGGGAAGCACTTAGTGGACTTCAAGCACAAGCTTTCCAGAGAAGTCGACATAGATAAAATCCAGCTCGTCACAATCAGCCGTCCGTCAGCTTACGGGGAGTATGAACCGTATCGGTTTGTGGACTCAGAGAGCGAGTTTGAGGAGCAGGTCAAGCTGTTGTAATACAGCGTTTGCAGGATTCGAAACCGTGCCGTTTCGCGCACGGTTCTCTTTTGTGGGAGGAACGTAATGAAGTTTAAATCGTTTGGCAGAAGGCTTATGGCTGTGATTACGGCGGCGGTTATCCTTATGAGCCTGACCGCTTGCGGGGAGAGCGACCCGGTTGCGGGCGAGGACTATATCCTTGCGGCAAGGGCGGCTTATGTTGAGCTTGATTCCGCTCGGGTTGACGTCGTCAACGACAACACCGGCGAGTCGGAGCAGATATTCATCTATAAGTACGACGAAGTGGGTCTCATGACCTATTCCTACTATGCCGTCTCGGGCGACACGGTTATCGCTCAGTACAATAACGGCTATGAGCAGTACACCGAGGAGAACGGCGTTGTTTCATATCTCGACACCGGCGACGCAAGCTTCACGTCCTATACAAAGGACGTTCCCTATCCCTTGGCGGACGAGGGTCTCATCGTCTTCTACAAGAAGGCGGTCAACACCGAGACATCCTATATCGCCACGAACGAGCTCGCAATCGAGGTCTGCCACTATTACGACATCTCGAAGCTCTCGGGCGTCGATACCGCCGACGGCATGACCGGCTTCAAGGTTCTCTATTACTTCGACGGCGATGGCAACTTCCTCTTCCTTAGGGAAGTAACTGAAGTCACAAACGATGACGGCAGTATCACCGAGTATTCCTACTCCATTTATATAACCGAGCAGAACGAAGTCGGAACCGTCCCGAACTTTATTGATATTACGAAGGTTGAGGAAGAGGTCGGGGAATTGGTGTAAACCCCTCCACCGGCTTTGCCGGTCCCCCTCCCCTGAAAGGGGAGCTGGCGCCCGAAGGGCGACTGAGGGGTTTGTATAGTTTGCACAAATCCCCACCCTGAAAATCCCCAATTTTTCTACATCAAAAAATCCACACAAATCCGCAAAAATGCTTGACCTCTGGCTTTAAAAGTGTTATTATAATCACTGCGTGACTGCAAAAGATATGCGTTGAAGCTGGAGGTTGCCGGCGGTATGCCGGGTAATTTCAGCCGAGTATGTCCGATTTTAAACCGGGCGACTGTAATAGCAACACGGTACTGTGGTACAAAGTGCTCGCCAAGCGAGCGGTTAAGGGCGATTCTGCGCCTTTGAGCCTTAGAAAACCAAAGCATCCGATGCGATTTATGTGTCCCGCCGAAAAGAAGATTTTTCGGCTTTTTTCATGGGGATGCAGGAAACACACGGATTCGTGTTAAAAAACAGATGGGAAAATCCCAGCCCCCAATAATCGTAAGCTTTAAGGAGGCGTTTTTAATGGCAGTCAATGAGAAAATCAGAATCAAGATCAAGGGCTACGAGCACACCAACGTCGATGCGGCAGCGGCAAAGATAGTCGAGGCAGCTAAGCGTTCGGGCGCACAGGTTTCGGGTCCGATTCCGCTCCCCACCGAGAGAGAAGTCGTAACCGTCCTTCGCTCCGTATTCGTCAACAAGGACAGCCGTGAGCAGTTCGAGATGAGAACTCACAAGAGACTTATCGACGTGCTTCACCCCACCAACGACACAACTGCGGCTCTGCAGAATCTTGAGCTTCCCGCCGGTGTGGATATCGTAATGGAGATCAAGTAATCTCCAAAGGAAATCAGAATTTGATTTCTCAGCGAGATCCCGCGACAGGTCAAGTCGGAAAATCCGACCAATAACCATTAGGAGGAAACAAAATGAAGAAAGGCATCATCGGAAAGAAGATCGGTATGACACAGGTCTTCGACGATAAGGGAAGAGTTATTCCCGTATCGGTCATTGAGGCAGGTCCTTGCGTGGTAGTCCAGAAGAAGACTGCCGAGAACGACGGCTACGAAGCCGTGCAGCTCGGGTTCGGCGACACCACCGCAAAGAGTTTGAAGAAGCCTCTCACAGGTCATTTCAAGAAGGCTGACGTTGCCCTCAAGAAGACCCTCAAGGAGTTCAGACTTGAGGATATCTCGGGCATGAACGTAGGCGACATCGTAAAGGCTGACATCTTCGCTGAGGGCGAGATTGTTGACGTTTGCGGCACAAGCAAGGGTAAAGGATTCTCCGGCACCATCAAGCGCTGGAACACCCACAGACTCAAGGAAACCCACGGTACAGGTCCTGTTCACCGCGAGGCAGGTTCCATGAACGCTTGCTCAAGTCCTTCGAGAATCTACAAAGGAAAGAAAATGCCGGGTCACCTCGGTGCCGAGAGAGTTACTATCCAGAACCTCGAGGTTATCAAGGTTGACGCCGAGAACAACCTTATCGCTGTAAAGGGAGCAATCCCCGGACCGAAGAACGGTATCGTTACCGTCTGCAACAGCGTTAAGAAAGCTTAGTGGAAGGAGGAAGTACAATGTCAAAGGTTTCCGTATACGATATTAAAGGCAATGTAGTTGCCGACACTGAGCTTAACGACAGCATCTGGGGCATCGAGCCCAACACCGCTGTTATGCACACAATGGTTGTCAATTATCTCGCAAATCAGAGACTGGGCACTCAGTCCACACTCACAAGAACAGAGGTATCCGGCGGCGGTAAGAAGCCCTGGAGACAGAAGGGTACAGGTCATGCAAGACAGGGTTCAATCCGTTCTCCCCAGTGGACACACGGTGGAATCGCTCTCGGACCGAAGCTCCGTAGCTACAGATTCACGGTCAACAAGAAGATGAGAAGACTCGCTATGAAGTCTGCACTCTCTTCCAAGCTTGCCGAGAACGAGGTAGTAGTCGTTGACAAGATTGACTTCGACGAAATCAAGACCAAGAACGTCGTTTCGATGCTTTCGGCACTCGGAGCAGAGGGCAAGACCCTTATCGTAATGCCCGCATCCGACGAGAAGGTCATCAAGAGCGCAAGAAACATTCCCGGAGTAAAGACGACTCTCGTAAACACTCTGAATGTTTACGACATCCTTAACTGCAACAAGTTCGTAGTAGCTCAGGATGCCGTCACCAAGATTGAGGAGGTTTACTGCTGATGGAAAAGGTTGCTCAGGACATCATTCTGAAGCCGGTTATCACCGAAGCTTCTATGGAAGATCTTCAGGCGGGCAAGTACACCTTCAAGGTCGCAAAGACCGCCAACAAGATTGAAATCAAGGACGCCGTTGAGGAAATCTTCGGTGTCAAGGTTGCCAAGGTTCACACAATGAACGTTCGCGGTCGTTACCGCAGAATGGGCAGATCCGAGGGCAAGACCCCGGACTGGAAAAAGGCAATCGTTACGCTTGCCGAGGGCTCAAAGACCATCGCCTTCTTTGATGGCATGATCTGATAGTTGGGTCTGAGAGTGATTGGGACCACATGGGTCTGACAAACTCTCACATTCCGGCAAGTAGAACGCCCGCAAGCGAGCGTTCTTGACACGCACAAGCGTGGTATGTATGGGAACTGCATGGCAATTCCTGCAGATGCAGCCCGCAAAACACTAATAAGGAGTGAAAAATTACATGGCTATAAAGAGCTACAAGCCGACAACCAACGGTCGCAGAGGCATGACCGTTACCGATTACAGCGGCTTGTCCAAGGTTAAGCCGGAGAGAAGTCTTCTCGAACCCAAGAAGAAGACCGCCGGTAGAAACAGCTATGGCAGAATCACCGTCCGTCATCACGGCGGCGGCGAAAGAAAGAAATATCGTGTAATCGACTTCAAGAGAGACAAGACCGGCATGGATGCCACTGTTATGACTCTTGAATACGATCCGAACCGTTCCGCTCACATCGCTTTGGTTCAGTATGAGGACGGCGAGAAGAGATACATCATCGCACCGAACGGACTTAACGTAGGTGACACCGTAAGAGCTGGCGCAGACGCCGACATCAAGCCGGGCAACGCACTTCCTCTTATGAACATCCCCGTCGGTACCTTCATCCACAACATCGAGCTTTATCCCGGCAAGGGCGCACAGCTTGTCCGCTCCGCCGGCAACATGGCTCAGCTTATGGGACGTGAGAACGAGAAGGTCCTCATCAGACTTCCTTCCGGTGAAATGAGATATGTTCCCGCAAACTGCATGGCAACAGTCGGACAGGTCGGCAACATCGACCACGAAAACGTTCATCTCGGCAAGGCTGGTAGAAAGCGCCACATGGGCGTAAGACCCACAGTCCGTGGTTCCGTTATGAACCCGAACGACCACCCTCACGGCGGTGGCGAAGGCAAATCCCCTGTCGGACGTCCTTCACCTGTTACACCTTGGGGCAAGCCTACTATGGGTTACAAGACTCGTAAGAAGAAGAATCGCACAGACAAGTTTATTGTCAAGCGCCGTAACGCGAAGTAATGCGAAGGGAGGCAGATGAATAATGGGCAGAAGCATTAAGAAGGGACCATTCGTACAGGAATCCCTTTATAAGAAAGTAGTTGCCATGAACGAGACCGGCGAAAAGAAAGCCATCAAGACATGGTCGAGAGCATCCGTTATCTTCCCCGAATTCGTGGGACACACATTTGCCGTCCACGACGGACGCAAGCATGTTCCGGTATATGTTACCGAGGACATGGTCGGACACAGACTTGGTGAGTTCGCACCGACAAGAACCTTCAAGGGTCACGCCGGTTCAAAGACTTCCAACAACGGCAAGTAAAGGAGGAGATTTAGATGGAAGCAAGAGCAGTATTAAAGACTGCACGCATTGCTCCTCGCAAGGTCGAAATTGTCCTCAACCTTATCAGAGGAAAAGACCTCGAGACAGCATTGGCAATCGTAAAGCATACTCCTAAGGCTGCCTGTGAGTATCTGGAGAAGCTCCTGAACTCGGCTGCGGCTAACGCAGAGAATAACTTCGGACTTGACAAGAAGAGCCTCTATGTAAAAGAGTGCTATGTCAATCCGGGACCGACCATGAAGAGAATGCAACCCGTTTCAAAGGGCAGAGGACACAAGATTCTCAAGAGAACCTCAAACATCACTGTGGTTCTCGGTGAAGCGGAATAAGGCGGCAGGAGGTAGACTATGGGACAAAAAGTAAATCCGCACGGCATGCGTGTCGGAATAATCAAGGACTGGGATTCCCGCTGGTTTGCAGATAAGAGCACTTTCGGAGATACTCTTGTAGAGGACTACAACATCCGTAAGTACGTCAAGAAGACTCTGTATTCCGCCGGTGTTCCGAAGATTGAAATCGAGCGCTTCGCCGACAAGGTGAAGATCAACATCTGGTGCGCCAAGCCCGGTATCGTTATCGGCAGAGGCGGCGAGGCTGTTGAGAAGCTCAGAACCGATATTGAGAAGATGATCGGCAAGACCGTCTCCCTCAACATCATCGAAGTTAAGTCTCCCGACCTCAATGCTCAGTTGGTAGCTGAAAAGATAGCTCTCGACCTCGAGAACAGAATCTCGTTCAGAAGAGCTATGAAGGGCGCCATCAGCAGAGCAATGAAGCTGGGTGCAAAGGGTATCAAGGTCAAGGCAGGCGGCAGACTCGGCGGTGCTGAAATCGCAAGAAGCGAAAGCTACCACGAGGGTACCATCCCGCTCCAGACCATCAGAGCAGACATCGATTACGGCTTCGCCGAGGCTGCAACAACCTATGGCAAGATCGGTATCAAGGTCTGGATCTACAAGGGAGAGGTTCTCAAGGGCGAGATTTCGAAGACCGAAGAGAAGGCTCCCGACAATCGTAGAAACCGTAAGCCTCGTAACGGCGACGACAGACGCCGCGGCGACAGAAACGGCAACTCGAGACCGAGACAGAATAGAGACGGCAACCGTAGCTATGAAAATCGCGGCGAGAGACACACTCAGAACAGAGAAGGAGGTAATAAGTAATGTTACTTCCGAAGAGAGTTAAATATCGTAAGCAGCAACGCGGACGCATGAAGGGCAAGGCTACAAGAGGCAACAAGGTTTCGTACGGCGAGTATGGACTTCAGGCACTCGAGCCCGCATGGATCACTTCAGCCCAGATTGAGGCGGCTCGTATCGCAATGACACGTTACATCAAGCGTGGCGGACAGGTCTGGATCAAGATTTTCCCTGACAAGCCTGTAACCACCAAGGCACTTGGTCTTCGAATGGGTTCCGGTAAAGGTACCCCCGAGTACTGGGTAGCGGTTGTCAAGCCGGGCAGAGTCATGTTCGAAATCGCAGGCGTGTCCGAGGAAGTTGCAAGGGAAGCTATGCGTCTTGCGATGCACAAGCTGCCTATCAAGTGCAAGTTCGTTAAAAGAGAAGATGAAGCTTCAGAAACGGGTGGTGAGCAATAATGAAGGTCAGTGAAATCAGAGAAATGACTCCCGTCGAGATGGACAAGAAGCTCGACGATTTGAGGAAAGAGCTTTTCAACCTTCGCTTCCAGCACGCTGTAAATCAGCTCGACAACCCCATGAGAATCAAGGCTGTTAAGAAGGATATTGCTCGTATCAAGACTGTTATTCGCGAGCAAGAGTCCAAGTAAGCCGCGAAGAAGGAGGATTTACTGTGAGCGAAAGAAAGCTTAGAAAGACAAGGGTCGGCAAGGTAGTTTCCGACAAGATGGACAAGACAATCGTCGTTGCCATCGAGGATAACGTAAAGCACCCCTTGTACGGAAAGATTATCAAGAGAACGGTCAAGTTCAAGGCTCATGACGAGGAGAATGTTGCCCACATCGGCGACAGAGTCGAAATCATGGAAACCAGACCCTTGTCCAAGGACAAGAGATGGAGACTCGTCAGGGTTGTTGAGCAGGCTAAGTAATGAGGGCGTGGGTGCATTGAACGTAAGCCGTTCGATGCAAAACCCGAAC
Organism: Oscillospiraceae bacterium; assembly: GCA_021199355.1. Taxonomy (GTDB): domain Bacteria; phylum Bacillota; class Clostridia; order Oscillospirales; family Ruminococcaceae; genus Faeciplasma. Next base: position 47,278 of record JAJQIF010000008.1, read on the forward strand.
CCGAAGAGTAAACGAGGGTCGGTGAATAACTCGATCCGGCGCTCAGATTTCTTTAATACTGAAAGGAGGAACTTGCTGTGATACAAATGCAGACAAGACTCAAAGCCGCTGACAACACCGGAGCCAAGGAACTCCAGTGCATCAGAGTTTTGGGCGGCACCCGCAGAAGATACGCCAACATCGGCGATGTAGTCGTAGCGTCAGTCAAGAAGGCTGCACCCGGCGGCATGGTCAAGAAGGGCGACGTTGTTAAAGCAGTAATTGTTCGTTCAGCATCCGGTCTTCGTCGTGAGGACGGAACCTATATCCGTTTCGACGAGAACGCAGCTGTAATAATCAAGGAAGACAAGACACCGAGAGGTACGAGAATTTTCGGGCCGGTTGCCCGTGAACTCAGGGACAATGACTATGTCAAGATCCTGTCGCTCGCACCCGAGGTACTTTAAGGAGGAGCCGAGAAAATATGAACAAGATTCACGTTAAAACCGGCGACTCGGTAGTTGTTCTCAGTGGTAAGGACAAGGGCAAGAAGGGCAAAGTTCTTGCTGTATCCCCCAAGGAGGGCAAGGTAATAGTCGAAGGCATCAACATGGCGACCAAGTCCGTCAAGCCCCGCAGACAGGGCGAAGCAGGCGGCATCGTCAAGGCTGAAGCAGCTATGTACTCGAGCAAGGTTCAGCTCGTTTGCCCTAAGTGCGGCAAGGGCGTAAGAACCGGCGTCAAGTTCGGACCTGACGGCGAGAAGCTCAGAGTTTGCAAGCGTTGCGGCGCAGAAATCAAGTAGGAGGTTAATTATGGCAAGATTAAAAGATCAATATGTCAATGAGATAGCCCCCGCACTGATGAAGAAGTTCGGCTACAAGAACGTTATGCAGATTCCGAAGCTCGACAAGGTTGTCATCAACGTAGCTTGCGGCGAGGCTAAGGAGAATTCCAAGGTCGTTGACGCAGTTATGAACGATCTTTCACTTATCACAGGTCAGAAGCCTGTAGTTTGCAAGGCTAAGAAGTCGGTTGCAAACTTCAAGCTCCGTGAGGGCATGCCCATCGGAGTCAAGGTTACTCTGAGAAGTGACAAGATGTACGAATTCATCGACAGACTTTTCAATGTCGCGTTCCCCAGAGTTCGTGACTTCAAGGGCATCAACCCGAATTCGTTCGACGGCAGAGGAAACTACTCCACCGGTATCAAGGAGCAGCTCATCTTCCCCGAAATCGAGTTCGACAAGGTTGACAAGGTCCGCGGTATGGATATCAACTTCATCACAACCGCAAAGACCGACGAAGAGGCAAAGGAGCTTCTGAGCATGCTCGGCGCTCCGTTTGCAAAGTAAGAGTGGAGGTAGATTATGGCTAAAAAGGCAATGGTTTTAAAGCAGCAGGCAAAGCCTAAGTATTCGACCCGCGCTTACAACAGATGCAAGATTTGCGGAAGACCTCACGGTTATCTGAGAAAGTACGGCATTTGCCGTATCTGCTTCAGAAAGCTTGCGCTTGAGGGTCAGATCCCCGGCGTTAAGAAGTCGAGCTGGTAATTAGCGAAGGAGGCAAAAGTATGCAGATTACTGATACAATAGCTGATTTGCTGACCAGAATTCGTAACGCAAGCTCAGCAAAGCACGCTACAGTCGATATTCCCGCTTCGAATATGAAGAAGTCTATCGTTCAGATTTTGCAGGATGAGGGCTACATCAAGTCCTATCAGGTAATCGACGACGGTAAGCAGGGAATCATCAGAGTTACACTTAAATATGACGAGAACAGAACACCGGTTATCTCCGGCATCAGAAGAGTTTCCAAGCCCGGTCTTAGAATCTATTCGAGCTGTGAGGATATGCCCAAGGTCTTGAAGGGCTTAGGTATCGCTATCGTTTCCACCTCAAAGGGAATCGTTACCGATAAGAAAGCAAGAGAGCTTGGCGTAGGCGGCGAGATTCTCGCATTCGTCTGGTAAGGAGGGCTGAATTATGTCAAGAATAGGCTTAAAGCCAATCAGCGTTCCTGCCGGAGTTGAAGTATCCGTTGCAGAAGGCAACGTAGTTACCGTAAAGGGTCCCAAGGGTACACTCACACAGAAGTTTAATCCTTCCCTTTCCATCACAGTTGAGGACGGAACCCTTAAGGTTGCACGTCCCGATGATGAGGACAGATCCAAGGCTCTTCACGGTCTTACAAGAACTCTCGTCAACAACATGGTTGAGGGCGTTGTAAACGGTTATTCCAAAACCCTTATTATCGAGGGTGTTGGTTACAGAGCCCAGAAGCAGGGTAAGGACGTTATCCTTAACCTCGGATATTCTCATCAGGTTATCGTTTCCGAGACTGACGACATCAAGCTTGATGTCCCGCAACCTAACCAGATTGTAGTCAAGGGAATCGACAAGCAGAAGGTAGGTCAGTTTGCCTGTGAAGTGCGCGCCAAGCGTCCTCCTGAGCCTTACAAGGGCAAGGGAATCCGCTACGACGGTGAAGTCATCCGCCGCAAGGAAGGCAAGGCCGGCAAGGGCGCAAAGAAGTAAATAAGGGAGTAAGAATCTATGGTAAAGACAATAGACAGAGCTAAGTCAAGAGCCAAGAGGCACGCAAGAGTCCGCGCCAAGGTCAGCGGTACCGCTTCCTGCCCGAGACTCAATGTCTTCCGCTCAGCGAAGCACATTTACGCTCAGGTGATTGATGACGTCACCGGAACAACTCTCTGCGCCGCTTCAAGCATGGAAAAGGGCTTCGGAGCTAACGGCGGAAACGTCGAAGGTGCCAAGAAGGTCGGCGAGGCGATTGCCGAGAAGTGCAAGGCAAACGGCATAGAGGAAGTCGTATTCGACAGAGGCGGCTATCTCTATCACGGACGTATCGCGGCTTTGGCAGAGGGTGCCCGTGAGGGCGGACTCAAATTCTGAGAGGAGGTAACGTATTTTGGCTATTATAGACGCTTCTCAAATGGAGCTTACCGAGAAGGTTGTAGCTATCAACCGTGTATCCAAGACGGTCAAGGGCGGACGTATCATGAAGTTCTCCGCACTCATCGTTGTAGGTGACGGCAACGGCACAGTCGGCTACGGTATCGGAAAGTCGGGAGAAGTTACCGACGCTATCAGAAAAGGAATCGCTGACGCGAAGAAGAATCTGATAAAAGTATCACTTAAGGGAACAACAATTCCTCACGAGGTAGTCGGTGTTTACGGCGCTGGCAGAGTCTTGATGAGACCCGCCGCCGAAGGTACCGGAGTTATCGCCGGAGGTCCCGTTCGTTCCGTAATCGAGGCTGCAGGCATCAAGGACATAAGAACCAAGTCTCTTAAGTCCAACAATCCCTGCAACGTCGTCAGAGCAACATTTGCAGGACTTGCCGAGCTCAAGTCTGCCGAAGAAATGGCAGCCAAGAGAGGCAAGACTGTCAAGGAAATAATCTGAGGAGGAAATGATCATGTCAGTAAAAATTGAGCTTGTAAAAAGTCTCAACGGCAGACTCAAGGATCAGATCGCAACTGCAAACTCCTTAGGTCTTAGAAAAATCGGTGACGTTACCGTTCAACCGGATAACGCACAGACGCAAGGTAAAATAAATAAGATCGTTCACCTTATCAAAGTTACCGAAGCATAAGAATTAAGGAGGTGCGAATAAATTGAAATTGCACGATTTAGCACCTGCTGAGGGAGCTGTCAAGGATGTCAAGAGAATCGGAAGAGGACATGGCTCCGGACAGGGAAAAACAGCAGGAAAGGGACACAAGGGTCAGAATGCTCGTTCGGGCGGCGGTGTAAGACCGGGCTTCGAAGGCGGACAGACCAGGCTCGCAAGAAGAATCCCGAAGAGGGGCTTCAACAACATATTTGCAGCTAAGTATACGGCAATCAACGTCTCCGATCTCGAAAAGTTTGTCGACGGAACTGTCGTCGATACAGAGCTTCTTATCGCTGCCGGTATTGTCAAGAATGAGGGCAACGGAATCAAGGTACTGGGCAACGGCGAGCTCACCAAGAAGCTTACCGTAAAGGCAGCCGCTTACTCCGCTTCAGCTAAGGAGAAGATCGAGAAGGCAGGCGGAGAGGCAGAGGTGATCTAAGTGTTTCAGACTCTTAAGAACGCTTGGAAGGTTCCGGAGATAAGAAAGAAGCTTCTCTACACTTTCCTTATCTTCATCATCTACAGACTCGGCGGATATATCCCCGTTCCGTTTCTCGATTCAGCCGCTATAGCGGAAATGATTGAGGGCTCGAACAACCTGTTCAGCTACCTCAACACTCTCTCCGGCGGCACCTTCTCAAGAGCAACACTTCTGTGCTTGTCGGTTTCACCGTACATCAACGCACAGATCATCATGCAGCTTCTGACCTTTGCGATTCCCGCACTCGAAAGACTCGCAAAGGAAGGCGAAGAGGGCAGAAAGAAGCTCGGTACCATCACCAAGATTCTCGCTCTCGTAATCGCACTCTTCCAGTCATGGGCTTACTACCTGACTCTTAAGAACGCAGGAGCTCTGACCTATACCACAGGCTTCTCAAAGGTTCTTTCCGAAATCATCATCATAGCGTGCTTCACAGCAGGTGCTATGCTTACTATCTGGCTCGGTTCGCTCATCGACAAGAACGGAATCGGCAACGGCATGTCAATGCTCATCTTTGCCGGTATCGTTGCAGAGCTTCCGCAGTCGTTCGGTAACATCTTCGCAACACTCGCAAACACGGGTTCTGCCGGATATATCATCCTCATCCCGATTATCATCATAATCTTCATTCTGATGATTGCGTTCATCGTATTCATGGACAATGCGGAGAGAAGAGTTCCGATTCAGTATGCAAAGCGCGTTGTAGGAAGAAAGGTTTACGGCGGTCAGTCGACCTACCTTCCCATCAAGGTATCAATGGCAGGCGTTCTCCCGATTATCTTCGCGATGAGCTTCATGTCCATCCCGCAGACTATCGCAATGTTCACCGGCGAGCCCACTCAGGGTACTGTCTGGTACACAATCTACAACTGCTTCAGCACGACTCATCCCGTATACGCAACACTCTACTTCATCCTCATCATTCTGTTCAGCTACTTCTACATTTCGATGCAGTATGATCCCGTTGAGATTGCAAACAACCTTCGCCAGAACAACGGCGGCATCCCGGGCATCCGTCCCGGCAAGCCGACAAGTGATTACATCACGAGAATTGTTCACAAGCTGACCTTCGTCGGCGCACTGTTCCTCGGCGTTGTTGCTATCTTCCCGATCATCTTTGCTCAGATTACAGGCATTTCGAACCTGGCTCTCGGCGGTACTTCGATCCTCATCGTTGTAAGCGTTGCTCTTGAGACTGTTCGTCAGCTCGAATCTCAGCTTATGATGCGTCATTATAAGGGATTTTTGGACTAAACACGTTTCACGCGCTTCGCGCTTGAACCGTAGGAAGAATACCTTCCGGTATTCTTCCGAGCTTATAGCTCTGCTTACAGCTCCGTGAATCCATAGAATGAACAGACAAAAAACAGAAAGGAGATACCACATGAATATCATTTTGCTCGGCGCACCCGGTGCCGGTAAGGGCACTCAGGCGGAAGTCATCTGCAAGACCAAGGGCATCCCGGCTATCTCGACAGGCAATATGTTAAGAGAAGCTGTTGCCAACGGCACAGAAGCAGGTCTTTCAGCCAAGAGCTATATGGACAGAGGCGACCTCGTTCCCGATGAGACCATAATCGCTATCCTCAAGGAGAGAATCCAGGGTGACGATTGCAAGAACGGCTTCATCCTTGACGGCTTCCCCCGTACAGTTCCTCAGGCGGAGGCACTCGAAACCATGGGCGTCAATATCGACAAGGTTATCGAGATTTACGTTCCCGATGAGAAGATAGTTGCAAGACTTTCGGGACGTCGTGTCTGCGAAAAATGCGGCAACTCCTATCATGTAGACTATAAGCCGACCAAGGTGGAGGGCATATGCGATGCCTGCGGCGGCAAGGTGGTCATCCGTAAGGACGATGAACCCGCTACCGTTCTTGACAGACTTAAAGTCTATCATGAGAAAACGGCACCTCTCAAGGACTATTATGCGGCGAAGGGCAAGCTCGTAACCGTTGAAGGTCAGGAAGAGGTAGCCGACACTACAAAGCTTACACTCGAAGCTTTAGAGGCTTGAGATCGTGATAAACATCAAGTCATCTAAAGACCTTCTGAAAATGCGTAAAGCGGGAGAGATAACCGGCGGCGCAATAGTTGCCGCAGGAAAAGCCCTTCATGCCGGAATGACAACGAAGGAGCTCGACAAGGTGGTTCACTCCTATATCACCTCCCGCGGCGCAAAGCCCTCGTTTTTGGGGTATGGCGGATTTCCCGCCTCGGCGTGCATATCGGTGAACGACACCGTTATCCACGGAATACCCTCGTCAAAGGAAGTTATCCACGACGGAGACATAGTTTCCGTTGATGTGGGCGCATATATCGACGGATTTCACGGCGACAGCGCGTATACTTTTAAGGTAGGAGAGATTGATCCCGCTGTTCAAGGTCTCTTGGACGCAACCGAGGAAAGCCTCAAGCTCGCCATCTCGATGGCAAAGCCGGGCGTAAGACTCGGGGACATTTCAGCCGCCATTCAGGAGTATAACGAGTCCCGGGGCTACGGAGTAGTCAGAGAATACGTCGGTCACGGAGTGGGAAGTCAGCTTCACGAGGAGCCGGAGGTTCCGAATTTCGGACGTGCCGGTCACGGCGTCCGGCTGATGAGCGGAATGGTCATCGCGATTGAACCGATGATAACCCTCGGAAGCCCCGCGATAAAGGTCCTCGGAGACGGCTGGACGGTCAAAACCCGTGACGGCAAAGCCGCCGCACACTTCGAACATACAATAGCGATAACTCCCGACGGTGCCGTAATTCTCACGGCGCGCGAATAGGAGGGAACCCGTGAACGTCGTCAAAGGCTCGGTGGTAAAATCCACGGCAGGTCGAGATCGGGGCGGCTACTTCGTTGCTGTAGACGTTACCGACCGCTTCGTTACAATCGCTGACGGCAAGGAGCGAAAGCTCTCAAGTCCCAAGCGAAAGAACGTAAGACACATTTCACCGACCAACCAAGTGATTTCGCTATCCGGCATGACAGATAAAAAGCTTAAAAGGCTTCTTCGTGAGCTTGAACCCGAAGCGAATGGAGAACCCGTTACGACCGGACGAGAATAAGAAATGAGGAATTTTATTGTCCAAGGAAGATGTAATTGAACTTGAAGGCACCGTTCTGGAGGCTTTGCCGGGAGCAAAGTTTCAGGTTGAGCTTGCAAACGGGCACAAGATTCTCGCCTATGTCTCCGGTAAGCTGGGACTCAATCACATAAGAATAGTCCCGGGTGACCGTGTGACGGTCGAGATGTCGCCGTATGATCTGACCAAGGGTCGGATTACATGGCGCTCGAAATAACAAAGAACACCAGTAAGCAGGTGGCGATTGCGAACAGCAATCCGCAGTCAGTTTACAGTTTTTGAGGAGGTATTTCAATGAAAGTCAGACCTTCAGTAAAGCCTATGTGCGAAAAGTGCAAGGTTATAAAGCGCAAGGGCAAAGTTATGGTCATTTGCGAAAACCCCAAGCACAAGCAGCGTCAGGGATAAGAATCGTTAATGGAGGTGCCACTAAAATATGGCTCGTATAGCAAGTATAGACCTTCCGAGAGATAAGAGAATTGAGGTTGCACTCACCTATATCTACGGAATCGGTCAGCCCACCGCGACAAAAATCTGCAAGGAAACCGGCGTAGACCCGGATGTCAGAGTCAAGGATATGTCCGAAGACGATGTCACAAAAATCCGTGAGTACATCGACAAGCATCTCATTGTTGAGGGCGACAAGCGCAGAGAAGTTCAGCTCAACATTAAGAGACTTATCGAAGTCGGTTGCTACAGAGGAACCCGTCATCGCAAGGGTCTCCCCGTAAGAGGTCAGAGAACCAAGACCAACGCAAGAACCCGCAAGGGTCCCGTTAAGACAGTCGCCAACAAGAAGAAGTAAGGAGGGATAGAACATGGCTCAGAAACAGGCAAGCGGCAAGAAGACGGTTGTTCGTCGCCGCAGAGAAAGAAAGAACATCGAACAGGGACAGGTTCATATCCAGTCCACATTCAACAACACCATCGTAACCATCACCGATATGCAGGGCAATGCGATTTCATGGGCTTCCGCCGGAGGACTCGGCTTCAGAGGCTCCAAGAAGTCTACACCGTTCGCTGCTCAGACTGCTGCTGAAACAGCTGCAAGAGCTGCAAAGGAGCATGGACTCAAGACGGTTGAGGTTTATGTAAAGGGTCCCGGACAGGGAAGAGAAGCAGCAATCCGTGCTTTGCAGGCAGAGGATCTCGAGGTAAGACTCATAAAGGATGTTACCCCCATTCCCCACAACGGATGCCGTCCTCCCAAACGTCGTCGCGTTTAGTTGACGCAGAGTTGGGAGCCGAGTTTACCAAAGTTGACTCGGAGTCGGGTTTAAACTCGATATTATTTAAAAACGGAGGATTTAATTATGGCAGTAAATAAGGAGCCTATACTCAAAAAGTGTGCAGCTCTCGGAATCAGCCCGATGGTAATGGGTGTCGGCAAGGAAACAAAGCGCAACCCCAAAGCCAACGTAAGAAAGAAAGAATCGGAATACGCCAAGCAGTTAAAGGAAAAGCAGAAGCTCAAGTTTATCTATGGCGTTCTTGAAAAGCAGTTCAGACATATCTATGAAAGAGCTGAGAAGATGGAAGGTCAGGCAGGTGCTAACCTTATCACCCTTCTCGAAGAGAGACTTGACAATGTCGTCTTCAGAATGGGTCTTGCAACCACCAGACGCGAGGCAAGACAGCTCGTTTCTCACGGTCATTTCAACGTAAATGGCTCAAGAGTCGACATTCCTTCATACAGAGTCAAGGTCGGCGACGTTATTTCCCTGAGAGAGAACTCCAAGAAGAGTGAAAAGTTCAAGGAAATCGTCGAGGATACCGACAAGAGACTTGTTCCCTCATGGCTTGACAAGGACAAGGAAAACCTCAGCGCTACAGTAGTCAGAGTTCCCGTCAAGGACGATCTCGACTATGAGGTTGAGGAGCATATGATTGTCGAGTTGTACTCCAAATAATCGGTTCGAGATTATTCATTGGATAACCCTGTTCTGCCGATGCGAACCTGTTGTAAAAGCGACGGTTCGCATGGGAGCAGTATCAGCGGGAGGGCAACAGATTTCATCTTGTGGATGAAATCACCGATAGTAAATGGAGGCTAAAATGCTAGAAAAAATCGAGAAGCCGGATATAAATATAGTCGATCTTAAGTCTAACGGCACCTATGGCAAGTTTGTCCTTGAACCGTTGGAGCGTGGCTATGGTACGACTATCGGCAACAGTCTTAGACGTGTATTGCTTTCATCGCTTCCCGGCGTCGCCGTCACCAGTGTCAAGATTGACGGTGTACAGCACGAATTCTCCACCGTCCCCGGAGTCAAGGAGGATGTCGCAGAGATTATCCTTAACTTGAAGGGACTTACAGCCAAGCTTTACTGCGACGGTCCGAAGACCGTTTACGTTGAGGCCGAGGGCGAACGCGAAGTAACTGCGGGCGACATCAAGACCGATTCCGAGGTTGAGATTCTGGTTCCCGACATGCACATCGCTACACTCGGCGAGGGCGCCAAGCTGTATATGGAGATAACTCTCGACAGAGGCAGAGGCTACGTTTCAGCCGAAAAGAACAAGACCTACATGGTCAACGCCCCCATAGGCGTAATCGCAGTAGACAGTATTTACACGCCCGTTCTCAAGGTCAACTACAGCGTTGAGAACACCCGTGTAGGACAGATAACCGACTTTGATAAGCTCACATTAGAGGTGTGGACGGACGGCGTTATTTCCGCAAAGGAAGCCGTTTCCATGGCAGCCAAACTCCTCAACGAGCATCTGAATCTGTTTGTCAACCTCTCGGAAGAGACTATTGTTGACGAGATAATGACAGAGAAGGAAAACAAGACAAAGGACAAGGTTCTTGAGATGACCATTGAGGAACTTGACTTGTCGGTACGTTCATTCAACTGCCTGAAGAGGGCAGGAATCAACACTGTCAGCGATCTGGCTGAGAAGACTGAGGAAGAAATGATGAAAGTCAGAAACCTCGGTAAGAAGTCGTTTGAGGAAGTCAAGACAAGGCTCGCTTCACTCGGCGTCGAAATGAACTCAAGCAACAACGAGGAATAACAAAGTAAGGAGTGAAATTCAATGCCGGCAAGAAAATTGGGCAGAACCACTGACCAGAGACGGGCAATGCTCAGAGCTATGGTAACGTATCTGCTTGAAAACGGTAAGATAGAGACCACAGTAACCAGAGCTAAGGAAGTCCAGAGCGTTGCAGAGAAGATGATTACTCTCGGCAAGGCTGGAGACCTTCACTCGAAGAGACAGATTTACGCATACATCACCAAGGAAGATGTTGCAAGAAAGCTGATTAACGAGATAGCTCCGAAGTATGCCGACCGTAACGGCGGCTACACCAGAATTATCAAGACCGGTCCCCGCCGCGGCGACGCAGCAGAGATGGCGATAATTTCGTTGGTCTGATGGCATAAAAGTTTATACACTAATGAATCCGGCAGAAAGCTCTGCCGGTTTTGTTTTGCCTGATTTACGCTAATCGTTCGAAAATCCTTGCAATCTTTGACCCAATGTGCTATCATAATCACTGGACAAATAACGCAATCATGAATGGGGGATTCGGCTTTGGCTGAACTTGAACAAGAAATCAACCGGCGGAGGACCTTCGCCATCATATCTCACCCGGATGCGGGAAAAACGACCCTGACCGAAAAACTGCTTCTTTATGGCGGAGCGATTGCTCTTGCCGGCTCGGTAAAGGGCAAGAAGACCGACCGTCACGCCGTTTCCGACTGGATGGAAATCGAAAAGCAAAGAGGAATCTCGGTCACGAGCTCTGTCATGCAGTTCGAGTACGAGGGCTTCTGCATAAATATCCTCGACACTCCCGGACATCAGGACTTCTCGGAGGACACCTATCGCACGCTGATGGCGGTCGACTCGGCTGTCATGGTCATCGACGCGGCAAAGGGCGTTGAGAACCAGACGAGGAAGCTCTTCAAGGTCTGTGTCATGCGGCACATCCCGATATTCACTTTTATAAACAAGCTCGACCGAGACGCAAAGAACTCGTTCGATTTGCTTTCGCAGATTGAGGACGAGCTCGGCATTTCGACATGCCCGATGAACTGGGCAATCGGAAGCGGCGTCGACTTCAAGGGAATTTACGACCGTGAGAGAAAGAAAGTAATCACCTATTCGGCAAACGGCGGTCAGCACGAGGTTGATTCCCGTGAACTCGACATCGACGACCCGAATTTAAAATCCGTTATCGGAGAGATAAACTATAATCAGCTCATGGAGGACATCGAGCTCTTGGATGGTGCGAGCGACGAATATGATGCCGAGAGAGTTGCGAGGGGAGAGCTTTCGCCGGTGTTCTTCGGCTCGGCACTCAATAACTTCGGCGTTGAGCCGTTCCTCGAAGGGTTCTTAAAGATGACGAGCCCGCCGCTTCCCCGAAACAGCGACAAGGGCACCGTCAATCCGACCGACGACTATTTCTCGGCGTTCGTCTTCAAGATTCAGGCGAACATGAACAAGGCACACAGGGACAGGCTCACATTCATGAGAATCTGCTCCGGCAAGTTCACCCGCGATATGGAGGTCTGCCACGTTCAGGGCGGGATGAAGAAGATGCGCCTTTCCCAGCCTCAGCAGATGATGGCGCAGGAGCGCGAAATCATCGACGAGGCGTATGCCGGAGACATCATCGGCGTTTTCGACCCGGGAATATTCTCAATCGGCGACACCGTTTGCTCACCCGGGCATGAGCTTCGGTTCGACGGAATCCCGACCTTCGCGCCGGAGCACTTCGCCAGAATCCGCCACAAGGACACGATGAAGCGCAAGCAGTTCGTCAAGGGCGCAACGCAGATAGCTCAGGAAGGCGCAGTCCAGATTTTCCGTGAACCGGACACCGGCATGGAAGAGGTCATCGTCGGCGTCGTCGGCATGCTCCAGTTCGACGTTTTTGAGCACAGAATGAGAACCGAGTACGGCGTCGAGCTCATCAGTGAGTCGCTCCCGTACCAGTATATCAGGTGGATCGACATGGAGGACGGAACCGTAGACCCGAAGAAGCTGAACCTGAGCTCCGACACCCGAATCGTCGAGGACTTCCACGGCAACCCGCTTCTCCTCTTCACAAGCGAATGGAACATCCGCTGGGCACTCGAGAAGAACGAAGGGCTTAAACTTAAAGAGTTCAGCAGGAATTAAATACGCAAAACAAAACCGGCAGGGCGTTGTGCTCTGCCGGATTTTTTGATATCTGATTGAAGTTAAGCGGATTTTTCGAGCATATAGCTTTTAGCCTCAGATTCGGTGAGGTTGAATCTGCCCATAATATTTTCGAGTATTGCGTCTTCAGAAATACCAAATTGCCTTGCTGTGTCAATCGAGGCTTCAATCGCCGAATCTCTTGCAATCTCATCTCTGAAATCTTCCATTAGTTTGCACATATTATCTTGTCCTCCTTCAGTTTCTTTAAAATATCTGACTCTGTTTGCTAATATACTGTAATACATTTCGCTTGCCGATGTGCAATGAAAATCGTGCATCAGCATGCCTATCGGGTCTTCGCTGTTATTATATTCTCCGTTTACATAAATGATATGCGAACCGTCTCCGAAAAGTTTGTTGTCCAATTCATCAATTTTGCGATCGATGTGATAAAGCGGAAATCCGCCGCCTAAGACATCTTTTTCGGTGATGAAAATCACATAAGCCGGCTTGAGCTCCGGAATCTTGTCGCCGATACTTGCCATTCTTGTGTCAAGCATACTGCTGTTGAACCTTGCACGTTCAGCGCCTGCTCCTTTGCTTGCACGTTGAACTTCAACATCAAAATGTTGTCCATTTGCGTCAACTGCATGAATGTCAAGCCTTACTGAACGACCGTTAGGATTTTTGATTTCAAACTGCCCGACGGTTTCGATAACAGTGAGGCTTGAATCTTCCAAAAGAATATTCAGAAGAAGTTGCGTTGCCTCGATATTTCCACCGAAAACCAGTGTCATGAAATCGTCGTCCATAAGACGGAACTGAGATGTTATCTTTTCGTACCTTTCGCGATAAGACTTCTTTACTGCTTCCATGCTCAAAAATCACATCCTGATGTCTTCTACTACACCTATATTGTAGCACAAAATTGCCCATTATTCAACCCCTATTTTAAAATCAGTAATCATCAACAAACTCGTCAGCATTCATCAATCAATTTCTATTGACAAGTGCCCTGCATAGAGTGTAAAATGGGGTTGTAAGGTTACGGGGGGTAACCCTACGGAAAAATATGACTTATTAAATTCGAGGAGGATAACTCAATGTCACAGCTCAAAATGACAGTCGACCAGACAAACAAAATCAGCAAGATAAACAAGGAAATCTACGGGCACTTCGCCGAGCATCTCGGAAGGTGCATCTATGGCGGAATCTACGTCGGCAAGGACAGCCCGATTCCGAACATCAACGGCTATCGCAAGGATGTTGTCGAGGCTTTGAAGGCTATCAAGGTTCCGGTTCTCCGTTGGCCGGGCGGATGCTTCGCCGACACATACCATTGGAAGGACGGAATCGGCAAGCCGGAGGACAGACGCAAAATCGTCAATATCCACTGGGGCGGAGTGACTGAAGACAACAGCTTCGGCACTCACGAATTCCTCGATTTCTGCGAGCTTATCGGCTGTGACGCTTATGTCTCTGTAAATGTAGGTTCAGGAACCGTTCAGGAAGCCGCTGAGTGGGTTGAATACATGACCTCCTCGAACGTCTCCCCGATGACCGACCTCAGAAAGAAGAACGGCAGGGAAGAGCCCTGGAACGTCAAGTATATCGGCATCGGCAACGAGAGCTGGGGCTGTGGCGGCGGAATGACTGTTGACCACTATTCGAATCTCTACAAGCAGTTCCAGCAGTACATTCCTTCAAACGGCAAGATTGCTTGTGGACCGAACTCTACCGACTACAACTGGACAGATGGAATCATGCGTAACTGCCAGTACTCTGGTATGAGGGGACTTTCTCTGCACTTCTATACCATTCCCACCGGCGACTGGGGTAACAAGGGCTCGTCGGTCAACTTCCCCGAGAATGAATACTACTCCACCATCGCAAACACCTGGGAGATGGAAACCCTTCTCAAGAAGCACGACGCTGTCATGGACAGATATGACCTCGAGAAGAAAATCGGTCTCGTCGTCGACGAGTGGGGAATCTGGACCGACGTCATCGAAGGCACCAACCCCGGCTTCCTCTATCAGCAGAACTCGATGAGAGACGCGATCTTAGCATCCGTCAACCTGAACCTCTTCAACGAGCACTCCGACAGAGTCATGATGGCGAACATCGCCCAGATGGTCAACGTTTTGCAGTCGGTAATCCTCACCGAGGGCGAAAGAATGGTCAAGACCCCGACATATCACGTCTTCGACATGTACAAGGACCACATGGAGTCGACTCTCGTCTACTCTCACATCGAGAACAAGCAGATTCTTGAGGGAAGATATCTCCCGGCGGTTTCGCAGTCCGTTTCCGTTGACGCCGACGGCAAGCTCCACATGACAATCTCGAACGCATCTCTCGAGGAAGACTTCGACATCGACTGCGTTCTCCCGAGAACCGGTTTCAAGAGTGCTACGGCGAAGATTCTCACAGCAGATTACGACGCCTGCAACACCTTCGATAATCCCGATGCTGTCAAGCCTGAAGCGTTCACCGACGTGAAGCTCGACGGCGAGAGCCTCAAGTTCACCCTTCCCAAGTGCTCCGTTCTGGCGATTGAGCTGTGCTAGATTTAAATAGTCGCCCAATCTGCAAGCGTTGTCTCCTTGCCGAAATCGACAAGGACGGGCTCTATAAGAAGGTCGAAGACCTGATTGCCGCCATCCCCGACGACGAGCGTGCGAGCGAGCAGGCATATGCCACACGCCTCGACCTCTGCCGCCGTTGCCCGAGCCTCGAAAACGGTCTCTGCCGCGAATGCGGATGCTTTGTAGAGCTGAGAGCGGCAGTCAAAGAGAATCGGTGCCCGAGCGTTTATAGGTATTGGGATAGAGAATAACCGACACAAGAAAAAGAGCGACCGAAAGGTCGCTCTTAAATGTTATTGCGTTAAGTTCAGGGCGATAAACCGGAATTTATTCATCCGGCTGCTGTCCATCGTGAGCTAACCACCGACATTCTCCTAACTCA
Organism: Oscillospiraceae bacterium; assembly: GCA_021199355.1. Lineage (GTDB taxonomy): Bacteria > Bacillota > Clostridia > Oscillospirales > Ruminococcaceae > Faeciplasma. Next base: position 62,565 of record JAJQIF010000008.1, read on the forward strand.
AAATTCGAAAATTTAGCTTCAAAAGAACCATCTTCTGCCGAACAGGCAAAGATTCCAAATTGAATTTTTCCACCGCCTTTGTGCATATGACAAATTCTCATCTGTTGAAATTTTACACCATCCTCCGAGCATTCCATACAATAATCATCTTCTCTGCGACTAAAACGGTACCACATTGCCTTTACTTTCAGAGGGACCTCTGTTGTAGCCCAGTCTGAATATCCGTTATTTGTCACAACACTTCCAAGATGTTGAAACTCCTCATTCTCATATTCAACGCAAGCCTTGAGCCAGTTTTCACTATCCAGATACATTACAATACCACACTGATCAAAACGGGTTTTACTATTCTCGAATTCTGCTTTTACTGTGAAGCTAAAATATTTTTCTTCCGTTTCCATCTGAAATACCGGCGCATTATCATTGCGGAAATGATAATACGTTCTCTGCCACAAGTCAGTGTGAGGTTCTGTAATTATCTTCACGGTCGTGTCACTAACTACATATTCCTTTGGTTCTCTGATCCATCTAAAATTTTTTAAGTTCATTGCATACATCTCTTTTTCTCTCAAATTTATTGACATATCCTTAAATTCCGGTTTGTACTCGCGCACAGCAATCAGTATACCATATCAGGATGATAAAAGCAAGACAGTGAATAGTGAATCTGTAGGATTTAAATTAAGCCGACAAAAAGGAACCGAAAGGATATCGCTCCCAGAGGCTTTGTGGCAGATTATTCATTAAATCACTTCTTCACTAATTCGCTGACTGCGCAAATCTTATCCGCCACGCAGACTATCCATGCTTCGCGGCAGTTGGGCGGCAGGGGAGTCAGCGGGAACATGTGGCGCTCGATTATGCTTTCTTCAATCGGGCTTAGATTATAGTCGGCTTTTGCGTTTCTGAGGGCGGTTCCGGCGTGGCGGAAACCGTGGAGGCGGTGTCCCTCGCCGCTGTTGTGCCAGTTATAGAGATAGTAATCGTGGAGAAGAGCGCCGCGGATGAGGTCTCGCTCGTGAAACCTTCCGGGAAGCATTTCCGAGAGCCTGAGGCTCATTTCTGCGACGTGCAGACTGTGGGCATAGACGGAGGTATCCCCGTGGTGAGGATAGGCTCTTTCCATCCCGAAGCGCCCGTCCCGCTCAAGCTCGTGTAAGTAATATTCAAGTTCGGTCACATAGCACCTCCCGAAATCTGTCTGATTTCATTATAGCCGTTTTCACACGGGATTTCAAGGGCGCAAAACGAAGAAGCGCCCTTTCGGTGTGACTTCTGACTTACATCAAGTTTACGAAAGCGATGCAACCAGAATGTCATGAACTCCTTACTTATCTTCGGTTTTGAAATCTTTTCATTGGCAATCTTTATTTCCAAGTCTTCTTTGGGTGATTCTAACTCTTCAAGCCGTGACTTTGTTGACTTTGTATATACCCTGTTGGATAGCGTTTAAGATGTTCTGAATTGCGTTTTCTGCTTCTCTGAGTTGTTGCTCATAAAGCGGGAGGTTGACGTTCTCCCTGTCCTGTAAGTCCATGAGCATGGAAACGATAGCTTCAATCGCTGCATCATCCATAACCATCTTCATGGTTGCTTCAACAACTAAATCCTCAATCCAAATCTTTCTGACGGGTTTCTTGTGGCATTCTTTGCGCTTCTTTCTGACAGAAGAGCACTTATAGTAGTGATGAACAACCCCAGTCCTGCTCGTGCCGCTTTCTCCACAGAGATACGCTCCACAGTAGCCACAGAATAACTTCGTCGTCAGCAAATAGTCATCCTCCGCCTTGTGTCTCGCAGGGGCTTTCTTGTTTTTGGCAAGCTTCTGCTGAACACTTCCAAAAGTCATGAGTTGCCCTTTGGCATTTCTGACACCTCGCTCATTAAGTATATCCCGAATCTCTGTCATAGTCTAGCCTTCGTCATAGAGCTCGAAAGCCTCCAAGACGAACGGCGCAGTTATTGGGTCAGCCTGAAAATATTGCTCGCTGTCAATCATATAACCGAGAGTTAATCCTCCACCGTTGTATTTGCACTTAAGTGTATTCTAACAGATTTCGTATTGCACGTCAATACTTTAAAGTTATAAAGCACAGATTTACGAATAAAAATTTTTTCGGGTAGCATCTGGAATCAGTGTTACTGAGGGAGGTTTTTCAAAAGCAAGATTCTCCGTGTTGGACATTTACTCAAAATTGAGCAAATCCCGACCGACTCTCTTGATGGGAATTTCGATTTCCCATACCCTCGATTTATTGGTTCCCATTAAAATGGTCACAGCGGCAAAGCCGGTTGCCTGCGGCAAAAAGAAAAAGCAGAGGTTTCTGCCTCTGCTTTACTTAAATTCCTAATCTGATTTTTCCTCTCAAAGCAACCTCGTCATCTTTCTTCTTCAGATAATCCGCTTGTAATACATCTCGTTGCATACGCAGTTCACTTACAAGAACTTCGTTGGATGCGTTAGAGAGTGAAACATTGCTGTAACTTAAAGTCGTAACTGTGATAGCCTGAACCGCCTGATTTTTACGGCGTACATCAGCAATCTTGTTGATAACTCTATCCCTGTTCAGCGTTCCTTTCTCATCGTATTCCGAAATAATTTTGTCAATCTCCTCGATGTTTTTCAAGATTTCTGCCAACTCTGCTTCGAGTTTTTCTAAGTCTTCTTTCGTGGTCATATTACCTCCTATAATTTTAGACAGCAATCAAGGCTATTGTAGCACATATGTGAAAGAAAGTCTGGCGAAATTTGTCGGGAGCAAATTATGTTTAGAATTCATAAAAAGCATTGCCTTTTGAGAAAAAATGATGTATAATATTTTCGACAAAATAACTCAGTATCATGCGGATTTTTGCTTTCTTCTGTTTTTTTGCATAATAGTTAAGGGGGAATTCATACGGCTTCATTGACTCACGTCAGCATGTTTGATAAAGACGGCTGGAGGCATATCACTGCCGAAGAAGCCACTAAATTGCGCCCCGGTGGGACTGTGTCTGCACGCAGTGGCTTATTCGTATGTGAGTTATGCCATCAATACGTTACTCTTACTGACGGCGACATCAGGATCAGATATTTCAAACACAGCAGGGGTGAAGCAAACAAAAATTGTCCTGAGCGAACCTTTGGCGCAGGATATACTTCAGCATTTAATCCCGGCTATCATGAATTACCTATCCGAATAATCGTCTCTCATTCTTCGTTTACTTTTGAACTAGGCTTGATTCAGGTGCCATCAGAATTGCTCGATAAAAAGCTTTGTATAGAAATAAAACCATGCGAAAAATCCGGCAGGGCATTCACATATAACTATGAACGCGTAAAGCCCAACGGAACCACTTACCTTTCTATAGGTGACTATCCGTTTAAAAAATATACGCTCACTCAGAACTGTAATGCGGATCTGTACAAATTCTGGTCCAAAGAAATAACCGGCATGGAGCCCAATGGCACTTTATTTGATAAAGTTTCCGGCAGAAAGCTAGCAAACGATTCTGATGTAGAAATAAAGAAAGAATATTACCTGCTCAAAAGAGGTCCTCTTTACTACTATGGTTCTGACATAGAGAGTCAGTTCATACTAGAGAAAAGAGTCAATGGTGAAATTTGGCGTTTATATACGGTTTCTGCTTCAGATTTCAGCGAAGAAGCGGCTAAGTTCTTTTTGACGTATCACTGCTGGCTCACTGAACGCCCAATCTCCATTCAGACTGTTTACCCTCTGTTTATCGAGGGCAACTACGTCGTCAAGCATAATAATGATGATATGTACATAGTTGTTGGTGGAAACGAACCGCATTTAAAATCATTCCCATCCGCTTTGCCCCTGCGGTTATCTCCGAAAGAATTAAAACCAGCACTTTACAGATTGACCTGTTCCGGCAGACAACAACTTATTTCTGCCGGAAGAAAATATTCAAATCCCGCACTACAATATACATACTTTTGGAAAGAATCGTTAAACTGTGAGGGCGTTTCCCCAGAGTTCTCGGTTACCGACCTATCCGGGATACAAATAGAGCCCGGAGAGGTGGATTTACTGCCAAAGAATAAAACTCTGCGTTTCAAGTCGAAGTATGACGGCGAGCTGATTGTTGCCAAAGATGATTACATAATTGACAAAAGGCGAGTACCTGCAGACAAGTATATTGAACTGGATGGATTATCTTACGGCATGGAAGTAAGACTTGTTGTCGGACTTGATTGTGTCTGGCGGATTTGCTTCAAAAAGCCTTTAAAACCTGATAATGAGGTCGAGATTTTGAGATATATCGCAGGTGTTTCAGGAATGACGATTTCCGCCCCACATTCTTTGCATAATATTTTGCTTGGCATGAAACAGTATCCTGAGATATGCAGATGGATTCGCAAATGTATCGAGAGCGGCACTATCAACGAACAATCCTACCGCAGGTTACAGAAAGTTTATTTGAACAGAAAGGAAGAGGCATAATGAACTATATCGAAAGACTGACTAAGGAAGAAAAGGTAGCTCTTTGCGAGATTATTTCAGGCGAAAGGTTCAAAGAACTCTTCAAAAGCAACGAAAAAGAGTTTTCTAAGATTGTAAACGGCTTTCGCGCAAAGGGTTTAACAGATACATTGGCACTAAACTTTGCCATAACTAACGTAGATAAGCCGTTTGTCTCTGGATTTATCAACTTCATGGTGGAACAATGGCTGAATGAGATAACAGACAATATCAACTTGCTTGAAAGTGACGGCATGGAATACGAAGAAGCATTGGCAAATACAATGCTTGATTCTTTATTTGTTGACAACGTCGACCTCTATCTCAAGCTTAGTGGATTGTCTCTAAGCGAAAGTGAACGTATTCAGCTTTCCGAGAGCATGAAGCACATTAGTCGTGAGCGCAAGAAGGATGCCGAAACGGCTGAACGCATAAAGGCGATTGAGGATGAGAAAAGTAATCTTGTCGAGCAGTTGGAATCTGCCAAAAAGGATATTGACGCTTTGAAATCGGATTATGAGCAGAAACTTGGACAAGCTCAGGAAGAAAAGAGTTCTTTGGAAGTTGCACTAGCAGAAGCGCATAAGCAGATTTCAGAATCGCAAACTGTTCCAGAGCAGAAAGCAAGCTCTGAAAAAGAACAACTTGTCAGATATGACAATACAATACCCTCCGCCATCCCGTCAATTCACAGCGAAGAAACGGTGTCTCTTTGCAGTGTCACGGCAGATTATAGTGGTCAAATATGGCTTAATCGTCATGCGGACTTGCGTTATGACGGGTACTATCATTCTTTCAGTAAAAGCTCTGATATATTACCCTACTTTGGCAACAGGGATAGAATATACTACAAAGATGGTCCTTCAAATGACGGTTTCTATGGTGTATGGACATGGTCAGCTATTCCAAATGAGAACGACCCCTCAAAGGATTATGTAATATCCCACTATGCCCCGGATGTAAATCCTATAGAAATCTACGTTGTCAACGACGCATCCGATTTGGACGAGCTTATAAGCCAGCTCAAGGAGGGCTTCGAATACAAGCCTGTCGGCAAAAGAGTAATGTTTTCAGTGTATATTTCCAACAGGAAATATACAGGCGTTTTGTGCAATGTAAGGGACTTAGTCTTGTCTGACGGCAAGGCGTGTTTCTCAGACAAGCTTACTGAGGTGCCCGTTTATGAGTTCTCCAACTCTGATATACTTCGGCTAGATACTGGTCTTTCATTTTATGCGAAGGCTTTTGCGGGTGTTCCATCAAGACTATATGCTCTGAAGAATCCGCTTGAAGTTGTAAATGACATCGTTCAGTCCTCTATTTCATGGAATGCGTATAAACTCAGAGGCTTTCGTAATGTGGAATACAAATCGTTTAAGGACTTTATTGACACTATTCCTGTTGATGATGTTGTGGAAAAAATCAAGAAAGCCTGCCATTGCTCTAAGTCAGTTGCTGAAGAACGTTTAAAGGAGTTTGTTGACTGTGCATGGAAATATGTCGACGGCAACAGTTTGGAAGACGAGATACTACTCTCTGCAATTTCCGCAAGCAGTGAATTACAGGACAGAACTAAGGCTCTGATTAAGTCTGACTGGGAATCGGAAAATAACGCCTTATTGAGCAAAGCGCAGGAAGAATTGAACCTACTCGGTTCACAAATTAAGAGTAAAAACGCAGAGTTAGCAGGAATTCAGGAATCCTATAAAAAACTAAAAGCCGAAGAAAAGAGCATAAGCGAATCTATCGCCGAGAAGAAAAAGCTTGCCGATGATGTCGAAGCCGCTGTTTCAGAGCGTATCGAAAAAGCCAAAAACAATGCCGCAGATTTCATTGCCGAAATGGCGTTTGCCGGCGGTCAGAAAACATCAATCAGAGAAAGCTATGATGCTCTTCAAGAAACTCAGTATCATGTTGTCGATGCCGCCAGCAATTTGAGTGAGCTTGAATCGCACAGTAATTGGAAAGATGTCTTGGACACTATTGAATTTGAGCTTACAGAAGCAGGCGTTGCCGATAAACATAAGGAAGCTTTTGCTGCATTTCTTTGCTCTGCATATATTCATAAACAGCCTATTCTTCTTGTCGGTCCGAACGCATCAGATATAGCCGAAGCTTTCAGCGCATCGGTAACCGCAGGTAAACATGGTATACTGAATTGTGACGGCACATATAGCACTCAAACTATAAGCGAAATCGGAAAAGCCGGCGAAAGCATCGTTGTTATAGACAACTTGCTTATGAGCAATTGGATGAGCAGACTCCCGGAGATTCTTTCCAATAAGGATGTATTCTACATAGCAACTCACCCGTACTCTGAAGATGTTCGGGTTGAGCCTAAGAGTCTGTATGGATATATGCTTCCATTGTTCACCGAATTCTTTGTTGATAGAAAAGCAACCGGCAAATACGATGGAGGATATTTTGCGGATGGCTTTGCGAATGATGTTCCAAAAGAATCAAAGAAAACTCTAAGGCTTCCTGACAGATGCGCAGTCAGTGCTCTTGTCAAAAACAGCCTGAACGCTATCCTCAGCACTATGCACGACATAGATTCACAAATAAAAACTGATGACGATTTCATGCTTTCCGTTTTGCAGATTGCCTATGCTACTCTTGAACCGAGTGAGGTAGCAGAAATTATTTCCGCATCTTCTATCTCTTTCAGCCTGACACATGATCTTCAATATTTACTGGAGGATAACTCATGAGCAAATACGAGACCTTGCTTTCAGATATAGCTGATAAATATGGTATTTGCAAGGGTGATTCGGAGACAGTGCTTTCGTGGGAAGCTCGAATTGTCTACAGCATCTGCGGAATGATGGCATATGCTTCGCTGTGGGATAACCCAGAGGATGAGTCCGTTTCTATTGTTCACATGAAGAAAAGAATCCGCTGTATATTCGACAGCTATATTTCACTCTACCCGGAGTTGTCGGAAATCCTTCCTGATAAATCAGGTGTTTTTGAAGATGAAATTGCAGACCTGTTCCGGTCTGTTGGGGTTGTCTATCATATGCCAAATCGTATAGTGGCTTCTCAAAAACATGAAGAGGCATTTAAAAATATCCTCTTTCAAAGGGGCATAGCAATAGACAATATTGACTGCGTTTCCGGCATTGGATTCTACTCTGAGAGCAAAGAATCCGGCAGTGTTGAAGCTATCAAGGATATGTTTGGGCTTGAACATAAAAGCCTGCGAGAATTGTGGCAATCGACAATATTGCACGCTTTCTGGAAAGAGAATTTTCTACAGAATCAGCCCTGTGAATACCTGAGATTAAAGCCTCCATTTTCACAAGGCTACTGGGTCAACAGACCCGACTATGATAAAATCTCAATTCTCAGGGTCGGAATGAAGGGCGAGGAGATATATTATCTGTATCGCACCGTTGATGACAAGCTTGAAGTTAGTCAACTGCCTGAATGGCAAGTGGAATCACACAATTACATGGCATTATCAAATGCTTGTCTTGCTTCAAATGGTACCTTGCCTCCCATTAAGTATACTGTCGACGGCGAGTTGGTGCATATTCAGCTCGGTTATCTTCTTCCTCCACGAGAGCTTGGATTTCTGAAGCTGTACAGCTACCCGGAAGATTTTCTATCACAATCATATGATTTCAATCGTAAGTTATCAACCGAAGTATTTGAAGCAATAAAAGCAGTTTTGTCAGACGAAGGGTACGAGTTTAAGAAAGGATAAGACAATGAGCAGCGGAGCGAATTATTTTCATAAACAGCTGAGAACATCTCTTGAGGATTACATAAAATCGCAGTATTTCGGAAAGTCTCCGATACTGCTTTCAACTCTGAGCGACCGTCTGGATGATGAAGGCTTGCTGTACCGGAAACCGTTCATTGAGTCATCGCCTGCATATGTCACTGTTCAGAACGGTATACAAAACTCATCGCTTGATTCATGGATGAAAGAATACTTTTTGAAGCTGTCGGAAGCAAACCTCGGAGTGTTTTCGTCGCCGTTTGCTCATCAGATTACTGCTCTTGAAGCGGCAGTAAATGGCAAGGATGTCTTCGTCTCAACTGGCACAGGTTCCGGTAAGACCGAATGCTTCATGTGGGCTTTACTCGCGAGGCTTGCTGAGGAAGCAAGAAACTCAAAAGCATCATGGGCTAAACGAGGAGTTCGAGCGATTATAATGTATCCTATGAATGCGCTCGTTTCCGATCAGGTAAGCCGCTTAAGAAAAATGCTAGGCGACCCTGAAAATCATTTCCTAAGAATATTCAGAGAGACTTGTGGAAATGAAGCTCGCCGCCCTCAGTTTGGCATGTATACCGGGCGAACTCCCTACCCAGGAGAACAGCCTTCAGCTAATGAAGACAAGAAGCTTGCAAAAACCTTGTCGCAAAACGCTTTTTCGAAGACCGATTCCGACTGGGAATTTTATAGTCGACTTTTAGAAGTGGGAAAGATTCCGGCTAAAGCAGATATGGCTGAATTTCTTGACAATCTTCACGACAGCAAGCATATTCCTAACCCCGAAGATGCGGAGCTGATTACACGCTTTGAAATGCAACAGTTCTGCCCAGATATTCTCATCACAAACTATTCTATGCTGGAATATATGCTTATGCGTCCAAGAGAGCAAAAAATCTGGGATGATACTCGCAAGTGGTTAAACGAAAGCTCTGAAAACAAGATTCTGTTTGTCATCGATGAAGCTCATATGTATCGTGGCTCATCAGGAGGAGAAGTTGCGCTTCTCATAAGAAGGTTGTTTCACAAGCTCGGTATCAACAGAGATCGCGTTCAATTTATACTCACCACGGCAAGCATGCCAAACGAGGATAAGAGCGATTATGATGCCGTAATAAAGTTTGCAAACGAGCTTACTGCATCTGACAAGGACGCTGAGTTCTGCTACATAACCGGTGAAAGAGAAATAATCGGTGGTGAATCAAAGTATGATATTCCATCAGATATTCTCTTGAATTCGAATCCCAAAGAATTTGAAGATAACGATGATGAAAAGCTTAGTGCTCTTCTTTCCTTTTTCAAGCCATTGGATGGCTTCGACAAGAGTATTAACAGTCTTGAGCCGCTTCTTAACTGGATGTATGACAATTTGCTTCTATATCGCCCATTTCATGAGCTTATAAAATATTGTCGGGGAAATGCAGTATCTTTTGATGAATTGTCTTCCGGTATCTTTCCGGATTTAAATCACGATGACGCCCTTAAGGCAGTAAGCGTGTTACTGGCAATCGCTCCTCTCGCCAAAAATTCAAAAGGCTCCGTGCTGTTTCCGGCAAGAATGCACATGTTATTCAGAGGAATTACCGGCGTGTATGCCTGTGCAAATGCAAATTGCAGTCACTCACATTCAGGCGGCGGAATAACTCTTGGTGAGATATATCTGTCAGATGGCAATCTAATTTGCCCTGAATGTGGCAGTGTCGTCTATGAGTTGTATAATGACAGACGTTGTGGTGCGTTATTCTTCAAAGGCTATATTGTTTGTGAAGGTTCTGAACCACATGGAAATCTTTACCTATGGCGTTATCCCGGTAAGATAATCGAAAAGGATATAAGAGAAATACACCTATTCATTCCGGATGATGATTTTGAATTGCCGAAAAGTCAGAGCAAAAAACCTATCAAGCCCTGCTATCTTGACGTGAAAAGTGGCTTTGTAAATTTCGAGGATGATTCTGATGCAGGAAAGCCTTGGATCAGAAAGCTATACTATTGCAATTTTAGTGATACGGCTCGTCCGAAACTTTTCACTTTCTACACTTGCCCTCATTGTAATCATCAGCTTTCTTTAACTCAGCTCACTTCATTTAGCACACGCGGAAACGAGCCGTTCTTCAACCTGATAAAAACGCAGTTTCAGCTTCAACCTCCAGTCATAGAAAAGACAGGCGACCCTGAGCACCTTCCGAACGAGGGCAGAAAGGTTCTCCTATTCTCAGACAGCCGTCAAAGAGCTGCAAAGTTAGCAAGGGACATGCAAAGAGCCTCCGATGATTCTGCCTCAAGACAGTTATTTGCGTTGGCAATCAGTATGATGGAAGCCGAGGCTACGGATATTTCGATGGATTATATGTATGACTTCATTTGTCTTGCCGCCAGTCAGCGTAATGTACAACTTTTTAGCGGTCCTGATCGTGAAAAATTTGCTGGCGATTGTGCTTCTGCTTTGAAAAATTATACTCGGAGCATAAGGCGAGGAAGGAAGTATTCACCGGCATTTACATTTGGAAGCCACGCTCCAGTCAAAATGCAGGAACTCTTTATTAGAATGTTTGCCGGTGGATATAACACTCTCTACGATTCGGCTACCTGTTGGATTGAACCGGTTGACATATATGACGCCATCGATTCGTTAGCAGAGAATAACGTCGCCATTACAGAGGAGGAGCTTCTGGAGCTCTTCAATGCTTGGATGATGTCCATTTGTGACACTGCGACAGCTCTTGGACATACTATCCCCGACGAAGCTCGACTTGAGGTCAGACGTTTATACGGTAGATACGGTCTTGATAAGGATTGGAATTTCTCTGGTACCATCCGCAAAATAATGGGATGGAAAAGCGAAAATGAAGAAGAAGTCAACTGGAAGCGTACGCTAAACGAATTATTCTTGCATCAGTCCAATTCCGGCAGACTTTATGTTGATCTATCCAGCGTGAAAGCTCGATTCGATGGTTCTCACGTCTGGTATAAATGTGACAAATGCTCCGAACTTACTCCTTTCGCATTAAGAGGTAAATGCCCAAGCTGTGGATCTTCCCACATTCACCAGATGACAGCGGAGGACTATGATGCCATCAGCTTCTGGAGGAAGCCTATTTCTGACGCCATTAGCGGAAAAACAATACATGTAATCGACACTGAGGAGCATACGGCACAGCTTTCATATAAAGACCAACGCAATGATACATGGAGTAAGACCGAAAAGTATGAACTAAGATTTCAAGACTTGATTGATGACAATGAAACTCCTATTGACATTCTCAGCTGTACGACAACAATGGAGGTTGGTATAGATTTAGGCTCCCTGGTTGCAGTTGGGCTTAGAAACATTCCACCTATGCGTGAGAATTATCAACAAAGAGCTGGACGTGCAGGTCGCCGCAGTTCAAGTTTGTCAACGATTGTCACTTTCTGTGAGGATGGTCCGCACGATTCGTTGTACTTTAACAATCCTGTTCCGATGCTTCGTGGCGACCCCAGAAGACCATGGGTTGACATCAGCAGTGAAAAGCTTATCCGGCGTCACATCTGCATGGTCGCTATTCAGCATTTTCTGGCTGAAAATCATACAAGCCTTGATGCGATTCCTGCGGCTACTTTCCTTGATGAGTACCTCGAAAGCTTCAAGAGTTATCTCGATAGCCATGATATTGATAGCAATAGTTGTCTGATTCCTGAAGGTATTGCTTTTGATAATTCAGCTTTCAGACACGAAGTAAAGTCATCATTTGACGCTCTCAAAGACAAGTGCCAGGCTCATCCTGAACTTTTTGGAGTAAGTGATGACGGAATGTCCAAAAACGCAAAATCTCTTTTGGATGCCCTTTATGAAGAAGGTATCATTCCTACTTACTCATTCCCAAAAAATGTAGTCAGCACTTATATTCAGGATCCGGACAAGGATGAACGTATTCTCCATGAAGTGCAACGGGGGCTTGATGTTGCAATAGGCGAATACGCTCCCGGCAGAGCTATTGTTGTCGACAAGCAAAACTATCAGATTGGCGGATTTTACTATCCGGGAAGTGAACGCAAGCATGGTATGTCCAAAACGCCTGCACGTTCATATGCGGAAGACCCAAACTACGTCAAGCAGATGATTTCATGCGATAAATGCGGTTGGTTCGGGCTCATGGACGATGATGTCAAGCACTGTCCTTTCTGCGGAAATAGTGATCTAAAGATTATGCGTGAGATGTTGCGTCCCTGGGGATTTGCTCCGAGAGATGCAAGATCAATGCCAGAAGCTCAGATATCAGAGGAGTACACCTATGTACAGCAACCGCTATACTCTACGCTACCCTCTGCCGATGAAATGAAGCTTGTTCAGGATTGTAAAAACATCAGGATGGCATCGCGGGCAAATCAGCGAGTTATCATGCTTAACAGAGGTAAGAACGATAAAGGTTTCATGGTATGTAAGGATTGTGGTGCCGCAATGCCCGGAGATGATGATTCCACACTGAAAGATGTAGGCAGACCGTACAGTTCCAAATATGCAGCAGGAAAATGTCGTCACGCAAACGCCTTTAACGTCAACCTCGGTTATGATTTTGTAACGGATATGTTAGTCCTCGAATTTGCATTGGATAACGCAGTTATCGACACCCGTAGTGAAGAATATGACCCCTGGCTAATCCGAGCGGCACAGTCCTTGGCGGAGGCTCTTCGCTTGGTGGCAAGCAAAAAGCTTGATATTGAATTTTCAGAGCTTGTAACAGGCTACCGTCTGAGAGCAGGAGCAAAGGCTTCATTTATCGACATCTATCTTTATGACAGTCTGTCAAGCGGTGCCGGTTATTCTGTGAGTATAGCAGAATGCACTACAGAACTGCTTGACGACGTTGAAGAACTACTTGAGAGCTGTGATTGTAGCTCTGCCTGTTCAAAATGTCTGAAGCACTATAGAAACCAGTACGTTCATGGTTTGCTTGACCGCTTCGCCGCACTACAGCTTCTGAAATGGGGAACTGATGGCGAAAAAGCAAAACCAATCAGTATCGGCGAGCAGATAAACATGATTACGCCTTTAGTGGATATTCTTAGACGATATGGCTGTGAAATCACCACTGGCGACAAAATAACGGTCGTTTATCACAACTCTGCCGAGAAAAATATCGTAATTTACCCTGCTATGTGGGCTGAACCTCATGCCGAAAATACTATTTATGTAAGCGATGTTTATATAAAGCATGCAAAGCCTTCTGCTGTGCAGAAGATTTTGAATAGCTTTTGAAAGGTTTAAACCACTTTAGGTAATATAAAATGGAGAAGACTTATTCATCATGATATGAATGCTCTTTTCTACACATTTGAAGTTATGAGGTGCTTATTCAGCGTTTTGAATAAGCATCTTATAATTTTACCTGCGGCAAAAAGGAGAGCCCCATGAGTAAACAGAAAATAACTGCTCTCTATGAGAGATTGAGCCGAGACGAGTTCGTTCGGGTGGTGCAGGAAGCACAGTCAAGTCAACAGTCGAGCGAAATCAAGAAGCAACGTGCAAGGTTGACAACAGCAAAGCAACGAGTTGCAGACCTTGAAACCTTGATATCTATGAGGATAAGGCATTAGGCAAATTGCCTGAAGCCAGATATACCGCTCTGGATGCTCAATACTCAAAAGAACAAGAGACACTAACCGCTGAGATAGCGTCTCTTGAGAAAACAATCAGAGAGTATGAGAATCATGGCAAATCGGCAGACCGCTTTATATCTCTGATTGATAAGTATCAGAACTTCGATAAGCTGACAAACACTATGCTCAATGAGCTTGTCGATAAAATCCTTGTTCATGAACGTGACCGTAAAGGTAGCACCCAGACAACACAAGAAATTGAGATTTACTTCAATTTTGTCGGGCAATTTGTCCCTCCGACTTTTGTTGAAGCAGAACCCACGCCGGAAGAACTAGAGGAAATCCGCAAACGTGAGGCGCGCAAGGACAGGCTTCATCAGAATTACCTGAAGCGAAAAGCCAGTGGTGCCCAGAAGCGTTATGAGGACAAACACAAAGAAGAACATAAAGCAAGAGTAGCTGCAAAAAAGAATGCACTCAGGGCCGAGGATATTGCGAGGGGTGTGTTCATCCCTGTCAGCAATCTTCCGAAGCGAGAACCACAGAGAGGAGTTACTAGATTATGAAAGAATTAAAACCCAGAATCCATGAGAATGGAATAGACTATATCCTAGTAGGAGATTACTATATTCCGGATTTGAACCTGCCGAAGGACAGTCAGAGACCCATCGGACATTGGGGCACTCTTCGCAAAGCTTATTTGCAGTTGTACCGTCCAAAGGCTTATAACGATTTAGTCTTCTCCGGTCGGCTCAATACCGTCCTTGCGGATTTAAACGAGCAGGCTTCCGACCGGCTGTCACTCATCATGGATCAGATGGCGGAAGCAGTGACGGCTTTTACTGTGAAAAGCTTGCTTTATTTTCAACGGTGTTGTATAATAATATAAAATAACTATTTTTTTACAGCCGGAGGAGTAAGGAATGGATGAAAATCAAAACCGGCTTGCTCTGGGATGCAGTTCCGGTTCAGATTCGCATTGAGGACGTGGCATTCAGAAAATCTGCGATTCCTGCCGCGAACCCGGCACTCCCGACCCGGAATATATAGTTTTCGGCAAGGATATTACCGTGAAATTTACGGCTTTAAAGGGTCAGGATGACACTTTAAATGAACTTTTAAATGACCCTTTATCGAAAAGCATTATAGCATTTTTGAGAGAAAACCCGAACGCTACCCAGACATCGCACACAATAAAATAAGCACCCCAAAGGCGACCAGCTGTAAAAAGTTGATCGCCTTTGTTTTGCTCATTTGCAAA
>JAJQIF010000016.1:0-9738 GCA_021199355.1 Oscillospiraceae bacterium
TCCTCGGCGGTCTTGATGAGCCGACGAGCGGCAATATCTACTTGGGCGATGAGGATTTATATTCTTACCCCGATGCGAAAATGGCGGAATTTCGGCGCAGACACATGGGCTTTGTGTTCCAGCAGTTCAACCTCCTCGACGAGTACACGGTGCTTACAAACATTTGCATGCCGATGAAGCTCGATAATAAAAAGCCTGACCCGGAGTTTTTGCAAAACGTAACGGAGCTTTTGGGCATCGACGACAAGCTCAAGAAATACCCGACCGAGCTTTCGGGTGGCGAACAGCAGAGAGTTGCGATTGCGCGTTCAGTTTTAGCGAAGCCCCAGCTCATCTTTGCCGACGAGCCGACGGGAAATCTCGACAAGAAGAACGGCGAGACCACAATTCAGCTTCTTCGGGATTGCGCCCAGCAGTTCGGGCAGACACTCATCATGGTCACCCATGACCCGGAAATTGCGGCAAAGGCGGACGTCGTTATAAAAATTGAGGACGGAGTCGTTATTGACTGATTTCGGGCATAACAAAACCGGCAGAGTGGATTCTCTGCCGGTGTTTTTTATTCGGTATAAAGGAAGGTGTCGAAGCGCTTGAGTTTAAACTGGTTGAGGCGGTTCAGGCGGTCGATTTTCGCTTTTACGTCCAGCTCGGGCTCGATGCCAAGGCGGATGTAATCGTCAAGAGCCTTATAGGTGAAGCCGAGGTTGTCCTCGTCCGTCTTGCCGCAAAGACCGTCGAGCGGCGGCTTTTTGATGAACTTTTCGGGGAGCCCGAGGTATCTGCCGATTGCCTTGACCTCCTGAACGGTGAAGTTCGAAATCGGTCCGAAGTCTCCGGCGCCATCGCCATAGAGCGTCGCATAGCCGACCCAATCCTCGGAGAGGTTGCAGGTGTTGGCAACTCTGCCGTTGTTACTCTGTGCGATTGCATAAAGCACCGTCATTCTGACTCTCGGTGGGATGTTCGTGAGCGTCGCGACCGACGGCTCGAAGCCGAGGGATTTCTTCAATGCCTCGACAGTCTCGCCGATGTTGACTTCTATATTGCGGATGTCAAGAATCTCGCATAGCTCTCTTGAGTAGCCGATGTCGAACTGCTCGCCCTGCGGCATGAGAACCCCGATAACCCGCTCTTTTCCAAGAGCCTTGACGAGGAGCGCCGCCGTTACCGAGCTGTCCTTTCCTCCCGAGATTCCCAAAACTGCGTTGCAGTCCTTGCCGTTCTTCTCGAACCAGTCACGGATCCAATCAATGCAGGCGTTCGCCGCCTTCTCTGCGTTAAAAGTGTATGCCATACTAAAAATCCCCTTTGTCGTTATTTAACGGGCGGATGATATCCGCCCCTACATTTGTTTCTTGACAATCCCATACTCATCATCCAGAGAATAGTATGGGCATGTGAAACTTCCGGAGGCGTAGAAGCTTGCGGCTTCGTCCTCGTCGAAGCTGACGATGCAGACATAGTCCTCCTCGTCATCGTCCCAGACGCAATGGGCGCAGGTGTCGCAGTCCATGCGGTTTGTATTCTTGCTCAAAAATACCACCATCCCATAAACACCAAGCCAATCGGCAGAATTATCTGCAGGCACAGTGCTATTATGTTTATAGCCCAGAAATACCAGTGCTTCGTCTTGTGGCGAAAGAGGTGCATGCCGAGCAAAGCTCCTGCCGCTCCGCCGATGACTCCGAGTGTGAGAAGAGCTTTCTCGCTGATGCGCCACTCTCCCCTCTTCGCCCGTCTCTTATCAATGCCGTACATGACGAAGACAACAAGGCTCATAAGTAAGAGATATCCTAGGTACATCAGAACGAAAAAGCCCTCATAAATCATATCACTTGTTTGCCTCAACTACTGCGAGAGTATCTCTTGCGATAAGAAGCTCCTCGTTGGTGGGAACAACCCAGACCTCAACTTTAGAATTCTCGGTAGAAATCTTTACGAGCTTGCCTCTGGTCGACTTGTTGAGCTCTTCGTCAATCTCGATGCCGAGGTAGCTCATGTCCTTGCAGGCGCCTTCTCTTACTTCGCTCGAGTTTTCGCCGATACCGCCGGTGAAGAGAACAGCGTCAAGACCGTTCATAGCGGCGGCATAAGCGCCGATGTACTTCTTGATCTGATACTGGAGGATGTCGAGGGTAATCTGAGCCCTCTCGTTGCCTTCTGCCGCGGCGGCGCAGACCTCGCGGTTATCCGAGCCGACTCCGCTCATGCCGAGGAAACCGGACTTCTTGTTCATATACTCGCTCATCTCGTGGGCTGAGAAGCCGTGCTTTTCCATTACATAGGTGACAGCCGACGGGTCAACGCTTCCGCATCTTGTACCCATAAGAAGACCGTCAAGAGGAGTGAAGCCCATGGTGGTGTCGACCGACTTGCCGCCGTCAACAGCGGTGATTGAAGAGCCGTTACCGAGGTGGCAGGATACTATCTTGAGCTCCGAAAGGGGCTTGCCCATTGCTTCGGCAAGAGTTACGGTTACAAATCTGTGGGAAGTGCCGTGGAAGCCATACTTTCTGACCTGATAGTTCTTGTAGTCCTCATAGGGAAGACCGAACATATACGCTTTCGGGGGCATTGTCTGGTGGAAGGCGGTGTCGAAAACTGCGACCTGAGGAGTGCCCTCGGGAAGAACCTTCTTGCAGGCACGAAGGGCCAGAGCATGGGGATGATTATGAACAGGTGCAAGTTCAGAAAGCGCATCGATATCCTCGATGACCTTGTCGGTGACGAGAGTTGTCTCTTTATAGAGCTCGCCGCCATGGACAACTCTGTGTCCGACAGCCGAAATCTCGCTCATCGAGTCGATAACCTTGCCCTCGCCGGTCGTGAGAACCTCGACAAGCTTCTCGAAAGCCTCGGTATGGGTCGGGAAAGCTACGTCCTCGCTTATCTCAACGCCCTTTGAAGGAACCTTGTGGGAGAGGTGACCGTCAATTCCGATTCTGTCACAGTTGCCCTTGGCGAGCACCGACTCGTCATCCATATTGAGAAGCTGATACTTGAGAGAAGAGCTTCCCGCATTTACTACCAATACTAAATTCATAAATAACTTCCTTTCGGTTTGAAGTATTATTTCCATAAAAATTATACAATATGAGGCGGGAAAAATCAAGGGGAGACGCTAAATTCCCGCGAAAATTCGGAGCGATAGCTCCCCTGCTCCGCTTCAGCGAAATGCCACAGCTTTGAAGCCCTTTCAGTGAGCTCTGCATTCCGAGCCGCAAGCGACGAAATCTTTGAAAGCTCCGCAAGCGAAGTTGAAACGGGGATGCTCCCCTTCTTCTTGATTTCGCCCAAGAGCTCAATGCCTTTCTCATTGGCGGCTAAGATTCTGGCATACGGCGGTTCGGTGGCGGTTTCGCCTGGTCTGATTCCAAGAGCCGCCTGCAGGACTTCACGGCGAACCCTCGCATGGGTGATATTTTTAGTCTTCACAAGTGAGTAAAGCTCGTTCAAGCTCGACGCCTGCATGGCGTATTTTCTGATTCTCGGGTTGTCGCTATCCTGAAAAGCCGCAAGGCTTAGAATAAGCTTGTCGATGTTCTCTATAAAAGCTAAATCCTCGGGCACTTCGGGGACGAATTTCGAGACGTCCTCGCTGTTCCGTAGCATCTCCCGAAGCTTCATAGCTGAAACAGTATCGGCTATTTCAGAGCTATCATGTGAGATGTTTCGCTGAACTGTAAACGGCTCTATGCCGGTGTTTTTAAGCTTGCGGATATATTCTATTGCCAACACGTTGTTTGCGCCTGAGAGAATATCATCGCCTAAAAGCTTTGCGGTCGCCTGAGGATAGGTGAGCCCGTCGGACATAAGAGCCTTGATTTCGGCGGGATTGAGCCCGTCAATGGCATCGGCACAGGCTTGGAGACGCCCGACATCCCCGCACTCGGAGCCGAAGGAGAGCGCATCCACACAGCCGAGCCGGGAAAGAATGCTCACTCCCGCCCGGGCGAAGTCCTCGGCGCTCGAAAGCGAATAGGGCATTGGGAGCTCGAGCACCAAATCAACGCCATTCTTAACGGCAGTTCTCGCACGGAAGCCCATATCGCAGACGGCGACATCGCCACGCTGGACGACGTTTCCGCTCATCACGGCGATAATTCTACCATAGCCCGCCTCGCGGGTCGCCTGAATCTGGCGCATATGCCCATTGTGGAACGGATTATATTCGGCGATGATGCCCGCTGTTTTCACGCTTCCTCACTCCTGATAAAGTCAAATAAGAAAAGCTGGGCGATGCCCTCGATGCCCTTGGTGCACTCGGGGAGCCCGTCGGGGTAGTACTTTGCGACGGCGCGCTTAATCCACACGTCGACCGGGAATGCCTCCATAAAACCGAGCCCATAAAGAAGCGTGCAGTCGGCGACTTTACTTCCGACCCCGCAGATTCGCATAAGCTCCTTCTTTGCGTCGGGATAGGACATCTTGCGGCAGGCTTCCAAAGAAATCTCGCCCGACGAGACCATTCTTGCGGCATCGACAAGATATCGGGCTCTGTAGCCGGAGTGCAGGAACTGAAGGCTCTCGGAGGTCTCGAGTGCCAACTCCTCCGCCGTCGGGAAGCCGCCGAAATGCTCAACGAGCTTCGAAAGAATGCTCTTGATCCTCGGGATATTGTTGTTCTGCGAGATGATGAAGGAGATGAGCCCCTCCCACGGGTCCTGCCGGAGGATTCGCAAACCCTCGCACTTTTCGCAGGCAAGCTTCAGGGTCGGGTCGGTGCTTAAACGCTCCCGAATCTCTCTCCAATCTGTTCCCAGATCGAAATAGCCGTACCAGACGTTTTTAAAGTCGTCTTCGGTGGTGTTCTCGAAGAGAATCCCGCCGTCATGCTTGGATATATAGAGCTCACGGTTGACATAATAGCCGTGATATCTCCCCTCGCCGACCGCTTCCCACCTGAAAGCCTGCCCGCAGTCGAGGGTTTTCCCAAGATTCAGGTGGTCGACCTTCAGGAGAACGCCGGCGGAGGTGGACTTATATGTTATGTTTTCGACTTTTTGTTTTAACATTCTTTCACCACTTGTAGGGGCGGATATTATCCGCCCGTTTTCTCGGAAGCACACGTTTTCGGGCGGATGATATCCGCCCCTACATATTATGCGTCACGCCCCGTCAGGAATTTAATTGCCCGCTCGATTGAATCCCTCGAGTTGCCCCAGTTGGCATCGGGACCGGAATTTCTGTAATCATACATCGAGCAGTAGTGGGAGACGTCGTCATAGAGCTCTTTCGAATATTTTCCGGCGAGGTCGATGCAGGTCGAAATAAAGCCGGACTGATATTTCTTATTGAGGTCGCTCTGGGCTTTCTCGATGAGTATCTCGCAGTCGCGCATGCAGATATAGGGCTGTTCGGCGAAGAGGCGGCGGAAGTCCTCGGAATTCTCGTACATGTCGAAAACGGTCACCATCAGCCGCTCCATTCCCCAGTCGACCTTGGAGCAGACAAAGCAGGAGTGGTCATACTCGCCGATTGCCTTCTGCTTCTTCGAGGTCGAGCCGAAGAGCCCCTTCTTCTCGAAGACATCCTTGTTGATGGTCTCAAGATGCGTCTGGAGCATAAGCGCCAACGAAAGGCGGTTCTTCTGCTTCAGCATCATGTTATAGTGCTCGCGGCAGAAGCCAAGGCGGTTGGTCTCGATTCTGACGTCCGGCTCCATCATTGCGGCGCCCATTATGTATTCAATAGTCCTCTGCTCGAGCATTTCCCGCATGGTGCAAATAGGGCACCCGCACTTCGGCTCGAAGATTTCATTTATCGGTATGGTCAATATGCTTTCACGCATGTCGGTTCCTTCTTTCGGGGGTATTTGATTCTATTATAGAATATTTGCGGGGAGTTTGCAAGAGGCTACTCTTGTCAACCTCTCAATTTCATAGTAAAATAAATGTAACGTGAGGGCAGAAAACCGTGTCTATATAGGTGAAAGGGCGTGAGAGCTTGGACGACAATCTGATTATTGATTTATACTGGGCTCGTTCCGAATCCGCCATCGGCGAGACGGACAAAAAGTACGGCTCCTATCTCGGGACGATTGCCTATAACATTCTCTATAGCCACGAAGACGCAGGCGAGGCGGTCAACGATACATATCTTCGTGCGTGGGACAGCATGCCTCCCGAAAGACCGAATATCTTGTCCGCATACCTTGCGAAGATTACCCGCCGGATTTCTCTCAACAAGCGAAGAAACCAAAGAGCCGAAAAGCGAGGCGGTGGGGAGATTAATCTGGTTCTAGACGAACTCTCCGAAAGCATCCCGTCGGGATTTTCCGTTGAGCAGGAGGTCGACGCAAAGGCTCTCGGCGAGGTCTTAAACAGATTCTTGGGAAACCTCAAAGAAACGGAAAGAGACATGTTCCTGCGACGGTACTGGTATATGGATTCGATTAGTGACATCGCCGCAGTGTTCGGTTGCGGGGAAAGTAAAGTCAAAACGACGCTCTACAGAACCCGCCAAAAACTGCTTGCAACCATAGAAAGCGAGGGATTAATATGAAGCCGATTGACGTTATCTGCGCCCTGAACGACGTGGACGATGAATACATCCTCCACGCCATGAGCCCGAACCGCAGGAAGGTTGTAAGCATAAGAAGAGTGCTCATTGCGGCGATTATAGTTATCCTCGCTGTTGTCTGTGCAACAAGCATTTATTCCAGTAAAACATTCAGATATGGTATTAAAACTGCTACCGATGACCCTGTTGATTCTGCTCTGAATTACCTTGAAAGTCTGGCTGATGAGGATTATGTATCGACAATAGAAGTATACGGCGGCATGATTTACGATCAGAGAACGGCTGAGGTTTTAGAATATTGGGATAACGTAGCCAGCGAGCGTGATTGGAACGAAGACAACTTTGTTGTCGTCTATACTGAGTATTACGTCGAGTACGTTCACGACATGGTGCCTCTTAACGACGGTTACACTGCAAGAACATTCTGGATGGAATATGACGAAGTAACCAATGCCTGGTATTACTACGACGGCATGAGTGGAATTCCGTTCCTAGGTATCTTTGAAGAAGACGGTTTAGGTCACGATGGCTGGACAAAGGACGACGTCGCCGCCTACAATGCCGCAACAGCATATCTTGAAGAAAACTTCGCCGAGGTTGAGATTTGCGGGTACAAGCTTGACGACTCCAAGGCTCTCGAGGTTATCGGGGATTATTCCGAGCTTGCGGAAGAGCGGGGCTGGCGGTGGACGCAGTGGACGACCTATGACTATACTTTTTTAGTCGTCTATGCGGAATACTATGCCGACTATGAATACTCGGCTGTATGGCTCTGGATGGAAAAAGATGCTGAAACCGGTGAGTGGTCTTGCTACAAGGCAGATACAGAAGTAGAGCTTGAGTACGTGTATGTGACCCGTGAAGCTCCACCGGGGCAGGATGAAAGGGCTTTGGAGGCGGCGACCCAAGCTATAAAGGCTTTGGCTGAAGATGAAAGCATTGAAAGCGTTTGTATGTACGGTTCCAAGGTCGACAGAGACCAGACACGCCTGGTGCTTATCGACGATTCAAATCCCCTTGCCGAGAAGCGAGGCTGGAGCAGAGTTTACAAGACCTTCTATGTCATCTATGCCGAGTATCAGATCAGATACACTAACGGTGGAGCCGACGACGTGATAGCTTACCTCTGGATGGAAAGAGATACGGAAACCGACGAGTGGTCGTGTTACTCTATAAAAGACATTACGGCGACCAAGTCGAGATTCTTATATAAGCCGATATAAGCCGGAAGGTGGCAAAAATACTCTCTGTATACCCCAATTTTCAACTTTCCTGTTGAAAAGTCGGTTGAAAGTGTTGAAAATCAGAACCTTAATTAAGCTTTCCTGTTGAAAACTCCGTTTAAAAGTTGAGAAATCGGCTGTAAATCGCGATTTGGTTTTAAACCGAACATAAAAGCCCGGGTTTACGATGGGTATATTTAAAATATACGCTCAAAATTTAAGGCACACCGAATCCATATTTTTCAAAATGTCGGTTTTAAGCGGGTTTTGTCGGAATGGCGAAACCCGTTTTTAAGTCCGTTTTTGAATAACTTTAAATCCCGAACCCGCAATTTTGCGGGTTTTGATTTTTTAGGGGGAGGAATTTGGGACTAATATGCACGCGAAGCGTATATACTTTCTTAAGTGTTTTTACTTCCCGAAAAATGCAAAAAATATTTGAAAAAACGCTTTTATTTACGGCGTACATGTGATATAATAGCTTTGTATAAATATATTCAGGGGACGGCATATGGACAAAAACAACAACTATAAGAGAAACAACAGCCGAAACGGCGATAAGCGATATACAAACAATAAGAAATTTGATAACAAGAAGCCCGAAAGGCAGGACAGACGGGACAAGCGCGAGGAAATAAACGAAGACGAAGACTACCCCGTCGAGATGATTGTCGGCAGAAATCCCGTTATCGAGGCTCTGAAGGCTGAGAAGCCGATAGACACGATATATATCGACAAAGAAGCGACCGGCTCCATTTCGGTTATCGTTAAGCTTGCGAAAGAAAGAGATATCGTCACAAAGCAGGTCAGTCACGAAAAGCTGACGGCGATGTCCCGCATGACGAACCATCAGGGCGTTGTCGCAATGGGTGCGTGCGCCCAATATGCCGAGATTTCGGACATACTGGAGCTTGCGAAGAGCCGCGGCGAAGACCCGTTTGTAATCATCTGCGACGAAATAAACGACCCACATAACTTGGGCGCGATAATAAGAACAGCAGAATGCTCCGGCGCTCACGGGATTATCATCCCGAAGAGGCGGTCGGCATCTCTGAGCGGCACCGTCTATAAGACTTCTGCCGGAGCGGCAAGCTGGCTCCCTGTGGCGAGGGTTCCCAATATTCCCGCCGCCATTGACGAGCTGAAAGAGAACGGCGTCTGGATTTACGGCACCGACGCAAGCGGCGAGCAATACGACAAGGCGAACCTGACGGGACCCATCGGGCTTGTAATCGGCTCTGAGGGCGAAGGAATGGGGCGCTTGGTCAGCGAAAAGTGCGACTTCATGCTCAGCCTGCCGCTTAAAGGCAAGGTCAACTCCCTCAATGCTTCCGTTGCCGCGGGAATCTTCATGTATGAGGTTCTCAGACAACGGTCTGTAAAATAGTATAAATACTCAGTTTCTATATAAAATTTTCCGGAGGTCAAAATGTCTGATAAAAACTTATCTGTTGAGGATATACTCGAAGAATACTCAAATAAAACAACCGGAAAGACGTCCGCAAAAGCGTCCGAGGATACATTTGACCTCGATGCTATCTTAAACGGCACCTCTAAATCCACGCCGACAAAGACCGAGGTTATCGAGGACGTTCTGGAGGTCGGCGACAACAGTTTTGTATTCGACCCTTCTATGCTCGATGAGGCGGTCGCATCCTCTTCGGCGCCTGTGCCGTCGGCACCGACTCCGAGCGTTCACTATCCGGAACCCGAGCCGGAGCCCGAACCGGAACCGGCAGTCGAAGCGGCTACGATTGATATTGACTCACTCCTGCCCGAATCGCACGATTCCGCGAGCGAAAACCTTGCGGACGACCTCGACCTTCGCCACGGCGGCGAGACCGTTCAGGGCACCGTCGAGATGGAGAAGGCTCTTGAGAAGGCGAATATACAATCAAAGCCCGAGCCGGAGCCCGTTGCTCCCGCTCCCGAACCGACACCCGAGCCGGAGCCCGAACCCGTTCAGAAGACCGCTAAGACCTCATCCTCGAGC
>JAJQIF010000016.1:9838-75673 GCA_021199355.1 Oscillospiraceae bacterium
ACCCGAGCCGGAGCCCGAACCCGTTCAGAAGACCGCTAAGACCTCATCCTCGAGCGAACCGGAGATTCACCCGATAACCGGCAAGAACGCCGACGAGATGATAATGCAGGATCTCATCAAGCTCAAAAATGAGCGCGGCGCACCGAAGCCGAAGAAGCAGAACGTCGACCCCGTAAACCGTGCGTCGATTGAGGATATAGACCTTGGGATGGACAAAAAGATTATCCCGAACACCGAGGTGGGTCTCGACGAAAACGCCACCGAGGAGGAAAAGCTTGCCTACCTCAACGCCAAACGCCGCGAGAGGGTCAAGCAGTTCATTGCCGAGTCGGAGGAGCAGGAGAAGCAGGAAAAGAAGACAATCGACGACTTCGAGAGCTTCGACCAAGCTAAGGACATGGCAAAGAGCATTTCTTCGCTCAAGTCAAGTCTCGTCGTGAGACTGTGTGCGCTTGTCATAGCTTCCCTTCTGTCGGCTTACATAACGATTGCGACCGACATGGGCTTGACGCTCATCCCGATTCTTACTCAGGCTACGTCCTATGTATTCGCAAACGTTATAATCGGGCTTGTCGCCTGCTTCGTTTCCTACACCGTCATATCCGTCGGTCTCAAAAAGCTCTTCACGATGAAGGCGGACAGCGACAGTCTTGCCGCAATTTCGATGATACTAAGCCTTGTTTCGGGCGTGGCGCTGTTGGCGGACACGGGAGTTGTCCAGATGAAGCTTGCCAACGTCTATATCAGCGTTTCAATCTTCGGACTTCTTGTGAACACGATCGGAAAGCTTCTTATCGTCACGAGAACCGAGCGGAATTTCAGATATATTTCCGGCGGATATTCGAAATACGCCGCCATGCACATCGACGACGAGGACGTCGCAAGCAAGTTCACAAAGGGCGCTCTCACAGACTTCCCCTCTCTTTCGACCTCGAGAAAGACCGAGTTCGTCACCGACTTCATCAAGAACAGCTATTCAGCCGACCTGACCGACTCCTTCTGCAAGATATTCGTGCCGGTTGTGACTGTCATTTCGATTATCGTCGGAGTTATAACGGCGTTTGTCTATCCGGTTGAGATTACCGACACCGCATCAAGGATTTACTATGCGCTCTCCTGCGCTGCAGGGACGATGGCGCTCTGCTCGGCTATGGGCATGATGCTCGTCACGAACATCCCACTCGCCAAGGGCTCGAAGAAATATCTCCAGTCGTCGGCGGTAATGCTCGGCTATTCGGCGGTTGACAAGTTCGCCGACACCAATTCGGTACTCGTCGACGCCGTTGACCTCTTCCCCGACGGAATGGTCGAGATTGTGAATATCAAGCCGGTCCGCAAGACCCCGATTGAAGACGGCATCCTCTATGCCGCTTCCCTCTGCTGTCAGACCGAGAGCATTCTAAGACCCGCATTTTACAAGACTATCAAGGGCAAGACCGAAATGCTCTATCCCGTCGAGAGCTATATCTACGAGGACGGCTTGGGGCTTTCCGGCTGGATTGAGAATCAGCGTGTGCTTTTCGGCAACAGAACCCTCATGGAGAGCCATTCCATCGAAGGGCTCCCGACCCTCGAAAAAGAGCAATCCTATGCCAAGGGCGACAACATCGTTTATCTGTCGATTGGCGGGGCGCTTGCCATGATATATGTAGTGAAGCTCAAGGCTTCGCTGTCCGTTTCGAAGGCGCTTCGTGACCTCGACAAACAGCATATAACCGTTATCCTCCGCTCGGTCGATTCGCTCCTGAGCATCACCAAGCTTTCAGAGCTCTTCGGTGTCAAGCCGACAATATTCAAGCTCCTGCCGTTCAGATATCATTCGGATTACGATGCGCAGACGTCCTATGTCGCCTCAATGTCCTCGCCGATGATTTATTCGGGAAGATTTTCGTCGCTCGCGATGCTCCTTTGCGGCACCAAGAAGCTCCAGCGCTCGGCGGCGGTCGGCGTCACGATTCAGGCTCTTGCCTCGGTAATCGGCGTAATACTCGCCGTTATATTCGCAATAGTCGGCTCCTTCGGCGGAACCCTCACGGCAACGACGGTGCTTGTCTACAATCTCATCTGGACAGCGATAACCGCCGTGGTGCAATCAATTTCAAGAACATAAACCCTCATCTGTCTCACATTTGTGGGACAGATTTTTTTCGAAACCATGCAATAATTCAGGGGTCTAATCTGTATTAATAGTTGAAGAGCAAACAAGTTTGCCCTTCAACTACAAAAGAACGACTAAAATTGCCCTAATGGCAATTTTACGGACGGCGTCCGCCGTCGTTCTTTACATAATGAAAGGAGTTTTGAACCATGAAAAGAATCTTATCCACAATATTAGCAATAACCATGCTTTTATCCCTCACCGCTTGCGGAGCAAGTGAAAACAACGAGCCCGAGGTGACTACGGAGGCTACTCTTGGGAGTGAAGACGCTTCGGTTACTACTTCGATAGCAGACGAAGCCGTGCCCGGCAGTGTTACTGTCGAGAAGGTGGACATCGTCGCGGTGTTTGAGGGGGTTTACTCCTACACCGAGAGAAGCTTCGATACCAAGAGCTACGAATCAAACGGCGGAACCGGATATACCCTCGAAAACGACCAGTATGTCGACATTTATGAGTATGACTCGGAGGAGGCTGCCGCACAAGCCGCTTCTCAGTTCGACGCCGGCGGAACCACCTTCTATGGCAGTGACGGCACTGTGACCGAATATGAATATGTCTACCCCGTCCACTTCTGGCTGAACGGCTTGAGCATCGTCTTCTACTGCTCCGAAACGGGAGAGTTCCTGCAGGACTTCAACGCCATTCTTGGGGAGGAATTTGCGGGTGCAGGAAGCGACTACTACAGACCCGCCTATGCAAACGAGCTGATTTATGCGCTCTGGGACGCAGGCTATAACGTCGACTATAAGACTTCCACCGGCACCGGTCAGGACTATCTCAAGGAGACCGTCAGTGAGTGCATGCTTGTCGTCTCGAACGGCGATGTTATCTATCTCTTCGAGTACGCCGACGAGTATGAGGCGCTGGACGAAGCCTCGAGATATTCGGCTAATGCAAGCTTCTACTCGGGCGACGACTTCACCATCGGAATTGATTACGCCAGCCCGGTGCACCTCTTCGTGCTTGATAACGTGATTGTCCAGTACTGCTCAAGCACCGGCGAGCTTCTTGACACAATTTCCTCGGTCTATGGCTACCAGTTTGCGGGCGTCGACTATGATTATGACGGCGAAAAGCCCTGGTATGCCACCGGCACAGTCGAGTTCGACTATTACACCGTCCCCGCCGCAAGCGACGGCGGATTGTCCGTCTTCCCGCAGTCGGTCGTCATCCGCTCGCAGTATGCGCTCGAGACGACCCACGACGTTCTTAACCTCGAGATTGCCGACAACGTCGACACCACCTGGGAGCTTCTGACGGCGAAGTATACGGACGAGTGGTTCCAAAATAACGACCTGATTCTCGTCCTTCTCGAGGAGCCGAGCGGCAGTATCAACCCCTATGTTTCAGATGTCACAAGGGACGAGGACCGCAACTACACTGTCAGCATCAACGATGACAAGCCCGAAGCCTACACCGACGACATGGCGTATTGGTATGTCCTGGTCGAGATTAACGGGACAAAGGTCAACCCGCTGACGGGGGTGGAGGTTGTTTCGAGCAGGGGATGAGCCTTAAACGGCTCCTCCCTTTGAATACCCCGTTGACTTTTTGCCAAAACTCGTATATAATATAGTAACGTTCTTTAGTGAGGAGGCGGGCGGATGGCTAAATCTCAGGGTGAGCGGATTATTGCCGAGAATCGGCAGGCGCGGCACGAATACTTTGTTTTGGATACTTTGGAAGCCGGCATCGAATTGGTCGGCACCGAGGTCAAGTCCATTCGCTTGGGCGGCGTGAACCTCAAGGACAGCTGGTGCGAAATCCGGGACGGCGAGATTTTTGCCGTCGGCGTGCACATCAGCCCCTATGAAAAGGGCAACATCTATAACCGCGACCCGCGGCGCGACCGCAGGCTCCTCATCCACAAATCGGAGATAAGACGGCTTTACGACAAGGTCCGGCAGGAGGGACTGACGATTGTCCCCCTCAAGCTCTACTACAGCGGCTCGAGGGTCAAGATGCAAATCGGGCTCTGCAAGGGCAAAAAGCTCTATGACAAGCGCGACGACATGGCTCGCCGCCAGACCGAGCGGGACATTGAGCGAGTCCTCAAAGAACGCAACCAATAACCGGGGGCGTAAAGGTTTCGACGGGGATTCCGAAGGCGAATAAGCGAGTAGAGAACGCACTGATCTCTTTAACCTGTGCAAACCTAAATTTTAAACGACAATAATAGTTTAGAATTGGCTGCTGCCTAATAGCGGCCCGTCCTGCCGATGAGTACTGCGGCATCGGTCTGGGCGTCGATTAGCAGTGAACGTTCTGCGGTAACTCCGGTAGCCGCAGGATGAATTACCGGATACCGAAGTCACAAGCCTGCTTACCGGCGTGAGATTTCGGAAATCCAAAAGATAAGCTACACTCGTAGAAAGTTCTCCCAAAGAGTTTTCGGACATGGGTTCGATTCCCATCGCCTCCACCAAAATCTGAGAAAGTCCCCATTCGGGAATTTTTTCAAATAGGAGCTTAAGACAAATGCCATTTCCTAACATAGACCAACCCGAAACAATCGAAATCGAGCCGGGACTACGACTCAAGAAGTTTGATTGGAATATCGACAAGATGCTTGAGGGCTACCACGACCCGGTGGTCTATCAGAACTCCGAGGGGATTTTCGACGAAGACAAGATTCCCGATTCCGATTACATAGAAAGAATGTGCCGCTATCTTGATGGTGTCGGCGAGCTTTACTTTATTCAGGTGCTTGAAAACGGC
Organism: Oscillospiraceae bacterium; assembly: GCA_021199355.1. Classification (GTDB taxonomy): domain Bacteria; phylum Bacillota; class Clostridia; order Oscillospirales; family Ruminococcaceae; genus Faeciplasma. Next base: position 14,718 of record JAJQIF010000016.1, read on the forward strand.
GAATATACTTCTGTCGGAGATGTCACCGTGAAGCCCGAGAACCCGCCGATTGCAATCTGGGAGGAGAAATATCGCGGCGCCGGCATCGGCGCAAAGGTGATGAAGACGGTCATCAGCCGCCTGTCAGCCTTAGGCTACAAGAAAATCACCGGAAGTACCGTCTACAAGTGGAACGTGGCATCACAGAAAATGCACGAGCGACTGGGTTTCATCCGTACAGGAGAGACGGATAGGGATTATATTTATGAGTATACAATAAAGGAAGCCTGAAAATGCCCCAAGAAAATGCAAAAGCAGAACTTTTCGAGCGCACGCCGATACCGAAAGCGGTGCTGAGAAGATTGATAAAAAAAGCGGAAGCTACTGTGTAACTTCCGCTTTTGTGTTATTCTACTATCTTGAGTCCCAGCTCCTTGAGCTGTTCCTCGTCGACCTCGGTCGGGCAGTTGCTCATGAGTTCGCTGGCGTTCTGAACCTTCGGGAAGGCTACGACATCTCTTAAGCTATCTGCGTCGCAGAGAAGCATCGCGAGGCGGTCAAGACCCATGCCGAGTCCTCCGTGCGGCGGTGCACCGTATTTGTAGGCGTCAACGAGGAAGCCGAACTTTGCCGAGATTTCCTCGTCGGTCATGCCGAGGGCTCTGAACATGTGCTCCTGAAGCTCACGGTCGGTGATTCTCATCGAGCCGGAGCAGAGCTCAACGCCGTTCAAGACGAGGTCATAGCACTTCGCCCTGACGTTTGCGGGATCTGAATCGAGATAAGGAAGGCACTCGTCAAGAGGCATCGTGAACGGGTGGTGCATGGCGTCCCAGTGCCCCGTTTCGTCGTTATACTCGAAGAAGGGCATCTCGACAATCCACAATAGATTGTACTTGTCCTTCGGGATGATGTCGAGCTTCTTGGCGCAGATGAGACGCAATGCTCCCAAAGTCGGGAGAACAACTTTGTCCTTGTCGGCGACGATGAGGACAACATCGCCCTTTTCGGCACCGAGTGTCGAGAGGATCGCGTCGAGCTCACCTTCTTTAAGGAACTTCGCAAACGAGCAGTTCGGGGCGTCCTCGACCCATCTTATATAGGCAAGCCCCTTGGCGCCGATTCCCTTGGCGTGCTCCGTGAGCTTGTCGATTTCTTTTCTTGTGTAAACGCCTGCGCCGTTCTTAACGACAATCGCCCTGACGGAACCGCCCATCTCAAGAGCCGACTTGAAAACGGGGAATTCGCAGTCCTTGACGGTTTCGGAGAGGTCCTGAATCTCCATTCCAAAGCGGGTGTCCGGCTTGTCGGAGCCGTAGCGGTTCATGGCGTCCTTATAGGAAAGCCTCGGAAGCGGGGTCTCGATGTCGACGCCCTTTATCTCCTTGAAGAGCCTCTTCATGAAGCCCTCGGTGATTTCGAGAATGTCGTCGACGTCTACAAACGACATCTCAAGGTCAATCTGGGTAAATTCCGGCTGTCTGTCGGCGCGGAGGTCCTCGTCTCTGAAGCATCTTGCGAGCTGGATGTATCTGTCGAGACCCGCAATCATAAGAAGCTGCTTATAAATCTGCGGCGACTGCGGAAGGGCATAGAACGAACCCTTATGAACTCTTGAGGGAACGAGATAGTCACGGGCGCCCTCGGGAGTGGATCTAATCATCATCGGGGTTTCAATCTCGACGAAGCCGTTCTCATAGAAGTACTCTCTCGCAATTTTCGCAATTTCATGGCGGGTAATCAGGTTGCGGGTGAGCTTTTCGCTTCTCAAATCCAAATAGCGATACTTGAGCTTCAGCTCGTCGTTGACCTTATCGGAATTGGAGACCTCGAAAGGCGGTGTCTGAGCCTTCGAAAGGAGCTTGAGCTCGCTTACTCTTATCTCATAAGCGCCGGTTTTTATCTCTTTATTTATACTCTCCCTCGGAGTGACGGTTCCCTTCGCCATAACGACGTACTCGTTACGAAGGGTTTCAGCCTTCTCGAAAACGTCCCTCGGAGTGTCGTCGCCGAAAGCGAGCTGAACGAGACCTGTGCGGTCTCTGAGGTCAATAAAGATAAGATTTCCTAAGTTTCTTACTCTCTGAACGAACCCGCCGACAACGACCTCCGTTCCGCCCTCGAGCGGAATTTCGGCGCAATAGTGGGTTCTACGCATATTTCCCATGGTGTCCATAAATTATCCCTCAATTCCTTCTAATTCAAACATATCGTTGAGCAACGTCGGCACGAAGCCGGTCTTGAAATCGTTAAGATTTACCGGAGTTTCGTCACCGGTTCTCATATTCTTGAGCTTCGCCTGTCCCGATTCGATTTCGTTGTCTCCGAGGACGCAGACGAACTTGGCACCGACTTTATTGGCGTATCTCATCTGGGGCTTCAAGCCTCTGCCGACTATGTCGAACTCGGCGGAGTAGCCCTCGGTTCTTAATTCCTGACAAAGCTTCGACGCCACTGAGTAAGCGTTCTCGCCCATCGGGGCGAAGTAGATGTCGGGGGTGTTCGGGTCGAGGAACTCGACGCCCTCGCCCTCCATCGTCATGATAAGGCGCTCGAGACCCATGCCGAATCCGAGTGCCGGTGTCGGCTGTCCTCCGAGTGAACTTACAAGCCCATCGTAACGACCGCCGCCGCAGACGGTTCCCTGCGCGCCGATTCCGTCATAGACGAACTCGAAAACGGTCTTGGTGTAGTAGTCGAGACCTCTTACAATCTTCGGGTTGACGACGTATTCTACTTTATAGGAGTCTAAAATTGCCTGAAGCTTTTCGAAGTGCTCGCGACATTCGTCACAGAGATAATCAAGTATCACGGGCGCATCCTTTGCAATCTCGGAGCACTTAGGGACCTTGCAATCAAGGAGCCTCATAGGGTTCTTGTCAAGTCTTTCAAGGCAGGTCTCGCAGAGGTCTTCCTTCCTCTTCGAGAAGTACTCAACAAGCGCCTCCTGATACTTCTTTCTGCACTCGGGACAACCGATTGAGTTTATATTGAGCTTAACGCTGTCGATTCCGCAGGTCGAAAGAACCTCACGAGCAAGCATAATGACGTCGGCGTCCGCATATGGTGAAGAGGTACCGAACATCTCAACGCCGAACTGGTGGAATTCTCTTAATCTTCCCGCCTGAGGCTTCTCGTGACGGAAGCAGGGAGTGATATAGTAAACCTTCTGCGGGAAGCCCTCGTTCATGAGTCCGTTTTCGAGCATAGCCCGGACGACTCCGGCGGTTCCCTCCGGCTTAAGTGTGAAGGTGTGCTCGCCCTTTGAGGAGACGGTGTACATCTCTTTTGTGACGACGTCCGATGTATCTCCGACCGAACGGACGAAGAGCCCCGTTTCTTCGAATGCGGGGGTTCTTATCTCCTTGAAGCCGAAGCGCTCGGCAGAATCTCTTGCCGCCTGCTCGACCGTTCGCCACTTGTTCGATTCCGAAGGCACCATGTCCTGGGTTCCCTTCGGTCTTTGCACGGAAAGTGCCATAAATTTTCCTCCTTAGTTTCAAAAAAAGACGGCGACGCCCCAGTAGGGACGACTGCCGCCGTAATACACCCTATTCCCCGGGCTTATATCAAGGGATTCTGTAGTCCAGATCTCCTCTGTCAAGAGCCATGATCAAAGCATCGGCTGTTGCAATATTCGTCGCCACGGGAATGTTATATACATCGCAGAGCCTCAGAATATCTCTTTCGTCGGGCTCGCTTGTCTTTCGGTTAATGGGGTCTCTGAAGAACAGAAGCAGGTCGATTTCGTTGCAGGAAATCTTTGCGCTGATCTGTTGGCAACCGCCCTGAGAACCGGCAAGGTATTTTTCAATCTTAAGTCCTGTTGCTTCGGCGACTTGTTTCCCGGTGGTACCGGTTGCACAGAGGTTGTGTTTTCCCAAAATTCCACTGTATGCAGTACAGAACTGAATCATGAGTTCTTTTTTGGCGTCGTGAGCTATGAGAGCGATATTCATAGGCTACCCCCTTTAAGATATTACGGCATAAACCGCTTCTTATAGCATATCACATTATGCCCAAAAAGTCAATCACTTTCGACGTAATATTTGGGTTAAATTATTGCACCTGATTTTCAAGGGACAGTCTAAAAAGATTAAATATTCGGCTTTTTATCCGCTTACGCCAAGGTCTTCGCCCGAGTCAATCCCGAACATAGCCTCAAATTCGTCGCGGTCGATGCCGTCCTCCCAAAGGATTTCAACCTCTTCCTCATCCTCGTCGACGGTGGTCGTTATAGCCGCAGTGGTTGTGGCTTCGGTTGTCGTCGTTGCCTTGGTGGTAGTGGTCGCCTCGGTGGTGGTAGCGGCTGTTGTGGTCGCCTCAGTAGTGGCTTCGGTGGTTGTCGTAGTTGCCTCGGTCTCGGATTCGGGAACGGTCGTAACCGCAGGGTCCTCGGTTGTGACCTCCGTCTCTTCCGGCAATACCTCCGTCACGTCCTCCGTTGCAACCGTTACCGGCAACTCGGCAGGCGTAATATCCTCGGAAACGTCGCCGGTGGATACGGCATCCCCGTCCCCACCGCAAGCGGTGAGCATTATTGCAGTCATCAGAGCTAAAATAATAAGTAGTGCTTTTTTCATAATTTCACTCCGGTATATTTGATTTCCTTTTCAGGAATACTATTAAAACATAACGCGCCCCGCTTTGGGTTTTAAGCGGAGCGCAATCAAAGCGTCTTTATCAGCCGTTAAGCTTCTTGGCGAGCTGAGACTTCTTTCTTGCCGCCTTGTTCTTGTGGATGATTCCCTTTGCGGCTGCCTGATCAACCTTCTTGGTTGCAACCTTTACAGCGGCGACCTTTTCCTCGCCCTCAGTAGCGTCAACCTTCTTGATAGCAGTCTTGAGCGCGCTCTTAGTAGCCTTGTTCTGAGCCGCCTTCTTCTCGTTGACGAGAACTCTCTTCTTGGCAGACTTAATATTTGCCATAAGACACCTCCTTAGTTAATATTCTGCGGGAGCTTCCGCAAGCGGGTTTAACCCGCAGTCAAACTTAGTTGGATACCCGGTGCACGACTGAGAGAAAGTGCGCCTTGGGGCTAATGACTCCCCGACTATTCAACAAGTAGAATTCATGACCCTTGTGGTCATATAACCACATAGTCACAAGCTATAATATACCACTACTCACTTGAAAATGCAAGTGTTTTTTTGATTTTTTCTTAAGAAAAGAGGATTTTTTATGATTTTCAAGCCCGAAACGCCGAGAACCGACCTGGCACTCGAGCTTTCAGACAACCTGCCCGAGGGCGTCGAAGTCAGAAGCGGCACAATCGGCGGCTTCACCGTGACGGATATCAATCTCAAGAGCGAATCCGCCGCACGTTCGGTCGGCAAATCAGTCGGGCGATATCTGACCCTCGAGCCCCGGGACAGCTTCGAAATGATTCCGTCCAGTGCCGACGAATACTCGATGGGGCTTTCGGAAAAGCTTCGGGAGCTCTTGGGCGGTGCAAGCTCCGTTTTCGTCGCGGGGCTCGGAAACGAGTGCATCACCCCCGACAGCCTGGGACCGAGGGTGGTTTCGCACATATTCGCAACGAGGCATCTCCCGACGGATGCTCCCGACCTCGACACAAGCGGCTTGGGGCTCGTCTCTTGTGCCGCTCCCGGGGTCATGGGTCAGACGGGAATCGAGACGTCCGAGTTCTTAGGCTCCCTCATCGGGAAGCTTTCGCCCGACGCCGTGATTGTCATCGACGCCCTCGCCTGTCAGGACCCGAGGCACCTCGGGCGCACAATTCAGCTCACCGACGCCGGAATCTCCCCGGGGAGCGGCGTTATGAACTCCCGAAGCGAGGTCTCAAAGAGGACGCTCGGCATCCCCTGCATCGCAATCGGCGTCCCGACCGTCGCCGACGCCGGAACGAGCGGCGAGCCCCTGATGGTCACTCCAAAGAACATCGACAAACTGATTTCGACTTCGGCGATGATTATTTCGGGAGGGATAAATAAGTGCTTGCATAAGGGGCTCAGTTTGGGGGAATTGAGGCTGTTGACGGCATAAAAACAACCGCCCCATCAGGGCGGTTGCTAATTTCCGGTTATTAGCTCACCGTTTCCGCATCGGGGTCGTATGCCGCGATGGATTCGTTCAGAGCGTTGATGTAGTAGTCAAGCTGTTCGTTATAGGTCTCCTTGAGCTGTGCCCATGTTGTGGGCTCCTCGGAATAGGCGTTGCCTTCGTAGCTGTAGAGAACCGCATAGAGCTTGTCGCCGTAGCCTTCGTAGTAGGTGATGACAACCTTGTCAATCTGAGTTGTGAGGTCGTAGCACTCATCCCACATGTCGAGCATTTCCTGAGTCCACATGTAGGTCTCCTCGAGCTGAATTCTGTCGATGTCGACAACTGTCGGGTCGAGAACCTTGAATCTCATGCAAGCCGCCAGAAGCGCAACGCCCTCGGGGTTCGAAGCACCGTTTACGATGCAGTAGCCGTCGGCTGTCGATTCCATGTAGTAAACGCCGTCGCCGTCATCATCTCTGGGAAGCGGAACGAACATGACTTCGCCCTCTTCGATGTCGCCCCAGACGGAGTTGACGTTCTCAACCGTGTCGGTGAATTCGGAAGTCTCTGCGATGCAGAAGAGCTGAAGTCCTTCCTTGATACCGCCGCCGGAAACGCCGTTGCGGATTGACCAGCTCTTGTTCCAGAGCGGATATACGCACTCGTTCTTGCCGAGGTTATAAAGAAGGTTCGCCGCACGCTCAACGGCAGGTGAATCTATATTACTCTCAAACTGCTGTGTTTCGGTGTTATACTGGATTATCATCTCGCCACAGGAGTGCATCAGAGCCGCACTGTAGTACCATCCGTCAAGGGCATATCTGTCCTCATCGACGTCGGAGAAGTCTACGCACATCTCATAGAATTCGTCCCAGGTCCACTCGTCGTTCCAATAGAGCTCGGCGGGGTCGTCATAACCGAATTCCTCGATGACTCTTCTGTTGTAAACCACAACGTGACCGAAAGCGTTATCATAAACGATGACATAGGGTCTGTCCTTGAGGGAATAGTAGTCATAGGCGAATTCCTTCTCGCCTTCCCAAAGCGGGTCGTCATAGTCTATGTAGGTATCGACCGGCTGGAACATGCCCTTGATGCAGTTTGTCGGGAAGACCTCGTTGCCGCCCGGGTAGAAGTCGGGTGAGCTTGAAGCCAAGATAAGGTTTGCCAGTTCGTCAAAACGTGTATCCCAAGAGCACTCGTACCACTCGATAGAGCAGCCGTACTTCTCCTGGAACGTCCAATAGCCTGAATTGATGATTTCATCGTCGGAATAGTTCTGCATATCGTCATACCATGCGAACCAGACGATGGTTGAATTTGCCGCAGATGTCTCTTCAACAGTCGGAAGATAAACGCCCGCCGCATTAAGGATAGCCTCGGCATCCTGTGTAGCGAAAGTAAGCTGAACTACCTCTTTATTTGCACTGCCGCAACCGACCAAAGAAATAATCAGTATTCCGGCAAGAAGAAGCGAAATTACCTTCTTCATTAAAGCACCTCCAAAAAGAATTTTGCTAAAAAGCTTGTCTAAAAAAAGCCTGCTTTTTTTATTATACACCTTTTCACAAGCAAATTCAATTCAGCATAATAGACAAGAAACGGGGATTGATTTTGTGCAGGTTGCACAGAAGAAACCGCTGTATAAGCAATAAAAAAGCTGTTGACAAAACAACAGCGATGGAGTATAATAAAAGAGGTGAGAGGATAGGTTACGGACAAAGTCCCTAACTTAGCCTGAATTGCAGTTCAGGCGACGGTCACTCTTTCCAATAATCAAAGACCATTAGTTAGAATGCCGCGCTGAATCAATCAGACGCGGTTATTTCTTCTGGTTAGAACCCACGGTGTAACCAACAGTAAAGGCAGTCAAGAGCAAAGCTAAGACCTCCAAGATTATAGAAATAATCTCCATCAGCGTCACCTCCTCTCACGAGGAAAGAGTAGCCAACCTCTCACTGTCGACATTATAGCATATAAATTGACAACTGTCAACAAAAAGCCACCCTTTCGGGTGGCTTTTCTAATACTAAGCGGTTTTTGCGGGAATATCGGGATTACTATCCGGGATAGGCTACTATCCTTCGTAGTCATTCATCTGATACGGGTCGTAGGAATCAATCTGGGCGTTCAGCTCGGCTACATAGTACTCAAGCTGTTCGTTATACGATTCCTTGATCTGTGCCCATGTGGAGGCATCAGAGGAGTCTGCGATTGACTCGTACTTCTCGGTTACAGCCTGAAGCTTGTCGCCCAAGCCGGAATCGTAAACGACGATGAGGTTTTCTGCGGACGATGCAAGTCTGTAGCACTCGTCATACATGTCGAGCATTTCCTGAGTCCAGAGGTAGGTTTCCTCGAGCTGGATACGGTCGATGGAGATAACAGTCGGGTCGAGAACCTTGAATCTCATGCAAGCCGCCAGGAGCACAACGCCTTCGGGGTTCGAAGCACCCTGAACGATGCAGTAGCCGGAAGCGGCAGACTCGGTGTAGTAGTAGCCGTCGCCGTCGTCATCTCTGGGGAGAGGAACGAACATGAGCTCGCCATCGGTGACATCGCCGAATACAGCGCTGATTTCCGCAACGGTTCCGGTGAATACCCATGAACCACGGATGTAGAAGAGAAGAAGTCCTTCCTTCATGCCGCCGCCCTCGGTGCTGTTACGGAGGCTCCAGCCGTTATTCCATCTCGGATAGATGCAGTCGTTCTTATTGAGGTCATAGAGAAGCTGTGCCGCACGCTCGATAGGCGCAGAATCAACGTTGATTTCATACTGCTGTGTCTCGGTGTTGTAGACAATTATCGTCTCGCCACTCGAGTGCATGATACCGTGGTTATAACCCCAACCGTCAAGAGCATATCTGTCCTCGTCAGGGTCGGAGAAGTCAACGCACATCTCATAGAATACGTCCCATGTCCACTCGTCGTTATAGTAGAGCTCGGCGGGGTCGTCATAGCCCCATTCTTCCATAACTCTGCGGTTATAAGCAACAACGTTGCCGAAGGTGTTATCAAAGATGATTATGTAGGGTCTGTTCTTGATTGAGAAGTAGTTGTAAGCATAGTCCTTCTCGTCTGCCCAAAGCGGGTCGTCATAGTCCATGTAGTCGTCAACGGGGACGAACATGCCCTTGATACATCTTGTCGGGAAGATTTCGTTATCTCCGGGGTAGAAGTCGGGAGAGTTGGAAGCCAAGATAAGAGTTGCAAGCTCGTCATATCTTGTTTCCCAAGTGCATTCATCCCACTTGATTGCGCAGCCATACTTCTCCTGGAAGGTCCAGTAGCCGGAATTGATAATTTCATCTTCCGAATAGTTCTGCATGCCGTCATACCAAGCGAACCATCTGACTGTGGAGCCAGCCGCCGCAGTTTCCTCTGCATCGGGAAGATAGATACCTGCTGCATTGAGGATGTCTTCAGCGTCCTGGGTATTGAACGTGAGCTGAACAACCTCACGCGAGGAGCTTCCACAGCCGACCAAAGCGATAATCATTAGCCCTGCCATAAGCATTGCGATGATTCTTTTCATTACATTACCTCCTGAATACCTGTGTTCCAAGTATATTTTCGTGTTCTTTAATTATACGCCTTTTTCACACCGATTTCAACTTGTCATTGTGCACAATATATGAAGGCTGATTTTGTACATAATGTCCAAGTGGGAAAGGCAACTTGTTACCAAGACGTAACTTGACAATTTCGCCGTCTTAGAGTAATATATTATAATAGCATTTCTTTAATAAGGGGACTTGGTATGTCAAGATATTTCGGAACCGATGGGTTTCGTGGCGAGGCTAACGTCGGTCTGACGGCGGAGCACGCTTTCAAAGTAGGAAGATTTCTCGGGTGGTATTATTCGGAGCTCAGAAAAAGAGCCGGCGATAACTCTCCCGCTAAAATAGTTATAGGAAAAGACACCCGGCGCTCGAGCTATATGTTTGAATATTCGCTCGTGGGCGGCTTGGTCGCTTCGGGTGCCGACGCATATCTCTTGCACGTCACGACGACCCCGTCGGTGGCATACGTCGTCGGGAGGGAGGATTTCGACTGCGGAATCATGATTTCCGCAAGCCACAACCCCTATTACGACAACGGCATCAAGCTCATCGGCTCGAGGGGCGAAAAGATGGACGAGGAAGTTATCAGCCTCGTTGAGGATTACCTCGACGGGAAGCTCAATGTTTTCGGCGTTGATTTCCCCGAGATTCCGTTTGCACATAAAGAGCAAATTGGCAGAACCGTCGACTATATCGAGGGCAGGAACCGCTACATAGGGTATCTTATTTCGCTCGGGATGTTCTCGTTCCGTGGGGTCAAGGTCGGGCTCGACTGCGCCAACGGTGCGAGCTGGCACATCGCCAAGGCTGTTTTTGACGCTCTCGGCGCCAAGACCTATGCCATCAACACCGAGCCGAACGGCTTCAACATAAACGACAATGCGGGCTCGACCCATATCGAGGCTCTCCGGAAGCATGTCCTCGAGAACCACCTCGACGTCGGCTTTGCCTATGACGGCGATGCTGACAGGTGCATAGCCGTCGACGAGAAGGGCGAGGTCGTCACCGGCGACCATATCCTCTATATCTGTGGAAAATACATGCGCTCCCGCGGCGAGCTCGAAAACAACACAGTCGTCACGACGGTTATGTCTAACATCGGGCTCTACAAGGCGTTTGACCGCGAGGGCATCGACTATGCCAAGACCGCAGTCGGCGACAAATATGTGTATGAATACATGAGCCAAAACGGTTGCAGGCTCGGCGGCGAGCAGTCGGGGCACATCATCTTCTCGAAATACGCCGGCACCGGCGACGGAATCCTGACATCATTAAAACTCATGGAGGTCATGCTTTCCGAGAAGAAGACGCTTTCTCAGCTCTGCGAGGGCTTGCAGATTTACCCGCAGGTATTGGTAAACGTGAAGGTAAGCGATAAAGAGGCGACTCTCAGCGACCCGAAGGTGAAAGAGGCAATAGAAAAAGCTTCCGAAGCATTGGGCGATTCGGGAAGAATTTTAGTCAGAGCATCCGGCACAGAGCCCTTGGTCAGGGTAATGGCGGAGGCGGAGACGGAAGAATTGTGCAAGAAATATACGGATGATATAGTATCAGCGATAGAGGGAGGTTAAGCTATGTGTGGTATTGTCGGATATTCGGGGAAGAATCAGGCGGCGCCGATACTGTTGGATGGGCTTTCGAGGCTCGAATACAGGGGCTACGACTCCGCAGGAATCGCCGTCCGTGACGGTGACGGCGAGATTAAGGTCGTCAAAGCGAAGGGCAGGCTGGCGGTTCTTGCCGAAAAGACCGACGGCGGCAAGGCTCTTTCGGGCACATGCGGCGTCGGGCACACAAGATGGGCTACTCACGGTGCACCCTCCGAGATAAACGCTCATCCCCACCGTTCGGACGACGGCAACGTTGTCGGCATCCACAACGGAATCATCGAGAACTACAAAGAGCTCAAGGAGCTTCTCGAGAAGAACGGCTACAGCTTCTATTCCTCGACGGATACGGAAGTTGCAATAAAGCTGATAGATTACTATTATAAGAAGGGCTTGGGCACGCCGATTGACGCCCTGACCCGTGCCATGACGAGAATTTCCGGCTCCTATGCCTTTGCGGTGATGTTCAAGGACTTCCCCGACGAGATTTTCGCCGCCAGAAAGGACAGCCCGATTATCGTCGGCGTTAACGGCGACGAATCCTATCTTGCGTCGGACGTCCCGGCTATTCTCAAGTACACCCGAAGCGTTTACTATATCGGCAACTACGAGATTGCGCACCTCTCGGGCGGAAGCGTTGAGTTCTACAACATCGACGGCGAGAAGATTGAGAAAGAGCCGAGCGAGATAAAATGGGATGCCGCAACCGCCGAAAAAGCCGGCTACGAGCACTTCATGATTAAGGAAATCCACGAACAGCCGGAAGCCGTCAGGAACACGCTTTCCTCGGTCATTCACGACGGAAAAATCGACTTAAGCTCGGTCGGGATTTCTGACGAGGAGCTCAAGTCCATCAGTCAGATTTACATAGTCGCATGCGGCTCGGCTTATCACGTCGGGGCGGTCATGCAGTATGTTATAGAGGACCTGGCGGGAATCCCCGTGCGGGTCGAGCTTGCTTCGGAATTCAGATACCGCAATCCGGTGCTCGACAAGAACGGGCTCTGCATCATCATCAGCCAGTCGGGTGAAACGGCGGACAGTCTGGCGGCGCTCCGTGAAGCAAAGAGCAGAGGGCTCAAAACCCTTGCGATAGTAAACGTCGTCGGAAGCTCGATTGCAAGAGAGGCTGACAACGTCTTCTATACCCTTGCCGGTCCCGAGATTGCCGTCGCAACGACAAAGGCATATTCGGCACAGCTCGTCGCGGGATACACTTTTGCCGTCCAGCTCGCCTATGTCATAGGCAGAATTGACGAAGCGAAGTATGAAGACCTGATTGCCGAGCTCCTGACGCTTCCCGAAAAGATTGGGAAGATACTTGAGGATAAAGAGCGGCTACAGTGGTTCGCCGCAAAACAGGCTTCATCAACGGATATATTCTTCATCGGTCGCGGCATCGACTATGCCATCAGCCTCGAGGGAAGCCTCAAGATGAAGGAGATTTCCTATATCCATTCCGAGTCCTACGCCGCCGGTGAGCTCAAGCACGGCGCAATCAGCCTCATCGAGGACGGAACCCTCGTTGTCGGTTGCCTGACACAGAGCGAGCTCTATGAAAAGACGGTCAGCAACATGGTCGAGTGCCAAAGCCGTGGGGCATATCTCATGGCGGTGACGACCGACGGCAACTATAACACCGAGGACATAGCCGACTTCACCGTCTATATTCCCGAGACGGATTCCCACTTCGCAGCGTCTCTCGCCGTAATCCCACTACAGCTGATGAGCTATTATGTCTCACTGGCGAAGGGATTGGATGTGGATAAGCCGAGGAATCTGGCGAAGAGTGTGACGGTGGAATGACTTGGCTTCGCCAAGTCAGCAAGTTTTGCTTTCAGCAAAACTTGCACTTTGAACAAATATAGAACAAAAGCGGGAGCGCAGTTCATTATGAATTGCGTTCCCGCTGATTTTATCTTTCAATATGAAAGCGTGCCGCTGGCTTCCTACGCCACCTCTTCAAACTGGCTGTTATACAGCTCGGCATAGAAGCCGCCTTTGGCGAGGAGTTCGTCGTGCGTGCCTTGCTCGACAATGTCGCCGTCGCGCATAACGAGGATGATATCGGCGTTCTTGATGGTCGACAGACGGTGGGCGATGACGAAGCTTGTTCTCTTATCGGTCAGCTTATCCATCGCTTCCTGAGTGATCATCTCGGTCTTCGTGTCGACGCTCGAGGTCGCTTCATCAAGGATCAGCATCGGGCTGTTCTGAATCATCGCTCTGGCGATTGTCAGGAGCTGTTTCTGACCGGCGGAAATAGCCGTGTTGTCGCTGAGAACCGAATCGTAGCCGTTCGGAAGTGCCTTGATAAAGCTGTGGATTCCGCAAGCCTTGCAAGCCGCCTCCATCTGCTCATCTGTTACGCCCTCAGTGTTGTAGAGAAGATTCTCCCTGACGGTTCCTTCAAAGAGCCAAGTTTCCTGCAAAACCATTCCGAACTGGTTGTGGACGTTGGACCTCGGGACGTCCTTGGTCGAAACACCGTCGATGAGAATATCTCCGCCGGTGGGCTCGAAGAAGCGCATCAGCAGGTTGACCATAGTCGTCTTGCCGGCGCCTGTGGGTCCGACGATTGCGACCTTCTGCCCGGGCTTGACCTTCACGCTGAAGCCATGGATAATCTCCTTTTCGGGAGCGTTCGGATATGCGAACTTGACATTCTTAAATTCGACTTCGCCCTTAACATTCTCAATCTTCTTGGTCTTATCGGACTCGTCGTCCATCTCTTCCTCACCGAGGAATTCGAAAACTCTCTCGGAAGCCGCCGCACAGGACTGAACCTGGGTCATAGCCTGAGAAATCTGACGGAGAGGAGACTCGAAGAGTCTTGTGTAAATCAGGAATGCGGTGATAACGCCGAAGGTTATCTGTCCGTCGATGATGAGTGCCGCACCGACAACGCAGACAGCAACATAGCTGAAGTTGCCGATGAAGGTCATGATAGGCTGCATAAGTCCCGAAAGGAACTGCGAGCGGAAGTTTGCGTTCTTGACAGCCTTGTTCATCGAAGTGAAGGTATCCTTGACCTCGCCCTCGGCGTTCAGGATTCTTATAACATCGTGACCGGTGTACATCTCTTCAATATAGCCGTTCAGGATACCTAAGTTTTCCTGACGAGCGGTAAAGTACTTCTGCGAATGGCTCATGACGATTACCATGCAGATAAGTCCGACTATGGTAGCAACGACGGTCGTGGTTGCCATAATGGCGTTGGTGTAGTACATCATGATGAGGCAACCGATGAACTGAGCGATTGCGGTGACGAGGTTTGACAGGCTGTTGGACATAGCCTGACCTATCATATCGACATCGTTCGTCATTCTCGAGAGAACGTCGCCTGCGGCGTTACCCGAGAAGTATTTCAGGGGAAGTCTGTTAATCTTGGTGCTGATGTCGCCACGGAGCCTCTTCGAGGTTCTCTGTGTGACGGTCTGCATGATGTAGTGCTGTAAGAAGCTGAATATTGCACTTGCAAGGTACAAGCCGAGCAGGAGCAATGCAACGCTCAGAATTCCGTCCATATCTATTGAGGTGGTCAGACCATCATAGATGTAGTCGGTAAGGCGACTGAGCTGGTTCGGTCCTATAATCGTGAGAACCGCACCTGCGGCGGCGAGAACGAGTGCAAAAATGATGATTCCCGTCTGGTTACTGATATATCTGAGAAGTCCGAGGAGTGCGCCCTTCATGTCCTTGGCTTTGCCGCCCGACATGCCTCTGCCGCCCATGGGACCTCTTCCACCCATCGGTCTGCCCGTGGGTCTTGAATTTGTTTCCGGCATAATCAAAGCACCTCCTTATTCATTTGCCGCAAGCTCGTCTTCCGAGAGCTGTGACAAAGCTATCTGCTGATAAACCGGGCAATTCTTCATGAGTTCATCATGAGTGCCGATTCCTGCGACTGCACCGTCATCAAGAACGATAATCTTGTCGGCGTGACGGATGGTTCCGATTCTCTGGGCTACGATGAGGCAGGTTGTGCCGTCAAGGTCGGTCTTGATGCGCTGACGGAGTGCACGGTCGGTCTTATAGTCGAGAGCCGAGAAGGAGTCGTCGAAGATGAGGATTTCCGGCTTGCCGGCAACCGCTCTGGCAATGGAGAGACGCTGTTTCTGACCGCCGGACACGTTCGAGCCGCCCGCAGAAATTCTGCTGTTGACTCCGTCGTCCATGGCATTTACAAAGTCGGAAGCCTGAGCGATATCCATCGCATTTTCCATCTCTTCATAAGTAATATTATTTCTCGTTGAACCGAACTTCAGGTTGCCCTCAACAGTATTTGCGAACAGAGTCGCTTTCTGAGGAATATAACCAATCTTGTTATAGAGCGTTTCAAAATCGTATTCCGAGATTTCCTTGCCGTCGAGAAGAACGGTTCCCGAAGTGGCATCATAAAGCCTTGCGGCAAGACCGCCGAGGGTGGATTTACCGGAACCGGTGGCACCGATGACGGCGACCGTTTCGCCCTTCTTGGCGGAGAATGTGATGTGCTTGAGGCAATCCTCAGAGGCATCGGGATAGCGGAAGGAAACATCCTTGAATTCGATGGTGCCGGTTTCTGTGGAAGTGGTTTCGTTGCCCTCTTTAACGGCAATATCCGAATCGAGGACTTCGTTGATTCTGGCTGCAGAAACCTGTGCACGGGGAAGGAGCATGAATATCATCAGAAGCATCACGAACGACATGATGACATAGAGCGCATACGAGCTGAACGAAACGACCTCGCCGAGCATGTTCGAACGCTCGGAAATAGCGGTTGCGATTTCGGCGGCTGTTCCGCTCAGAGGCACTTCGATATTGTTGATGAGAATTGCGCCGACATAGTAGATGGCAACGCTGACGCCGCTCTGCACGAACATCATGATAGGCGACAGAATCGCCATTCCACGACCTGTGAAGAGCTGTGTTTTCATGAGGTTTGTATTAGCCGTGTCGAATTTATCTTCCTGATACTTTTCGGCGTTGAAGGCACGAACAACTCTGATACCGTTGAGGTTTTCTTCCGTGATTCTGTTGACGTCATCAATCTGCTTCTGGACGACTCTGAATTTCGGAATCATAATTGCGAGTATCACAATCAGTGCTCCGACGACGATTACAACCGCCGATGCAACGACAACCGAGAGCTCCCAGCTCTTGCCGACAATCTTGATAATCGCCCAGATAGCCATAATAGGTGCACGAATAAGCATCTGAAGACCCATCGAGATTATCATCTGAATTTGGGTTATATCGTTGGTGGTACGGGTGATTAAACTTGCGGTCGAGAACTTCTTTATCTCACCGGGTCCGAAAGAAGTGACTTTGTCGAATAGCTTAGCTCTTACGTCGTAAGAGAAGTCAGCCGCAATCATAGCGGACAGATATCCGACTATGACCGTCAGCAAAGCACTGCACAAAGCACAGGCAAGCATCTTTCCGCCTGCTACGAAGTATTGCGACAGCTCGGTTACCTCACTGCTTATAAGAACTGTGATTTCAGCGGTGTAATCGGGCAGGCGCAAATCAAAATAAACCTGACCGCAAACAAGCAGCACACACAGAAGTGCGAGCCACCTGTCCTTGGTCTTCATATTTCCGAAAATATGAAGCATATAAAAACATTCCTCCAATAAAATCTATCTTCTGATATTAACTTAATACCGTCCTGTTTTCCCCTCAAGCAATATATTCCACGCATCACTTTCCTTAATGCCTGATTTATAATTACAGAGGTAAATCTTTCTTCTGGAATCTGACTGCGCCGACTGCGTAGCAGACCACAGCTATTACAACCAAAGCTATAAGCTTCGGAACGAAAGCATAATCAACGGCACCGGAGCCGACCGTTCCGAGGGCTTCAACGTCAAACAAACCTACTATAGTCAGATTATTGAAGACTCCGAGCATTTCGGCGCCAATTCCCATGCTGACCATCGTATCGGAACCGAACATTCCGAGAAGCGAGCAGAGGAAGAACCAGACATTGAGTCCGCCGCCGAGAGCCATAGCATTCTTGCTGAGGTTGAATACACAGCTTGCCATGTAGCAGATGCTCGCCATTGCCTCCGCTAAGAGATAGATTCCGCCGTAGAGAGCCAGGAATTTCACTACATCCACTTCACCGGTAAAACCTCTTGTCGCCACAAGCCTTACTATCAGTCCACAGCCGACCATTATCAGAGGCGTGACTATCATGTATATAAGCTGAGTGATGACAACAGCGCTTCTCTTTGTCGGTGTGGATAAGACATAAGCCATCGAGCCCTTGTCGACCTGGTCAACGAAAAGCTCGTTGCCGGCGAAGATGATGAAGAGTATAATCGGAAGTAAGCACATGATGGTGAAGTACATCTGATTGAGCATAGCGGATGTATCCATCTCGGTCATGGTGTTGAGCATATCCGATGACATACCCATCATCTCAAACATGTTAGTCATCATTGTGCTGACATCCAAGGTGTCGCCCGTGAAGACGCCTTCGGTGGCGCCCAAGGCATAGACATACTCGAAGTTTGTGATATAGACATCAAGTCCTACGTCCGATTCCGAAAGAAGCTCAGCCGATTCTGCGAATTTCTCAACCGACAAATCGAGCTCTTCCGACTGCGCGGACATCATCTCGAAAACAGTCTCGTACATGGTCGTGTCGTCGGAAGATGCAAAGTCGTCATAGCTCAAGTCGGTTCCCATCATCTCGTTATATGCCGCCAGAACATACAGGTGGCTGTAGAAATCGGTCTGGGCGTCGGTATAATCGGTCGACTCCGTTCCGGCAATGAGGTTTCCGGCGTAGGTGGTGACAATCGTCATCAGGCATAAGACCACCGTGCAGGCAATCAGAAGCACTCTGTTTGCCCGAAGGCTCTGCTTGAACAGAGGTATTGAAAATACTTTCGTTACTTTCATTTCTTTTTCTCCTCTTCTCTGTATATGTTCATGAAGTATTCCTCCAGATTCTCGTGGGTTTCGTCAACGGTAACGACTTCAAGGTTCCTAAGAGCCTTGAAAAGCCCGTCGGTTTCGTTTGCAAGAAGACCTATTGTCGCTTCGTTGCCGTTCATGGTCGCCTCGGGCATCCTCTCCGCAAATTTCTTTGCCGAGGGCTGATTGCCGAAGACAATTTTATAGTTTCTCTTGGTTCCGTGCCTGAGGTCGGAAAGGCTCAGGACGCTTTCAATCTTGCCGTTGCCGATTATGGCGACTCTGTCGCAGACGTCCTCGATTTCCTCGAAGATGTGGCTCGACATGAAGATTGTTCTGCCCTTGTTCTTTTCCTCACGAACAAGCTCAAGGAAGGTTTCTCTCATCAACGGGTCAAGACCTGTTGTCGGTTCGTCCATGACGAGGATTTCCTTGTCGCCCATCAGAGCCGCAACGATTGCGGTCTTCTGCTTCATGCCCTTGCTCATTCGCTTTAAGTTAGCCGAAGGGTCGAGCCCGAGCTTGTCGATAAGGTAGTTCATATAGGTGAAATCCTTGACGCCAAGGAATTCCGCCTGAATTTTAAAGAAATCGGTTCCTGTCTTTACATCCGGGAAGGCAATCTCACCGGGGATGTAGCTCACGTTTTTCATGACCTCGGGGGCATTCTTCCAAGGATTTATGCCATTTACGTCCACCTCGCCGGAATCGGGCTTAAGAAATCCCATCATGTGGCGGATAGTAGTGGTCTTGCCGGAGCCGTTGGTGCCGAGGTATCCGAAGACCTCGCCCTTCTTGATGTCGAGGGAGATATCAAAGACACCACGATTATATCCATAGTCTTTTGTGAGATGCTGTACGGAAATAACGCTGTCGCTCATCTGCTCACCCCCTCGAAATGATGACCTGTGTCATAGAAGCTCATGAAGTAGTCCTCAAGTGTGAACGGAATCTCGACGAAATCCGCAATCTCATAATCTCCTAAGCACTGTGTCAGCTCGCCGACCCTGTCAGCCTCAATCTGGACTTTTGCACGAAGCTTGCCATGGTTTTTAGATGTAAACCTGAACGGCTTCTCGATAAATCTTAAGTACGAGCCCTCGTCCTTGAATGTGACGCGATAGATTCTGTCGTGGCTCGCCTTGAGCTCATCCGACTTGAATTCCGAAACGATACTGCCGTCACGGATTATTGCAATCCTGTCGCACGAAGCGTCGACCTCGTGGAAGATGTGGGACGAGAGGAAGATGGTCTTGCCTCTTGCCTTTTCCTCTTTTACAAAGTCAATAAACGTCTCCTGCATGACCGGGTCGAGTCCCGATGTCGGTTCGTCCAATATCAGAATATCCGGGTCGTGCATGAAAGCCGTAACAACCGCAAGCTTTCTCTTGACGCCAAGACTCATCCGCTTGATGCTGATGTTCGGGTCGAGGTCGAACTTGTCAAGAAGCATCTTTAAGTAATCGTCGTTTTTTGTGTTCCGCATGCCCTCCATCATCTTAAGGAAGCCTGTTCCGGAAAGTCCCTGCGGGAGGGTGACCTCTCCGGGGAGATAGCCGACGGTGTTCTTGAGTTCCGCCGAGTGCTCCCAGCTGTCTTTACCTGAAATAGAGGTTTTGCCTTTTTCGGGCTTTGAAAAGCCCATCAGATGTCGTATTGTAGTGGTTTTCCCGGCACCGTTAGGTCCGAGAAAGCCGTAGCATTCGCCTTTGTCCACTTGAATAGACACATCAAACACGCCACGACCGTGACCGTAGTCCTTTGTCAGATGGTCTACAGAAATAACCGGCATTCAAATTTCCTCCTTGTTATTATCCAACAACCTGTTGTATGATTAGTATTATACTCAACCGAAATCGGGTGTCAACCCAACAATTTCCAAAGTGTCGGATAGTTCGCGGACGGTTCAATTACGAAAAATACCTGCAAAATTCTTTGTAATTATAATCCTTTTCAGGCTTGCAGAGGACGGCGAAGTCTATCGAGTCAAACAGCGCCTCCGCCGGCTTTCCGGCATAGGAGAAGCCCATAATCGCCTCATAAAACAGCCTTGATACAAGGCTTGCATCGTTTCCGTATATTCCGCAACCGAATGCGCCCAAGATCAAATGGCGATATTTTTCCGTTGCGGCGACCGTCAGCATTCCCCGAATACGGGTTTCGAGCATGCTTTCATACTCTTCCTGCGTCATCCCCTCGAGCCCCATGCGAATCATCGGTGCTGAGCACGACATGACCGATATCGGGAACGGCTCTGCGAGCGTTTCGGAAGAGTGATTTTTTATAACCTCGACATTTTCCGACATGACAATCCCGTCTGAGCCCATGTGGGTCTTGTGGGCGTTGTTATAGTCGTAATACTTCTTTGCGTTCTCGCTTTCGAGGGAAAGAAGGAGCGACGAACGCCGGCAGAGGTCTTCCTCCTGCGCACTTGCGCCCTTGCGGGTGCGTCCACCGGGCTCGGTAGCCGAAGCGAGATTCAAAACCAATACCTTCGGTGAGAAGTCCCCCGCTTCCTTCATTTCAAGATATCTTTTCTTTGCAAGAACAAGCGCATCTTCGTTTTCACAGCCGAAAATCCGGCTTATATCGCGTTCATCGTGTGCTTCTGTAACCGGTGCCGACTTTTCAATAGCTTCGATATCTTCGGGGAGATAGACTTTTGCTTCTTCCATTTCGCCGACAGAGAATCTGAGATTTATTTCCTTGCCGTCCTTTTCATAAGAGCCTTTTTCGAGAATGCCGAGCGTGTCCTCAAGAATCCTGATATTTTCAAGCCTGCGCTTTTCTCTTTCGGCATCACGAACCTTGATTTGTTCCTCTGTCAGACCCTTGTTTTCCGCTTCGCGCATCTTCTCGGCAAGCTCTTTCATCTTTTCTTCATCAGGCATTTTTGCTCCGCCTTTCCTTAAGCTCTCTGAATACGTCGTCGCATTCTTCGCGAATGTTCAGATCCGCAACCCTGTCGAAGGCTGTGTGCCCCGGGTTAATCTGGACTATGGTGGCGTCGCTCCGTCTGTGGTTCCAATAAACGCCGCCATAGTAGCCGTTGGTGCCGATTACTATAATCAGGTCGGCTTTTGAAATCCAGTTCTGCGCGTCCTTGACGCCTTCGTCCCACAGCCCGATGTGGCTGTAGAGCTCCCACGGGAGAATCGTCCCGCCGCAGGAATCGCACTTGGGGAGTTCATCCTTGTTCCATATCTCATAGCCGTCAAAGTGCTTGCCGCAATCCGAACAGCGGTTAATCTGGAAGCTTCCCTGAATCTCGGCGACGTTCTGTGAGCCTGCGATGGTGTGCATGCAGTCCTCGTTCGTCGTGATGACACCTATGAGCTTGCCTTCGCGTTCAAGATCCGCCAAGGCATAATGACTCAGGCTCGGCTTATAGTGGTGCATGGTTTTGACATAGGACTTAAGAAACGATTCGCTTTCAAAACCTCCGGGGCGAAGATTGCGGGAGAGCTGACTGTAGGTCACTCCTCCGCCGGAAATCGAGATTCCCGCACCCGTGATTGCGACTATACCGCTACTGTTGTCTACATATTCCGCAAATTTCTGTATCTTGTCGTCGAAGCCCGATTTAGAGAACATTTTCGCACTTCTCCCATCCGTCCATCACTTCGCCAAGAACCTCTGCGGCGTCGGCGTGGATATTCCAGTCGGCAACGCTGTCAAGCGGAGTTTCCGAAGGATTAATCTGGACGAGCTTTGTATCCTTTCTCATCTTCTTGAGATACTCGTCGCTTCTGAACCCTGTTGTGCCGATGATAATGACCAAATCCGCCTCGGAAATCATCTCCTGCGCTTTCTTCATGCTTTCTTTGGAAACCTGCTCAGATATCTTGTTTTCCCTGCAGAAGGTTGTCGGCATCAGCGGTGAACCGCACTTTTCGCAGGTGGGTGTGTGCCCGTGATTCCAGATTTTATAATTAAGGTATCTTGCGCCGCAGTCCACGCAGATGTTGTCCCCGAAGCTTCCCTGAAACTCGACGACGTTCTTTGAACCGGCAATCGTATGCAGGCAGTCCATGTTCTGGGTGACTATCCCATAGAGCAAGCCGTGCTTTTCGAGGGTCGCAAGCTGTTTGTGAACCTCGCTCGGACCCTTTTCGAAGGTGGCATCCAAAAATGATGTCTTGACTATTTTATAGAAATCATCCGGGTTGCTTCTTACGAACGAAGGGGAGAGCACCTGCCTTGAATTCATGAGCCCGACGCTCTGCTTAAGGCGTCTCATCCCGTACAAATAGGAGATGCCGGCACCCGTTACCGCGACTGTTTTGCCGCTTTGTTCCATATATTCTCTTAGCTGACTTGATTCGTATCTCATAAATTCATCTCCATATTTTTATAAATGCAGTTACAAACACCGACCCACCAAATCGTTGCTTCTTCGGTGGGTGGTGCTTTATCTATATGTGACTTTGTGGAGGTACCAACGATTGCAGTTACTTCCAGGTGAAGTTTTCCTTTCCCGCACCGAGCTCGAAGAAATATTTGCTGATTCCGAGGTCTGCTTTTGAGAACGAGCCCTCGGGAACGGTCATCGAAACTTCGTTGCCGGTGCCTTTGATTGTGAACTCCTGACGGTTCATGCCCGTCGGAGCCAGTAGAGCCGCTTCAACTCCCGCCTTGAACCAGTCGGGGGCTTCGCCTTCATAGGAAGAAACTTCGCTTGCGGGCTTTGACTTGTGAGGAACGCCCTGCTCCATTCCGTAGCCGACGGCTACAACTCCAATAATTTTCGCATTTTCCGGAGCGTCAGAATTCTTTCTTGCGTTCTTCTTGCTGTACATTCCGCCTATCCACCAGGTGTTCAAGCCAAGTGTCTGGGCATACAGCATAAGGTCGGCACTGACATATCCGAGCACCTCGTCGGTCGACGCCTTGTCGGGACCGGCTAAAATCATATAGTTCAGGACGTTCTTCGACATAGTCGCAGCCATGATTCCGGGCATTGCCTCCTTGTTGTTCAGGACAAGCCGGATGTTCAAGGCATATTTTTTGTTGTTCTCCCCGATTCTTTCGTTGAGCTTTTCGACAATGTCCGAAGAGAGCTTATCAGTCTTGTACTTGCGGACGGTGTGCCGTTCGCTCATCGCCTTCTTCATTGCCTCCTGTGTGACTTCATAAGTTGCCATAGTAGTGCCTCCTTGCTTTTTTAACAGTTCAGATCAGATGTAGTTGGTGCTGAGTGAGACAGTCAGGTCTCTCGACTCTGCTTCACCGCTCAGGCTATAGCCGATTGCGGCGGCGGAAACAGGTCTGAAGCCTTCCGGAATGCCTATCTTCGCACACATGTCCTTGTTTCTTGCAAGACCCTGAACAGGTCCCCAGAGATAGATATTTCCAAGTCCCGCGTCAGTTGCGGCAATCAACATATTCTCGATGACGCAAGCGGAGTTGGCATATTCAATTCCCGGTGCCATTTGTTCCTCTGAAGCGGAAACGAAGACAACGACCGGTGCTCCATAGAAGAAGTCTCTTGCCGGCATCTTCATAGCTGCGGCGGTGGACTGGTTGATTTCTTCGAGAATCTCACGGCTCTTGCATACTGTCAGGTGAAGAGAATCTCTCTTGCCTCCGCCGACCGGAGCCTGACAACCCGCCTTGACGATTTCGTCGATAACCTCGTCCGGAACAGCCTTTGTGGGGTCAAAGTCCCTTGTTGACTTTCTTTTTGCGATTGCTTCCGATGTTTGCATAAAAATTCCTCCTTAAAAATATATCAGGTTTCTTCATCCTGCTTGTGTATCCACACCCGGAAGGTTGTCACATATGGACAATCCTCCGGAAGCGTGGTATTAAACAGCGCCGTGTACAAAGTCAGTTTTCCGCAGTGGTTGCACTTCTTGAATCGTTCCTCATACACACGGCACAGATTCGTCTGGGTGTCAAGATATTCGCAGGGGTTGTCATAATGAATCCTCACCTTGCCGTCGGAGCCGATTGAGCGGGTGTAACAGCATTTTCCGCAACGGGTGCACAGGGAATCCCAGTCCTTTCGCCACTTAAGCCATTCCTTGAATACGCTTATGGCATATCCGCCAGCCGAGTCACTCATACATCCGCTCTCCTCTCCGACAAAATTACGGGAAGATTTGTCTTGACATTATCCAACAACCTGTTGTATAATATATATTATACTCAGCTTGGAGGTATTATCAACCCCCAATTTTTCCGGAACTGTCGGATAATTAAGAAGAGGCGATTTTAGATGAAAAAACAACCGGAAATCACAGATAGAACAAGGCAAAAGTTTGTTGACTCCTTTTGGGCTCTGGCAAAGGAAAAGCCGGTTTCAAAGATTGCGGTGAGCGAGCTGACGCGACGTGCCGGCTACAACCGCAGTACCTTCTATGAGTACTTTTTGGACACCGACGATTTATTGTCCTACGTCGAGGACAAGCTTATCGGTGAGGTCAAGGCAGTGGCTCAGAAATCCATGTCAGATGAGAAACCGCCAACGGAATTCTTCCGGATGGTATTTACCGCTATGAATGAGGAGATTTATATTCTCTTGGGTCCGAACGGGGACTCGAGCTTTTTGTCGAGGGTCAGAGCCGAACTGATTCCTCTCGCTTCGCAGTACATCCCCGTCCGTCCGGACTCAGAGAACTTCGACTATCTCGTCGCATTCGTCAACTCCGCCATGTTTGGGCTCCTGGAGCGTTGGCATGAAAATAATAAGGACATCAGCCCGGAGGAAATCAGCGACCTGATGCAGAATCTGGTGTCCAGCGGCGTCAGGGGGTATATTGAGGGGAAGGGTACACTGAACGGATAAGCCGCTTTGGACGTTTTGCCAACCTGCAAGAATTATATTTAAGAAAAGCCCCGATTGCTTTCTTGTTCGAAAACAATCAGGACTTTTTATTTCTGCAAGGCAAATCTCAGGTATAGTATTGGTAAAGCCAGCACCTAATCATCCCATTATACAGCTTCCGCCGTTTATCGGCTTTTTTGCCGAAGAGGCGTTCGAATTCTTCGTGCGGGGAGATGATGTAGCAGGGGTGCTCCTTCGACGGGTCGAGAACCTGTCCCATCACTTTATAGAGCTCCTCGGCTTCCTTGAGTTCGAGGAGGCGCTCGCCATAGGGCGGGTTGCAGACGGTGATGGTGCCGTCCTTCGGCTTGAAGCTTCGGATGTCGGCTTTCGCCGCCTTGATGTACTCCCCTACTCCCGCAAGCTTTGAGTTTTGTAGCGTAAGGTCAACCGCATGGTCGTCTATATCCGAGCCGGTGCCGGTGAAGCCGCCAACGAGGTACGCCTGCTCACGGGCGAGGTCACGCTCGGTCTTCCAGATGCTTTTGGGGACGCTTTCCCAGCTTTCGGCGGAGAAGTGGCGCATAAGCCCCGGGGCGATTCGCATCGACTTATATGCCGATTCGATAAGGAGCGTTCCGCTTCCGCACATCGGGTCGACAACCTGACTGCCCGTCTTGACACGGGCAAAGTCGGCGATTGCGGCGGCGAGGGTTTCCTTGATGGGCGCTTCGTTTGCCTCCTTGCGATACCCACGCTTGTGGAGACCGATTCCGGAGGTGTCGAGATAAATCGTGCACCTGTCCTTGTAGATATAAAACTGAATCTGGTGGAGGGCGCCCGTTTCCTCGAAGCGCTCGATGCCGTATTTCTTCGACAGCCTTACGACTGCCGCTTTTTTTATTATCGACTGGCAATCGGGGATGCTGTGAAGCTGGGAATTGAGCGAGCTTCCCTTGACGGGGAAGCGGTCAAGCTTGCCGATGAAGTTCTCGAACGGCAGGGCTTTTACGCCTTGGAAGAGCTGTTCGAAGGTCTTCGCCTCGAAGCTTCCGAGCTCAATCATGACTCGCTCGGCGGTCGACAGCCTTATGTTCGCACGGGCTAACATATTTATGTCGCCGTCAAAGGAGATTCTTCCGTCGGAAACGGCGAGATTCTCTCCCCCAATTCTCTTAATCTCAAAGGACAACACGCTTTCCACGCCGAAAAGGCAGGGACAGCAGTATCTTATCCCATCCATCAGAACACCTCAAATGCTAATTCAAATTTTGTCACAGAGTAAGCGGGCGGATAATATCCGCCCCTACAATTTTTAATAAAACTCTCTGAGTATCTCAGTTACATAAGTGTAGTTGTTGCCGGTCAGGGCGATGTATTCGTTGACATCGATGCCGTCGGTGACTATGCACGCAGTAGAGCTCGAAGAGAGAGCCGAAAGGGTCTTGTCAAGCTCTGTTTCCTCGTGAACGCCCGAGCAGGTTGCCGGGATATTGGTCTTCTTGTAGTATCCCGTGGCGGTGCTTGTGCAGTTGCTTCCGGCGATAAGTCCCGTCTCGGTGCAGTATTCACGGGTTACGACAGACGAGCATGTGTCGAATGTCGTAATCTCGCCTGCGTCGGCGATGTCCCCGAAGATGTTCTTCCACATGACAGCCGAACCGTAGCAGTTATCCGTATCAATCTCCTCGGGAGTGTCATGACCAATCCAGAGACCCGTTACATATTCGGGAGTGCAACCGATGAACCAGAGGTCGCACCAGTCCTGAGTGGTACCGGTCTTAGCGATGAGCTCGACGTTGTCAAGCTTGGCGTTGCGGGCGGTTCCTCTTGAGGAAGAAACAACGCTCTCGAGCATTCTGTTCATGACATAAGCGGTCGATTCCTCGATGACCTGCTCGCCGGCATAGGCGTAGGTATAGATGGCGTTGCCGGAGCTGTCAAGGATTCGGGTGATGAACGTCGATTCATAATACTTTCCGCCGTTTCCGAAAATCTGGTATGCGGCGACCATATCCTGAAGCGTTACGCCGTCGGTAAGCGCACCAACCGACATAGGAGACCTCGCGACGTCCGTTAGTCCGTCCTCATAGAGCACCAGTGAACTCAGGTGGAGCTTATAGTACATGAACTCGAAGCATGCGCTCGGGCTCAGGAGCTCAACAAGCTGAGCCGCACCTGTATTGAGCGAGCGTTGCAGGTTGTTCGCCACGGTGTTATATTCCTTCGACCACGACGACGTATAGGCGCCGCTCGTCGAGTAGTTTCTGGGCCAGACGAGATAACCGTTGTCCGAGCTCGCATCTTCAATGAGAAGAGGCACATCCAAAAGGAGCGTCGACCAGGTTACGAGATCGTTCTCGATTGCAAGTGAATAGGACGAAAGCGGCTTGATTGACGAACCGGGCTGACGGGTCGACATGGTGGCGCGGTTCAAGCCCAAGGGGCTTTCCTTCTCGCCGATGCCGCCGACAACGGCAAGTACCTGTCCCGAGTAGTTCATGCAGATGAATGCACTCTGCGGGATGTCTTCATTTCCATCCTCCGAGAAGGTGTAGAGGTCTAAATATTTCTCCTCGAGCTCAATCTGGACATCGAGGTCGACACAGCAGTAAATCTTGTAGCCGCCGGAGCAGAGCTCGGTATAGGCTTCATCCCAGGTCTCATAGCCGTAGTAGCTCATGAAGTAGTCGACCGCCTGATAGATTACGGCATCGACATAGTAGGACGAAACATCGTCGAAGTTATCATAAGCCGAAAGCGACGATGTGTCTACTTCTTCTGACGAAGAAGAATTATAATCCATGCTTCCGACGAGATTCAGCTCTTCGTTGAGAGCCTCCTCATACTCCTCAGTCGAAATAGCTCCGTTTTCGAGCATCTGGTCAAGAATGTATTTCCGTCTTTCGTAGTTTTTTTCCGGGTGAGTTATCGGGTCGTTATTGTAAGGGCTCTTGGTAATAGCCGCTATACATGCCGACTCGGCAAGCGTGAGCTGGCTTACGTCCTTATTGAAGTAATAGTTCGCCGCCGCCTGAACGCCGTAGATATTGTTGTTAAGGGGGACCAAATTCAGGTATGCCTCAAGGATATCGTCTTTTGAATAGTTCTTCTCAAGCTGAACCGCACGGTAAATCTCGCGGAGCTTTCTCTGGATGCCCTCGATGCCGTCTGCATCGTCATCGCCGGTTATCTGCTTGACCGTCTGCTGAGTGATGGACGAAGCGCCTCTGACGTCGCCTTTGATGAATATCTCCACAACCGCAGTTGCGATTCCATAGAAGTCGACGCCGTCGTGGCTGTAGAATCTCTCGTCCTCGGAATAGACGAACGCGTCTCTTAAGTACTGGGGGATTTCCTCAAGGTCTGCCCAGATACGCTTTTCGCCCTGACTCGACAGGGTGTCGTAAACAACCCATTCATCGCCCGATTGGGCATAGATATAAGTGGTATAGCTCGAAGAGATGTCGTCGAGGCTTATCTCCGAGGTGTCTTCCATCAGATTCACGACAAAAACGGTTGCCGCACATGCGACAATCATGACGGTTATAATCGCAATCATCAGGGCGCACAAAATGACCGTTCCTATCGTCTTAAGAATAACTGCGAACGGCTTGGTCGCCTTCTTGAATCCTCTTTTGAATTTTTTCAGGTTGGAAGTTTTCTTCACAGCACTTCTCCTCTCTTGAAACCTAACACGGGTGGTATTGTGAAGCTGTTACATGCTATTATAGCACAAATCTCGGCGGATGTTAAGAGGGTAAGGAAATTTGTAATGGATTTTTAATCTTTTCCGGTTAGATAAAATAAGAGGGGTAGCACAGGGCTACCCCGACTAATTTTTCACAGTTTATTCTGCCACTTGAGACGGGTTTAAGGTCTCCGTCCCGGCCGAATGTATTATTCCTCAGTCTCAGCCTCTTCGGCTTCGTCCTCAGCGGGAGCGGTCTCCTTTGCGGGCTTGTATTCTCCCTTGGGGAGAAGAGCTCTGATGGAAAGGCTTACTCTCTTGTTAGCGATATCGCAATCGGTAATCTTTGCCTTGACTACGTCGCCGACAGCGAGGAAGTCAGCAACGTTTGCGACTCTCTGGTTGGCAATCTGGGAAATGTGGATAAGTCCGTCGATGCCGGGGATAATCTGAGCGAACGCTCCGAAGCCGGTGATTGAAACAATCTTTACTTCAACGGTCTGTCCGACAGAATAGTTCTTCTCGAAGATGACCCAAGGGTTGTCCTCGGTCTTCTTGTAGACGAGAGAAACCTTGCCGGTCTCCTTGTCGATGTCCTTGATGGTGACTTCGATGTGGTCGCCAACGGAAACAACGTCCGAAGGATGCTTGATTCTTGCCCATGTGAGATCCATTCTTCTTACGAGTCCGTCAACTCCGCCGACATCAACGAATACTCCGTAGTCGGTGATGGACTTGACTTCGCCCATAACGGTCTGTCCGACCTCTGCGGTCTCGAAGAATGCTTCTCTGCGCTGAGCTCTCTCTTCGGCGGTTACCTTCCTGATGGAGCCGACTGCTCTCTTTCTCTGCTCGTTGAGCTCGATAATCTTGAAACGAACTTCCTTCTTGAGAAGAGTGTCCATGGAATCAGCCGCTCTCACACCGGTCTGGGATGCGGGAACAAAGACTCTCATGCCGTTGCAGGTGACGATAACGCCGCCCTTGATGATGTTGGTGACTGTGCCTGTGAGAACCTCGCCGCTCTCATAAGCCTTCTTGACGTCGTCATAGCCCTTCTGAGCATCTACCTGCTTCTTCGAAAGCATTGCAATGCCCTCTACGTCGTTAAGCTTTGTGACGATTACGTCGATGGTGTCGCCGACCTTGACTACGTCCTCGGGCTTGGCGTTCGGGTCCGCCGAAAGCTCGGACAGAGGAATATATCCGGTATGCTTGGTGCCGATATCAACTATAACTTCAGTGCTGTTGACAGCTGTAACTACGCCGCTTACTCTCTTTCCGGTATATATTTTCTTGAGGCTTTGTTCCATCGCTTCTTCGAAGTTGAACTCTTCCTCGTTTGACAAAATCTCAGTCATGTCTTTTTTTACCTCCTCAATGATATATGCCGGAGTTGATGCGCCGGCCGAAATCCCTACGGATTTCGCTTTAGAAAAATCAATGTCCTTGAGCTCTCGCGAATCTTCGATAAGAAAGCACCTTGAGTTAGCTGAGCAAATATCGTACAGCTTCTTCGTGTTTGAGCTGTTGCGCCCGCCAATAATCAGCATCGTATCACATTTGCGGGAAAGACTCTCCGCCTCCGACTGCCGTTTTTCGGTAGCCGTGCAGATGGTGTCGTAAACAGTGACATCTTCGGCGGAAAATTCCGAGATCGCCCTTATACACTGATTCCACATTACTATATTATAAGTTGTTTGAGAAAGAATTGCAACACCTTTTTTTGATTTTTCACAATTCTTTCTAAGAAGCTTAACAAGCTCAACGCAATTCGGGAAGACTTTGGCACAACCTTCGCCCGAATTGTCGCAGACAGCGGAGCTTTCTGTCCAGCCGAGAATTCCCTGAACCTCCGGGTGCTCCCTGTCTCCGGCTATGAGCACGAGCTCGCCCTTAGCCGTTCGCTCCGCCACGAGCTTATGAATCTTCGTAACGAACGGGCATGTGGCGTCGACTATGTTTACTCCCCTGTCTTTAAGCTCGTCGAAGACAGCCCTGCCGACTCCGTGGGAGCGGATAATGACCGTGTCGCCCTCTTTGGCTTCGGACGGCGAATTTATCACGCCGATGCCCCGCTTCTCCAGATCCGCAACAACCGACGGGTTATGGATAAGAGGACCGAGGGTGTAGATTTTTTTGCCCGTCTGCTTATCTGCTGTCTCGTAAGCGATTTTCACCGCTCTGTCCACTCCGAAGCAGAAGCCGGCGGTTTTCGCAACCGTAATGCTCTTATTCATCTATAAGTCCCTTGACTTCGTTTAAAATTATATCCCTTGAATGCTTGAGTTCACTTGAGCTCAGCGAGTTGACTTTGAGCTTATAATAGGGAATCAGCTTGCCGAAGCGCACTGTCAGAAACGTCCTTCCGAGCCTGGTCTTGCGCCTTGTGATTCCGACCGGCAGGACATCGGCATTTGCCTCGCTTGCAACAAACACAACGCCGCTCTTGAATGCGCCGAGCTTGCCGTCCTTCGAGCGTGTCCCCTCGGGGAAGATGGTGAGGTTATAGCCTCGCTCCAAATAGTCAAGAGAGGTCTTGATTGCGCTCCTGTCGCTCGTTCCGCGCTTCACGGGAAACGCGTGGAATATCTTAAGGATATGAAATAGTTTGACTTTAAAAACGTCATCCTTGACCATGTACGCCGAGATGTTCGGAATCCTGACGCTGACGGCGACAGGGTCCATAAGCGTATGGTGATTCGGGGCGACGATATATGAGCCGGTTTTCGGGATGTTCTCGAGCCCTTCGTGCTCAATTTTCATCGGAATCCTCAGGATTAAGAGAGCTATCCACCGAACAATTCTATAGAAGAAGCGGTTGACGGGCGGCGCCATCTTCGGAGCCGGTCGAAGAGCATTCATCTTCTCGTCGACAATCCCGAGCACCGCCAAAACTGCGCCGTTTATGTCGAGATTCGAGGTATCAAGTTCATAAGCATCGTTGGCTTTCTTTAAGGGTGCCGCCGCTCTGTGGGAGTCGTTATAGTCCCGCTCGTTGATTTCTTTTAAAATCTCTTCATATGAGATTTCCTGACCCTTGGCAAGATGCTCTTTCAAGCGCCTGTTGGCTCTCTCCTCGGCAGAAGCCGTGATGAAAATCTTGACCTGTGCGTTCGGGAGGATTACGGTGCCGATGTCCCGCCCGTCCATGACGATATTGTGCTTTTCCGCCATGTTTCTCTGCAAGTCGAGCAGGAATTCGCGGACCTCGGGGATTGCCGAAACGTCCGACGCCGCCATCGCTATCTCGGGGGCTCTTATCGCCTCGGAGACGTCCTCGCCGTTCAGGATGACCCTCTGTGTGCCGTCTATATACTTAAGCTCAAGCTTGATGTCCCCGAGAAGCGGAACAACCTCGCTTGCGTCATTCGTCTTTTTTCCGAGCCTGTATGCGTAGAGCCCGATTGAGCGATAGAGGGCGCCAGTGTCGACATAGACATAGCCAAGGCTTTTGGCGACCTCCTTAGCTATCGTCGACTTTCCGGCACCGCTCGGTCCGTCGAGCGCAATGCTTATTCCCATGTAGCTTCACCATCCTGTGTTGTATTTAAAATCGCCCGAGCCGCCGTTTCAGCGGTCGCAAACGCTATCTGCAAATTAAATCCGCCCGTCATGGCGTCGCAGTCGATAATCTCGCCCGCAAAGTAGAGTCCACGGACAAGCTTCGATTCCATCGTCTTCGGGTTGATTTCACCGGTTTTAACTCCGCCTCGGGTGACGATTCCCTCTTCAATCGGACGCAGTCGTGTTACCGTGAGAGTCAGGTTCTTCGTGAGCCGGGCGAGCCGCTCTTTTTCTTCTCTTGTAATCTGGTTGCAGGGCTTGTCCTGCGGGATTTCCGAAAGGCGAACCATGTCCGCTCTCAGCTCCCTCGGGAAAAGCCGACCGAGCGATTCGCCAAAGGGCGTGTTCGGCGTTTCGTCGAAATCCCTCTGAATCCGCTTTGTGAGCTGTTCCATACTGAGCCCGGGCTTGAGGTCTATTACTATCTTATAATCTTGTTTATCGTCGATATAGCATGAAGCCGACAGACTGAGCGGTCCCGCAATGCCGTATCTTGCGAAGCTCATCTCGCCGAGTTCTGTGTAAATCGGCTTTTTCTTATTGCCGTACAGCGAGAGGGTCACATTCTTTACCGTGAAGCCCCAGAGCTCTTCGGAAAAGTGTTCTTTGGTCTCAATCGGGACAAGCGAAGCCTTCGGCTCGGAGATTGTGTGCCCCAAATCGCCTGCAAGCTTATATCCGTCGCCGGTCGAGCCGGTTTTCGGATAGCTCTTCCCGCCGGTTGCCAAAATCACGGCGTCGGCTTTGTATTCTCCGTGCTCGCCCTTAACTCCCGTAACTCTGCCGTCCTCGGTGAGAATCTTGATTGCTCTGTCTTTTACAATCTTAACGTCGCTTTTCTCAAGAGCCGCCGCAACGTCCGAAGCCTTGTCACTTATGGGGAAGACTCTCCCGCCGCGCTCGGTCTTAAGCGGCACGCCGTGCGATTCAAACCACGCCATCGTGTCCTGCGGGGACAGGTTGTCAAGCGCACTGTAGAGAAACTTCGGGTTTCGCATGACGTTTTTCATGACCTGCTCGACTGTGCAGTTGTTCGTAAGATTGCATCTGCCCTTGCCGCTGATTCTGAGCTTCCGAAGCGTTTGCCCCGTCGGCTCAAGAACGGTCGCCCGGAGTCCCATTTCCGAAAGCCTCGCGGCAGCAAACATCCCTGCCGCACCGCCGCCGATTATCAGTATGTCAGAATTTATTCTGTTAGACGCCACGGTTTCCGTCCTCGCTCTTCTGGTAGACGTCGTATTCGTCCCAGATTTCCTCGAGTATCGCGAAGCTCTTCTCGACTTCCTCGTGATTTTTGAGCGAAACCGCCGCGATAAGGGCGTTAATCAGGCTCATCGGCGCAACGAGCGAATCGACAAACGAGACCATATCACTTCTTGCCAAAAGAACATTTCCCGCATTCTCGGCAATCGGCGAATCGAGGCTGTCGGTAATGGCGAGGGTTTCCGCACCCTTCTTCTTGGCATAGGCAAGAGCCTGAACCGTCTGGCGCGAATACCTCGGGAAGGAGATTCCGATAAGAAGGTCGCCCTCGCCGAGGCGCATGAGCTGCTCGAAAAGCTCCGAACGGCTTCCCTGCCGCAGAGCCACGACATCGGGGCGCATAAGCTGGAAATAGTAGCCCATGAAGGACGCCAGAGCCGCCGAGCTCCGGACGCCCAATATGTAGATGTGTCTTGCGTTTATGATGCTGTCGACCGCAGAATTGAAGTTCTTTTCGTCGGTCTCCTCGAGGGTGCGGCGGATGTGCTCGATGTCGTTTTTCAGAACCTTGCTGAAAACTTCCTCGGGGCTGAGCCTTGATTGCTCGATTCTCTGAACGGCAGTCAACTTGTTTCTGGCGGCTTCGCGAAGGGATTTCTGGAATTCCGGGTATCCCGAAAAACCGAGGTCAGATGCAAACCTGACAACCGTCGATTCGCTCACTCCGACGCACTCGCCCAATTTCGCCGCAGTCAGATATTCCGCCTTGTCATAGTGGTCGAGGATATACTCGGCGATTTTTTTGTGCCCCTTCGAGGCGGTTTTTTCCCTTTCCCTTATCAAATCGAAAAGGTCCGATGAAGTATTCAATCCTCTTCACTCCTGTGTTCGAAAAGTTTATCCTGCATTTGCTTCATTGTTTCGCGGCGAACCTCCGTAAGGAGCTTATGAAGTACAAATTTGCCTTCGTTCTCGACATACTCGACAATGTCGCCCTCACAGGCGCCCTCAGGCATATCCGACTTGGGTCCCGTCAGACGGTATTCCTTGCCTATCTCAAGGATGACCTTGTCCCCTTCAAATCTTTCAATGGTCATGAACATATTTTATCCTCCGCTCTCAGTCTCGATACTAAAGCCGGAGCCGGTGCAGGAAAAGATGACCGTTCCGTCAATATCGGTTCTGTAAATATTTTCGGTATAAAGCTCTAATCTATCAACAACATCCGAATTCGGATGGTTATAGCTGTTGTCGCCGCATTCTATGACGCAATATTCCGGCGTGACGGCATCAAGGAAGGCATAGGACGACGAGGTCGAGCTTCCGTGGTGCGCGACCTTAAGCACGTCGACGTCCAAATCAATTCCGCTTTCGACAAGCTGGGTCTCAATCAGCTTCTCGATGTCTCCGGTGAACAAAAACGAACTGCTTCCAAAATCAAATCTTATCACTATCGAATAGTTGTTGAGCTCGTCCTCGGAATAGTCCGGCACGATTATCCTGAGCGTCCCGCTTCCGAACGCGATGGTTTCGTCCTCGGCGGCATACAGGTGACAGCCCTTCTTCTCGATAGCCGTAAGGAGCTTTTCATAGGAGTTGGTCGTCGGGACGTAATCGTCGGGAATTTCCGGCATGATAACCTCGCCGATTTCGATGTCGGAGGAGATGACCTTGCGAAGCCCGCCGATGTGGTCGGAATGAGGGTGCGTCCCCACGACATAGTCAAGCCTGGTGATTCCGAGTTCCCCAAGGTATGCGACCACCGTGTCGCCATACTCCGACTCACCGCCGTCGATGAGCATCGTGGTGCCGTCGTCGGCAACTATGAGCTCGCAGTCGCCCTGCCCGACGTTGATAAAGTACACCTTAGCACAGCTTCCGTCCGCAACCGGCACTACGGTCTCGTCCGACGAATTTGTCGCCGAAGTGGTAACCGAGCCGCCCGAATCGGTGTCCGCAACCTGCGGCTCCATAAAGAAGTGGTCAACGCCGACGTAGATTATAAACAGCGAGCACAACAGCACCAACGCCGCCGCAAGGTTTAATCTGTTCTGTTTTCTCTTTTTAGCAGACCTGCGCCTGCGATGGGTTTTGGGCATTAGTGTCCCCTACTTAAATCTCAATAAATATGGCTGAAAATCAGCGCTAAGATTCCGGCTAAAATCAGGAACGGCAGAATGTACAACAGGAAGGCATACCCGAGGGTCTGCAGGCAGGACTTTTCCTGCTTGCGCTCAGCTTGGCGCTGACGCATCGCTTCACGCTCTTCGGCTATCTTTGCCGAGCGCTCCTCTTTTTCCTTCTCCTCGGCTTCGCGTTTCTCCTGTTCCTTGGCATCGACTTCATAAACTATTCTGTCAAAAAGCGTTCCAATCATTTCATCCGGAGATATTTCCTTCGGCACGGAAATGCCATACTTCCGGTTGGCTTCGTCGACAACTGCGTCGACATCGCTCTTGGAAAATCCAAAGCCTCTGTCAAGCAGGATATCAACAGATATCTCATCCGAAGTGAAGACAATTCCGTTAAGTGCCTTTTCCGGATGGGCATGTCTCACAACACACTCGGCGAGGAAGTTCCAGACGCCCATTTCAACATTATCCCAGCTGTAGCTGTCGACAAGTTCCTGAAACATGACATCATAGACGTCCTTCATAGTCTCGCATCCCTCGGCAATCGCCATGCCTGTGGCTTCGTCATACTCGTCCATGATGCCTTCACATATATCGCCGAAGTTGAAGTCATCGATTCCGGCTTCCGAAAGCGTGGTCTCAAAGCTGAGACCGTCGGCAGAAGTTCCCGTTGTCTTCTCGGTAAACCGCTTTATGTCGTCCCAGAGCTTACTGCACTCAAGAATCATATCTTTTCTTTGCATATTCAATTTCCCTTTCAAATTTTATTTAAAGCCGTCCGGCTTAAATGATTATTCCCCTTCGGAGCTGTCTGTTGGCGTCTGTGCTCCAGCGCCAATCATCGCCCGTCTTTCGAGCCACTGTGCCTTGGTCATGAGCACCTGCCTCGGCTTTGCTCCGTCGGCGGGACCGACGATGCCCATCGCTTCGAGCTCGTCCATGGTGCGGGCGGCGCGGGCATAGCCTAATTTCAGCCTTCTTTGCAGGAAGCTTGTCGAGGCTTGTCCCGCTTCGACAACGGCTTCAATGGCGCGCTCGGTCATATCATCATTGCTGTTGGTTTTAGCTTCGGAATCGTCGGACGAAGGCTTGTCCTTCTTCGAAGAAAGATCCTCCGCCGCCTTATCAGCGGCTCTCTCAAACTCTTCGTCATACGTTGCTTCTTTCTGAGCCTTCAGAAATTCAACAACGCGTTTAATCTCATCCGTTGCGACAAAGCTTCCCTGAATTCTTGTCGGCTTCGACTGCCCGACCGGCTTATAAAGAAGGTCGCCGTTGCCGAGGAGGTCTTCGGCGCCGCCTTCGTCGAGAATTACTCTCGAGTCAATCTGATTCGAAACCTTCAACGCAACACGGCTCGGGATATTCGCCTTGATAAGACCGGTGACGATGTCGACTCTCGGGCTCTGGGTTGCGACTATCAGGTGCATGCCTGCGGCTCTCGCCAACTGTGCCAGACGGCAAATCGAATTTTCAACGTCCTTCGGAGCCGCCATCATAAGGTCGGCAAGCTCGTCCACGACGATTACCATCTGCGGAAGCGGCTTCAGATTCTCGCTCTCTTCGGCGAGCTTGTTATAGTCCTTCAGGTCCCTCACGCCGTTATCGGCGAAGATGCTGTAACGTCTGAGCATTTCGGTGACAGCCTGATTCAGGGCGCCCGCCGCTTTCTTGGCGTCGGTAACGACCGGAATCAGAAGATGCGGAATGCCGTTATAGACGGGGAACTCGACCTGCTTCGGGTCAACCAAGATAAGCTTGACCTCGTCCGGCGAAGCGTTATAAAGGATGCTCATTATAATCGAATTTGTGAAGACGGATTTACCGGAGCCGGTGGTACCGGCAAT
Source organism: Oscillospiraceae bacterium (assembly GCA_021199355.1). GTDB lineage: Bacteria > Bacillota > Clostridia > Oscillospirales > Ruminococcaceae > Faeciplasma. The sequence continues at coordinate 51,992 of JAJQIF010000016.1, forward strand.
CAGGATATGCGGCATTTTTGAGATGTCGCCGATGATGATCTTGCCGTCGATATCGCGCCCTACGGGAAAGCTGAGCTTGCCCTTGGCGTTTCTGAACTCGTCGCTGTCGATGAGCTCTCTTATGTAAACGGTTTCACGCTGTTTGTTTGCAATCTCGATGCCGACTGCGGCTTTTCCCGGGATGGGCGCTTCGATTCTGACGCCGCTCGCCGCAAGGTTCAGGGCGATGTCGTCCGCAAGGCTCGTGATCTTCGAGACCTTGACTCCCGCCGCCGGCTGTAATTCGTATCTCGTGACGGAAGGTCCACGGCTGATGCCGACAATTCTGGTGGCAACGCCGAAGCTCCGAAGAGTCTCGACCAATGTCTGCGAATTCTTCTCTGATTCTATGGCTGTATCCTCCGCAGAGGCTTTTCTCTCTACCGGATTAAGCAAATCAATCGGCGGGGCGTTATATGCCGAGACGGTTGTGTCCTCCATCTCGATAAGAGTCGTCTGACCGCCCTCGGTGACATAGAGCTTGTTCTCGGGCTCCGCTTCGGTGACGCCGGTTTCGACAGTTTCCTCTTTCTTCGGTTCTTCCTTAACCGGCTCGGGTTTGACTTCAGGCTTTGTCTCCTCGGCGGGCTTTTCCTCTCCCTTCGGGAATTCCTTCGGGAAGATTTCCTCGCTCGCCTTGATGGTTATATCGTCGTCTGAGATGAAGTCCGCCGGCATCTTCTCGCGCTTTTTATTCGATTTCTTAACGGGAAGCTTCTTGAGAGCCTCCTGCTCGTCGTCCTCAAGGAACTTGGCAACGTCGATTCTCGGCTCCTGCGCCTTCTTCTGCTTCTCTTTTTCCTTGGCTTCGGCTTCCTGCTTCTTGCGCTTTTCTTCGTTTGCGGCTTCGCGCTCGAGGCGCTTGATTTCCTGCTCCTCTGCTGTTTCCGAAAGGGCGACCTTAGCCTTGCCGAAGAGACCGGCGATGAATTTTCCGATATCGACAATAGTGATGTTCGTAAGCAGCATTACGAACAGGAGCACCAGAAGTATTATGATAATCAACGCTCCGACATTGCCGCAGAGCTTAGAGAGCCCTCCGCCTATGAAGATAGACAGAGCGCCGCCGCCCTTGTGGTTCTCGGCGCCGTTTTTATAAAGAGCGCTGATGATGGTCCCGAAACTATCCCCCGAAAACGCGCTGTTTCCGGAGGTGAAGCCGTTGATAATTTCAAACATCGGGCTGACAAGGAAGATGAGGACAACTCCCTGAACCGTCTTGATGACAGCCGCACTGCCCGACTTGTCGATTGCGAGCATGCAGGCGACATAGATGATTATGGGCGCAACAAGAGCCGCGGAGATTCCGAAGAGTCCCCACATGACATTGTGCATACCGTTCCAGAGGGATTCCCCCTTGACCCACGTCACGAAGAGAAGGAATATTCCCACCACGGAAAATACTATTGAGTAAACCCGATTTTTGCGAAGCCGCTGTGCCTCGGAAGCCTTAGCCGAAGCCGAAGCGCGCTTTCTTGTTGTCGTTTTCTTCTTAGTTTGCGCCATTATATCACCTTTATAAAATCACTTAAAGCCTCCCCTGAAAGGGGAGGGGGACCGCCGCCGAAAGCGGTGGTGGAGGGGTTATCCACCTATCACAAACGCATGCCCTACGATTGCCTCGAGTATTGCGATGAATATTGTTACAATTCCGAGAACTCCGGTGTAAATCCAGAATATCTTGAACTTATCCGACTTGATTATGTACTGAATGAGCCTGATTGCGAGGAATCCGACCACTGCGGCGACTATGAAGCCGACGAGGCAGGGGAAGAACCCGACCGAGCTCTCCGAGCCTATGGCTCCGCCGATTTCGCTTATGCAACCGGCGATGATTGCCGGAATGCCGAGGATGAACGAATAGCTGACGGCGGCGTCTCTTGAAAGTCCGCAGAAGATACCGGCTGAAATAGTGGAGCCGGAACGCGAAACGCCCGGGAGAAGTGCAACGCCCTGGAAGAAGCCTATCTTCACGGAATCACTGTACTTCAGATCGGTCATCTTCTTCGAGCCCTTCGACTGCATATCTGCCATGAAGAGGATTGCGGCGGTATAGAGGAAGCAGATGCCCTCCATGAGAATCGAGCCGTCCTCCGAGAAGCTTTCGAAGAAGCCCTTGAAGATAGCGAACGGGATGAGCATTGCCGTTGAGATTATGAACATGAACACCAGGCGTCTCTCGGGAGAGGCGTTGTCGATTGAGAAATTGCGGGTGAAGATGTCCTTTATCATCCGTCCGAATTCCTTGATGAGCTCCCAGATCTGCTTATAGTAAACAAAGCAGACGGCGACAAGTGTGCCGAGGTGCAAAACAGCCGTTAAGACAAGTCCGTCCTCGCCGCTCGTGCCTGTGAAATGCTGGAACAAAGAAAGGTGTCCCGACGACGAGACCGGCAGAAACTCCGTCAACCCCTGAATGATTCCTTGCCAGATTGCTGATAATATCGACATATGCTCAAGTCCTTTCTATAAGTGGATCTGTTTTATTCTTTGGTGTGGCAACTTCTGTAGGGGCGGATATTATCCGCCCGCTTTTTCGCAGGTGCTTTGGTTCGGGCGGATGATATCCGCCCCTACAATTAAATCCGTTTCCCCGGCTGGTACCTTTCCTCCAGATACACCCTCGGGTCGGTCGAAAACAAGCTCTTTACTACTTTATTTTTGCCGGAGACGGTATATTCTACTTTTCCGTTCCCGATGTCCATAAACCGCGTCGGTTTTTCGCCTCGGGTGAAGATGTCGTACTCGGAGATTATTGTGTAGAGCATCACTCGCCACCTTCTATCATCCGATATAAGCACTCGATTGCCTCGCTCAGACCTCCGACGGAATCTATTATCCCTTCAGAAACTGCGTCCTCGCCCGTCAGAACGCTTCCCACGTCCATGACGAGCTCGCCGGTCTTGAGCATAAGCTCCTTGAAGCGCTCGGCGGAAACGTTCGAGTTGTCGGCAACGAACCGCACGATTCGCTCCTGCATTTTTTCAAAATACGATAGCGTCTGCGGCACTCCCAAGACGAGCCCCGTAAGCCGCACCGGGTGAATTGTCATCGTGGCGGATTTGACTATGAAGGAATGCTTTGCGCTGACCGCCAAGGGAACTCCTATCGAATGCCCTCCGCCGACGACTATCGAGACGGTCGGGGTCTTCATCGAAGAGATAAGCTCCGCCAAGGCAAGCCCCGCCTCAACGTCCCCGCCGACGGTGTTTATTATTATAATGAGCCCTTCGATGGTCGTGTCCTGCTCAATGGCGACGAGTGCGGGCATGATGTGCTCGTATTTTGTGGTTTTGTTCTGCGGCGGAAGGATATAGTGCCCTTCAATCTGCCCGATAACACTCAGGCAGTGGATGAGGTGCCGCGAATTCTGGATTGCGATGTCGCGATACTGCTCCGAAAGCTCCGCCTGCTCCTCGGTGACTTCGTTGTTTTGCGCCATTTCATCACTCATGTAATCAACTCCCGATTGGTTTTTGATTAGCATGTGCGGGGCGAGCAAAATTATGCAGGAAGACTACGCCTGATTATTCATCTTCAATTATACTCTATAAAAGCGAAATCGTCAAGGAAATAAGAACATTTTTGCAAGAACAATTTTATGAGATAGCGAAAACAGGATTGCTAAAATAATTGAAACTATATTCAGCAGTTTCTACGATTTTTTGTATATACTGCTTAAAAACTTATTATTGCGCCCGAATATTAAAATTGTTATAATGGCATCAGGAGTATATTCCACTACTTTTGAAAGGAGCTTCACCAAAATGAAAAAACTTATTTCGCTTGCGCTGGCGATTGTCATGATAATGGCGCTTGTGGGTTGCGGAAGCTCAACCCGCCAGGTTGTTCAGCTGACCCTCTCGACGGAGGATTCACAGGCGATTTTAGCCGCCGCGGGAATCCGCCTCCCCGATGCCGAGGACACCGCCGCTTCGGGGACAACCGTCAAGTGGTATGCGTGGTATGACGACTTCCACAACTACTCGGAGGACGAGGTTGTCAACACCGGCTACTACACCTTCACCGAAAAATACGGCTGTGAAGTCAAGTGGATTGAGTGCACATGGGACGCGAGATTTGACGACCTTGCCAATCTTGTGCTTTCGAGCAATTCGCCCGACTGCTATCCCGGCGACGTCGAGACCTTCCCCGCAAACTGCATAAAGGGAATGTTTCAGGCAGTCGACCCCTATATCGACTATGAGGACCCACTGTGGGAGGGCACCGCGGATCTCGCCTACTCAAGATTCACCCTCGGCGACCACGTTTATATGATTATAACCGACATCACAACCGAGCACGTCGTTGCATATAACCGCCGTGTCATCGACGAATACGGTTATGACGACCCCGCCGAGCTCTATTGGAACGGCGAGTGGACCTGGGACGTATTCCTTGAGATGTGCATCGACTTCTCCGATGCCGACGAGGACAGATATGCACTCGACGGTTGGGCTTATGACAACGCAATTATGGAGTCGAGCGGCACCGACATCGTTACATACGACACCGACCTCGGGGAGTTCGTCACGAACCTTGACGACCCGAGGCTCGAGCGTGCGGCGAACCTTATATACGAGCTCAAGAAGAACGACTGCATCTATCCCGTCTGGAACAACGGCTGGCAACTCCGTGGCGGTCAGGAAATCGAGGGAGTCGGAATCAAGGAAGGCTTGACTCTCTTCTGGCTGAGAGGCACATGGGCGTTCACCGGAACGGTCGAAGAGATGAGCCAGATCTGGGGCGACATCTCCGAGGGCGAGCTCATGTTCTGCCCGCTTCCGAGAGACTCCGAGGGCGACGGCAACCACTACGTCACCGTCAAGACCTCGGGCTACGTCATCGTTGAAGGTGCCGAAAACCCCGAGGGCGTTGCGCTCCTCGCTTCCTGCGACAGATTCAAAATCTTAGACCCGACAGTCGTTTCCGTCGACCGCAAACAGCTTGAAGAAATTTATCTCTGGACCGACGAAATGCTCGAGATGTACGACCACGTCCACGACCTCGCCAACGGCGACTACACCGTCGTGGTTTACGACGCAGGTCTCGGCGATAAAGTAGACGGCGCCGTCAACAGCTGCAAGGAGCTCGGACGCCTCGCCACCGCCTCCACCTGGGCACAGGTCAAGGAGTCATATTCCGAGAAGCTTGAGTACTATGTTCAACTGCTGAATGAAGAGGTTGATGAGTACAACAACGGATAACTGACGCATAAGAAAAAGCCTACCGGTTTTACCGATAGGCTTTTTTGTTTGTAATCAGCCCTGCCACAATCCATGCAGATTGCAATAAGCATAAACCGCAACAACCTCGTCGTCCGGGAGAAGTGCAAAGCTTGCCTTTGGAGCGTCAGTTGGGGTGAGAACCTTTCTCTGGTTTCCGTTCTTGGTCTCGAGGAGAATCCACTCTATGTAATGAGCCTCGGTCATCGGGTGCTCTACTGAGCCGACGGTGACGTTTACGACGCCGTTCTCAACGGTATATACCGGAATATGCTTCTCATGTGCGGCTTCAGTGGTTCCGGGGACGAGCTCTTTCATCGGTTCGCCACAGCAGATAACCGGCACACCCTTGTCCTTGATTTTCGCAACAACTTGCCCGCAATGGGCGCAGATATAGAACTTAAGCTTCATAGTGTTTACCTCCAAGTATTATTCTTGTGTTTATGATAGCATATTCGTCCACACTTTTCAAGCCTTAATCATCCGAAACTGTGAGCACTCCGACCTGCCCGAGAACTCTTTCCGCTTCATCCGAGTCGAGCTCGCCGACCGAGCCCATTTTCTTCTGGATAATATCGGAGCGGTGCTTGAGCTCGTCGACGCCAGAACGTGCAGAATCCAACTGCTTCATGACCTTGTCAATCTGGGTGCCGAACTTCTGATACTGAGCCTTGACCGCCATCAGGAGCTTGAGGACCTCGGCACTCTTTTCGTTCAAGGCGACGTTCGCAAATCCCACACGGAGGCTGTTGAGAAGAGCCGTAATCGTCGTGGGACCGGCAATCATAATCTTCTCGTTCTGCTGGCACCATTCGGAGAGACCGTCGATTCGGAGTACTTCGGCATAAAGCCCCTCGGTCGGAAGGAACATGATTGCGAAATCTGTGGTGTACGGCGGGTCTATGTATTTCGAGGAAATGCTCTTTGCCTCAGCTTTGATGCGCTGTTCGAGCTCTTTTACTCCTGCCGAAACACCTGCAGGGTCGCTGGCTTCGGAAGCGTCAAGAATCTTGTTGTAGATGTCGGATGGCATCTTCGAGTCTATCGGCAGATAGGTGAACGTCTTCTTGTCACCGGTGCTCGACGGGAGCTTGACGGCGAATTCGACCCTGTCGGAAGAACCGCGCTTTGTGGCGACGTTTTTCTCGTACTGTGACGAGGACATGGTGTCCTCAAGGATTGCGGCAAGCTGTTGCTCGCCCCAGATTCCTCTGGTCTTGACGTTCGAGAGCGTGCGGTTCAGGTCCTGAACCCCGCCGGAAAGCTGATTGAGCTCGCCAAGGGTCTTATAGAGCTCGCTTAACTGTTCGCCAATCTGCTTGAAGTTCGAGTCGAGGCGCTCGTTGAGGGTCTTCTGCATCTTCTCGTCGACGACGCCCTTGATTTCGCCGAGCTTTTCGTTCATGATGTTCCGAACGCTGTTGAAACCGCTGTCCATCGCCTCCGATTGCGACCTGCGTGAGGCTTCAATCGACTTCGAGAGCTCTTCCCTATTATCGGAAAGCGACTTCGAGAGCTCCTGCCGGAGTATCTGGTCGGAGGTGAGCTGAGAGGAACGGATTCCCTCAATCTGCGCTTTTATCTCGCCGATGGGCTTCGAGCTCTCCCTTATCTCGGATAAGATTTTTTCGTTCTCCTGAGAATTATCTTTCTGGGCGTTCTTCTTGCCGAAGTATATTACCGCCGCAAGAGTGCCCGCCAAGAGAGCTATTGCGATGGCAAGCAAAACTATCGTCAGTGTTTGCATGGTTAAACTTCCTTTCAAAATCCTCTAAACAGCTTGCTTAAATGTCTTGCATTGCTCGCTGTTTTTTGATATAATGTCTGTATCGGCTTCAATCTGGGCTCTCAAGAGCTGTTCTTCTTTTGCATCATTGTAATTTTGAATGATGAGAAGACCCTCTCTGAGTTTGTAGATTCCGATAAGTCCGAGTGCGAGTGCCGCTAAATATGAAAGCATAATGATGCCGCCTTTCTTTTTAAACTAACACCATTATACTATACAGGTTGTCCGTTTATTCGGACTATGGGCGGCTTTTATTCGATTTTTGGTACCATTTTTCGTACTTCAACGCTATTTTTTGCGGGAGATGAGCATATTTGTCCGAAATTAAGCTTATTGCGGGGGTCAGCGTCGGCGCCGACTCCGTCAGAAAAGAATATAAAATCGAGGACGGCAGGCTCACCCTGACGCTTTCCGCCGAAGACTACAAGAGTTTCTTCCGGCAAGCAATCGCCAAGTTCACCGAGCCGATGTTCTTCTTTATCGAAGTTCCGGATGGAGACTCAGACGAGTATCTGACTTATTACCTCAACTGCACCGTTCCCGTTGCGAAGGCAATACTCAAGCGCTACGGCGGAATTCTCTTCTCAGATGGCGTGATAAAGTTCGGCTTCGGAAGCGAAGCGGGCGACGAGATATACATGCAGGAGTTCCAGCGCCTCGACATCTACTCTAACAGTTTATCAAAATTCGAGGCGATTGTAAAGTCCCTCGGCTACAAAAATAATCCCGAAGCGACTACTATATGGGACGTCCTGAGCGACGATAACCCCGGAATGAGGGAATGCGTCGAAGTCGACGACGAAAGCTTTGAGGATATTGTGGAAAATCTTAAAGACGTAGGATTATATTGCAAATAGGCTCCCCTACGCTTAGGGGAGCTGTCAGCGAAGCTGACTGAGAGGTTCGCCGAAGGCGACAAAAGTAAATTACCGGCTTGCCGGAACATATATTGGAGGAATCATTTATGGCTTACATTATAGGTGTAGACATTGGCACAAGCGGAACCAAGACGGTTCTGTTTGACGAAATGGGTACGGTTATCGCTTCAAAGACGATAGAATACCCGATGTATCAGCCGAAGAACGGCTATGCGGAGCAGGATCCCGCAGACTGGGCTAATGCCGCTATCGGCACTATCAAGGCTGTCGTTGCGGAAAGCGGCGTCAAGAAGGAGGATGTCAAGGGCATCGGTCTTTCCGGTCAGATGCACGGTCTTGTCATGCTCGACAAGGACAACGAGGTTATCCGTCGCTCAATCATCTGGTGCGACCAGAGAACGGCAAACGAGGTTGACGAGATGAACCGCATCCTCGGCAGAGACAAGCTCATCGAAATCACCGCTAACCCCGCACTCACCGGCTGGACAGCCGCAAAGATTCTCTGGGTCAAGAACAACGAGCCCGAGAACTACGAGCGTTGCCGCCACATCCTGTTGCCTAAGGACTATATAAGATTCGTTCTCACTCATGAATATGCAACCGAGGTTTCCGACGCTTCCGGAATGCAGCTTCTTGACGTTCCGAAGAGAAACTGGTCGGAGGAGGTCATCGACGCTCTCGGATTCGACCGCTCGATGTTCGCAAACGTCTATGAATCCTGCGAGGTTACCGGCGGCTTGACGAAGGAAATCGCCGAGACAGTCGGACTTTGCGAGGGCACACCGGTTGTCGGCGGTGCCGGAGACAATGCCGCGGCGGCAGTCGGCACAGGCGTAGTCGAGGACGGCAAGGCGTTCACCACTATCGGAACCTCCGGCGTTGTATTCGCTCACACATCTAACATTTCTATAGACAAGCTCGGCAGAGTCCACACCTGCTGTGCGGCTGTTCCGAACAGCTGGCACGTCATGGGCGTCACACAGGGCGCAGGTCTTTCGCTTAAGTGGTTCAGAGACAACTTCTGCAACGCCGAGAAGGAAACCGCAAAGATGATGGACGTCGACGCGTATTATCTCATGGACAAGGAGACCGCAACCGTCCCGATTGGTGCGAACAGGCTTCTTTATCTCCCGTATCTTATGGGCGAGAGAACTCCGCACCTCGACCCTGATGCAAGAGGCGTGTTCTTCGGTCTTTCCGCTATGCACACGAAGAAGGATATGCTCCGTGCCGTTATGGAGGGCGTTTCCTACTCGCTCCGTGACTGCGTCGAAGTGTTCAGACAGATGAACATCAACGTTTCCGACATGATGGCTTGCGGTGGCGGCGGCACCAGTCCCATCTGGAGACAGATGCTCGCAGACCTCTATAACTGCCCCGTAAAGACCGCTTCCTCGAAGGAAGGTCCTGCCCTCGGCGTCGCAATCCTCGCCGGTGTCGGCGCAGGACTCTACTCAAGCGTCCCCGAAGCCTGCCACGCAATCATCAAGACCGACAAGGTTCAGGGGCCCATCCCCGAGGATGTCCCGAAGTATGAGGAGTTCTATCAGCTCTACACCGAGATTTACCCCGCACTCAAGGCGGAGTTCAAGAAGCTCGCCGCTTTGTGATTTAGCATAGTAGCAATCGCCCACCATTATCGGTGGGCGATTATTTTGCAATTTATCGTTCGATTTTCTTGACTTTTCCGTTCGATTCGCATATAATATAGGTAGAACATCTAAGGAGATGATAGTATGACCGTTACGGCAACAGAATTCAAAATGAACCTCGGAAAATACCTCGTTCTTGCGGAAACCGAGGACGTATTTATCTCGAAAAACGGCAAAGTAAGCGTCAAGCTTGTCAACAGCAATCAGGATAAGGTCGAGGCAATGCGGTCTCTCTTCGGAATTCTCCCGTCGGACATTTCTCTTGAAGAAGCCCGGGAAGAGAGGCTCGGGAAGATATGAACGTAATTGTGGACACCTGCATCATCATCGACGCTCTCGCCAACCGTGAGCCGTTTGCGGGGGACGCCCAGGCACTTTGCCTTTCTGTTGCAAACGATGAAATCACAGGATTTATCCCCGCGAAATCCGTTGCGGACATCTACTATATCATGCACAAGTGCTTCCACAGCGATTCGCAGACCCGGGAACTGCTGAAAAAGCTCTTTATGTCCTTCGGCATTCTCGACACCACTGCCCTTGACTGCCGCAACGCCCTGACTTCCCCGATTTCCGACTTCGAGGACGCCATCCTCGCCGAAACCGCCTATAGATGCGGCGTGGATTACATCGTCACGAGGAATACGCGTGACTTCGCCCGCTCCGTTGTGCCGGTGGTGACGGCTGGGGAGATTATGGAGATGTGTGGGGATAATTCATTATGAACGAAACCAGAAATCTTACCGCCGAGGAATGGGCGGAATTTGCAGGGGTATTTGAGAAAGCCGGGGTTTACAGCCCCGATTCGGTGCGGAGATTCGTCGATACCCGCCTCAACAAAATATACGACGTCTTCCTATTGGACGGCAAGCTTGTGTTGAAGAAGTCCGATCGCGACAAGGAGAAGTTTGAGAATTATTTCGCCGGTCACGGCTTCTCGGTCCCGCTTGTTGTCTCAAGCTTTCGGCATGGCGACGACTGCTGGGTGACTATGCCGTATATAGACGGCACGGACGCAAGAGATTGCTCGCCCGAGGATGCAGAGAAAGTCGGCAGGGAGCTCGCGAAAATTCAGAGCTACTATCTCGGCACCGGTACCAATCCCGACGGGTGCAAAAGCTACTTTGACCGCAAGGTTCTTCGGTTCTGGGAGAAGAGCCGCAAGTATTTTCCCGAATACAGCGACATTTTCGGAGCAATCGAAGCCCGTTTCTTTTCGGCTCCACGGACACTGATTCACGATGATTTTCTCCCGATAAACGCTCTTCTGGACGGCGAAAACGCCTGGCTCATCGACTGGACGTATGCCGACATTCTCCCCTACTTTCTGGACTTGGGGCGGTTCGCCTTTGTCGGGTACGAAGATGGCAAGCCGTACATCTCCACCGATTCCGCAAAGGCGTTCCTTGAGGCTTACTACGAAGAAATGCGCCGGAATCCCCGGTTTACAGTTAACAGGCAGGAATTCTCCCGCGACACCGCCATCTCCGCCTTCTGCCAGTACTCAATGTTTGTATATTTCGAGGAAGAGGAAAAAGTGAAAGAGTCAGAGGATTATCGCATGCTTGGGGAGATTCTTGGGTATCTTGATAAGGAATTTAAAAGCACAAAAAAATCCTCTTGACAAAGAGGAAGAAGTGGCATATAATAAAAGTAGCGAGAGGGTTGCCTGAACGCCAATTCAGACAACACGGTCACTCTCCGAACAAATAATGTTACAGGAAAGCGAAGCTGTTTTTGACCATCCGGTCAAGGACAGCTATTTCTTTGAGCTATTGCCGATGGTAATGCCCAAATTGATAGCCGAAATCAGCAAACCCAGAAGTTGAATCATAGTTGAAACGTCCATGAGCATCACTCCTTTCCGTTCGGAAGAAGTGACTGCCTCTCGCTGAATGTATTGTATCATATAAAGAACTTATTGTCAATCTTTGCCGGAAATTTTGTATTATCAGCTTGAAGTTGATATAAAGAAACAACCGCAACATAGTATAGCGGTTAGCGGTCAATCTTCAAGTTTTTGAATTTTAGAGGTTGTACCCCAAACTGCTGGAACAGTTTCGTCTCCTCATGTCATTACTATACGTCATTCATCCCTCTTTGTCAAGAGGCTTTTTTATTTTAACCCCAAGTCCCCTCCCCGCATAAAATGAACCAAGCTTCCGTTTTCTCCCCGACGGGGCTGAATAAACGGCTTTGATGTCGTCAACAATATGAGTACAAAAGCGTTTATTCATCGAAAGGAATGGTGATTTTATGTCAATGCCGGTGCCGGTATACAGAGGAGAGATTTATTATGCGGACTTAAGTCCCGTAATTGGCAGTGAACAAGGAGGAATCCGTCCCGTACTTATAGTTCAGAACGACGTTGGAAACCGTCATTCGCCGACGGTCATCGCCGCCGCTATCACAAGTCAACGGGAAAAGACCCACCTGCCGACGCATATCGAGATAGACTCGAACTCATGCGGGCTCGCAAAGGATAGCATTGTTCTTTTGGAGCAGATTCGCACGATTGACAAAAAGCGCTTGAAGGAGCGCATGGGCGTTTTGGACCAGACCTCTATGGACAAAATAAATCAGGCACTTGCCGTGAGTTTAGGAATGTAGCACTTTGCGGAGCATAGCGAAGCAAAGTGTGTGCCCGAACGGCTTATTTCTCTAAATCCTTGAGCGCCTTGAGCTCTTCACGGGAGACCTTTATAACCGCATCCTTGATGACGGTCAGCTTGTCCCGCTCGAAGACGGTTGTGCCCTCGGCACCGTCAAGCTTGACGGTAATCTTGCCGGAAATCAGGTTCGCGTCGGTGACGGTTCCTCTGCCGGAGGGAGTGTTGACGAGTGCGCCGACCTTGGGGGTAATCTTGAGGAGCTCCTCATAGCCGTCCTGCTCGTACTTGAGACAGCACATGAGCCTTCCGCAGGCTCCCGAAATCTTTGTCGGGTTGAGGGACAAGCCCTGCTCCTTTGCCATGCGGATTGAAACCGGCTGGAACTCGCCGAGGAAGCTCGCACAGCAGAACTGCCTGCCGCAAACTCCCAAGCCGCCCATCATCTTGGCTTCGTCCCTGACGCCAATCTGCCGGAGCTCTATTCTCGTGTGGAAGACGGACGCCAGATCCTTTACGAGCTCGCGGAAGTCGACTCTGTTCTCCGCAGTGAAGTAGAAGAGGAGCTTCGAGTTGTCGAAGGTGCACTCGACGTCGACGAGGTTCATCTTGAGCCCATAGTGGGCAATCTTTCTCTCGCAGATGTCGGCGGCGTCGACCTCTTTTATCTTGTTCCGCTCAATCTGCTTGAAATCGTCCTCTGTGGCGATTCTTATGATAGTTTTGAGAGGCGGAACAATCTCACTGTCCTCGACCATTTTGTTGGCGAGCACGACGCTTCCGCACTCAACGCCCCGGGCGGTCTCGACAATTACCTTCGTCCCGACGGGAATCTCAGCCCCGTCCGGCGAGAAGTAATAGACCTTCCCGACGCTCTTAAATCTTACTCCGATTATTTCAGTCATTTCCGTTCTCCCCGTTATTTGCGACGGGGTCCTTTCTTATATATAGGTCTATATTCTCCCAACCAACTTCCCGCACAAATCCGCCATGGTGAGCCCGACGCTTGCATTGCCCTTAAGCTTTTGCAAAGCCTCGAGCGCCCTGTCGTACATAGTCATGAGCGCTTTGCCGCTTATCGTTTCGCTCAGCTTCCGGGCTTCGTTCGCATAGAAGCTTACGTCCTCGTAGCCCTGCTTGCGCTTTATCGCTTCGGAGAGGACTTTTGAGAGCTCGGTTGCAAGTTCCGTTGCCGTTGCACGGTCGGCTTCGTTCAGGATTTTCAGGAGTGCGTATTCGTCCGATTTGACGAGTGCCTCCGACGCCGATTTTACTCTTAAATAGAGCTCGTCGCTCCCGCCGTTCAGGTATTCAATGCACGCTCCGATGTTGCCGCCAAGGAGCCCATAAGCCCGCTCGGCGTCTTCTTTCGAAATCTTTCTCTCCGAAAGAGCCGCAATCGTGTCTTCTCTAGAAGCTTCCGGCACATTAATCACAATCGCCCTCGAGCGGACCGTCGGCAGGACGTTCTCCCGCTTCTCGGCGGTCATAATGATGATGACGTGGTCGGGCGGCTCCTCGAAAATTTTGAGAAGCGTATTCTGCGCCGCGGGGAGAGCCTTGTCGATGTCCGGCAGGATATAAATCTTGTAACCGCCCTCGTTCGAAGCGATATATGCGTCGCTTATGAGGGGTCTGAGGTCGTCGGCGCGATAGTTGCCCGACTTTCCGCTCGCCGAAACGGTTATCACGTCCGGGTGTGCGTCGTTCAGAATCGTCCGGCAATCTTTGCACTTCCCGCAGGGGACTTCTCCGTGACTTCTGCAAAGAATCTCGAGCGCCATATATTTCGCCGCCGTCTTCTTGCCGACGCCCTTGTCTCCTACGAGAAGGAACGAATGGCAGAGGCGGTCGCGCTGTCTCATAGAGAGGACGAGCCCCGAGATGTTGTCTTTCGAATAAAGCTTAAGCATCAGAACTTCTCGAACCGGTCGACGTCGGTGACGAAGATTGTCGCACCGCCGATTGTGACCTCGAGCGGCTTTGCGGCGAAGTTGCCCCTGACAGCCGTCATCGGGACGCTCTGCTTGCGCTTGCGGCAGTTGTGCTTGATTATTTCGATGCAGTCCTCAAGCTTTCCATCGTCGACGCAGATTAAAAGCGTCGAGTTCCCCGAACGCAGGAAGCCGCCGGTGGATGAGAGCCTTGTAGACTGAAATCCGGCAGTGTTCAAGGCGTCCGAAACGCCTCTGAAATCGTCATCGTTTATAACAGCAAAAATCAGTTTCATGTAATCAGGCTCCTTAGGGTACTATTAATAGTTCTATTATAACACAGCGCTTGAAAAAATGCAACGATTCGCCCGGGTTTTTAAAATATCACGCTCAAAGATATTTCCGCATGGCGATGATGTCCTCCAAAATCTCGAACCTTTCGACATCCGCGGCGTAGATTCGCCTTTGCAAGGATTTCCGTTCGTTCACGTCTCTTTCAATCTCGAGCTGAGCCTTGAGCTTTTCAAGATGCTCCCCGAGCCGAACCGCTTCTTTTTCATAACTCTCAATCAATTCTTTCAAATATTCTACCTCCATTAATCTTAGAACTTCTGTTCGAACTTTTGTTCTTCAATTTCAATGATAGCAGAAAATTTGTTTTTGTCAAACGAAGTTAGGGTAAATCTTCGGACTGATTGCAAAAATTTTTTCGAAGTTGGGATTGAAATTAGCTTCAAGGCGTGATATACTTTTTCTATTGCTGATAACGGAGCTGAAATTATGGAACAGAAAAAGATAGACAGAATCAACGCGCTTGCAAGGAAATCCCGCACAGATGGGCTTTCGGACGAAGAAAAAGAGGAGCAACAGGCTCTTCGTGACGAATACAGAGCGGCAATGAGAGCGAGTCTCAAGGCAACGCTTGACAATATAGAAATCAAAGAAGGCTGACATTATGTTTGAACCGAGACCGAAAATCAAGCTTCTGGTGCTCCAGAAGATTCTTTTTGAAAACACCGACCCCGAACACCCGATATCCGGAAACGATATTATCCGCCTCCTCGGGGAATACGGCATCAACGTCGAGCGGAAATCCGTCTATGACGACATCGACACCCTCATCCAGTCGGGGATGGACATCGTGACCGAGCGGAGAGGGCATGCAAACTACTATTATGTCGGCTCGCGGACCTTCCAGGACGAGGAGCTGATGATCTTAGTCAACACCGTCGCGTCGTCGAAATTCCTGACGAAAAAGAAGTCGGACGAGCTCATCCAGAAGCTCAAGACGCTTACGAGCAAGTATCAGGCGCAGTCGCTCTCGAGAACAATCTATGTAGACGGGCGGTCTAAGTCGAACAACGAGCGTATATACTACTCTATAAACGCGATTCACGAGGCTATTGTCACGAACAGGCAGATTACCTTCCACTACACCGAGTACGACCTGAGCCTCAAGAAGAAGTATCGCCGTGGCGGACAGCTCTATACTGTCTCACCGATTTACCTGATTTCCGACAGCGACTATTACTATCTCACCGCCTACAACCCCGGTCACGACGACATCTCGAACTTCAGAATCGACCGCATGACGGACGTCGCCATTTCCGAAGAGCCGAGAGTTGAACTGAGCCCCGAATTGCAGGAAAAGGCGAAGGAATGCCGCACCACCTTCGGGGCGTTCGTCCGTGAGACCTCGACCGTCACCCTTCGGATGACCAATAAGCCCTATGTTATCGGCGTTCTCGTCGACAAATACGGCTCGAATCTCCACCCGACCCGCATTTCCGAGGACAAATTCACCGTCCGCATCGAAGCCCAGATAAGCCCCGCCTTCTACGCCTGGCTCTTCTCGTTCGGAGAAGACGCAGAGGTTATGGAACCGGAATGGGTTCGCAATGAGGCGAAAGAGCAACTGGAGAAGATGGCGGCGGTGTATAAGGGATAACCCCTCCACCACCGACTTCGTCGGCGGTCCCCCTCCCTTTCAGGGGAGGCTTAAGTGCTCCTGACTACAGATACTAATTCGGAGGTTTCCATGTTTTCCTGGCTAACATCAACACATATCGGCAAGCTGATTGCCACGTTTTTAATCTCCATGCTCCCGATTGTCGAGCTGAGGGGAGGCATCCCCTATGGCGTCGGGTTCGGGCTTAAGCCCTATGAGGCTTTTATCGCCGCGGTCCTCGGGAATATGCTCCCGATTCCGTTTATTCTCCTTCTCCTTGACAGGATTCTCAAGTGGATGAAGAAGCAGCCCAACTTTCTCGGCAAAGCCGCCAACTGGCTCGAGAAAAAAGCCTACAGCAAGCAAGGCACTATCGAGCGCTTCAAAGCCCTCGGGCTGTTTATCTTAGTTGCCATCCCCCTCCCCGGCACCGGCGCCTGGACCGGCTCGCTCGTCGCCGTCGTCCTCGGCATCGACAAAAAGAAAGCCTTCCCGATTATCTTTGTGGGCGTCATCACAGCAGGCGTGATTATGCTACTCGTGTCGTATGGAGTTAAGGCGATTTTCTGAAAAAATAGGTTGAATTTCTCCTATTCATGGTGTATAATAGTATCAGAAAGGAGTGCGTCAGCATGAATGTCAATACAAGTAACCTCGTGTCCATCACCGAAGCAAATCAGAACTTTTCGAGAGTCGCCCGCATGGTGGACGAAAACGGCGCAGTCGTCATTCTCAAAAACAATACTCCCCGTTACCTGCTCATAGAGTTCGGCACCGCCGAAGGCGAACAGCTTGCCAGAGACGAAGACGTCTCTGCCATCTCCAAAAGACTGATAGCAAAGAATAAGCAGGCATATGAGGAGTTGGCGAAATGATTCGGCTCAGCAAAGCACAGATAATCAGTCTGCACCAAGACCTTATCGAAGCCACCGGCGGAAGTGACGGAATCCTGAATGAGGATCTCCTCGAGTCGGCGATCAACGCCCCATTTCAGAGCTTCGGCGATACGGAGGCTTATCCCTCAATTCAGCAGAAAGCCGCAAGGCTCGGCTATGGTCTTGTCAAAAACCATGCCTTTGCGGACGGCAACAAGCGCATCGGTGCCCACGCGATGCTCGTCTTTCTTGCCCTGAATGGCATCGAACTCGAATATACCCAAGAGGAACTTTCGGACATCTTCCTGAACCTCGCCGCCGACAACTCCGACTTTGACGACCTGCTCGATTGGGTAATCTCCCATCAAATATGATTTCAGCCCCACCGAATCCCGGCAGGGCTGAATTTTTATGCTTTTTTCTTTTCCGTCAGGATATTTCCGCTAACTTTGCTTCTCTTTCGGCGATGGTGAGGACTTCTGCGTCTGCCCGGGCGTCGCTTTGCACGTCCTCTATCGGCACGATTTCTTCCCGCAAGCCGTCGAGGGCGGTTTCGCCGTCCGGCTGAACTATGGCGAAGTCGAAGCCGCCGCTGTAGATGATGGTGCTGTCCTTATACTCGTAAAACGGCGACTGCTTGTAGGTCGAGTAAACTGTCGGCTCGTAGGTTGTAAGGTCAATCACCATCCAACCGACGCTTTTGCCGCTGTCGTAAGAAAACTCCACGCAGGTATAGGTCTCGTTTCCCGAGACATCGGTGAGATGATAGGCATCCGTCGGCATGACCTCCAAGCCGTTGTTCTCGAAGATTACCGCCTGAGCATAGGCAGAGTCGACCGCAAGCAAATCTTCGTCCGAAACACCGGCAGAGAACACCGCCACCGCCGAGACGGCTAAAAGTACCACCACAGCCACAAGTAAACCGATAAATCTTTTCATGCTGATTTCTCCTTTCTCTTTTCCAATTAGTTAAAGCTCCCGTCCCAGACGGTCAGGTCGGAGATGTATTCCTCTGAGATTGCAGGGACGTAGTAGGCGGCGTAGGTGGTCAAGCCACTATTGTAGAAGCTGTCGCCATAGCCGGGGTCGATTTCGACATAGAAGCGGTAATACGGGATAAAGTTCTCCTCATAGGCTCCGGTGCGATAGATGAGCTCAACCTTGCCTATATACTCCGTTCCCGGGAACTCAACCGGCGCCGATGTGAGATACTTTCCCTCCGTCAACATTTCGGTCGCCTCATCCGCAGTGATGATGGGATAGTCGCCGATTTTGTCCGACAGGTCAACATTGAAGAAGCTAATCTTCCACAAATAGCCGTCACTGTCGCAGCTGAAGCGGATTTTTTTAAAGTTATAACTGAGAATGTTCTCGGTGTCGTCGCCTGTAGTCTCATAGAATGAGATGCTGAACGACTGCTCGCCCTCAGTGTCATAGTCGCCGCCATCTATGCTGATGCTCGGATTCTCCATGCAGATAAGCTCCGAATATTCTTCAAGGAAATTCTCTGCGAGTGCATAGGGGTCATCCTCAATCTCATCGGGAAGCGAAACAGGGTTTTTGAATGTAACCATCACAGTCAGATAGGTGTTGACTTCTATATCATAGTCGTCCGTTTCGCACATATAACGAGTGGCATCGAAGTAGCTATCGGGAATGTCATAGCCGGATCCCTCGTAACTCTTGATAACGCTCTGCTTGCGCTCCTCGCTGTAGGCATCGTCGGTTATTTCAAGAGTTTCCGTGTCGAGCCCAAGACGTCCCGCAACGTCATAGAGAAGCTCCGACATTCTGTCGTAATCCACACCGCTCAAAGGCACATAATAATCGTCATACGAAATGACATTCTGATAAACCGGAAGGGTCGAAAGCTCCATGTCCTCGTTCCACGGATTCCCGCTCACGAGGTCAGAGATGTCGTAAACCCAATAGCCCTCAAAACCCATTCCACTGTCGCCAAGCGAAATCGTCAGCATCGGCAGGTCGACAGAATTGACCGTATCGTCGCCATAATCAATAACTTCAAACCTGCTATCATCCCAATTCACCCAGACCGTCGCCGCTACAACAAGGCACAGCGCCGCCGCGAGGGCGAGATATCTCACATAAACAGGTTTCTTTTTCGGCGCCGCTTCCGGCTTATAGCCGAGCATTTCGGTCACATACTTCGGGTCGAGTTCACCCATCGCTTCGGAAAAAAGCTCACTCGTAATCATTCCATCACACCCCTTTCTTTCAGGTATTCTTTCAGGCTCTTTCTGAGACGCACCAGCCGCACCGAGACGTTTTTCTTGGAGAGCCCAACCGCTTCGGCGATTTCGTCGTAGCTCTCGGATAACCAATATCTGCGCATAAAAATAGCTCGGTTCTCGGCTGAGAGCGTATCGAGGAAGCTCTCGATAATTTTCGCCAGCTCCTTTGCCTCGAGGTCGCCCTCAACACTGCCGCCGCTCGCAAGGCAACCCTCAATCTCCTCCATCGCAACCGTGTAGGAGCTCCGCCGCTTGGCGGCTTCCTTTTTGCGGTAGGCGTTGATTGAGATGTTGCGGACGATTTTGATGACGAACGACAGAAGCGGCTCCGGTCTCGCCGGTGGGATGGAGTTCCAGACGCCTAAGTAAGCATCATTGACGCACTCCTCCGCATCCTGCCTGCTCCCGAGGATGTTCCGGGAAAATCCCCGGCAAATCTCGCCGTACTTCAAATCGAGCTCCCGTATCGCCGTCTCCGACCGGTCAAAAAACAGGTCGATAATCATGCTGTCTTCCATATTTTCTCCTCCTTTTTGGGGCTTTAACTGTATACTACGGTTTTGTGGAAGAAAACTACAAACCCCATAAAAAACGGGCGGGCAGTTAGCGAAGCTAACTGTATATCCAGCCCCTACATGGTCGGTTACGCCGACCTATCCCCAATAAAACCACACATCCGCCTTCCCCGCTTGCTTCGTGCCCTCGTAGATTTCGGTGTCGAGACCGCCGATGCGGAAGCCGGTGGAGAGGTAGAGGCGGCAGGCGATGAGATTGTTGTCCTGACCGACGGTGCAGATGCCTTTGTAGCCATGTTCGGTGGCATAAGCTTTGCAAGCCTCGACAAGAAGTCTGCCGACGCCTTTGCCCCGGGCTTTACGGGAGACCTTCAGGTCCTCGAGATAGAGCCGCCCGGTGAAGTGCGGGCAAAGAATCGCCACGCCGACGCAAACATCATTCTCATAAGCACCGAGAAAGACGTAATCTGGCATCTCCTCGTAAACATAGTTCTCGTCGGGGAAGACCATTTCGGAGGCTTCCGCCTCGGGGAGCATCTCCTCCCGATATCTCCATTCACCGTCACGGCGTTCGACAACGAGACGTCCAATCAACCTGAACGGGTCGTTTTTGAGATTGATGTCCGCCTTGTTTTCGGCGGTTATTTTGCGGATTTCAATCATTTCGTCACTTCCTCCACCGTCAATCTGTCTCCATCAACCTTAAACCCCACCTTCATCTCGGCAAACTCGAATGTATAAACCCTCTCAGGGTCGTCCTGATAGGCGGGTCTCGGGTCGAGGCTGAGAAGGGTTTTCAGATTCTCGAGCTTATCTTCGGGAATTTCTTGCTCGATTTCGGGAGGGATGGTGACTTGTAGCACATGATGCTCGGCGTCGGCAATGTCGGAGAAGCCGCAGACGGCATCGGGGTGGCTGTCGGAATAAGCGATATAGGGCTTGATGTCGAAGATAGGAGTGCCGTTCATGAGGTCTGCGCCCGTCACTTCGAGGACTGTGCCCTTGTCGGGGGTCTTCTTCACGCCGATGAGCTTCACGGACGAAAGCCCGAGGGAATTGGGACGGAAGGGCGAACGCGTTGCGAACACTCCCACCCGCCTGTTGCCGCCGAGCCTCGGCGGGCGCACCGTCGGGGAGAAGCCGTCCCGCACCGACTCCGAAAACTGCCAGATAAGCCACAGGTGCGAGAAGCCGTCAATCTCCCGTAGCGCCTGCTCGTCCCGGAATTCCGGCTCAAATACTATTGTAGATTTCATATTCTCAAGAAGCCCACTCTGCCTCGGAATTCCGAATTTCGAGGTGAAGTCGTTCTCGATATGCGCAATTTGCTTTATTTCAAAGGTTTTGGACATTGTAGTCCCTCTTTTCAACTCTTTTTAAACAGTATAACAGATTCCACGCCACCTTTCAATAAAATTCCCCGACATTTTCTCAAAACTGTGCCCTTTTCAAGTTGTGTTCAGGTGAATTTTATGCTAAAATAAGGTTAATAAAAGCTTGGAGGCGGCAGTTATGGCAGACAAAAAGTACATCTTGGCTCTCGACGAGGGCACAACGAGCGCTCGCGCGATTCTCTTCGACAAAAACGCGAAGATTATCGGGATTTCACAGCAGGAGATCCCGCAGTTTTTCCCGCATCCCGCATGGGTCGAGCAGGACCCAATGGACATCTATGCCAGTCAATACGCCGCCATGACAGAGTGCGTCCTGAAAAGCGGCATTTCGCCCGCTGAAATCGCCGGAATCGGCATCACAAATCAGCGCGAGACGACGATTGTCTGGGACGCCGAAACCTCAAAGCCGATTTTCAACGCCATTGTCTGGCAATGCAGACGCACCTCGGACATCTGCGAGGAGATTCTTGCGAGCGGCGAGGGAGATTACATAGCCGAAACGACCGGGCTTCGGGTCGACGCCTATTTCAGCGCCACAAAAATCAAGTGGATTCTTGACAACGTCGAAGGCGCCCGTGAGAAAGCCGACAGGGGCGAGCTCCGATTCGGCACAGTCGACACTTGGCTCGTCTGGAAGCTGACGGGCGGAAAAGTTTACGTCACAGACCGCACCAACGCCTCCCGCACGATGCTGTATAACATAGACAAGGACGACTGGGACGACAGGCTCTTGGGGCTCTTCGGGATTCCGCGCTCGATGCTCCCCGAAATCCGCTCGTCAAGCGAGATTTACGGCTACACCGAGATTATGGGAGAACGGATTCCCATATGCGGAATTGCCGGCGATCAGCAGGCGGCGCTCTTCGGGCAGTGCTGTTTCGAGGAGGGCGACGCCAAGAACACCTATGGCACCGGTTGCTTCTTACTCTCCCATACCGGAAACCGCAGGGTCACGAGCTCACATGGGCTTGTAACGACCGCGGCGGCTTCGGAAAAAGGCAAGCCGAGAGAATTCGCACTCGAGGGGAGCGTTTTTGTCGGCGGAGCGGTTATCCAGTGGCTTCGGGACGAAATGAGGCTCATTGCGGAAGCCAAGGACAGCGAGTATTTCGCCGAGAAGGTTCCCGACTGTGCCGGGGTCTATCTCGTTCCGGCGTTCTCCGGGCTCGGCGCTCCATACTGGGACATGAACGCCCGGGGAGTCATAACGGGGCTCACGAGGGGCGCAAACACGAATCACATAATCCGTGCGGCTCTTGAATCGATAGCATATCAGTCAAACGACCTTCTGGAAGCTATGAAGAGCGACATGGGCGACATTTCGAGCCTGAAGGTGGACGGCGGCGCCTCCGCAAACAATTTCCTGATGCAGTTCCAGTCGGATATCTCCGACATCACGGTAACCCGTGCCGGCACCACCGAAGCAACAGCTCTCGGCGCAGCGTTTCTGGCGGGACTTGCGGTCGGGTTCTATGAAAGTCGGGAAGAGCTGAAGGCTCTGACCTCGCAGGGCAAGACTTTTGAACCGAAAATGGACGAAGAGAAGAGAAAAGAATTACTGGCGGGGTGGCACAAGGCTGTCAAAGCCGTATTGGTCTAATGGAGTGATATTATGATAAATATAATCGAAAAGAAAGTAAAATCATCCGATGGCATACATACGCTGGTCGGGAAGGTTTATCTGCCGGAAGGCACGCCCAAGGCATATCTCCACGTTGTCCACGGCATGGAGGAGCACATCGGGCGGTACGACAGATTTATGCGGGTTGCCGCCGAGAACGGGTATATCTGCTTCGGGTATGACCATCTCGGGCATGGGCTCACTGCCCAACCCACCAATGATTTTGGGTATATTGCGGATAAAGACGGCTGGCTTCGGCTCTGTCAGGACGTCGAGTTCTTCTCGAGTGCCGTCATAGCGGAATACGGCGGTGGTCTCCCCTATTACCTGATGGGGCACAGCATGGGCTCGTTTATCGTCCGGGCGGCGAGCGAGATGTACGTTAAGCCCGACAAGCTCATCATCATGGGCACCGGCGGACCGATGGCGCTGTCCGGCTTTGGCTTGGGGCTCGTCAAGCTCAACAAGGCGATCTATGGCGGAAAGCATTGCTCGAAGTTCGTCTATCTGACCGTTTTCGGCTCGTATAACAGCCACTTCAAGTCGGAGAACGACACCCGCAGTTGGATCTCTTCTATCAAAGAGGAGCGCGACCACAACCGTGAGGACGAGTTCTGCCGCATCAAGTTCACCATCGGAGGCATGGAGGACCTACTCAGGCTCCAACGCTTTGTCAACAGAAAAGCGTGGTTCTCGGCACTCCCGAGTGAGCTCCCGATACTCTTGGTATCAGGCGCCGACGACCCCGTTGGGGACTACGGCAAAGGCGTCCGAAAGGTCTACGACCTGCTGAAATCAAACGGCAAGAACGCCGAGCTGAAGCTCCATCAGGGGTGCAGGCATGAGATTCTGAACGATACCAGTTGTGAGGAAGTTACAAACGATATTTTAAAATTCTTAGGGTAAACCCCTCAGTCGCCCTTCGGGCGCCAGCTCCCCTTTCAGGGGAGCCTTTTT
>JAJQIF010000026.1 GCA_021199355.1 Oscillospiraceae bacterium
GATTCCAGATGCACTCATCCATATTCATGCAAATCCAGATTGAATATACCCGACTGAGGTCATTAAAATTCTTGCCGGTGAAATCTCTTTCTTTTTGAGAAGAGACAAGCCTGCTTACATAGAAGATTGCCCGATTCAGAACGTCATATCCGCTCGGCTCATCCTTCTGAGCTTCAATGTTAATGATGATTTTTGAGCGTTCATCTCCGATTCTGACGTAGAAAACTATATCATAGACAATCATGCCCTCAAACTGCTCTGTCTGAACGGTGTTGAGTCCGACAACACGGTCACCGTTGGTAGTATTCGTAAGACCGGCATCGACGGGCACGTTTCCGACGTAGATTTCACCTTCAATGAGTTTCTCAATCTCTTCGGGAGGAGTGTCATGCAAATCCTCTACGGTTGCCTTGAGAATGTGCGACAACACGCTCCGCCTTGCCAGAATGTTCTTCGCAAGCGTATCGTATTGGGTGCTCATCTCTTCCGTCATCATGAGAGTGTTTTTCAAATCGTTGTCCATGCCGTTATCCCCCCTGAGAAGTTTTTTCTCCACCAGTACTATAATAGCATAAAATTGCCGCTTTGACAAGAGGAAATAATCACAGTGAAAAATCCACCCTCTTCCACTGAAAAAGCCGAATTTTTCACTTTTTCACGGTGAAAAAAGTGAATTTTCACTCTTCATCACTGAAAAAAGTGAAAATTCACTCTTGGCATTGAATTTCAGAGATGAATTATCTCTTAGGGTCGCGTTTCCTGCACTGATAGAAGTCGAGCTTCTCCTTCATGTTATCAGGAATCTCACGGGCGACGGGGCAGACGACGGCGTTTGCCATGCGCTCGGCGAACTTCTGGATGAATTCGATATCTTTTACCATGTTCTCGGGCTTGATGATGTCGATAGTATCGTATCTGTTATGGATGGTTGCGGTGGAGTTGCTCGAGTGGCGGGCGAAGCTGACTGCCGGAACGCCCTTGTCGGCGAACGGGGTCGAGTCGCTCGAATAAACGTCCTGCTTGACCTTCATGCTGACACCCGATTCGAGTGCCAAATACTCGATATAGCCGACGAGCTTCTCCTCGGTCGTGCAGCAGGCGAAGAATTTGCCCATGGTGCAACCGATCATGTCAAGGTTGATGCAGAGGTCGATTTTCTCAAGCTCGTCCTCGTGAGCCTCGCAATAAGCCTTCGAGCCGAAGAGCCCTCTCTCCTCGCTTCCGCACCATACGAAACGAAGGTTGTTGCGGTGAGGAGTCTTTGCGAAGTGCTCCGCCATCGCCATGATTCCGACCGAGCCTGACATATTGTCATAAGCGCCCTTCGAGAGGATTACCGAGTCGTAGTGAGCCGTAAAGATAATCGTTCTGTCGGTCTCGCCGGTGCCGGGAAGATCGAGGACAACGTTTCTGCTCTCACCCTCATACTCGGTCTGCTCGACGGAGATTGTCGCTTCCTTCGGGTCGCCCTTCATGAGCTTGACAGCATCCTTTGCATTGATATTTACGCCCAAAATCTTTCTGCCCTTGGAAACAAAAGTTCTGAGCTCCTTCTTGTCGATGTCGTGGTCGGCATAGTGGACGTCGCCCGAATAGGTGATGAAGCCGACTGCGCCGTTGTCGACGATGTCCTGATAGGTCCAGTAGCCCATTCCGCCGTCGGTCATGACGATTTTGCCCTTGATGGTGGCAAGGCTCGCCTTATCGGGACAAGGAAGATAGACGAACGGCGCAGTGACACTGCCGCTTCCGCACATAGCATAGCCGGTGCAGGGGATTTCCTTGCCGTCGATGACGAGCGTTGCCGAATGGACGTCGCCGAACTCGCTCTTGAACGGCTCGATATGAGCGTCCCCGCCGAACGAGGCGCACTTATCCTTGATGTACTCGGCGCACTTAAGCTCCTCCGCCGACCCTCCGACACGGATATACTCCGTATTTCTGAACATTTTCATGATTTCACGTTTTGTCATTTTGGATGTCTCCTTTCATTTCTCCAATTATACACCCCGCCACTTGATTTTGCAACCCCAAGTATGCTATACTATTTTAAGTTACAAAGGGGTGATTTGATGGAACTCAGAGATAAGGCTCTTGAGATAGTCGAGATTTTGGAGGAGATTTACCCCGGGGCGCAGTGCTCTCTCGAATACACGAAGCCGCACGAGCTTCTGATTGCGACGAGATTGTCGGCGCAGTGCACCGATAAGCGGGTCAACATGGTTACGGGCGCTTTGTTCGAGAGATTCCCGAGCGTTGAAGCGTTCGCCGAAGCCACTCCCGAGGAAGTCGAGCCGTACATACGCTCCTGCGGGCTGTATCACACGAAAGCCCGGGACATTGTTGCACTTGCGAAGGCGCTTATGGAGAACTACGGCGGCGAAGTCC
Source organism: Oscillospiraceae bacterium (assembly GCA_021199355.1). Classification (GTDB taxonomy): domain Bacteria; phylum Bacillota; class Clostridia; order Oscillospirales; family Ruminococcaceae; genus Faeciplasma. Next base: position 2,389 of record JAJQIF010000026.1, read on the forward strand.
CCGACACTCTCGAGGAGCTGACAGCTCTGCCGGGAGTCGGGCGGAAGACCGCAAATCTAATTATGGGCGATGTTTATCACCAGCCCGCCGTCGTCACCGACACCCACTGCATAAGGATTTGCAAACGCCTCGGGCTCACGACCTCCGACAACCCGCTCAAGACCGAGATGGAGCTCCGGGAGATTCTCCCGATGGACCGGGCGAGCGACTTCTGCCACCGGCTCGTCAACTTCGGTCGCGACACCTGCACGGCAAGGAAGCCGAAATGCGAGAATTGCAAATTAAGAAATTTATGTGAGGAGAATAAATTATGAAACCATTAACCACCGTACTTTTCGACCTTGACGGCACATTATTGCCGATGGATCAGGATGTGTTCACGAAGTATTATTTCGGGCTTCTGGCGCGGAAGCTGGCGCCCTTGGGTTATGAGAAAGACAGCCTCATTGCCGCCATCTGGAAGGGCACCGGCGCAATGGTCAAAAACGACGGTTCGAAGACGAACGAAGCGGCTTTCTGGGAGACCTTCACCGCCATCACCCGTCCCGACGCTATGGACGACATGCCCGTTTTCGAGGACTTCTATAGAAATGACTTCCAGCAGGCGAAGGCGTCCTGCGGCTTCAACCCGGATGCAAGGAAGACGGTCGACAAAATCAAGGCTATGGGACTCCGGGTCTCTCTTGCAACAAACCCGATTTTCCCCGCCGTCGCGACCGAATCAAGAATCAGATGGGCGGGCTTCGAGCCCTCCGACTTCGAGAAGTACACGACCTACGAAAACTCGAGCTTCTGCAAGCCGAACCCGAGGTATTTCGAGGAGGTCTGCAAGTCTCTTAATGTCGACCCTTCCGAATGCCTGATGGTCGGCAACGACATGGACGAAGACACCCCGGCAGCAACCCTCGGCATGCGCGTCTTCATCATCACCGACAGCCTCATTAACAAGTCGGGGAGAAACCTCGACGACTTCCCACACGGAAGCTTTGCCGATTTGTCGGATTTTGTCAAAAAAATTTTCGCCTGATGCAATAATTCCGCACTCTGATGTGTATTATAAGTAGAAATATATTTCAAGGAGGAATCATTATGAAAAAATTATTGGCAATCATACTGGCGGCGGTTATGATGCTGTCACTGGTCGGATGCGGCTCGACCGACGAGGACGGGACGGCTGGCGGAATTGTGACGGCTGATTCGACATTGGATTCTCTTTCGGAAATTGAAGAGGAAGAGGTGTCGGAAGTCAGGCTTGCGGCTACCCCGGCAGTTATCGAGTACTACACGAACGGTGAGTATTACGAGTATACAATCAGTGATTACGCCTCGGTGGATATGCTCCGTATTGCGTATGAGTCCCTTTGGTACAACACCACCTATACTTCCCAAGGCTTGGGATATCCCTACTACAAAATTACCGTTCCGAACGGCGATGAGGATGCCACCTTCTATGTAACCGGCGACGGCGTTGTTTCCAGTCCCGACACGAAAAACGGCACCGTGAACGACGGCACCGACTATTATGCGATTGTTGAGGACATTGTCGCCTCTTCGGGAGTGAAAACCGGGACGATGGATATGCCTCTTAATGCTTCTGACGTCACAAATGCCAAGACCTATGAGGTTATGAGCGATGACGAGGTTGGCTACGGGATTCTCGAGAATGAGCAGACGATAAACACTCTTCTTTCGATGTATTTCGCACTTGAGGACATCATCGAGCCGACGGATGAAGAGATGGATTTCTACAAAGAGGGCTTCCTGTTTGACTATGACGGCGAAACCTATTCGTTCTACGTCGACAAGAACAACGTCGTCTGCTACAGCTATTCCGGCGAGAGATACAAAATCACCGCCGAAGGAATCGACTATTACTCGGCTCTTCACGACATTCTCTATGACTTCAGCGATTCAATTTTCTATGAGGGAAGCAAGACTATCTTTGACGAGGATTCGGAGATTTCCGGAACGGCAATTCTCGAAATCGGCTCGGAAAGCTACGAAATCACCGACCCCGACGACCTTGACAACCTGAGAATCATCTGCGAGTCGCTTGAATACAACACGGTCTCCACAACCGAAGAGCTTGGGGACAGCTACTGCAAGGTTACAGTGACGATTGACGGCGAGGAGTTCACCTTCTCCGTTTCGGCAGACAATATAATTTCTCTCGACGGGAAGACTTATTCGACAAAATACGACACCGATTACTGCTCCACCCTCTCCGAAATGGCGGAAAATTCAGGGAAGCAGTACCGTGGCGTCACCATCACACATCGCACAACCGACGGTCTTACAAAGACTGTCATCACCGATGAGAGCGATATTGAGTACTTAGTCTCGCTCTATGAGTCTCTTTCTGAGATAACCGAGCCGACAGACGACACTTTCAGGAGGGTAAGCTACTACAAAATTTCTTATCGTGATAACGGCGTGGAGAAAGAATTTTGGATTAACGACAGTAACCTCATTCTGTCAGAAAACCTTGGCGACGGAACGTTCGCTGTGACTGACGGAGTGGACCACTATGAGGAAATTATTTCAATGACAATTCAGAATCCGTGATAAATGTCAGAAGGACATCGAGGCTCTTCTTGAAATGTACTGCGCCCTCCCCGAAATCACCGAGCCGACCGACGAGAAAATCACCGGAAATAAAACCATGGGAATCACCTTCTACGTTGACGGAGTCGAGCACAGTCTCACCGTCGGCGAGAACAACATTCTCAAATGGGACGGCGCCGACGGATATTACAAATTCACCGACCCTGCCATCGACTACTTCACCACTCTCGGAAACTTCAGCCGGGATTATAGCGTGGATGACGATAACTGAAGCATAGAAACATAAAAAAGAGCACCCTGATTTCAGGATGCTCTTTTATTTATATTGGCTATTGCAAAAATGCCTTGTATGTGCTATACTCAATCACTGTGAGCTTCACAATGCGATTGAGTTGCCGCATTTGTGGCGTGTTGCCGGTGTGACCGGCAGTTCGGAGGTATTATGACAAAAACCAATAAAATTTCTCCCAAGAAGATACTTCTGGGTGTACTTATCGCAATCGTTGCTGTTGTTCTGGTACTGGTGATTGCGGTTGCAATAGTCTTTCACAGCGAGCTCAAGACGATTTCTTCTCTTGAACGGCTTGGCGACAAGAATCTCTACGTCATGACATATGATGGAGACTACGGCTTTGATGGATTTCTGGAGCAAGGAGGAGCTTCCTCCGATTCGGATGTCGTCAGCTACGTTGTCAGCCGGATTTTGAAGGGAATTCCTCTTGACTTTGACATTCCTGACCTCGGGTGCAGTACTATCCTGGTGGAGTCCGAGGACGGCGGCTATCTCTTCGGAAGAAACTTCGATATGTACGATTCGCCTGCAATGGTTCTTTATACTGAGCCGGACGATGGCTATCGTTCGATTTTTCTCGTAAATCTTGCGTACATAGGCTACAGCGCAGACAGTCTGCCAAGCGGACTTATCAGTAGTATAACGACTCTTGCGGGACCTTACGCTCCGATTGACGGAATGAACGAAATGGGTCTTTGCGTCAGCGTCATGCAACTTGATACCGATTGCACAGAGCAGGATAACGGTCTTGACGACATCACGACTACAACCGCAATCAGGCTTCTCTTAGACAAGGCGGCGACTGTTGACGAGGCGGTTGAGCTTCTCAGCCAGTATGATATGCATTCGTCCGCAAACAGCTGCTACCACTTTGAAATAGCCGATGCGAATGGCGACGTTGTCGTAATTGAATATGTTGACGGCGAGTTGGTAACTGTGGACAGCAACTACTGCACGAACTTCATGCTGACAGAGGGCGACTGGGACTTTGGCGGAGGATATGAACGCTACAACACCCTTGCCGAGACCTATGAAGAGGCAGGCGGAATCATGTCCGCCGAAGAGCTCACCGAGCTCATGTCGGAGGTTGCCCAGACCGAAAACAGTAAAACGCAGTGGACATGCATCTACGACATTACCAATCTTACCGTTACTGTCTACTATCAGACCGACTATGAGAACGCATACGTCTTCTCGTTTGAGGACTTCTGATAACGTATAAATCAGATATTGCAAAAGAGCACCCCATCTGGGATGCTCTTTTATCGTGGTGACCCGTACGAGAATTGAACTCATATCTCCGCCGTGAAAGGGCGGTGTCTTAACCTTTTGACCAACGGGCCGATGGTGGCTGTAACTGGATTCGAACCGGTGACAACTCGGGTATGAACCGAGTGCTCTAGCCAACTGAGCTATACAGCCACATTTGCGACTTGTCTATTATAATAAAAAGTTTCGGGTTTGTCAATACCTAAAAACGAAAAAGTTTTGAAAATCGAATCCGAATCGAATGCGAAAAAAGTTTTTTCGGGATTTCGGTAAAAACTTATTTCTGGAGCTCAAGTTGCATTTAGTTTCGACTTGTAGTACAGCTGTTCTTAATTTTAGGTGCTTACTAAGAATGGAGTTTACAGTAGGCGAGATTAGGCTATTACACAAACTCAATTATATTGTTTTGCATACAAATTTCGTAGTTCAACATTTTTTCGCCAACACTCAGAAATTTTACTGTAATGACTTTGCCCGCGACTTTTGTGATAGTTCCTTTCCCGTAAGACTTGTGATTTATCTTGACTCCGGCTGCAATATTGGCCGGCTTGGCTTCTGCTTTCACATAATCAGAGTCAATATTTATTCCCCTCTTTTTGTAGTCGTCCATATCTTCAAACACATACTTAGAGGGCTTCTTAACGTCGTTATCTGGGATGGGTTTTATCGGAAATATCCACACTTTTCTCTGTCGGCCATCTTCTCCATACTGAACATCTGCATATGGCCTATCTACAAGCTCAACTCGACCGCAATACGCGTATTCGCCTGCGTCCATTACTTCAAATAGATGAACACTAACTCCATTACGCCCACTTGCAGCCAGGGTTGCATTTTGGGACCATTGTAAGTCCTGGTCCCCTGATTTTCCCATTCCGGTATAGTGCAGCACTCCGCCAATCCATTTGTCGTGATAGATGCCTTTTGTGTAATCAGATATAAGAACAAGAGTGTTTGTTGCATTAGAGCGACGCATTCCTCCCATGTTTCCACATCTAAAAATATCAACAATATCTTGATTTTTTAACGTTTGCCCGATGCTTATTCCTGGATCGAACATCGGAATTCCCCATTTCCTAGAGATATGCACCTTGATTTAATGGTTGCTGTTTAGTACATCCGCTTAATAGGTCAGCTAAGCTTCAGCCAAACACTGAGTTCTTCTATGCTACAATCCAAAAATTCAGCAATTTCGGATAACGACCAACCTTTTTTGTAAAGCTTGACTGCCTGATCCTGATTTCTTTCTTCTCTTTCCTTTTGGCGACCTTTTTCGATGCCTCTTTCATAAACTCCTTGTCCTAAGTTGCACATAGTGTTCAACGCCTTACGAAAGAGTCTCCATTAACCATTCTTTAATTTGTTCGGGTGTTTCGCTGAC
>JAJQIF010000017.1 GCA_021199355.1 Oscillospiraceae bacterium
TTGACCACTAGGTTGGTGGTTTACGGATGGTCCCCTATGGTGTCGACTGCGTAATTCTGCACTTGATCGTCGAGCTGGGCGTCCTCTGTGACCTCCACGGTCAGGTAGACAATACCGCCGGTGTAGGGAGCCACGTCCTCGATGGTCCAGGTGACGGTATGCTTGCTGGCGCTGTAGGCGCCGTCGTTGGTGGCGGAAACATAGGTCACGCCGTCGATCAGCGCGTCCTCGATGATGACGGTGGCGGTCTGGTTGGTGTGGTTGTAGTAGGTAATCACATACGTGATATGGTCGCCCACTGTGACAGTGGCGCCGTTGACGCCAGCCTCACTGGAGGTGCTGACGAACTTTTGCGGGTCGCTGGGGTCATCCGGGTCGATGGGGTTGGTGACGATGTTGGTGCTGTACTTGTGGCCGACCTCGGTATCCTCGCTATTGATAACGGTGGCCTGGTTGTCCACGGTGGCCACGGTTTCCGTGCTGGTGACGGTCTTGGCATCCTCATTGACCATGACCTGGAAGGAAACAGTACCCCTGGTCAGCGCGGCTACAGTCAAGGTCCAGGTGACGGTGCGGGTGTTCTCGTCATAGACGCCGTCGTCGCTGGCGGTGCCTTCCACGTAGTCCACGCCGTCGTCCAGCACGTCCTCGATGGTGAGGGTGGCTGTGGAGTTGTGATGGTTGTAGTAGCTGATGGTATAAGTGATGGTTTCGCCCACGCCGACAGCATCGTACTCGTAGGTGTCCACACCGTCTCCGTCAGTGGTGATGGTCGGGTCAGAGGAACCGTCCACAGTGGTCTCGGTCTTAACAGGATCTTCGGGATCGTCGTCCTCCAGGGGGTTCTCTACGGTGTTGGTGGTTTGCTTCACGGTGTTGGAGGTTTCGGCCGACGTGATGGTCACATCGGCGTCGTTCTCCACAGTGGCCACGGTTTCCTCGGCCTCCATTTCCATGGCTGTCTCGTTGACTATGGCCTGGAAGGATACACTGCCTCTGGTCAGCGGTTCCGCCAGGATGGTCCAGGTAATCTTGGTGACGCGGGTGACGGTGTCGCCGTTCTCATCGGTAACGTTCTCCACGGTCAGCTCGTAAATAACGGGATTCGTCTCTGTGGGTGCGGTCAGGGTGTCAGTCTTTTCTGTGCCGGTAAGGACAGCGACAAAGTCCACGCCCTCGTCCAGCTCGTCCTCGATGGTGATGGTGGCGGTGCTGGAGAAATGGTTGTAGTAGCTGATGTTGTAGGTGACGATGTCACCCACGGCCACGTCGCTATAGGTGACGGCATCGCTGCTGGTCAGCTCGTCTACTGCGATGATGGTCGTGTCGTTCGCCTGCTCATCAGTCCGCTCATCCACCAGGGTCTTGTCGTCCACCGCACCGGAGTTGTCCTTGGTCTCGGTGGTGACTTCCCCGGTACTTGCATCTGTGGTTTCGGAGGTGATGGTGGAGGTTTCTGTTTTAGCGGGGGCCTCGGGGTCATCGTCACCCAGGGGGTTGTCCGTCACGTCGGTATAGGTGGTGACCTCGTTGACAGTAACGGAGGCCTGGTTGGAGACGGAGGCGGTGGTGTTTTCGTCAACGCCGTAGGTCAGGGCGTAATCAGTGGTGTATTCCCCACTCTCATCCTTGTCCTGTCCAATTTCGTAGGTATTCTCGGCGTTTTTGGCTTCCTCGCTGTCGTCCACCTGCACCCAAAGGGTGACCTCGACGGTGTCAAAGGCCGGGACGGTCCGCCCCCAGGTGACGGTGTGAGTTGCAGCGTCATAGGTGCCGCCGTAGCTGGAGTTGACGTAGGAGACACCTTCATCCAACTGATCCACGATGGTGACGGTGGCCGTAGTAGCCAGGTTGTTGGTGTAGTAAATGTAGTAAACCAGGATATCACCAGGATGGACGATAAGGTTGCCCTTGTCGTCAACTGTCTCGCGGTCCTCAACGGTTGTCGTGGTCGTGCCGTCCCCGTTGTCGGTCTCTTCATAGTAGTAAGCGGCGCGAAGCAGCTTTAACGGATCGGAGGGGTCGTCGTCCTCCAGCGGGTTCACGACGGTACCGGTCTCGTAATCGTTCCCAAAAACGGTCATGGTGGCGGAGTTCTCCACCGTGGCCGTGGTCTCTCCGGAACTCACTTCCCTGGCGTCCTCGGTGACTGTGACCTGGAAGGTCACGGTACCTGTGGCGAAGGGCTGCGCGTTATAGATGGTCCAGACAATGGCGGTGACGCGGCCATTCGCATCTGTGGTCAGGGTGTAAGTGACGTAGTTTTGTTCGTTTGTCACTTTGTCGCTGTCGATGGCAGTCTTTCCGGTCTCGGTGGATTCATCGGTATCGCCGGTGGCGGAGGCGACAACGTATTCCACGCCAACGTCCAGGGTGTCGGTGATGGTGACGGTGACGGCGGTGTTGTAACCGTTGTACCAGTCCAGCTGATAGGTGATGGTGTCGCCCGCCGCGGTCTTCTGATACCAGGTTTCCGTGTCGGTGGAGTTCTCATCGTCCACTTTGGCATCTTCGGTGTTGTCATTTTCGTCGGTGATTTCTGTCTCGGTCTTTTCGATGGTAGGCTCTTCCGAATCGCGGGTGTTGGTCAGGTTCCAGGTGTACTCGTCGCTGGAGCCGCCCCAGGTGGAGGCGCCGGTGTAGGTGTAATCCACACCGCCAATGGTCACAGTCATCTGATTGTCACTATTCAGCTCCTCCGCCACCTGGTAGACGTACGCATACCGCGCGTCGTCGTACATATTTAGGCCGACATAGACAAATTTTTGTGTTTCGGTGTCGTAGTAGCGGTACCAGTAAATAGAATAGGTGTCGGCTGTCCCGTCGTTGTCGGTATCCTCCCAAACCACGATGTAGGTGCCGTCTGCGGGGGCATCGTAGGTACCATTCTCATCGAGGTAGTAGTAGCCCTCTGTCTTGTTATACGAATACGCGCCCTCCGTGACTGCCACAAAGTCGCCGTTTGTTGTGTCAGTGGCCTGGGTCAGCGTCTTCAGCTCTGTGCTGTCGCTGTTCCGGGTGACGATCAGGGTGATTTCACTCTCGTTGTCGTGGCTCATGCCGCCGTCCACCCAGGTCTTGGCACCGGAGAGGACAACCTCGTCCTGCTCCAGGGTGTTGGTGATGGTGTAGCGGTTGTTATAGGCGTTGTCGGAGGGAATCACGCCGTCCTCTGTGGCGTAGCTGACGATATATGTCTCACCGTTGACGGAGACGGTCTCTTCCACCTTGTAGGTAATCTTATAGCCATATGCGTCGTACTTGGTCAGGCCGGTACCGGCAATGTGCCAGTCGTTGTCCTCGAACCAGGTCACGGTGTAGGTGCTGGAATCGACCTCGAGCCAGGTGCCAGACGCCCCGGCGTCCTGGTCGATGCCCTTGGAGGTCTTATAGACGGTCAAGGTGATTTCACTCTTGTTGTCGTGGCTCAGGTTGCCGTCCACCCAGACCTTGGTGCCGTAGAGGTCAACGGTGCCTGGGTCAAAGGTATTGGCGATGGTCACGCTCGTGTTGCCGAGAGCAGAGGTGCTGACGGAGGGCACCAGCTTGTTATCGGTGCTGTCGTAAGACACAATGACGTAAATCAGCTTGCCGGTCGTAGTTGTGTCGTAGGTGACGCCGTTCAGAGTGCCAACGACCTCGATGACCTTGTAGGTGTAGGTGCCGACCTGGCTCTGGTCATAGGTGATGCTGCCGAAGCTGATGCTGCCGTCCGCGGCGTTGGTGGCTTCGATGTACCACTGGCCAACGGTCACATAGCCCGCCTCCACATAGGGGTCGTCGGCGGTAGCCACCGTCGCGCCGTCAGGAACGATTTTGTTGCCCGCGTCGCCCTCGGGGACCAGCAGGAAGGTGAACTCGTCCGCCACCAAGGTGCGGCCGGTCAGCGTCTTGCTGACGATGTTGTTCAGGCTGACGGTCACTTCATCCGTGTAGGTGTTGGAGAAGGTAAGAACGCTCAAGACGCTCGAGGTTCCGCTGCTCTCAAATAGGTTCGTCCAGGCGCCTGTTGAAGTCAGGTCGGTGGTGTAGGTGGCGCTCGTCACGGTCAGCACCGCTGTGCCGTTCCCATTGTCCTCCGCTGCGACCACAACTTTGACATAATAGGTGGTCTTGTCGTATTCTACTCCGTTTTTCGTGCCGCTGTTCTCGGTGATGGTGTAATAGTAGGTTCCGGCCTTTGTGTACGTCACCGTGAATCCCATATAGCCCACTGTGCCGTTGGAGCGCTCAATGGTGATATAACTGTCGCCATCCTCGTCGCCAGTGGTTGAATAGGTTTCGTCGGTGTACTCGGTGACGGTTACGGTGAACTCGTCCGCCGCCAGGTCACGGCCGGTCAGACTTTTCGTCGCTCGGAAGATGAGGGAGGTCTTGTCCACGTTGTACTGGTTGGTGAAGTCGGCGGAGAAGCTGTCCGTAATCGAAACAGTGTTCTCGTAATCTGCCACCAGGATAGAGGTTTCGCCGCCCGTGGTGGTCATGGCAGTGGTTACCCGCTTGCCATCCACTTCCTTGTTCACGGTCATGCTGGCGGTGGCAATCAGGTGGCCGTCGTCCTCGTCCTCGCTGACCGTAATGGTCAGGGTGTACCGGGTGGAATCCCAGACGATGCCGCCCTGGGTGGTGACAGTTTCGTAAATGACATAGCTGTAGGTGCCGACCTCGCTGTAGGTGAAGGCATCGTTGACCACAACTGTCCACTCGATGGCGCTTGTCCAGGCGTTGGCTTTGTTCACCGTTGAGGTGCCGGTGGCCACCAGGGTTTCGCTTGAATCATAAACCGTATAGTCGAAGGTGAACGAGTCAGTGTCGGCCATGCTGCCGGTCAGGGTTTTTGTGCCGTCGAGGAACGCGGTCAGGTCAACGCTGACTTCCTCCTCGGTGTTGGTCATGGAAATCGTGACCTCATTATTCGTCTCGTCCAGGTAGAGGTACCGATAGATGTTGGTCCACTTCTTGTTACTGGAGTTGTACTCCTTTCTGACGGCACTGGAGTAGTCCGTCCCGTTGATGATGATGGACATATCATAGGAATGGACGCCGTCGTCGTTGTTGGTCCACTCGCTGATGGACCAATAGTAGCCCAGAGGCAGGTTATCGAAGGTGTGGCTCCATCCCACCAGAGAAGATACGGTGTAGGTGTAGGTGATGGCATCGCCGTTTTCGTCGTAGGCGCGGGAGTAGATGCCGGTCGACTCGTCGTAGGTGAAGGCCACCAGACCGATGGTAAAGGCGTCGCTGTTGGTGCCCGCTGTCACAACTTCCTTGCTGACGGTGATTTTGCCGGTTTTCAGCGTGTTGGTGATGGTCACGTTCCGGTTTGTGCTGATATCCGTCCCCGGAGTGACTTCGTCGGTGGTCAAATTATCAACGCTGTAGGTGGTGGTGTAGGTGTAGCTGCTGCCGTCGGCCCAGGTCATGGTCTCAGTCACAGTGTAGGTGATGGCATTGCCGTTGGTGTCGAAGAACTCCACGTCGGAAATATCGAACTCCCATACGTCGGTGGACGCAAGGTCTTTAACATCGGCGGTGTATGTATACTTGCATTCTATTTGGTCGCTGCCGGTGCCGGTCAGGGTGACGGTGATGCTGTCGGGCCGGGTGCCGTACTGGTCGCTAAAGTCCTCCCAGTTCTTGGTGACAACGATTTTGCCGGTGTATTTCACCGTGTTGGTGATGGTCACGGTGTTATCGCTGGTGGTGGTGACAACACCTTCGCCGCCGTTGTCGCTGATAATCCAGCTATAACCGTTGGCGGTGGTAGTATCGGCACTCGCGCTGTCGCCCTCCCAAACGACATAAGTGCCGGTGGGCAGACCCGTCAGGGTCACGGTGCCGTCCGCGGGGACGTTGTTGATCGTGGCTACGCCGGTGGTGCTGTCCACGGTGTAGTCATGCGTGGTACCGGATACGGTGCCGGAAATGCTGGTGTAGCCCACCAGTTCACCGCTGGCGCCGCGCACATAGAAGGTGAAGGTCATGTTTCTGGTGTCAACGGAGCTGTCCGCATTGACGGCCTTTTTCAGCGTCAGAGTGCCGGTGTCCCGGGTGTTGGTGATGGTGTAACCCTCGCTGGCGCTGCCGGTGATTTCAGTGGTGTAACCTTCCACTGCGTTCTCGGTGACGGTGTACGCGATTGTGCCGCCGCTGCTGTTCGTCACGGGCAGGTTGGTAAAGGTATGGGTCCAGTTATTCTCCGCACTCAGGGTGGCGGCAGCCACGGTGTTGCCGTCCGCGTCCTTCGCCGCCGCACCGTCGGCCAGCAGATTCACGGTCACAGAGGTGGGCTGGTTGCTGTCGGTGCCGGACCAGGTCTTGCTCACCTTCACCTCTGTGGTCTTTTCAGCGTAGTAGTTGTTGACATAGAAGGTGGCGTTGGTGGCGGAGGAGGCACTGGTTGTACCAGTTGTGAAAGTGGTCCCGTCGGTGGAAGTTGTGGTGTGGTCATACGTCAGCTCACCAACGGTGTCGCCGGTGGAGGTCTCCACGATGTAGTATGTTCCCTCTTCGTCCATCAAGAACATACCATAGGCGATGCCGCTGCTGTCCACGGTCAGCGTGACGGTCTTGACCAAGGTATCATCTGAGGTAGTTGTGGTACCGTTGGTGGAGTAGATATTGAAGGTGTAGGTCTTGCCCTCCACGTCAGTGCCGGTGATCACGGTGTTTGTGTCCGCGTCATAGACAGTCTTCTGGATGACGACGGCAGTGCTCACCGCGCTGGTGCTGATCACAAAGTCTAAGCCGCTGCCGTCAAGAAAACTGCCGCTCGTCCATGCGCTGTTATAAGTAGAAGAAGAACTGCCTCCCTGTCCTCCCGGGCCACCTTGACCTCCCGATTGAGTATAAACACCCGGGCACTGGTTGCCGCCATTGTCTGCTCTAGCGGTGCCTGTGTCGCCGGTGTCCCAGTAGGCAAAGGTGGCCACGAAGGACATTGTCACGGTGTAAGTCGCGCCTGTCTTAGAAGTGAAGGTGACGGGCTTGGTCAGCGTCAGGGTGTAAATAACAGGCGTGGTCTGCGTACCCACCGGATAGGAGCCACTCACACGCAATTGGTCATTGGTGCTGCTGCCTTGGCTGTCACTGGTGGAAATCTCATCCGTGTTCATGTAGTAGTCGGCACTGGTCAGGTCGTAGGTATAAGTAGTGCTGCCATTCTGGGTGGATTTGCTGGTGTATGTTCCGCCGGATGTCAGCGTTGACCCATTCAAGGTGGAAGTCAGAGT
>JAJQIF010000010.1 GCA_021199355.1 Oscillospiraceae bacterium
TCGGGTAGATGTCTATCAGACCCTTATTTTGTTCTGGTTCTCTTTGTCCTTTCTTGCGGGAGTGTAGATGTGGACGCCGGTGTCTATTCCGCCGACACCACGAAGATTGGGTGTGACTCCCTGCTTCGCTCCGACGGGGCTCATTCTTACAACGCCGAAGCAGCTTGTTGCGGCGTGACCGATAAGCGAGGTGAGATATGAATCGGTTATCGCTATCGTCCCCAAGTGATTCTCAATCTTTATCATTAAAAAGTACCATCCCTTTCGTCAGGATTTTTCGAAAGCCCGGAGATTTCTCCCCAAAGCCGCATTTACTCATCATATAAAGCTATGATATCACATTCCGAGGATGATTTCAAGAGTATTTCGCCCGAAATTTCGCCGGCTGATGAAAATAACGGCACTTTCGCAATACCTCCGTCCGAATAAATCCCATTATACAGATCGATAAGCCCGACTTTAACGTCCGCAACGGCGAGTATTCCCGTAATCTCATCCGAAGGGGTTTCGAAAAGCTTTCCCGGCGAGCCCTCGCAGAATACAACTGCGGTTCCCATATAAATATCGGGGCTGTGCCAGAGATAATCGAGATAAGGCTCGATATCTTCAGAACCCGAAAAAGCTATCAGCTCAACATCACCTAAAAATACCTCTTTCCCCGTTTCGAGTGCGAGCTTTTCCTCGGCTTCGGGGAGGTTATCGCAGACATAGGTGTAGACCTCAATCTCATTTTCAGGCGAGAAAGCCTGATAGGTGACGGTGTTTTCGCCGATTCCTATGGCAGTGACTACAAGTCTTTTCCGGACATCCGAGCTCTCACAGCCCGTAAGCAAAAGCACTGCGACAATCATTGCAACGAGTTTACGCATCTTCTGATTCCCCTTTCCGCGAGCAGAACCGTCGGCAAAAGCACGCCGAGCAGTAATATCCCTGCTGTTTTGATTATCAGAGCGACTTCGCCGTTGAAATCCAGCTCAAAATTATACGCCAATATTGCGGCGACGGCGGTAATCAGCATAGCCGAAAGCTCGCCGATTGTACGCTTCCTGCCCTTCAAGCCGTCCGAGACGATGAAGAGATAGATGCCGCAAACAAGCACTGCATTCATGCACCATACGAACATATTGACGGCGTCGAAGCTTTGAACGAAGACGGTTCTGGCGTATGCCCCGAGCGCCAGCAAAGGATAGCCGAGGATGTCGGCAAACTTGCCAAGCACAAGTATTATCAGCAGTGCAAGCACCTCGAGCATCAGAAGCTTGAAGCCGAGATACCCCGCCGCCGCTTTCTTTGCGCCGTCCTTTGAGCCGTTCAGGTGGTTTCCTAAGATTACAAGCATCGGGAGCCACCAGCTTGATGACAAATCCCGGACGGCATAATCAAGGATTGCCGGGAAGTCGTTCCCCGTTATCGAAGTGAGGTTCGAAGTGTTAAAAGTCCCCTCGCTGACTGCCGCCATCGAGACAAAAAGCGCTATAAAAATCCAGAAGACAACCGTCCCCGCCCGGGCAAGCGCTTCTATCCCGAGATGTGCGCAATATGCGGCGGCAATCGAAAGAATCACGATAACGGCAATCGGGCTGATGACACGCCGGAACTGACTGTGCATGAACTCGGCTATATACTTGATTGTGCCGGTGGCGATATAGATAAAGTAGAGGCTGTAGAGGGCTCGCAAAAGCGCATAAATCCACCTGTAGCCTCCGGAAAGCTCACGGACGATGTCGACCCCGCCGTCGATGAGAATCAGTGCAGGAAGCGCAAGTGCGGCTTCGATGAGGGTTGTGACAAGAAGCGTCGGGAGCATGAAGGTGCCGACCGAAAAGTCGGCTGAATGAAAGACCATTGTGTGCATGATTCGGGCGAGGATGAGGAGGATAAACATCTGCCCCGTGCTTATCTTTGCCGAGATTTTCTCGTTCATGATTCCCTCCCCGAGCCATTAAGGTTCTCGACCGTAACCTTTCGCTTCTGCATTTTCTGATATCCTACACGCCAGAGTAGGTCTCTCGTCGCTTTCATCGTGAACGGTGCCGCAGGCGAAAGATACGGGACGTTCAGGCAATCGCTCGCCGATGCGTTCACCAAGATAACGAGGCAGAACACCGCCATGCCGAAGAAGCCGCAGAGACCTCCGGCGAAGATGCCGATAAACCTGAGTACCGTCAACTGCGGATTCAGGCTCGGAAGGACGAACGAGCAGGTTGCGGTGATGCCGATTATGATGAGAAGCGGCGAGGAGATGAGCCCGCTTGTGACGGCGGCATCGCCGATTACGAGCCCGCCGACAATCGAGACGGCGCCGCCGACAGCCTTCGGGAGCCGGAGCCCCGCCTCGCGCATTATCTCGAACAGCACGACGACTATCACCATTTCGAGCATGAGCGGGAAAGGCGTGTCCTCCTCGGAAGTGATTAAGTTCGTCATGATGGTTTTCGCCAATATTTCGGGGTGATGAATGGTTGCGGCGAGGTAGATTCCCGGCAGGAATCCCGCCGCTAAGAACGAAAGATACCGGAGTAGCCTTTGCAGGAACGCAAAATACGGCTTTTCCTCGTAGTCGTCGACCGCTTGGAAGTTCTCCATGAAGAGCGCCGGGCAGACGACCGCAAACGGCACGCCGTCGATGAGAACGGCGATTCTGCCCTCGTTGATTTTTGCCGCCAATGTGTCGGGGCGCTCTGTCGTCGAGCATCCCGAGAAGAAGGAGCCCGAATTGCCCGACAGAAACGGCTCGAGGCAACCCGTCCCCGAGATAATATCGAGCCTGATTTCGTCGAGTCGGGATTTTACCTCTTCGACAAGATTATCCGGAGCCTTGCCCGCAATATAAACGATTGCGAGCTCGGTTTGGCTTATCTTGCCGGCTTTCATCGTTTCGAACCGAAGAAGTGGGCTCTTGAGACGTCTTCTGATAAGCGACATGCTCGTTTTGAGGTTGTCGGAAAGGGCTTCCATACTGCCCTTGATGTTATTTTCGGTTGCGGGCTCTGAGACGCTTCGGGTCTTGAAGCCCTGCGCACCGATTGCCGCTCCCCTCTTCTCGCCGTTGATGAGAACTATTGCGAATCCGGAGCAGAGGCGCTCCGAAACGTCGGAATAGCTCCGAATCGGCTTGCTTTCCGTCGAAAACAAGCCCTTACGCATGAGATAATCATAAATATCCGACGGCTGGGCAAGCAGTTTTTTGAAATCCATCAGCGGCGAGAAGAGCATTTTCGATAAATCAGAAGAACTCGTCATCCCCTCGAGCGTCAGGACGGCGCACTTTATCCCCGAAGCCTCAAATCTGACTATGTTCAGGTCGTCCGAATCGCCGAAAAGCTCCCGTATTCTTGCGAGCGAGCGCTCGAGCACCGGCGACAGTCTTTCGTTCAGGCTTAAATTCACAATAATCACCCTTTCTTTTCGGGTTAGTTTTTGCAGAAAGCACGGGGATATTCGGGATTATTCCGGCAAAAATAGGTTCAGAAACTTGGAAAGGATAAAGTCATGCTCATAGTTTTCATAAGAGGAATCATAGTTTATTTTCTCGTCATCTTCGCCACCCGGGTTATGGGGAAAAGACAGCTTGGCGAGCTCTCGCCGTCAGAGCTCGTCATAACTATTCTCATTTCGAACATAGCGACCCTTGCGATGGAGGACCCCGAGGCTTCGCTCATAACTGGTGTCGTGCCTATCTTAACTCTCGTCTGCCTTGACATCTTAGCGTCTTTTGCGGCTCTAAAGTCAAGAAAGCTCCGGCATGTCATCTCGGGGCGACCGAAGGTTATAATCTCGAACGGCAAGCTCGACCAAGCGGTGATGAAAGAATTAAGATTCACGGTCGACGATGTCTGCTCGGCGCTTCGGAACAGTGGAGTTTTCGACATTGACGAGGTGCAGTATGCCGTTGTCGAGACGACGGGAACGATAAGCGTGCTCCTTAAGGCTCCGAACAGACCGGTTACGCCCGAAACAATGGCGACCCCCGAAGCCTCGAGCGACCCGCCGCAGGTACTGATTTCCGACGGGGACATCATCGCAAGCGGCATGAACGGGGCGGGCTTGGACGAAAAAGCTCTCCGCAAAGAACTGAAGCGAAAGCACCTTGAGCCGTCGGAGGTTCTTCTTTGCATGATGCGACCGGACAACACACTCTATGTAATTCCGAAGGAGAAGTGATTATGAAACGGATTCTCATAAGCATAGTCATAATTGCCGCCATCATTGCGGCGGGATGCTTCGCCATTGCGGGCATCGAGGCGGAGAATACGAAGATTTACGGAAAGATTGAAAAAGTGCTGAGCTCAAGCACTGAGGAAGAAGCCGAAGAAGCTGTTTCAGACCTCGAAGAGGCGTTCCGGGAATACTCAAAACGGCTTTCCTGTGTTGTGGATGAAGATATTTTGGAAGAAATGGAGGGTGCGGTTTATATGCTCCGACCGATGCTTGAATCGAATTCGGACGAATTCACGGCGCAGTGCGAGCTCCTTCGGTCTTATGCAAAAAGAATTCTTGACCGCGAAATTCCGACGCTCGGGAGAATACTTTAAGCCGGAAAAACAGGCTTAAATTTCGGATTTTTTGTTGCAAAAGGTGCGAAAATATGCTATAATGTTCGTAATATAAAATTGCAATCCACAAACGACCTATGCTATGGAAGGGGAGACTTGCATGAATTGCCCGTTCTGCGGTTATGATGACACCAAGGTTATTGATTCGCGCCCGAGCGACGAGAAGATTCGCCGCCGCAGGGAGTGTTCCCAATGCGGCAGGAGGTTTACGACCTATGAGGTTGTCGAGAAGCCGGTTCTGATGGTCATCAAGAAGGACGGCAGTTATGAGCCGTTCATCCGCGAGAAGGTCATCGTCGGCATCACCTCCGCCACCAAAAAGCGCGCCGTCAGCCCCGAAACCATCGAGCACATCGTCGACGACATCGAGAACCGCCTTGCGAACGAGATGAGGACCGAAATCACCACCGCCGAAATCGGCGACAGCGTCCTGAGTGCCCTCAAGGACATCGACCTTGTGGCATACGTCCGCTTTGCGTCCATCTATAAAGAGTTCGACGACCCGGAAAGCTTTGTCAGGGTCATCACCGAGCTCAGCGAAGGATAAATATTTCCCGCAGGATTTCTGCGGGATTTTTTGTTATTATACTTGACAGCGCTATAGCGTTTCGTTATAATATCAGTAGAGGTTTTTTAGGAATGCTTCTTAAAAATGAATTTACATTGAAAGGATGATTTTGAATGAAATATGTATGCACGGTTTGCGGATATGTTTATGATGAGGAACTCGGGGACCCCGACAACGGAATAGCTCCCGGCACAAAGTTTGAAGATTTGCCCGAGGATTTCACCTGCCCTCTTTGCGGAGTCGGCAAGGATATGTTTGAGGAAGAGTAATCTATGTATTGCATAAGAAATGTAACCCCCGACCTTCTCTGGGTCGGCGGGGATGACAGACGGCTCGCCATGTTCGAGGGCGTCTATTCGGTGCCGGACGGAGTTTCTTATAATTCATACTTACTGCTGGACGAGAAGACGGTGCTCTTCGACACCGTCGACCATGCTGTCGAGAAGGTGTTCCTTGAGAATGTCGAGCATGGGCTCGGCAAAAGAAGCCTCGATTATCTCGTGATTCACCATATGGAGCCCGACCACTCGGCGACCATGAAGGCGATTCTTGCGATTTATCCCGACGTCACCGTCGTCTGCAACAAGAAGATTCAGGGAATGATAAACCAGTTCTTCGGCGAGAACGTCGTGAAGAATTATCACCTTGTCGGTGAGGGAGACACCCTCGAGACCGGCAAGCACAAGCTCACGTTCCTGATGGCTCCGATGGTTCACTGGCCCGAGGTTATGGTGAGCTACGATTTGACCGACAAAATCCTCTTCTCGGCGGACGCCTTCGGCACCTTCGGAGCGCTCAACGGCGCACTCTTTGCCGACGAGGTCGACTTCTTCGGGGACTATCTCGGAGAAGCGAGAAGATACTACACTAATATTGTAGGAAAGTACGGCACGCAGGTGCAGGCGCTTCTCAAGAAAGCCGCAACAGTGGAAATCGAAATGATTTGCCCGCTCCACGGCTTTGTCTGGAGAAGAAACATCGGCGACTATATCGAAAGGTACCGTCAATGGTCAAGCTATGAGCCGGAGGTCACGGGGGTTATGATTGCCTATGCTTCCGTCTATGGCAACACCGAAAATGCGGCGAATATCTTAGCTTGTAAGCTGAGAGACCGTGGCATCAAGACCAAGATGTTCGACGTTTCCGTCACGGCTTCGTCGGAAATCGTTGCGGCGGCGTTCGAATACAGCCATCTCATTTTTGCCTCGACAACCTACAACGCAGGCATATTCATCAGTATGGACGAGCTCCTTCGGGACATCGCTTCCCACAACCTTCAGAACCGCACGGTTGCCTTCATCGAGAACGGCTCATGGGCGGCGACGAGCGGCAAGCTGATGCGTGAAATCATCGGCGGGCTCAAGAACATGAATATCATCGAGAGCACCGTGTCGATTAAATCTTCCCTCAAAGAGAGCCAGCTCGCAGAGATTGACGCTCTGGCGGATGCCATTGCGGAGACGATTCCGATGGCGCTTTGACCCCTCCTGAAATTAAAAGAAAAGCCCGCAGGCTGATTCAGCTTGTGGGCTTGTTTTTTCTGAGCTCCCGAAAGAATCTGCTCAGTATCTCCGAGCATTCGTCTTTAAGCACTCCCGAAATCACTTCGGGCTTGTGGTTATACGGGAGTTCAAATAAATTTATGACCGATTCAAGAGACCCGGCTTTCGGGTCACTGGCGCCGTAGACGACTCTTGGGAGCCTTGAATTTATGATAGCTCCGGCGCACATCGGGCAGGGCTCGAGAGTCACATACATCGTGCAACCGATGAGCCGCCAGCCGCCGAGGGCTTTGCTCGCCGCATCAATCGCCATTATCTCGGCGTGGGCAAGAGGCGACTTTGCCGACTCGCGAAGGTTATAGCCCTCCCCCACTATCTCGCCGGTTGAGTCTTTCACGATGACCGCCCCGACGGGCGTCTCACCCAAAGAATACGCCCTTTCGGCTAACTTAAGGGCGCAATTCATGTAATATTCGTATGTCATCAGGGCTGAGCCTCCTTTAAGGCTTCTTTGATTGCGGAAAGCATGAACTTTATAAATTCGGTGGATTCACACTCGATGTTCGAGGTGTTAATCGCCTCGTAATATTCCGCTTGCCTGTCGTGGACGACCGACTCGACCGGAAGCCATGCAAAAAGCGGATTGTATTTCGACAGAATCAGCGTGTGCCACAGCCGCCCGATTCTGCCGTTGCCGTCAAGGAACGGATGGATGAGCTCGAGCTCATAATGCACAACGCATCCTAAAATAATCGGGTCTATATCGGAGCCTTCAGCCCACTTAAGAAGATTTTCCACGGCTTCGGGAACGTAATTCGGCAACGTTCCGAAATGGACGATGTTGCCGTCCTTGTCGACCACGCCGACCGGCTTTGTGCGAAACATTCCGCACTCGGAAATAAGCCCTCTCATCATAACGCCATGAGCCTTGACCAAGTCATCTGTCGAATAGGGGTTCAGCTCGTCGAGCCTTTCGTAGATTTCGTAGGCGTTCTTGACCTCTTCTATGTCCGCAGGGGGAGCAAGAACCCGCTTACCGTTAAGAACAGCCGTCACGCCCTCGAGGCTCAGGGTATTCTGCTCAATGGCGAGCGAGCCGTAGATGGTTTTTATACGGTTTTCACGGCGAAGAGTCGGGTTTGTAGAGAGCTTTTCGGAGTTTTCTAAAACGCCGATAAGCCCTTTGATTTCGTCCACCTGGGACATAATCTCGGGCGTTATTTCAAAAGGAGGATTTTTATTTGTCATAAGATTACCTCCATATGCGGTTTAGATTTCGTTCCGATTCTCCAACGCCTTGAAGAGCGTTACTTCATCCGCATATTCGAGCATGGCGCCGATGGGGAGACCGAAGGCGAGGCGAGTGGTTTTTACGCCGAGGGGCTTTAAGAGCTTGCTCACATACATCGCGGTGGCTTCGCCCTCTGGGGTCGGGTTGGTCGCCATTATGACCTCGTTCACGTTGCCCTCACCAATTCGCTTAAGAAGCTCGTTTACCCGAAGCTTGTCGGGGGTCACGCCGTCAATTGGAGAGATTAAGCCATGCAGAACGTGATAGACGCCCTTATACTCCTTGGTGCGCTCGAATGCGGCGATATCCTTGGGGCTTTCGACCACGCAGATGGTCGAGTGATCCCTCGTCTCGTCAGAGCAAATCGAGCATATATCTTTTTCGGTGAGGTTCTGGCAGATCTTGCAACAATGAACGGTTTTATGCGCATTGACGATGGCATTGGCAAAAGCCTGCGCCTCTTCGTCGGTCATCGACATGACGAAATAGGACAGCCTCTGCGCCGTCTTCATACCTATTCCCGGAAGCTTGGCGAACTGCTCCGCCAAAAGCGTCAGCGGGAGAGCACCCGAGTCCGCCATCAGAACACGCCCGGCATGTTCATGCCGCCGGTGATCTTGTTCATTCCCGCATTCGACTCGGTTTCAATCTGGGTGAGAACTTCGTTTACGGCACTTGCAACCAGATCCTCGAGCATCTCAACGTCCTCGGGATCAACGACCTCCGGCTGGATTGTGACAGCCTGAACCTCGCGCTTGCCGTTCATGGTAATCTCAACGGCGCCGCCGCCGACGGTTGCCTTGAACTCTCTGGCTTCAAAATCGGTCTGGAAGGCTTCCATTTCCTCCTGCATCTTCTGAGCCTGACGAATCATCTGGTTCATGTTCTGCTGTCCGCCGCCCATTCCCTGTGGTACTCTTGCTTTCATTGTAATTGCTCCTTTTTATATTAATATGTTTAGTCAATATCAAACGGTATATCCTCGCGTCTTGCCTTCTCCATAAGCTCGGCTACTTTGTCCTCTTTCGGGGCTGACGATGCGTCTTTTTTTATGCAACGGGCTCTTATTGAGTAGGTCTTGCCGGTTATCTCTTTCACAACATCACGAAGCGACTTCGCATTCTCCGGCTTTTTGAAGAGGCTCAGGAAGAACTCCGACTGCACCTCTATCATGAGTATATTTTCGTAATATCTGCCCCTCGATTCGCTCAGTGCTCCCGCACAGCCGGGATTCACCTCCGTGAGGCGCTCCAAAACCTCGTCCCACTGCGGGAAGGGGCTCAGCATGTCCTCGGTAATCTGAACCTGCGGCTTCGGCGGCTCCTGAGGCTTTTGCTCCTGAACTGCCGGTCTTTCGGGCTTAGATGTCGGCGCAGATGCGGATTTCACGCCGGTTCTCTTCAATTCTTCTATTTCGTCCTCAAGTGCCGAAATGCGCTTGTTAAGCTCGCTTACCGCGCTGTCGGAAACGCCGACTTCACGCTTCGAGGAGATGTTGCACATGCGGATTACCGCCATCTCGAGGGCTGTTCGCTTCGACGAAGCGGTCGACATCGAGTCGCCGGTGGTCTGGAGTATATCAAGAAGCGAAAGGGTCTTGTCTAAAGTCAGCTTTCCCGAAATCTCCTGAAGCTTTTTAAGCTCGTCGGGCAAACATCCGAGAAGCTTTTCATTGTCCGGCGAGGTCTCAAGAAGCATTACGTTTCTCAGCTGGAATATTAGCTCGTCGCAGAGGCGGGACATGTCCTTCGAAGCGGCGTAGAGCTCGTCTATGTCCAAAAGCACCTTCGCCGATTGCCCCTCGGCAATGCCGTCAAGAATCTCATAGAGTGCGTATCTGTCGGCGGTTCCCGAAACTGCGGAAACGGTTGAAACAGTGATGTCGTCGCTCACCGCCATGCACTGATCGAGTATTGAGAGGGCGTCTCTCATCGCGCCGTCGGAAATCCTCGCGATTGCCGTTGCCGCGTCGTCGTCGAGGGTTATCTTCTCCTGCTCGGCTATATAGAGGAGCCTTGCCTTGATGTCCTCCGGCAGGATTCGCCGGAAGTCGAATCTCTGGCATCTCGAAATTATCGTAAGCGGCACTTTGTGGATTTCGGTTGTAGCGAGAATGAACTTGACATGCTCCGGCGGCTCCTCCATAATTTTCAGAAGCGCGCCCCATGCCTGATTGGAGAGCATGTGCACCTCGTCGATGATGTATACTTTATATCTTGCCAGCTCGGGGGTGTAGACGGTCGATTCGCGAAGCTCGCGGATATCGTCGACGCCGGTGTTCGATGCGGCATCTATCTCGATGATGTCGTTAAGCGTCCCGTTGTCTGCCGCCCTGCAGATGTCGCACTCGAGGCAGGGTCGCCCGTCGTGAGGATTGCGGCAGTTTACAGCCTTGGCGAAGATTCTGGCACATGTGGTCTTGCCGGTGCCGCGGGAGCCGGTGAAAAGATAGGCATGAGCGGTCTTGCCCTCGCTTATCTGACGCTTGAGCGTAGTGGTTATATGCGGCTGAGAGACAACGTCGTCAAACGTCATCGGTCGCCATTTGCGATATAAAGCCCGGTACAAGACCTCACCTCCAAAAAAAGTCCAATCCGACATATAGGCGTGCAGGCGAGACTGTGTCACACGAAGCATTCTGCTTAATGCTGCTCGGTTCCCCGCCTGACATGGTTCACAGCGCCCCGTTGCACAGGACCCGCACACCTACATCTCGGATTGGCTAACATATCTGATAGTATACCACACTTCCGCGTCTTTTTCAAGCCCAAAATGCGGTTTTGTTCACATTTCCCGAAAAAAATTTCACCAAATCGCCGTTTGACTATTGCCGAATCGAAAACAATATGATATAATTATAGCTGAAATCTTGCGAAAGTTTTGTGACAATCGACAAGCGAAGTCAAACGGGGTGCGTGGTAAAAATGAGCAGTGTAAAACTATTCTCTTTCGGCGGCGAGCTTAAGACAGAGCTCAGCGACCAGATTGAAGCGGCAAAGAGAAATAAACTTAACGGGCTTGAGCTCGGCGGAACGGAATTCGGTCCCATTTCGGACATTTCCTTCGTCGCGGCGTGCCTTATCCGCAAAAAACTGAACGACTCGGGGCTCGAGGTGCTCTCCCTCGCCACGACCATCGGCAGAATCGGCATC
Source organism: Oscillospiraceae bacterium (assembly GCA_021199355.1). Lineage (GTDB taxonomy): Bacteria > Bacillota > Clostridia > Oscillospirales > Ruminococcaceae > Faeciplasma. The sequence continues at coordinate 11,070 of JAJQIF010000010.1, forward strand.
AAGGACGACTTCGAGGCGCAGATTGAAAAGCTCAAGAACACTCTCGAGGTCTGCCGGGTTCTGGGCGCCGAGAAGGTCCGCATAAGCTCCTTCTTTATCCCGGGCTTCGAGAAGCCGGAGGACTATAAACAACTCGTCATCGACCGCTTGGGGCGGATGAACGAGCTTGCGGGGGCGCACGGCGTGACACTCTGTCTCGAGAACAAGTCCGGCTGTTACGGCGGCACGGCGGAAAGGTGCCACGAAATTCTTTCGGCACTCCCGGAGATGGTCGGGGTGTTCAACCCGGCGGAGTTCGTTAAAGCCGGCGAGGACGTGATGGCGGACTGGGATAAGCTCCGCTCAAGAATCGCTTATATTCACGTTTCGGACATATCCGAGGACGGCAAGCCGGTTCCGGCAGGAAGCGGAATTGCCCACATAAGAGACCTGACCCGCAGATTCATCGAGCGCGGCGGCAGAAACTTCTCGATAGACCCGGGGCTCGTCGTAAGGCGTTCGAACAAGCAAACCGAGCACGAAGGGCATGACTACACCTACAAAAACACCGACGCGGCATTCGACGCCGCATGCAATGGTTTTAAAGCAATAATCGGCATCAGAGACTGATGCCGATTATTCTTTGCCCCGTAAGGGGATCCGCAAATACGCCTTAGTACTCAAAATCATCCCAAGCCGGGAAGTACTCGCCGTAATCTTCGTAGCCTTCGGGGAGGAGATATTCTATCTCTGCGAGGCGGCTGGCATGGGTGTCGTAATAGACGTTGCCAACGTCCGTAATCTGGGCGGGGTATGTATCCATAACTTCGCCGCTGTAGAGGATGAAGACAATGTCACCCGCAGTGAGGTCGCTGAGGGAAATTTCTGTGCTACCCTTCAAAATTTTTGCATTCTCCCTCAGAGAAACAGTGAAAAGTCCGGACTGACTTGAACCGTTGACAGTGGTATTGAGCCCGCAGACATTGAGGCTGTTACTACCGACACTGACAACCAGCGCGTAGAAGCTTGCACCACCATCGGGGATATATTCCGACATATCCATAAGCTCGAGTTGGGCAATTTCTTCTTCCTCAACAACTTCGCCCTCCACATCGGGCTCTTCGGTAGGCTCATACTCGACAGGATCAGCGTTAGGGTCAGCGTCGTCGATTTCTTCGCCGTCTCTGGCTTGGACAAGTCCTCCGCCGACGACCTCGTCATCAGTGTCGTCCGGGTCTTCGACGAACTGACAGCCGGCAAAGCAGAAAAGCATCGTGAGGGCTAACAGGATTGATAGTAATTGTTTCATAGTGATTCTTCCTTTTCTATGTCTGAATTTCAAGAACGGCGGCGGGCAAAGCCCGTAAAATTGCCATTAGGGCAATTTTAGACGTTCTTGCGTAGGTGAAGTGTAACTTCACCTATTAATACAAATCAGAAGCCCCGATTATTGCATCGGGGCGAAAAATTTTTTCAGATTTTTTCGGTTTCGGTATTTACGCGCTCGTAAACCTCTTCCTCGGAAGAAACCGGCTCGGCTTGGATGATTTCGATATCTGTGTCCTCGGGCTCTTCGGGTTCTTCTTTCTTCTGCCGTCTGTCGGCGATGAAGCCGGCGGCTTTAGCGAAGGCTATCACTATCGGGACGAAATACGCCAGGGTTCTCGCGGCTCTGATTGCAAAGCGGGTCATTCGGATTTTGCGTTCACGCTTTCTGCGGGCAACTTCACGGCGGTGCCTCTTATCGGCAAACCAGCCTCTGACAGCCGCAACCACAGTGGCAATCAGCCCAAGGTTCGCCCCGACCGCAACTCCCTTGTCTCTGTTTTTGGATTTCTTTGTAACTGTAAGCATGACTGTTCCTCCCGAATCTGTTACTGATATTATAATAGAGCATCGGGAGGAAAATGTCAAGCCACAAAGATTACAGAACTATAGAATTGATCGTCTCTATCAAATCTACTACAGACGAACGAGCGACCAATGATGTCGGCTCGCCGTTGATTACTGCAAGGCAGTAGGTGCCGTTGTAGCGGTAGAGCTCGACCGTGACTTCGGGGTAGTTCTCGTTGTCGAGATAGGCGGTGAATGAAAGTTCAAGCTTGCCGTCGGCTTCCTCGTCGGTATAGCTCTCGGCGGTCACTGCGTCGATTGCCGATTCGATGTCGTCGATGTCGACTTCCACTCTGTAATTCGAGATGTCGTCGTCTTCGCCGAGGGTATCTGCGTCGATGACCTCGCCGTCATAGTAGTAATAATATACTCTGTCGGATTCTTCGTCGTCGGGGTCGGAAAGCTCGGAATAGATGGTGTAGGTGACGTCCTCGATGGTGAAATCGAGCCGGTAGATGCTCGAGTAGTCGGCAGTCAGGACCTCGGCGTGGCGGAAATCGTCATACGAGCAAGCGATAAGATAATTATATCTGTTCGAAGCGAGCTCATAGATAATCTGCGAGTCGTTCACTCTGACATAGAGGCTGAGGCTCGAGATATCCACCTCGGCGTCTTCGTCTTCTGAGCCTTCAAGCTCTTCCTGAGCCTCGGCGAGCTCATCCTGATTTACGCCGATGGTGAGGGTGACGGTTTCGGTGGTGGTGGTTTCCTCGCCGTCGTCATCCGTTTCGGTGACGGGGTAGTCAACCGTAATGGTCAATACGGGATTGTTCATGCCGTAGAGCTCGAGCTCGTCGTCCGTAGCGTTATAGGTCACAAAATCGCTCAAGCCTGTGTTTCTGATATAACCCAAGTAGGTTTCGATGTTATCGGTGTCGAGCGGCAGGTCGCTGTTCGAAACGAAATAGGTGTCGTCCGAGCAGTAGGTGTTCGAGCTGTCCGCTTCGAAGTAGATTGAGTAGTTCTCGGCACCGGTGAAGGTGAGTTCAACAGCTTCGGTGAAGCTGGCAATAGTGTCGTCCTCAATCATGTCGCTAAGCTCGACGTCGTAGGTGTCGTAGGGGTCGACAACCGCCAGATAGACGTTGCCGTCGCCGATGGAAACGTAGCGCTCGCTGTCAAGGGTTGAGAAGTTGCCGAGGGTGATTTCATATGCGGTTTCGTCGTCAAGAGTTATGTTTATAGTCATGACGGGGTCATCGAGACCGTACTGCGAGTAGTCGTCGACCTCTTCGATGATGAAGTCGGCTTCGTACTCCTCGAAGATGCTGAGGAGATTTTCGATTTCGGTGGTGCTCGTCGGGAAGCCGTCGTCATTGTCATAAACCCAAGCTCCGGTTTCGGAATCAAGGGTGAAGCCGAGGGTTGTGTCGTCCACTTCCCAAGAAACTGCGGCTACGCTGTCGGTTGAGATTGCAAGAACTATCTCGTTCGAGTTCTGAATCTGCTCCTGCTTTTCGTTATAGAGGGACACGAGGAAGGTCGCCACGCAGAGGACCACCAGAACCACGAGCAGAATTACTATTTTTCTCAGTCTTTTGGTCATTTCTGCGCCCTCCTTCTTCTGACAAGTACGACAATGCCGATGCCGATATAGATTATCGGGATGATGCCTATCATGAGGATTTTAAGCCATGAGGCGGTCGATTCGGTGATGGTGAGGTAGCTGTAGTCGAGCGAACGACTGCTGATTGCAAGAGCTTCCCTCTCGCCTATCATGTCGGAAATGGCGTTGATTGCGAGGTCGACGTTTGCGCCGGAGGAATAGGAGTTATAGTATTCGTCAAGGAACGCCGCCGCTGAAACCCAGACCATCCGTCCGCCCTCATTGCTCTCGATTGAAACCGCAACGGAGAACGGTCCGTCGATGTCGCCCTCTTCCTCTTCATAGGTGTCGAGGGCATAGCCGGCAATCTTACTAAACGATGTGTCGGAGGTCGTCAGTAGCGAGGTCACTGTGCCGTCTTCGTTGGAATCGGAAATTGTGAGTCCCGAGGAAATGCAGAGCACCGCATAGTAATTCTCGTCAATAAGGGCATCCGTAATGTCGGTGCTCTCGATGTTCGGGAGAAGGAGATACGGATAGTAAGCATAGTTGTTTCTGTCCGCTTCGACCACTACGCCCTCTTCAACGGTCACGCCGTAGTATTCAAGAAGGCTGTTGAGGTTCGTGAATGTAACGTCGGAAAGCGGTCCTGCGATTACCATCAGCTTGCCGCCGTTATAGACCCATTCAGAAAGCATGGTGGCTTCGTCTTCCGATATGTCGCTCTGCGGCTCGTAAATCAGGACGCAGTCGGCATCCTCGGGGATTTCGTCGACCGTCAGAAGCGAGAGTGACTCCGTCTCGATGTTCGACTTCTCGACCTGCTCGGCGAATGTCTCCGGCAAATCAAGCTCGCCGTGCCCCTCGATTATATACATCTTGGGTAAATCCTCGGTTACGACATAGTCGATGGCGGAGGTTATCGAGCCCTCACCGTCGAACGAGCTCGTCACTGAAAGACTTCCGCTGTAGACGCTGTATTCCTGCTGATAGATATCCGACCAGGGAATATAGCGGTATCTGTCGCCGCACTCGACAACAAGGCTGTTGTTCGAGACGTCCTCATCGGTATATTGCTCCGCAAATGTCGGGTAGACATCCGGATTCCTCTTGACGACGGTTATGTGGTCGGAAAGGCTCTCATACTTTGCCAGCAGGTTCTCAAGAATCGTATTCTCCTCGCCCGACTGGACTATCCAGTAGATGGTTACGTCGTCCTCAAGGTTATTGAGCACTACTTTTGTGTTGCTCGTGACCGAATAAAGCTGTGCCGAGCTGATATCGAGCTGTGTCCATGTGGACGGGAGCGTCGACGCAAGCACATTCACTACAATCAGAACTGCCAGAACAACCGCCGTTATGATAAGCGAGTAGCTTCCGCCCTGAAACGCAAGACGGTTAAGCGTGTTTCTCGAGTTCTTATTTTCACTATTCTTTCCCATCAGTTATACCTCCTCTTTTCAAGCGACTGCACCGTCAGGAACAGGAAGAAGACAATCACCGTGAGATAATAGATAATGGCGGTAACGTCGAAGATGCCGTCGATGAAGACATAGAATCTCTCAAACAGCGAAAGCTGAGCCATGATGTTCGGAACCAAGCCCTCGAACATCGAGCTGTCGATGATGAAAAGCATCATGATTATCGCCACCAACGCAAGACCTATGGTATAGGCGACGTTGTCATTCTTCGTAAGATACCGGATCAGGAACGCGAAGAGCACCGCTATGACGGCGAGCGTGATTGCGCTTCCGAAGGCGGTTGCGGAGACATACTCGGAAATGGTCACGCTGTAATAGTTGAAGAGGATTACCGCCAGGCTTATTCCTGCGGCGATGCCCTGATTTTCCGTCAAGGATGAGATGAACGTGCCGATTGCAATAAGAGCGGCACCCATCATGAAGAAGGCGAATATCGAGCCGTAGGATGTCGGGAGATAAACGTCGCCGTACTGTGCGAAGATAAGCGGATAGATGCTCACAACGCAAAGCGGAATCAGGAACACTGTCAGAAGCGACAGATACTTGCCTATTACGACCTGAGTGGTCGTTATCGGGAGTGCATAGAGGAGCTGGTCGGTCTTCTGACGCTTTTCCTCCGCAACTACCCTCATTGTCAGGATAGGCACGATTATTATGAGCACCAGACAGCCGTAATAGAGAACATATTCAAAGTTCGCTATCGTCTGGTTGATGTTATAGATCATTGCGCCGACGCCGGTTATAATCAGCAGGAATGCGCCGAAGAAATAGGCAGTCAGCGAATGGAAATAGCTTTTCAGCTCATGCTTCAATACTGCTATCATCTGCTTCAACCTCACTTTCTTCGGGTTTTTCGTCTGTTGTTTCGGAAGTCTCGGGAGCTTCGGTATTTTCGGGAGCAGTATCTTCCGTCAGCTCGATAAATACATCCTCAAGATTTACCTGCTTCAATGCCACCTCAAGAAGAACTATGTCATTATCTACGAACGCCTTGAAGAGCTGACGCGACATGTCGTAGATTTCCTTCATGTCGGTCTTTATGTGGACGGTTGTATAAGCTTCGCTCTCCTGCTTCTCGGGATATGTCAATTCAGTGATGCCGGAAAGCCCCGCAAGAATCTCTTCGACTTTTTGCTTCTCCGCCTCTGCCGTGAGTGTAATCTCATTCGGGGTGAGAAGCGTGTGCATCAGCTTCTCGGGTTCGCCGAGAGCGACGAGCTTGCCATGCGCTATTATCAGGATTTCGTCGCAGATGGTCTGAACCTCGGAAAGAATATGCGAGCTGAAAATAACGGTTCGGTGCTGACCGAGCTCTTTTATGAGGTCTCTTATCTCGATAATCTGAATCGGGTCGAGACCTACGGTCGGCTCGTCAAGGATTATGACCTTCGGGTCGCCAAGGAGCGCCTGAGCGATTCCGACACGCTGTTTATAGCCCTTTGAAAGTGCCGAGATGCGGCGATTGCGCATTTCGGTAATCTTCGTCTGCTCCATTACCTCCTCGACCTGACGCTTAAGCTCTGCGCCCTTGATGCCCTTCGCCTCGCCGACGAATCTTAAATATTCCTCCGGCGTTTCGGTGAGATACAGCGGCGGCTGTTCGGGAAGATAGCCGATAAGCTTCTTTGCTTCGTTAGGCTCATCGAAAATGTCGTGCCCGTCAATCAGAACCGTTCCGGCGGTTGCCGAAAGACATCCGGTCATGATGTTCATCGTCGTGGTCTTGCCGGCACCGTTGGGACCCAAAAAGCCGTAGACGTGCCCCTCGTCTATTTCAAACGAAAGGTCATCCACGGCTGTAAAGTTCCCGTAACATTTTGTCAAATGTTCAACCGTTATCATACATTAACCTCCAGTATACTTTAAGAATGAGTGCAGAATGCACCCATTTATTCTCGTATGATAAACAGTCTACATTAATCTGTTGGCGAAAATTTGACATTCAAGCGAAAACTGTTGACATTCATAAGAAATCAATATGAATATTTTTTGTTCTTATGTTCATATCTTCACGGGAATTTCAAAAAAGTGGGCAGAAAAAGCGGGCGGAGAAGTTCGCAAACGAACTTCGGAAGTTTAGCAAAGCCAAACTTCTCCGCCCCTACAATTTTAGTTCTCCGTTACAAACGTATACCCATCAGCCAACATCGCATCTATAAAGTCACCCAGAATCCCTGCGTTGGTTGCAGATACTGAATGGAGTAGATAGATTACTCCCGGGTGAGCCCGGTCGATTAATTTCTGAAGAGATTCCTCCGGGTCGGGTTGGTTATCCACGTCCCAGTCGGCATAGGCAAAGCTCCAGAGAACCGTCTTATAGCCGAGGTCGCCTGTCACGGCGAGGCTGAGTTCCGAGTATTCACCCTTCGGCGGTCGGAAAAGAGTCATCTGCAGTCCGAAATTCTCAATCATGTAGTCATGAAGATACATGATTTCTTCGGTCATCTCCTCTGCCGTCAGCTCCGGCATCGAATAGTGATGCCACGAATGGCTCCCCACGGTGTGACCCTCGTCAATCATCCTCCGAACCAGTTCCGGATTCCTGACTGCATAGTCATATACGACGAAGAACGTGGCTTTTACGCCCTTTTCTGCAAGTGTATCTAAGATTGCCGCAGTGTAGCCGTTCTCATAGCCTTGGTCAAATGTCAGCATGATTGTCTTCTCCTCGGTGTCCTGAATTGCTTCGGCGTTGTACTGCCCGTATTCCTCGTTGAAGTCGAGAGCTCCCCTCGGACGATTCAGGTTGTCGAAATTGACTCCCTGCCCATAGCCGTTAGACTCGGTTGAGAGATTGCTGTAGTCATGTCGAAGCTTACTCGATATCGGCTCGATAACATCCTCAACATCGCTCGAAACGGTCGACTCTTCCTCTTGCGTTTCCTCGGGAACTGTATTGACCTCAGCACAGCCCATAAGCAGTCCGACCGACAAAGCCGAAGCCGTCAGCAGTGCCAGTAATTTAGCTTTTCTCATTTCGTTCCCTCCTTCTTTTGATAGCGATAGCATGCGATCGCAAATGAATTGCGATCGCAAAAATAATATCCCACTTCCGGCTCAAAATATACAAAAAAAGACCGCACCCTGATGGATGCGGTCTGATTTCAGCTTTTTTAAGAGTACAATTCTCACGAATTGAGATAGCTCTTGACCATTTCCTGCAAAAGCTCGTCGCGGTCGATGTGACGGATGAGGCTTCTTGCGTTGTTGTAGGTGGTTATATAGGTCGGGTCTTCCGAAAGAATGTAACCGACAATCTGGTTTACGGGATTGTAGCCTTTTTCAAGAAGTGCCTCATACACGATGTTGAGAGTATTCTTAATCTCGTCCTTACGATCCTGCTTTACAGAAAATGTCATTGTCTGGTCGTGCATATATGGTCAGCTCCTTCAAAAATTTGTTCTTCGTCGATAACGATACCTCTATTATAACCCTTTACGAGTAAAATAGCAAGAGCCTGAGCGAATTATTTTTCGATTATCTGATTTCCGCGTCGATGGTCGCAAGCGCCTTCTTTACTCTCTTGAGTGCGGCGTCAGCCTGCTCGTCGGTAAGGGTTCCGTCGTGCGAACGCATCACAATCGAGAACGCAACCGACTTCTTGCCGGAAAGAATCTGCTTGCCCTTGTAGACGTCGAAGAGAGTAATCTTTTCGAGGTTCGAGCCGACGGCGTTTGCAATCATCTTTTCGAGCGTTGCAACGGGGATTTCGTCGTCACAAACTAACGCTATATCTCTTGAGATTGCCGGATACTTCGGAAGAGGCTTATAGGTCTTCTCGGGAGCTACTGTTTCAAGAAGCTCGGTGATGTTGACCTTCGCAAAGTATGCCCTCGTGCCAATTCCGTAGTTCGAAAGAACATCGGGGTGAAGCTCGCCAAGGATTGCAAACTGCTTGCCCTCATAGGTCATCACGGCAACACGTCCCGGGTGGAACGCCGCAACCTCGTCGAAGATGCAGTCTGAGTCGGGTGCCGCATATTCGCAGTTGTCGTAGCCGAGGCTCGACATGAGGTCTTCGACTGCGCCCTTGATGTCATAGAAGTCGCAGTTATCGCCGTACATTCCAAGAGCAAGTCTCAGAGGCTCGCTCGGGAGCTCGTCGATGTTGCCGGTCGGGATATATTCGTTACCAACCTCGAAAAGCCTTGCCTTCGGGTTGCGGTAGTTATAGTTACGAGCCAAAGTCTCGCACATCGACGGCATGATTGTCGTTCTCATGACGGATGTGTCCTCGCCGAGAGGATTGGTGATTACAACGCACTTACGGAGCTTCGAATCCTCGGGAAGCATAATCTTGTCGTAGTACTTAGGCGAGATGAAGGCGAAAGTATTGATCTGATTGAAGCCGAGAGCCGTGCAGGCGTTCTCGACATTCAGAACCATCTTCTGCTTCGGGGTCCTTTGGGCGTCGGCAACACCGGTGAGGATGGTTCCCTCGATATTGTTGTAGCCGTAAAATCTGGCGATTTCCTCGGCGATATCCGCCTTCGATTCGATGTCGATTCTGAACGAAGGAGAATAGATAATTCCGTCCTTGACCTCGAATTCAAGCTTTTCAAGATACTTTATCATGTCCTCGGCAGGGATGTTTGTGCCAAGGAACTTGTTTGTCCAGTCGGGGTCGAAGGGAACGGTTGCCTGAGGCTTAGTGTTGTAGTCGCAGTCGATGACGCCTCTGACGGGGTCGCCGCAATCAAGGAGCTCGCAGAGTTCAAAAGCTCTGAGGATTGCCGGCATACAGCCGTGGGCGTCGAGACCCTTTTCAAATCTCGCCGAGGATTCGGTTCTCATGCCGAGCTTCTTGGCGGTTCTTCTGACGGATGCGCCGTCGAAGCATGCGGATTCAAAGACGACCGTCTCGGTGTCGTCCATGATTCCGCTGTACTCGCCGCCCATAACTCCGGCAACGGCAACAGGCTTCTTCTCGTCGGCGATGACGAGCATTTCAGGGCTAAGCTCTCTTACGACGCCGTCAAGAGTGGTGATGCTCTCGCCGGAAACAGCGTTTCTGACGCGAATCTTGCCGCCCTCGAGGTACTTTATATCGAAGGCGTGCATAGGCTGACCATATTCAAGCATGACATAGTTGGTGATGTCGACGAGGTTGTTGATGGGTCTTACACCACTCGCACGAAGACGCTCACGGAGCCATCTCGGAGACGGAGCGATTCTGATATTCTTTACAACACCGCCGATATAGCGGTGGCAAAGCTCGGTGTTTTCTACCTTGACGTCGAGATACTTGTTTATGTCGTCCTCAACGCCCTTATACTCGGGGTATTTGTAATTAAAAGGTTTATTAAATGTAGCCGCCGCTTCTCTTGCGAGTCCCAAGACGGAAAGGCAATCTGCGCGGTTCGAAGTGATTTCGAACTCAACTGTTGTGTCATCAAGACCGATAGCAGTGTGGATGTCGTCGCCCGGCTTGCAGTCCTCCTCGATTACAAATACGCCCTCGGGGTCGGCATAGGGGAAGTCGTGGGTGGTGAGTCCAAGAGTGTCCAAGCCGCAGAACATGCCGTAGCTCTCGACGCCTCTTATCTTGCCCTTCTTAATTTTACCTTCGGGGAGGCTTGCGCCATCAAGTGCAACGGGGACAAGGTCGCCCTCTTTTACATTCTTTGCGTTGGTGACAATCTGTACCGGCTCGTCTTTGCCAATGTCAACTGAGCACACGAAGAGCGCATCGGCGTTTTCGTGCTTGCCCTTTGAAAGAATTTTTCCGACAACTGTATTTGTTATCTTTGAGCCTTCCTCTTCATAGCCCTCGACTTTGGAGCCGGTCATGGTCATGTCATAGCAGAAGTTCTTTATCGGCTCATCTACGTCCACATAATCGTGGAGCCATTTCATTGATAAATCCATCTATTTCACCCTCCCTCAGAACTGTTCAAGGAACCTCAGGTCATTCTCATAGAGAAGCCTCATGTCGTTGATTCCGTATTTACGCATTGCGATTCTTTCAAGTCCCAAGCCGAAAGCGAAGCCAGAATAGACTGTTGAATCTATGCCGCAGGTTTCAAGAACCTTCGGGTGAACCATGCCGGCGCCCAAGAGCTCGACATATCCCTCGCCCTTACACATGCTGCAGCCCTTGCCGCCGCAGTTGAAGCACTGGATGTCAACCTCGGCAGAAGGCTCGGTGAACGGGAAGTGGTGCGGACGGAGTCTGATTTTGGCGTCCTCGCCGTAAAGTCTCTTCATAAGGAGCTCGAGCGTGCCAATCAAATCGCCCATGGTGATGCCCTTGTCGACGACGAGAGCCTCGACCTGATTGAATATCGGGGAGTGGGTTGCGTCGACGGCGTCGGAGCGGTAAACTCTTCCCGAAGCGATAACTCTTATCGGGGGCTTGTGGTTCTCCATAACACGAATCTGGATGGCAGATGTCTGGGTTCGGAGGAGTACCTTATCCGAAATATAGAATGTGTCCTGAGTGTCTCTTGCGGGGTGATCCGGCGGGAGATTCAGAGCCTCGAAGTTATAATAGTCATATTCGACCTCGGGTCCTTCGGCGATAGAGAATCCCATGCCGAGGAATATTTCTTCTACTTCGTGCAAAACCGAGTTGATAGGGTGAAGATTTCCGATGTCGTGATGATGCCCGGGAAGGGTTACGTCAAGCTTCTCCTCCTTGAGCTTCTTTGCGGCGGAGACTGCAAGGATTTCTGCGCCTCTTGCCGAGATAGCCTGCTCGATGTTCGAACGAATCTTGTTTGCAAGCTGTCCGACGACCGGTCTTTCCTCTGCCGGAAGAGTGGACATCTGCTTGAGTATTGCGGTGAGCTCACCCTTCTTGCCTAAAAATCTGACACGAAGATTTTCGAGGTCCTGAGCACTCTGGTCCTTTTCGAGTTCCTCTTTCGCCCGTCTTTCGATGTCCTGAAGATCCTGATTAATCATGATTTTATATCCTTTCTTACGAATATACGGTGTGACAATAAAAAATAGCCTGTCCCACATGGGACAAGCTCGAAACTGCAACTATCCTGCCCTCTACTCTCGTCGTACGATGTACGAATGTACAACATACGAATCGTCACAGCGTTTGAAATACAAAGTTATTATAACACGTCGCAAAACCGATTTCAACTGTTTTTTCACAAAATTTTGCAAAATAAAAAAAGAGGGCGACGCAAAACCGCCCTCTTTTTGTGAAAATCAGATTTTTGAATAGCCGAAGCTGTTGACGATGGCGTCGACTTTCTGCCCTGCCTGACACATCGGGCACTCGCGCTGAACGAATGTCTGGTAGCCGTTAATGTCGTCGGGAGTAAAGACGCTGTGAACAGGGATTCCGTTCGACTCGGAAATTGCCGAGAAGATTGAGGAAATCGCGACGAGCTCGCCGTTATAGTAGTTAAGGCACTCGATGGCACGGTTGATGGTCTTGCCGGTCGAGACGGACGAGATGAGCAGGAGCACTCTCTTGCCCCAGATCTGCTTCTGGATATTGTCGCGGAAAATCATCTGGTTATTAGAGTTGAGCTCGGGAGTGATGACGGAAACGTCCTCGCCCTGATTGATTCCGCCCGAAGAGAGGCTCTCCGCCAGGAATGCGCCGAGCATTTCGGTCCCTTCCATGCAGATGATGGTGTCAATCGGAGTCGAAGAATAGGTTGCGGCAATCTGAGCTGCGGCATCCTTCGCCATCTTGTGACTGGTCTTGATTTTCGTCATGTCGATGTAGTAGTTGATGTGCGAGTGGTTGGTGGCAAAATGTCCGGGAATTATGCTGATTTTAATCTTGCGATTCTTTCTTGATTCAATGGCAATAGCTCTGCCTTCCATAATTTTATCCTCCTATACAAAGATGGTTTCGTTGTAATGGTAATTATAGCACATTTTTTGAACGAAATCAAGAGGGGATTTGTGATTTGTTGACAACCCCTCCACCACCGCCTTCGGCGGCGGTCCCGGTTCGGCGAAGCCGAACTGTCTCCCCATTTCAGGTGAGGCTATTTTCGTTCTATCCAGCATTAAGAATTTCCAAAATCTTTCCCGGCTCATCCACTATAAAATCCGCTCCCGCTTCGATGAGAGATTCGCGGCTTCTGAAGCCCCAGGTGCAGGCGATGCAGGGAATGCCGGCGTTGTGGGCGGTCTCGATGTCGGTGCCCGAGTCGCCGATGTGGATGGCTTCGGACTTGTCTGCGCCCGACAGTTCAATCAGATGGTTCTCATAGCTCGGGTCTGGCTTTCGGGGGAAGCCCTGTCCGCTTCCGGCAACGAGCTCGAAGGTGCCGCTCGGAAAACACTCCTCAATTATCTTGCTTGCGAACTGGTATGGCTTATTCGTCAGGACATAAAGCCTGAGCCCCGAGTCATTAAGAGCCTTCACAACCTCAGGGATGCCGTCATAAACTCGTGATTTATCAAGATAATGCTCGGCGTAGTGGTTGCAGAAGAGGTCGTGAGCCTTATTAAGAAGCTCCTCGTCATCACGGAGATTCTCAGGCAAAGAACGCTTCACAAGCATGAGCGTGCCGTTGCCGACATATGAGATGTATTCTTCCGTCGTGTGTATTGGAAGCCCGAGCTCTGTAAGTGCCGCACTGACGCTGTCTCCCAAATCTTCGGCGGTGTCGACAAGAGTCCCGTCGAGGTCAAATATTACGGTTTTCATGGCTCAGTCCTCCAACTTGCTTGCCAGAAGCGGCGAATAGTGGTTTCTGAACTGCTCATACTCCCCTGCTTCTATAGCGGCTCGGATTTTCTCCATGAGGGTGTTGTAGAACCAAAGGTTGTGGGTAACGGCGAGGCGTCCGGCAAGCTGTTCCTTCGCCTTGAACAGGTGCCTGATGTAGGCACGGGAGAAGTTCCGGCAGGTCGGGCAGTCGCACTCGGGGTCGATGGGACGCTCGTCTAGCTCGTAGCAGGCGTTGGTCAGGTGCATGATTCCGTTCCATGTAAATATCGTCGCATGGCGGGCATTGCGGGACGGCATGACGCAGTCGAAGAAGTCAACGCCTCTGTAGACAGCCTCGATTATATTCTGAGGCGTGCCGACGCCCATCAGGTATCTCGGCTTGTCAGCGGGCATATAGGGCTCGACCGCCTCGATAATTCTGTACATCTCCTCGGCAGGCTCACCTACTGCCAATCCTCCGATAGCGTAGCCGTCGAGGTCCAGATCCGCAATCTGCTTCATGTGCTCGATTCTGATGTCTTCGTAGGTACAGCCCTGATTGATGCCCCAGAGGAGCTGATGCGGGTTGATGGTGTCGTCCCGGGCGTTAAGCCTTGCCATCTCGTCCTTGCAACGCTTGCACCAACGGACGGTGCGGTCGCAGGAGTTCTTCGAGTAGCTTCGGGGTGCGGGGTTCTCGACACATTCGTCAAAAGCCATTGCGATGGTCGAGCCGAGGTGAGACTGAATTTGAATGCTTTCCTCGGGTCCCATGAAGATGCGCTTGCCGTCGATGTGGGAGTTGAAATAGACTCCCTCTTCTTTTATCTTTCTGAGCTTGGCGAGCGAGAAGACCTGAAATCCTCCCGAATCGGTGAGGATTGGCTTATGCCAGTTCATGAACTTATGAAGTCCGCCGAGTTTATATATTACCTCGTCAGTCGGGCGAAGGTGAAGATGATAGGTGTTGCAGAGCTCCACCTGGCACTTGAGGTTCTCTAAATCTATGGACGAAATACCGCCCTTGATAGCCGCCGCAGTTCCGACGTTCATAAAAACCGGCGTCTGTATCACGCCGTGGACGGTCGCAAATTCGCCCCTGCGGGCATGCCCGTCCGAAGTTATAAACCGATACACAATTATGCTCCCTTCAAAATAGTACATCTTATGATACATGATTTTCGGGGGAATTGCAAGAGGAAATATGAAAAACCGCACCGATTGACAAGGTGCGGTTTTTATTGACAAGATTTTTTGGTTGTGATATAATGTTTACGACATGAGGAGTGACGGTAAACCTCTTATCTTCTCAGAGGGAGGTGATAACGTGTCGATTTTAGAAGTCATTGCACTCCTTAATCTACTCGCCGTTGTTATCTTCGGAGTAATTGGAGTTTTCCAAAACAACAATAAAAAGAAATAACCGCAACCTAATGTGACGGTTTACGGTCAATCTTCGAGCATTATGTTTTTAGAGGTTGCACCTAAACTGCTAGCACAGTTTCGTCTCCTCATGTCATTATTATACGCCACTCTTTCCTCTTTGTCAAGAGGAATTTTTTTGCATATTTATATGTGCATATTTATATACTATATATAGAACATATACTTATTCACAAACCACTCTATTCCGGTGATGAAGTACTGCTGGATGCAGAGGTACATTCCGAGGAGGAAGACGGGGATGGTCGGGAGATAGTAATAGCGCATCTTCCAGCCGAGGTCTTTCCAGTATTCGCGGGAGCGCCAATACATCACTATCCAGTAGATGGACAGCGGTCCCGTGACGATTATATAGACCTGTGCCGAGAACCCCAAAAGAAGAATAAGCCACACCTGAAGCCGGATATAGAGCTTTATCATTTCCTTTTTCGGGCGATATTTCGCGTCGTAGGGGTTGTCGGAAAAGGTTTTTAGGGTTTGCAGATCGGTTTTCAAGCCCATGACAGATTACTGCTTTTGCTCGGTCGCTGGAGTCCTGTCGGTGATGACGAAGAAGATTCCGCCGATTACGAACATGACGGCAAGTCCTCCGACACCGATGCTCGAATTGTCGGTCAGCTGAGTGATGACGGCGACGAGAGTAGTTCCGATGAAGGAAGCACCCTTGCCGCAGATGTCATAGATTCCGAAATACTCGCCCGACTTCTCGGGAGGGATAATCTTTGCGAAGTAGGAGCGCGAGAGCGACTGGATTGCGCCCTGGAAAAGTCCGACCGCAACGGCGAGAATCCAGAACTGATAGAGCTGTCTTAGGAAGATAGCGTAAACGACGATGAAGAAATATGCGACGATGCAGACCATGAGAAGCTTGCCTGCTTCGACCTTTCTTGAGAGTCTGCCGAAGAAGAGTGCCGCAGGGAACGCAACGAACTGGGTGACAAGAAGTGCCAGTACCAAGCCGATACTGTCGAGTCCCAGAGATTCACCGTATGTAGTCGCCATGTCGATGATGGTGTAGACGCCGTCGATATAGAAGAAGAATGCTATGAGGAAGAAGAGGGCCTTCTTGTTGTGCCCGAGCTCCTTAAAAACGCCGCCGAGACGCTTGAGGCTCGACATGACGGGCTTGTCGGTCTTCTCGACATAGTGAACCTGCTTGTAGCTTCTGACGAGCGGAATCGCCATTGCGACCCACCAAGCGGCAGTGATTACAAAGTCGATAGCCATCGCTACTCCCAGGCTTATCGGGAGGATGTCCATGGTCTGAAGAGCATAGATTGCAATGCAGATGATGAACGGCGCACAGCTTCCTATATAGCCCCAGGCATAGCCTTGAGCGGAGATTTCATCCATGCGTTCATCGCTTGTTACATCCGTGAGCATCGAATCATAGACAACCAAGCTCAACTGATATGCAATTTTCGCGATTGCGAATAAGATTAAGAACCAGAGCCACGACTGGATGAATCCGAGCGCTATGCACCCGATTGCTCCGATGAGCATCGAAGCCATAAAGATTATCTTCTTTACGCCCTTGATATCCGAAGCGGTGCCGAGGGTCGGTCCCAGGATTGCAACTATAATCGTGGCAATAGACGTGGTGTAGCCCCAGTATGCCAGATAGTCGGTTTCCGAAATGCCTTCATTTGCCGCAAGAACGTGGAAGTAAATCGGCAGTAGCGTTGCCACGAGCATCGTGAACGCCGAGTTTCCGACGTCATAAAGCACCCACTTTTTCTCCTGCGGAGTCATTTTAAACTTCATAATGTCTTTCCTCCATAGCGGTAAGAATCGGAATAGATTGCCAGTCGTCGCCCTTTTCGAAGTTCTTATTGAACCATGGAAGAAGCTTCTCTTCACCATCAGCGAAATTCAGGAAGTTGTCGCTGAGCTTAAGGCAGAGCTCCTCGGCTTTTGCCATAAGCTTCTCCAGACGGAGGTTTGAATCCTCACACTTCGGGTTGGGCTTTTTGTTGACGACCATTCCGTGCATACCCTTATAATTACCGGACGCCGCAAGGACGGAATATATCAGAAGTCGCTTCATGTCATTCGGCGCGACCAGTAAACCATTGTACGTTACAAACGAACGAATCGCTGTTTTTGCCTCTTTCTCGGAGACAGAATCATAGAATAAAGACATTATCCGGGCGTTCTCATCCGTCGGGTGGATATGACCCGTGAGATGATGCGTGACGGGGTTCAAGCCGTCCTTAATCATCAGATATCTGTCAAACTCAACCTCTATTTCGGAGTGAGTGACACCGCTTACCTCTTTTTTTCTCTCGACATAGCCGTGGCACATGCTGTCAAGTGCGAAATGCCCGACAAAGCCGAGGGCATACGAGAGCCGACGGTTGCGTTCGGCTTCGTTTTCCGCCGAGTTCGCAACATCCGCGGCATTTTCGAAAAACTCCGTCGCCGGTCTTTCGTGCACGTCCGAACCGAGCTGTCTTATCGGGTTCTTTGCAAGAGGCTTGTAATAGAAAAGAATGTCGGGACCGTGAAGCCCTATCTGATAGATTTTAAGATTGTTTCTGAGGACATCTTTTGCCTCAGTAGAATAGCGGCGGAGGAGATCTCTGCCCAAAACATAATGCGCGTAAGTAGAAGGCATTTTTATATCACCAATTTATAGCATACCAGAAATCTTCACTTGTTGCAAGTAAATTTTTATAAAATCCCGATTTATTTTGCGTTAAGAAAGATTTCGTGCGAGGTAACCCGCACGAAATCTTTGCGAATAATTAAGGAGGTCAGCTTACATGAGCTTTGTTGAAGTCCGGCTGGCTGAGCTGTTTATAAACCCGAACTAATACAACTGCCGAAACAATGAGCGTTACCAAATCCGCTATCGGGAACGACCAGAGTAGACCGTCGAGTCCGAAGAATACGGGAAGCAGAAGTGCAAGTCCTGAACCTAACACTATCTCACGGATAAGTGAAATTGCGGAAGAGACGCCTGCCTTGCCGAGTGCCTGAAGGTAGATAAACGTGCCCTTGTTGACGAGCGACGGAATCAGCATGCAGAGATAAATTCTGAAGCTCTTGATTGCGAATTCGGTGTAGTAAACGCTCTCGTTTGCCGCGCCGAAAATACCGATGAGTTGCTTCGGGAACAGCTCAACAATAAAGAGTCCTATAGCTCCGACAATAGCCTCGGCGGCTATGAGATAGGTAAGAAGCTTCTTTGCTCTGTCTCCCCTTCCCGCACCGACATTGTAACCGACAACAGGAATGATTCCAGCCGCGAGACCGATTGCGATAGAAATTACTATCTGGTAGAACTTCATGACGATTCCGAGCACCGCCATAGGTATCTGCGAATACTCTACCTGACCGAAAATCTCGTCCATTGCACCATACTTGATGCAGACGTTGTTGTAGACGAGCATTGTTATAACAATAGAAATCTGCGAGAGAAGGCTTGTGATTCCGAGCGGCAGGAATTTCTTCATCAGTCTCGGGAAGAGCCCGAAGCTCGACTTATGAAGCTTAAGTGTCTTCATGTGGCATAAGTACCAGATTGAAAGCCCGGCTGTCAGAACCTGACCTGTAACCGTTGCTATTGCCGCACCCATCATTCCCCACTCGCATACATAGATGAAAATCGGGTCTAAAATGATATTGACGACTGCTCCGGAAACGGTTGCCGCCATTGCAAATTTAGGGTTTCCATCTGAACGGATGATAGGGTTCATTGCCTGACCGAACATGTAGAACGGTACACCGAGCGAGATGTAGAAGAAGTATTCCTTTGCGTTTGCAAACGTCTCATCGTTTACTCTTCCGCCGAAAGCCGTGAGAATCGGCTCCTGGAAGATGATGTAGCACGCCGCTAAAATAACGCTGACTATGATGCAGAGAACTACTGCGTTTCCGACGCTCTTGTGAGCGTCCTCGTCCTTGCCTGTTCCCAAGCTAATTGAAATGAATGCGCAACAACCGTCACCGATAAGAACGGCAAGCGCAAGCGCGACTACCGTAAGCGGGTATACAACTGTGTTGGCAGAGTTGCCGTTTGAGCCCAAGTAGCTGTTTGCGATGAATATCTGGTCAACGATATTGTAGAGAGCGGCAACGAGAAGCGAAATTATGCAAGGAACGCTGTATTTTCGCATAAGTGTGCCAATCTTTTCCGTTTCCAGAAACGAATTTGACTTTTGTTCCATATAATCCTCCATTATAATAAGTATATTTTTACAAACAAAAAAGAGCCGCAAACAGCCGGATTTACGCCGTTTGCAACTCACTGTGATTTTATTTTAGCATTTTCGCCCGCCTGTGTCAAGAGGCATTTTGCCCAAGAAAAGCAAACCCAAAGGGCTCCGAATTTGCCGAAGATGTGACTTTTAAAAGCTTAGTATGTGACCGTTTCGTCGGTGGTTACGTTTCCGTCCTCGTCATACTCTTTTGTGGTTGTCTGAGTAAGACTGAGGATTCCGTCGTCCGAGATTGTATACTGCTCTTCATAGGTGCTCTCGGTGGAGCCGTCCGAATAGTAGGTCTGGTAGCCGGTATAGTATGTCCTGACGCCGGTGTCGGTGTTTTCGACGTAGTTGTCCCAGATGATTTCGGATACGGTGCTGTCACTGTTCAGGCAGACGCAGGTGAAATAAGAGGAATTTTCCGCCACCTGATAGTTTACGGTCGCACGGATGGGATAGATTCCGACATACGCCTCATATCCGGTCAGGTCGCCGGTTTCCTCATCATAGTAAACCGCCAAGACTCCGTCGGCATCTGAGTAGCCGTTCTCCTCGTCATAGCTAAGATACATATCAAGACCGATTTCTGAAACCGCACCGCTGTCCTCATTCTCGACGTGATAGGACTCGGTGTAATAGTAATCGCCCAAGAGCGTGTAATCATCTCTTGAAAGATAGGTGTCTCCGTCACTCAAGCCGAGGGAAAGGTCGTCGCCCGAGCCGGCTTTAGTGCCCTCTTCCGAGGTCTCGGGGGTGTCGATTGTGACGTTGTCAACGTCGGTTTCCCCATCGGTGGTCGAATTGTCTCCGCAACCCGTAAATGCGAACAGCACCATGAGTGCCGTCAGAAGACAGGCAAACATTCTTAAATTCTTGTTTTTCAGCATAAAAGCCTCCGTAAATATTTTTATTTTTCCTTTTCATAAGGGTTATTATTCAAGCTCTGCGACCAAGCCTGTAAGCCGAGTTCTGTCGTGTACGGCAATCTATCTAGACTCTTCGTCGCCGAAGAGTTCAAGCCACCTATTACAAAATACCCGCCGAGCAGACGTTGATATTTCGTTCCAAACGGTGTTGCATCAAACAGGGTTTACATGGCAACGTGGTCTCCCACGCCCCGGTGAGCTCTTGCCTCGCCTTTCCATCCTTACCGATTTGAAATCGGCGGTTTATTTCTGTTGCACTTTCCCTAAGGTCGCCCTCGGCTGACGTTATCAGCTGTTTTGCTCTGTGATGCTCGGACTTTCCTCATCCGACATAAAAATGTCGTCCGCTGCCGTATAGCTTACTCGCAGACTGATATATTTTACAATGTAATTGCGAAAAAGTCAACCCTGCCAATAATATTTTTCATATATTCACTTTCGTTTTTCAGCTTACTGTCACAATGGGCTTGAAAAATGTTGCGGAATGAGTTATAATACAAGTTGACGAAGTCAACTTCGGAAGTTTGCCGTTGGCAAACTTCCCACTGCGAACCACTACAACTACTGGGGGAATATCATGGATTCCAAAAAGGCAGAATATATTGATTCGAATTTCAAGTACGACGGAGTGTTGGGCGTTACGGTTTCGGATGCCGAAACCGAGTTCGCCGTTTGGGCTCCCGAAGCGGAAGCCGTTTCCGTCTGTTTATATAAGCATAATGAGGACGAGCGCCCATATTTGTCCGTTCCTATGGAAAAATCAGAGCTTGGTGTGTGGAGATACAATCACTCCGGGTCGCTCTATGGCGTTTTCTATACCTATAAGTATACCTACGGTGACAAGACCACCGAGGGCGTCGACCCCTATGCGAGAGCCGCAGGAGTAAACGGCGACAAGGGCTGTATCATCGACCCGTCAACCCTCAATCCCGAGGGCTGGGAGGATTCCGGATATGTCACCCTCAAGTCAAACACCGACGCCATCATCTATGAGGTCAGCGTGAGAGACTTCTCGGTTGACGAATCGAGCGGAATCGAGCCGGAGCTCCGGGGCAAGTTCCCGGCGTTCACGGTTGAGAACAGCTCCACTCACGGCGGCGAGCCAACGTGCTTAAGTCACATAAAAGACCTCGGCGTCACCCACGTTCAGCTCATGCCGGTATTCGACTTTGACCGCCTCGACGAGGCACACCCGGAAAAGTCATATAACTGGGGCTACGACCCGGAGAACTACAACGTCCCCGAGGGTTCCTATTCGACGAACCCGTTCGACCCTTCGGTAAGAATCAAAGAATACAAAGAGCTCGTTATGGCTCTTCACCGTAACGGCATCGGCGTTGTTATGGACGTTGTTTATAATCACACGTTCAAGTCGTTCGGCTCGCATCTTAGCAACTCCTATCCCGGATACTACTACAGATACCGGGGCTCCAAGCTTTCGAACGGCTCAGGATGCGGAAACGAGATTGCTTCCGAGCGTGCGATGGTCAGAAAATACATCGTCGACTCGGTCGTCTACTGGGCAACGGAATACAAAATCGACGGCTTCCGGTTCGACCTGATGGCGTGCCTCGACATCGACACGATAAACGAAATTTCCGAGCGACTGACCGAAATCAACCCGAACGTAATCCTCTATGGCGAAGGCTGGACGGGCGGAGACTCGGCACTCGAGGGCGAGAAATCCGCAAACAAGTACAATTCCTATATGACGCCCTATGCCGCCTATTTCAACGACAACTATCGCGACGCCATCAAAGGTGGAACCTTCGTCGACAAGGCGACCGGCTATATCAGCGGCAACTTCCACCTGAGGCAGTCGGTGGCAGACGGATTACTCGGCAAGCAGGACTGGAACTGCAATCCATGCCAGATAGTCAACTATGTCGAGGCTCACGACAACCTCACGCTTTGGGACAAGCTCACCGTCTCGAGCAGCGCTCATGAGCTTGACCGCCACAAGATGGCAAGGCTTGCGGCGGCTCTGGTCTTCCTGGCACAGGGAATTCCCTTCATTCAGGCGGGGCAGGAATTCTTACGTTCAAAGCCGCTCGGCAACGGCGACTATGACCGAAACAGCTACCGTTCGCCCGACAGCGTCAACTCTTTGAAATGGTGGTCTATTGCCGAGAACAAGCTGACGGTCGACTACTACAAGGGGCTCATCGCCTTCAGAAAGGCGCATCGCCTGCTGAGGCTTTCGCTTCGGACCGAGATTATTTCACACTCGGAAACCCTCCCCTCACCCGACGGCACAATCTGCATCCACCTCTTCGACGAGAACGAGGAGCTTCTCTTGCTCGTCAACCCGATTCCGAGGGCAAAGATGATCGGTCTCCCCGAAGGCGAATGGCAGTTGCATATCACGGACATAAAAGCATCCCTCACACCGCTTGCAACCTATTGCGAAGGCGTGTTCGTCCCGCCCATTTCGGCGATGGTGCTGAGGAAGGTTAAATAAAGAAAGAAGTATAATTATGGACAACAACACTAAAGAAAGGCTTTTCTCCTACATCGACACCCTTGAAGGCGAGATGATTGAGACTCTGTCGGAGCTGATTTCGTTCCCGAGCTATCAGCAGGAACCGGCTGAGGGCGCACCGTTTGGGGTTCCCGTTCGGGAGTGCCTTGACCATGCTCTGGCGGTCTGCGAGAGCTTCGGGATGAAGACCCGGAATTTCGACGGCTATGCCGGCACGGCTTCTTTCACGGAAGGCGAGCCGGAGCTCGGGATTTTGGCGCACCTTGACGTCGTTCCTGAGGGGACTGGATGGACTTCTGACCCCTACACTGCAAGAATCTCTGACGGCAAGCTCTATGGCAGAGGCGCAATCGACGACAAGGGTCCGGCGGTATCGGTTATCTACGCAATGAAGGCACTGAAAGACCTCGGAATCCCGCTTAAGAAGGGCGTTCGCCTCATCCTCGGCACCAACGAGGAGAACGGCTCCGGTTGCATGAGATACTACTTCTCGAAGGAGAAGCCGACCAAGTATTCCTTCACGCCCGACGGCAACTATCCCGTCATCAACATCGAAAAAGGCATGATTCGCGGCGCATTTGAATGCGAGATTCCCGTACAGCGTGGCAGAACTCTTACGGAATTCCACGGCGGCAAAATTATCAACGCCGTTCCCGAAGTCGCTTCGGCGGTTGTAAAGGGCGTCGGCGCTGGCGAAATTTCGAGGGCTGTCGCAGAGCTTAATTCCGAGGTCGACTTCACTGCTACGGAAAACGGCGACTGCATCACTATCGAAGCCCACGGTGTGAGTGCTCATGCCTCGATGCCGTCTATGGGCAAGAATTCGGTCACCGCATTGCTCGAGCTTCTCAATAAGCTTAATCTCGACGGCGAAATCGGTGAGAAGATTGGGGCTCTTTGTGAGCTCTTCCCCTACGGCGAGACCAACGGCAAGAGCGTCGGCATCGACTTTAGCGACGAGCAGTCGGGCGAGCTGACATGCTTACTTAGTATCTTAGATTATGAAAACGGTAGCTTACACGGCTGTAACGATATCAGGCTTCCCGTAAGCTTTACGGTCAAGAATATTCTGGACGTTTATAAGCCCATTCTCGAAGCGAAGGGCTTCTCTACCCACGACAGCATGGGTATGGAGCCGCACTATGTCCCGTCGGACAGCCCATTCGTCAAGACGCTTCTCGGCGTTTACGAAGAGGTCACCGGCGAGAAGGGCGAGTGCATCGCAATCGGCGGCGGCACCTATGTCCATGATATAGAAGGCGGAGTTGCCTTCGGAGCGGAATTTATGGGTGAGGACAACCACATGCACTCGGCTGACGAGTCAATAAAGATTTCTCAGCTTGTCCTCAACGCCAAGATGTTCGCTCTCGCAATTTTGCGTGTTTGCGGATGCGAAGCATAGCTTCAACCGTAACCAAATAATTTTTATACGAAAGGAGGTAAACTTTGAGTATCTTTAAGAAAAGAAAAACGGCAATAGCATTTGTGGACTATGAATATTGGTTTTATACCTATCAGAATTTTTACAGCATTGACACCGACCCGCTTTCATGGCGGAAGGAGCTTGAGCGCGACTATGACCTCAAGGACGTCATGGTATTCGGCGATTTTTCGGAGCCGAATATAAGCTCGGAGCTCCCGAGGCTCAGAACCATTACCAACACAATAGTTGAGACCGGCAACACCGATTCTCACCGCAAAAAGGACATGACCGACTTTATCATGCTCGACTATATTTACCAGACGGTAAACCACCGCAAAAACGTCGACGCAATCATTATTTTCACCGGTGACGGACATTTTCAGTCGGTTGTGAAATACATAAGCCAGACTCTGAAAAAGACGGCGGTCGTATACGGTATCAAGGGTTCATTCTCGCGTCAGCTGCAGCTTGCGGCGACAAAGGTCGTCACTCTCCCCGCTGAGGACGTGCTTCAGAAGAGCTACAGCATGATGATTATTTCTAATTTCGCCCGCATTGCCAACAAGCCGAATGTCGTCCCCACATTCAGAACCGTCATCTCAGCGGTTTCGCAGAAAAACGGCGTCCCCGAGGAAAGCATCAGAGACGCGCTTCAGAAGCTCATGGAAGACGGCTACGTCTGCCAGATAACCCAGCCGATGAAGTCAAGACAAGGCATGAGAAATGTCAAGGTTGTCGTGCCGGTGTGGGATAAGC
The DNA here is from genome assembly GCA_021199355.1 of Oscillospiraceae bacterium. Taxonomy (GTDB): domain Bacteria; phylum Bacillota; class Clostridia; order Oscillospirales; family Ruminococcaceae; genus Faeciplasma. The sequence continues at coordinate 35,839 of JAJQIF010000010.1, forward strand.
TCATTAGAGATGGGTATTGGACAGCTAGCTGACGCTAGCTGCGGAAGTTCGCCATTGGCGAACTTCCAGATCAGCTATTTGCACGAGAATTTGGAGGATCAGAATGAAGCAATGTATGGATTCCGAAAACCTGCACCGCAGACTGAAAAAAATCATCGGACAGGTCGAGGCTATTGACAGGATGATTGACGAAGATATCCCCTGCGAGGACATCTTAGCCCAGATTAACGCCGCAAAGTCAGCACTTCACGGTTGCGGCAAGGTCGTCCTCGAAGGTCACATCAACCACTGCGTTCGTGACGGCATAGAGCACGGCGACGCCGACAAGACTATCGCGGATTTTACGAAGGCTGTCGAAAGATTTGCGAATATGGGATAAACCCGAAATATCACCGCCCAACTTCGGGCGGTTTTATTTTGCCTCTTGACAACCTATACCCCTATGAGTATAATATAAGCTATAGATACCCGTATGGGTATAGTTTTGAGCAAAGAGGTGCTTTATGATTAAAAATGCTATGAAGAAGCTTGAATCGGTGCTCGCTATCGGCGGAACAAAGAAGGATATCGCACTGTTGGCGGTTTCGGGAGTGTCGCTTATACTGAGTCTCATCGGGCTTCCCCTGCCGTTTGAGATTGCTTGGGTGGCGATAATCCTTTGCGGGATTCCGATAATCCTTGAGGCGATAATCGGCTTGGTAACCGAGTTCGACATCAAGGCGGATGTTCTCGTGTCGCTTGCTCTTGTCGCTTCCGTTCTCATCGGGGAGACCTTTGCGGCGGGAGAGGTCGCATTTATCATGCAGTTGGGCGGGCTTCTTGAGGAGCTCACCGTTGCAAAGGCAAGAGCCGGAATTGAGCGACTCGTCAGGCTCACTCCGCAGACGGCAAGGGTTATTTCGGGCGATTCCGAGCGGATAATTCCCGCCGAAGAGGTTTCAGTCGATGATATTCTGAGAGTACTGCCCGGAGAAACTGTCCCTGTCGACGGAGTCATCATCTCGGGGCAAACCTCGATAAATCAGGCTGTTATGACCGGCGAATCGCTTCCCGTAGACAAGACAGTGGGCGACGAAGTCTCAAGCGGAACTGTGAACCAGTTCGGAGCATTCGACATGAGAGCCACAAAAGTCGGCTCGGACAGCTCGATTCAACGGCTTATACGACTTGTGCAGTCAGCCGACGCCGGAAAGGCGAAGATTGTCGGGCTTGCCGACAGGTGGGCGACATGGATTGTCGTTATAGCACTCGTGAGTGCGGCTCTGACCTGGGCGATAAGCGGAGAGATTCTGAGAGCGGTTACAATACTTGTCGTCTTCTGCCCATGCGCTCTCGTTTTGGCGACACCAACGGCAATTATGGCGGCAATCGGCAACGCCACCAAGCACGGGTTTCTTGTCAAAGAAGGAGATGCCCTTGAACGGCTCGCCGATGTCACCGTTGCTACTTTTGACAAAACGGGAACACTGACCTACGGCACACCGACCGTTTCGGCTTCGGAAAGCCTTCGGGAAGGCTACTCTGACGAAGATATTCTCAGGTTCTGCGCCTCTGCGGAGCAGATGTCCGAGCATCCCTTGGGAAAAGCGATTGTGAACTCATACGCTGGCGAGCTTCCCGCTTGCAAAGAATTTTCAATGCTTCCGGGGCGGGGCGTTCAAGCCAAAGTGAACGGGCAGAGAATTCTTGCCGGTAACAAGGAAATGCTCACCGAGGCAAATATAAATCTTAACGAAGCCGCAAACGCCGAAGCCGAAAAATATCTCAAAGCCGGTTGCACGGTCATTTATGTTGCAAGCGAGAGCGAAATCCTCGGGCTTATAGCCCTTTCGGACACGGTTCGGGAAGAAAGCAAGAGCATGCTTGACAGTCTCAAGACCTTGGGCGTGGAGCCGGTTCTCCTTACGGGCGACAACAAAAATACCGCCGAAGCGGTATCTCATAGTCTTGGGATAGACAAAGTATACTCCGAATGTCTGCCGGAGGACAAGCTCAGGATAATCGGTGAGCTTCAATCCGGCGGCGACAAGGTTCTCATGCTCGGCGACGGCGTGAACGACGCACCGTCACTCAAAAAAGCCGATGTCGGGATTGCGATGGGAGGCATAGGGAGCGACATTGCCGTCGATGCCGCCGACATAGCTCTCATTGGAGATGATTTAAGCGAACTTCCTCATTTCATCGCATTATCGAAACGCATGATGAAAACAATCAAACTGAATCTCACATTTTCGATGACTTTGAATGTCGTTGCGATAATCTTAGCCATCATCGGTACCCTTAACCCCGTCATCGGCGCGCTTGTCCATAATGCCGGGTCGGTGCTGGTTATTGTTAATTCTGCTCTTTTACTCGGTTTTTCTCCTCGAGCTTCGTAATCAGATCCACTCTTCTCTGATGCCGTCCACCTTCGAACTCGGTGGTCAGGAACAGGTCGACTAGCTCGTTGGCAAGACCGGGTCCTACTACCCTGCCGCCGAGGCAGAGGGCGTTGGCGTCGTTATGAAGGCGTGTGTATTTCGCCGAGAAAGCGTCCGAGCAAGCGCAAGCACGGATGCCGTTAATCTTGTTCGCCGCTATCGAGATGCCGATGCCGGTGCCGCAGATTAGGATTGCTCTGTCGACGGTGCCGTTTACGACCTCCTTGCAGACCATTTCCGCCGCATCGGGATAATCAATCTTCTCCCCAGGCGCGACGCCATAGTCGATGTAATCAACGCCGATTTCATCAAGGTGCTTCACAATCTCCATCTTGAGCTCCGCACCCGCATGGTCATTTCCGATTCCTATCTTCATAATAATCACCTTTCTTGTAAGTCTTTTTCTGCTTTTGTAATCTGCAAATATCTTACCCGTAAATCCTCCGCACTCCCCGCTTCGTCCAAGTGGGATAAAGCCGCAGAAATTACGCCGGTTGCCTGTTGGAGGCGGTTCTGGACGGGGGCGAGGCGGATTCTTTGGTCATCCGCAAAGAGCTTCGCTTTTATGTCCTCGGCACAGTCGCCGGTTAGGATGATGTCGCCCGGGGTCTTGTCCGCAAGAGCTTTCACAGCTTCGTAATCTGTGACGTCGTCCGGCTTGACGGTTGTCAGCCTTTCGCCGTCGGAGGAGTATGCTCCGAAATAGACCACCTCGGGACGGGCTTTCATCAGCGAGAAGATTGTGCCCTTCGCCGCCTCGGAATTTGCCGCAAGGGCTTCGAGGGTCGAAATTCCGACGCATCTGCCGCCGGTGGCGCAAAGCCCTTTCACGAGCGCAACGCCGATTCGGAGTCCCGTATACGACCCGGGACCGTTCGAGACGGCTATTAAGTCCATATCCGAAATTTCAAGCTCCGTATCGGACAGAAGTCGCTCGATGAACGGCAGGATTACCTGAGAATGAGTGAGCTTTGTATAAACGGTCGTCTGTCCGAGGACGATTCCGTCGCGATAGACGGCGCAGGAGGCTGTTTTGCCGGAGGTATCAATGCCCAATATTGTCAAATCTGTCATCTCCGATTATTGTTATCTTTCGGGAACTCTCCCCCGTCACTTCGAAATCAATGATAGTCGTGTTCTCGGGGAGTTCAGAGGCTATATTCTCGCTCCATTCTATTGCCAGAACGGCATCGCTCTCGAGATAGTCATAGAAGCCGATGGATTCGAGCTCGTCCGAATCCGCAATCCTGTACATGTCGAAGTGGTAAAGAGGCGTCTTTTTGGGCTCGGAATACTCGTTGACGATGGCGAACGTCGGACTGCTCACGTCGTCCCGAAGCCCCAAGCCGACCGCCAAGCCGTGGGTAAAGGTCGTTTTCCCGGCGCCGAGCCCTCCGCGAAAGGCGACAACATCGCCGCCGTGAAGGAGACTGCCCACAGCCGAGCCGAGAGACACAGTCTCGTCAGCCGAATTTGTTTCAAAAATCTTTGTCATTCAGTATCCGAACTTTCCTTCTATTGAGTTGTCGTTCATTATCCAGTCGAAAACGTCGATTACGCGATAATTCTCGTCGTCATCGCGGATTATGACCCGCTCGATTCCGGCGTTGATTACGACACGCTTGCACATCGAGCAACACGACGAATTCCTTATGTATTCGCCGGTGGAGACTTCCCTTCCGCAGAGATAGAGCGACGCGCCAATCATGCTTTCCCTCGGGGCGTTGATGATGGCGTTCATCTCGGCGTGGACGGAGCGGCAAAGCTCGTATCTTTCGCCTCTCGGGATGTTGAGCTGTGTGCGGACGCAGTAGCCGAGATCCGAACAGTTCTTTCTGCCCCTCGGTGCTCCGACATAGCCGGTCGAAATAATCTGGTCGTTTTTGACGATTACCGCACCGTATCTCCTCCTCAGGCAGGTTCCCCTTTCGGAAACCGCATCGGCGATGTCGAGGTAATAATTAATCTTGTCTCTACGCATGGTATCGCTCCTCTCCGGGTAATTCTTTATTATAGTGTAGCACATTTCGGGGAGATATGCAAGAGGTAATCGCGCTTCGCGCGCCCTCTCAGTCGCCTTCGGCGACAGCTCCCCCAAAAAGGGGGAGCCTTAGAAGAGCTCTTTTGTGTGAAATCAATATGAAATAAGCACGAAAAGTAAAATTTTCTCTTGAAAATTGAGCAGATAGAGGGTATAATTTATTCGTAAGAAAAGCGATTTTATCGGAAAGGGAAAATAATGCCGAGATTTTTTGCTTCTCAACCGCCGCAGGGCGGTATCATAACCATCGACGGGGCTGATGCTCAGCACATCGGGAAGTCGCTTCGGATGGCTGTCGGGGACGAACTCACCGTCTGCCGCGACGGGGTCGATTATCAGTGCGAGATTATCGGGATAACCCGTGAGGACGTGACTCTGAAGGTCATCGGCGAATGCCCGTCAAGCGAGCCGAATATCGAGCTGACGCTCTTTATGGCAATGCCGAAGCTTGACAAGCTTGAGCTCATCGTTCAAAAATCGGTTGAACTGGGAACAGTCCGGATTTGTCCGGTGCTGACTAAAAGATGCGTTTCCCGCCCCGACAACGAGCGATTCAAGTCGAAGCGTGAACGCCTGCAGAAGATAGCTCTCGAGGCGGCGAAGCAGTCGGGACGAGGGATTATCCCCGAGGTTTCGGACATAATGAGCTTTGACGAGTGCCTGAAAGAGATGGCGGCGATGGACTTGGGAATAGTCTGCTACGAAAAAGGCGGGGTCAGTCTCAAGGACATAGATATCCCCGAAAGGTCGAAAATCGGGCTGTTTATCGGCTCGGAAGGCGGATTTGAACCGTCGGAGATTGAAAGGCTCGAGGAAAGCGGAGTAAAAAAAGTCTGGCTCGGAGACAGGATTCTAAGATGCGAGACCGCACCGATTGCGGCGACCGCCATTATCATGTTTTTGACCGGTAATATGTAAATGGGTATTGCATTTTTCTCAAATGTGTGCTATATTAAACTTAAGAAAAACTGAAGGAGATGTTTTCAGATGGGTAATGTATTTAAAATAGCTATTGGAATAGGTGCGGCTGCTGCCGCTGCTGCTCTCGGCTTCGCCCTTGCAAAGAAGGTTCGCGATGACGAGGAAATCGACGACACCGAGGATTTCGAGGGTCTTGACGACGTAGATACCTGCGATTGTGAGGACTGCGAGGCTTGGGACGGCGAAGAGTGCACATGCGACCACGAGTGCGAATGCGACGAATGTGACGATGACGATGATGACGAATGCGAGTGCGATTGCGACGACGATGAGTGTGATTGCGACTGCTGTGACGAAGGTCACGGTCAGGACATCTCCGAGGCTGTCAACAGCATCGTTGACGGCGTCATGAGCGGAATTGTCATTGCCGCCGACAAGGCAAGCGAGTGGGCTTCCGTCATTGCCGACAAGGTCGCCGAGAAGCTCGAGGAGCGTCACGAGATGGAGTACACCATCGAGTGGGACGACGATGACGAGGATGAGGACGAAGACGAGGACGACAAGCCCGACGTTCCCGAATCTGTGGACGAAACCCTTAAAGCCGCCGCAGAGGTTGCCGAGGACATTCAGGAAGCCGTCGAGGACATCAATGTTCATGACGACGGGACGCATACCGAAGGTTGATTTCTCAACTAAATCCAAATACAAATAGGCAGAGCACTTTGTGCCCTGCCTATTTTCGTTTCACACTACCACAGCAAAAACTCAGCCGAATGTGAACCTGATGTAACAACGTAATATAGAGAATCTTCCGACTCTATTACCTCTTCCGGCACGGAAAACAGCAGATATCCCGATACGGTAACAAGAGGATTCAGGCTCTCATATGTCAAGTCGTCACTCATTCCCGTGATTGTCGCACTGTATTCATATTTACCGTCATAGATAATCTTGGAGTTGGTCGAATAGCCCTGGAAATACTCCAGCGATTCCGAATTATTCTTTATCGTCAGACTTATCTTCACATACTTGCATCCTTCATCAGGTGTATATGACAGTATGCCAATGTTTAATTTATCCAAAACTTCGACATCGGTTATTGTCACTTCCCAATCACCGACCGTTTTCGTTTCAGTGTCAAAGGTTGGTTCTTCCTCGACAACATCATCTTCTGATTCAGTAGAAGACGTACTGACGCTATTTTCTGAATTGCTCTTGGAAGAAGAATCATCGGAGCTATCGCTATTTACAATGGCTATAATAAAGCCAACAATTATTAAAATAAGTAGTACTGCTACAAAAGGCGTCAAACAACTGCCACGATTAGATTTCGAACTCTTTTGCACGCTGTTTTCTAATGCACCATCGGTTACTTCAAGATTGGACGGGCTTTTCATCTCGACATTTACTCTATAAACGGTATCGGTCTCCATTATGCGTACCTGTGCATGAACTTCTTTTTTGTCATTTACAAAGCTTAAAGAATGCAAACCGTCTGTTGTCCATGTTTCCACGGTACCACCGTTTTTAAGGTCTCCTACCGGTCGCCCATCAAGATAAACTTTGTGCTTGATGGCACTGCCGGTAACTTTTGATTTTCTTGATATGACAAGCTGTTTGTAATTGTTCTCGTCCATTTTCATAGTCCTCCGCAGTCAATTTATTTTTATCGGTATTAGTACCGACAGTAACCTGAATTATATTTTTTAACAAAAAATCCCCCTCAGAAAACTAAGGAGGAAAAAGAAAACCTCCTGAACACTATTTGTGTCGGAGGTCGATACGGGTAACTGCCTGCGGCAGTTACCCCCCGCTGAATTAACAACAGCCAAACTGACTGTATAATTATATAATTATTGTATCACATAGTTACCGACTTGTCAACTATACCGCAAGCTCTTTTTATCTTCTCAGATTCGTGAACACATTTATCTTCTCCTGCCCGAGGTAGAGATCGTTCTTGAGCCTTGCGGGGTAGATTATGTCGTTGCCGAAGCGCTTTCTCAGGCTGTCCGAGACCTGACTCAGGGTCTCCTGTCGGTCTATCTTCTCGCAGTCGGAGAAGACGGAGTATTGCTTGCCCTCGTCGTAATTCAGGAGGCTTATCCCCCTTATGCCGACCGAGCGGACAGGGAGATTCCAGTCGAACCGCTCGCGAAAGAGCTTGAAGCCCTCCTTTGCCAAGGGCAGTGCCGAGCAGAGCGGGTATTCAAGCTTCGCCTGATACTCCCGATACGAGAGGTCGTTCGTCTTCACCGAGATTGACACCCCGCCGGCGCAGAGGCGGTCGCGTCTCATACGGCGACAGACATCCTCGGACAGCGAGAGCATCACCTGCCAGACCTGCTCGTCGGAGTGGAGGTCCTGCCGGAGGGTCGTCGAATTGCCGACCGACTTCGGGACGGGCGCGTAGCCGATTTCGTGCACCGGCTCGTTGTCGAGCCCGTTGACCGCCCGCCAGAGGCTCAGCCCTGTCTTGCCGAGCCTTCTTTCAAGAAGCTCCGGGTCGGTCTCTGCCAGATCTCCGAGGGTGAGAATTCCGAGATTTTTGAGCTTTTTCATCGTACTTGACCCGATGCCGACCATCTCGTCCGCCGCCAGAGGATAAATCATCTCGCGGTAGTGCTCCGGCTCAAGAACCGTGACGGCGTCCGGCTTTTTCATGTCCGAGCCGAGCTTGGCAAGGATTTTCGAGAAGCTCGCGCCGACCGAAATCGTCAAGCCCGTTCCCCTCTTCACCGCCTCCTTGATTTCATAGGCGATATCCTCGCTCGAGCCGAAGAGGATGTGCGAGCCGGTCACGTCGAGCCAGCACTCGTCGATTCCGAACGGTTCCACGAGGTCGGTATACCGGGCATAAATCGCCCGCACCTGCTTCGAGATTTCGCTATAGACGTGCATCCGAGGCGGGAGTATCGTAAGCCCGGGGCACTTCTCCTTCGCCTCCCAGATAGCCTCGCCGGTCTTGACACCGAAGGATTTTGCGATATAATCTTTAGCGAGTACTATCCCCGCCCTGTCCTCAATACTCCCACAAACCGCCACCGGCTTGCCCCGCAGAGAAGGATTGTCCCGGATCTCCACCGAGGCGTAAAAATTATTCAGATCACAATGAAGTATGTCCATTCTCAAGTCCTCCGAACTCTTGTTCCTAACTTTTGTTCTATTTTAACACATTTGTTCGAGGATGTAAAGAGGAATTTTTTGAATCCAACCGCAAAAATTCTGTGTCTATAAGTATGAAAACGTTTTCAAATCAATTCGAAAGAGGTGATGGTGATGATTGACGAAAGACGGCTCCTCAGGAGGCTCGCTTCGGGCGACGAGGAGGCTTTCCGGGAGATTGTTTCCGGCTACAGCCGCTACGTTTCCACGGTGATTGCGAATCAGCTCCGGGACTTCGAAAACACCACCGTCATCGAAGAGCTTTCGGCGGATGTGTTCTTTGAACTCTGGCGGAACCGTAAGAACCTCGCCACCCCGCACCTTCGTGGCTGGCTCTCAGCCGTTGCGAGAAACAAGGCGAAGAACTACATACGCTCCCGGAAAATCGTCTGCGAAAGCCTTGACGACAGCATCGCCGAGAACATTATCGACCTCTCGGACGACTTCTCTACTCTTGAGAAAGAAGAGCAGGCAAAGGAAATCCGTCTTGCCATCGGGAAGCTCCGCAAGCCCGAGCGCGAGGTGCTCCTTCGGTACTACTATTATAACCAGACGGTTGCAATTATCGCCGAAGAGACCGGCACGAACGTCGCCACCGTCAAGACAAGGCTTCAAAGAGGACGGGCGAAGCTCAAAGAAATCTTAGAAAAGGGAGGCTTTTCAAAGTGAAACAGCTTTACAGTGACCTTCTCGACAGCTACGGCGAGGAGAAAATCCGGCTCAAAAAAGCCCCCGCCGTCAGCAGTGACAGAATTTATGCTTTGGCAAACGCCAAGGCGGGAAAGGAAAACGTTTTTATGAAGAAAAAACACAATAGATTACCAGTTGTGCTGGCTGTAGTGGTTGCGGCTGTGCTTCTTATGGGAGCAGGATATTTGGTTGCATACAACAGCATAACCGACTTTTTCGTGCGAAACTGGGAAGACATGACCGACACGGAAATTACCGACGAGCATCTTGCCACCATAGAAAACTTCAGTCAGGAAATCGGCTTAAGCCAGAAGTCGGACGGTGTGACCATCACGGTCGATTCGGCAGCGGTCGGTGGAGACACGTTCTATGTCCTCTTTGCAGTCGAGTGCAACTCGGTTGAATTTGCGACCACCAGAAGCCCGAGCTTTGACGAGTGCAGATGGGACATCACAAACTCTTCCGCCACAGTACAGAGCGGTGGTCTGATGTGGGGTGGCACAGACGAAAACAACGTGACCTATTTCGTGTTGGAGGGCGGTATTGACATAACCGATGAGAATGAACCCATCGCCGTCTCGGTTCACCTTGCAGGGCTTCACACTAACAAAGACTCAACCCACGAAGAATACCCCGACACCTACTTAGGCGGCAGTTGGGACTTTGAGTTTACTTTAGAGCAGAACACTCTTAATTCTCTTAGCCTCTTGGAAGACGGCGAAAGAAAAACTATCACTATTAAGATGTTAGATCCCGACGTCGATTCAGGAGTGTATCCTTACAGAGATGTAACAGTTGACATCACAAGCGTCACCGTCAACGAGTTCAGTGCGACAGTGACCTACGATGTCTCCTCAGCTTCCGTCCCGTCTGATATCTACAGTTTCTGTTGTAATTACAGAGATGATGTATATGCTGTCATGCAGGACGGCAGTGAGATTGTTACTTACTTTTGGGCAGAAGACCTCAATGCCGACTTGGCAGGTACAGAAATAACCATAAAAAGTCTCTGGTACTCGGTAATCGACCTGAGCGAGCTCAAGGCGATCAGAATTGGGGATACGGAATTTTATGTCAATACCGAAGAATCCGAAGCAATCGAAAGCTCCGTGCAGGAAATCGGCATTACCGAGACTATAGAGTCCGACATCACCGTCACCGTTGATTCTGCTATGGCAAGTAAGAACGAGATGTATTTCTTGCTCAGAATCGAGGGCGAAAGCATTGAGGGAGCATTAGACCCGAGCGAGCATTGGTACTTTGACAGTTGCCACTTCGATATTGTCAACGCAATCACCGCCAACTACAACACCTGCGACTTGTGGCGTTACGAAGAAGACGGCGTTTATTACTGGCTCTGGGAGTGCAACTACGAGACATTAAGTGAAGATATAACATCAATAGATTGTACTCTTGACTTGGGTGCACTACATTCAAATGCTTTCTTTGACGGCGATGTGGTGTTTGACGGCTCATGGAGCTTTGAGTTCACGGTTGACATCGGAGATATTACCGCCATAAGCCTGACTACCGAAATTCCCGGAATCTCGGAGTTGGAAATCACAGAATTCGGAAGCAGTTATCTCTACACAATAACAGACGATACGGATTATCCCGTGTACTTGGTTGCAGTCATGAAGGACGGCACCGAAGTAAACTCCACCGGTGGAACCGGCTATGTAGAGCGTGACGAAAACGGCGACCGCCTCATGAATTACTCCTACTCACACTACTATTACCAGTGGGCAGTGCCTATCGACCTTGACGAAGTCGATTATCTCTACTTTGTGGATGGTGCGAGAGATTTCATTGAGGGAACAATAATTGACTTTGGATGACCTTCAGAAACCCCTCCACCACCGCCTTCGGCGGCGGTCCCCCTCCCCTTTCAGGGGAGGCTTTTTTTGTTCTCTCAAAAGTTTGTGCAGAAAGCAAAAAGGCTCCCCTGAAAGGGGAGCTGGCGCCCGAAGGGCGACTGAGGGGTTTACTCCTCATCGCAAATCTGCTAAAATAAAATCAGATTTTTGAACCCAAAATATGATTTTGCGTGTCTCTTATTATGAAAACGTTTTCAAATCCAATCGGAAAGTGAGGGTGAGGGATGGACGATTCAAGGCTTGTGAAGAGGCTTCGGAGCGGGGACGAGAGTGTTCTTTCGGAGATTATTTTTAAGTACAACCGATATGTCTCCACTGTCGTGGCGAATCAGCTTCGGGATTTCAATAATACCGCAGTGATTGAAGAGCTCGCGTCGGATGTGTTCTTTGAGCTCTGGCGGAATCGGGATCGGCTCACCACTTCTCACCTGAAAGGCTGGCTCGGCACCGTTGCCCGCAACAAGGCGAAAAACTACATACGGGCTCAGAGATTGCAGACCGAGAGCTTAGATGAACGGATTGAAGAAGATTCAGACGACTTCGTCGTGATTCCGGAGGAGTTCCTCGGGCTCGAGAAAGAGGAACAGGCTCGGGAGCTTCGGCTCGCTCTTAAGAAGCTCAAGCGTAACGAACGGGAGACGGTCGTCCGGTACTACTTCTACAACCAGACGGTAGCGAAAATTTCAGAGGAGACCGGAACGAATGTTGAAACGGTCAAGTCGAGGCTCCGACGAGGGCGGGACAGCCTGAAAGAAATTCTTGAAAAGGGAGGTTTTTCAAAGTGAAAATGAACCTTAAAGACGTTTTCGACTGCTATAGTGACGAAAATATAAAGCTTAAAGATGCTCCGACCTCGAGCGACGACAGGGTCTCTGCCCTTACGAATACTAAGCTTGGGAGAGAAAATATTGCCGTAAAGAAGACATTCCGGCGGCTTCCGATTGTGCTTGTGTCGGTGTTCGCGGTGGTCATGCTGATGGGTGCCGGCTTCGTCGCCGCCAGTGACAGCATCGACGGCTGGTTCAAGACCCGATGGGAAGAGGTCACCGGGGAGGAAATGAGCGACGATCACTACGAAACGATTGCAAGCCTGAGCCAGTATATAGGTCTTAGCGAAACCTCGGACGGCGTCACCGTGAGTATAGACTCGGCGACGGTCGGCGACGATGTTGCGTATGTTCTGATTACTGCGGAATGTGACAGTGGCAAGTTCACAACCACCGGCACCAGCACGTTCGGAATCTGGGAGGTCTATGTCAACTCAAATCGCAAAGGCGGCGGTATGGGCAGAATTGCCGTTGACGAAAACGGGAAAGCGTACTATCTCGACACAATCAAGCTTACGAACATTGACAGCGACGAACCGCTCGAAGTGAGCATCCATCTCGGAAATCTCAACGCTCTCATATACTCAAACGAAGACGGCTCTCCAATCTGGTACTCCGGCGACGGCGAATGGAGCTTCGAGTTCACGCTCGAAAGAACCGAAACGAAGACCATCGACCTTACCGATAAATTGCCGTGGACAGGCGTGACAAAGCTGACCGTCACGGAGTTCGGAGTTGTTGCCACCTATGACAGCGAATCGGACGACGTTCCGAGAATCATCCGCTACAATCACATGAAGATTTACGCTGTAATGGAGGACGGAACCGAGATGCAAGTCAACTCCACATCCAGCTCCGGCTATACCGGCATCATAGACTCCTACTACTTCTGGGAGGTGCCCATTGACCTTGACGAGGTTGTGGCAATCAGGATTGGCGATGATGTGATTGAGGTGGGGTAAATATGTAGGGGCGGATATTATCCGCCCGAAGAACCTTGGCGATGCGGTAACGGGCGGATAATATCCGCCCCTACAATTAAAATCCTACAGTTAAAATAAACCCCGAGGTCGGCAATAAGCCGATTCTCGGGGCATTTTTTATCTTTTATTACTTCTTCTTGTCGGTTCTGACGACTATCAAGCCGGCGGCTACGCAGAAGACGCCTGCTCCCGCCATTATCGGGATGGGATAGTTGAGCTGTCCGGTCTGGGGAAGGGTGTCCTCGTCCTTCTCCTCGGGCTCGTCCTCCTCGATATCGACCTCTTCGTCGGTCTTGCCTTCCTCGGTGTTGGTTCCCTCGGTTGTGACGACTACGTCCGGCTCGGTGACGACGGTTGTCGTTGTGGGAGTGGGCTCATCGGGGACAGTCGGAGGCGTATACTCGAGCTTCGCATTGACGGTTATGTCATACTCGCCGGTGTATATGTCCGGAACGGAAACGAGGCTCGGCTCCATGTCAAAGTAGGTGGGCAGAGTTGTCGGGACTATGAGATATACTCCCGCCGCAAGGTCGGTGAAGGTGACGGTTCCGTCGGATCCGATTTCATAGGATGTGCCGGCGGCTCCGACAGTGGTTGCCCACTTCCAGAGGAGCCAAGGAGAATTGGAATCCTCCAAAGAATCAACGATAGCGTCGTCGGTGCTGTAGCCAACAAAGGCGTCGGCATAGCTGTAGGTTCCGTTCGGGTTGATTGTGGCAACCTGATAGAGGGTCAGCGTGCCGCTCGTCATGGCGGTGTTGTTATACTCGAGTGTCACGGTTATCGAGCCTAGAGTGTCGTCGGCAAAGACGCACGTCAGGCAGGAAGCCGCAACCAAGGTTACAGCCAGAATCAGGGACAAAGCTTTCAGAATGTTATTTCTCACGGTCATTCTTCCTTTCCGTTATCTCTTTTTCTTCCTTACCGGAAGAGAAATGAGGATAAAGAGTATTATTATCAGCGGTATCGCAACGCAAACCGCAACGATTACGCTGTCGATTTTGTAAGCCTCCGCAGTGACTTTTATGGTCTTCTTGACTGCGTCTGTGGCAATTCTCTTGCCCCGGACGAGAAGCCTGTGGGTGTTGACGCCGTAGGGCGTGCAGGTCATGAGTGTGCAGTAATCCTGCCCGTCGACGATATAGATATCCTCGAGCTCGGTCGGCTCAACGATCGTAATCTGGTCGACCTCATAGGTCAGGACTTCGTTCAGCACGGTTATCGTGAAGGTGTCCCCTATCTCGAGCTGGTCAAGATTCGTGAAGAGCGACGCGCTCGGGAGTCCGCGGTGAGCCGAGATTACCGAATGGGTGCTCTCGCCGCCGATCGGAAGGCTTGTGCCCTCTAAGTGTCCCGCTCCCGCCTGCAAAACCGCCGAAGAGGTTCCGTGATATATCGGGAGCATGACGTTTATCTTCTCGATGGTGATATAGCCCATAATTCCCGTGCCGGTTACGTCGAGTAAATCCTCGTAGCCCTCGAGCTCGTCATAGTTGACGATGGCATAGGAGGAGCCGAGCTCGCGAACCGCTTCGTTATAAGCCTCGGCGGCTTCGAAATAAGCCTCGTACTCATTCTCGTCGATAGTCGATACCGACTCGTCATAGTCGATGACCGCCCGGGTCTGGACCCTTGTGTTCCACCAGTCGCTGAACGTGGGATATATGGCGATTGCAAGACCCAATATCAGAATCCCCACCAATATTCCCGTACTGAATGATTTCTTTTTCTTCTTCGGCATCCCCACGGACAAGTCGTCAACAGACAATTCATCCGTAGGTAGCTCAATCGGAGTTGTTTTCTTTTTCTTCGTACTCTCCAACCCCGCTTTCCACTGCAGCAGGCGAAATTACTTGTCGTCTCCGCCCATTCTCTTCTTGGTGATAAGGAGAATGATAGCCCCAACCACCAACACACCGCCTACTATGTAGAAGATAGTAGTACCGATACCACCGGTAGAAGGCAATTTGGCACCGGTGTGGTTTTCGACTGTTGCTGAAACAGTACCATCACAAGTGCTTGTAACTTCTGCAGTGTTAAACGTCGCGAGCGCTTCGTAATCATCGGTCAACCATGTACCCTGATCGTTCTGCTTATATGTAGCAGCAATTTCAACTGTAACAGGGTCAGACATTATATTATATCCGGACGGTGCCTTAGTCTCCAAGAGATAATAGGTTCCTTGATCCAAACCAATCACACTGAATAAACCGTTAGCGTCGGAGGTCAGCGTAGAAGCGTCGTCTATATCTGTCACCCAACCAGCAACTCTGTTGTTCGCATCCACCTGTACATACTCATACACACCGCTGTCATTTTTCCTATAAAGGACGAACTCAGCATCTGGAAGAGTTTCTGTTGTATCATCAGCATCAACCTTAGTTACGTCAATCTCGTAAGTCCAAGTGACATCTCGGTCGGTAACGGTCTTGCCGGTACCACTGCCATACATGTTATTTGAGTATTCAAGATAAACCTTGTTATCATTCCCATCACCGCCAATAACAGCTTCCTTGTTTAAAATAGCAGTAAATACGACTTGAATCAACGTGTTTTCATTTGTTACAATAGTATTTGTACCGTCAGACAAAGTCTTTGTATCGCTTAAGGTTACGGTAAAGTCGTTATAGTCGCCGTTGGCGGTTGTTCCGGTTGTAGTGTAACCGGAGGAAGCAACTTCAACAACTCCTGTACCACTCGTTGCATGAGCTTTCGCATTTGCCACGTTCGTATCGTAATTACTGTCATTGTAAACATAGACAGCGACAACACTTGAGAAGGTCAATCCCTTATAAAGCGAATCATGGAAGATAAGCGTATATGAGCTATACGAAGCGTAGTCGGTAGGGAGCGAAGCGGTGAGGTAATAAGTAACAGTATCGCCGATATTAACATCAAGGTCGCTTATAGCCTTATCGATTTTCGGAAGGTTGTATTTGGATTCGAGAGGGTCGGCTGTGCCACCGTCTACGGTAACTGTCATCGCCAAAATATAACGGGAATACGCACCGGTGCTACCATCAGCGTTGGTCGGAATACCGGTGGTCTTAATCAGATAGTAACCTGCGGCAAGCCCGGAAATGGTGTAGTTATAGGATTTGTCAGCTTGCACTACCCCCGTATCAGAAGCCGTGCCAGTAGCACCGGTTTTCATATAATCTGCAACTACTTCCGCAAATTGTTGAACTACATCGTCGTTTTTGCCATATACCGACAAAACTGCGGCTACAGTAGAGGCAGAGTACCAAGGTTTGCCGGTCGATGTATTATCCTGAGTGAAAGGATAGATATTCTTGTCCTCATCTTTGATTTCTGCAAGAGCCTGATAGATAGTCTTATTAGACAACAACGTCGTATCATCTATGTTACTGCTCCAGTAAATCTTTTTTAACATATTGTTAGTGCTGTCGTATGTACCAGTGAAGACTTGATATGCAGTATAAGTATATCCAGCATCAGGGCTATTGACGACGAGTGTATATGTCGGCGTGTTAGCCGTCGCACTGACCATCACGCTCATCGACATAAGCATCAGGACTGAAAGAATTAATGCTGTGATTCTTTTGAGCTTTTTCATTGTTATGCTCTCCTTTATTATAGAATTTAGTTTGTATTCATGCCCTTCCACGGGCATTGTCTTCTTTTCTCCTGCGCTCTCCCAAAGCGGGAGAGGCAGTCATTAAAGGTTAGCTTTTCGGTCCGGCTCGTGAATCACCGTTCCGGTCTTTCGAGAGCTTCTTCTGCCTCCGGAAGAGCTTTGTCTCGCTCGGGGCGCCGGGCTTTGAAGGCTTGCGGACGGGCGTGTCATTGCTCGCCGCCGAGAAGCGAATCCGGTGGATGTTTCTGTATGCACAGCCGAGGAGTGCCAGGACCATCAGCGCCATGCCGATGAAGATGTAAATCCTCTCGTTCTGCCCGCCGGTGGAGGGGAGGGAGTAACCGACCGAGTCGTCAGAAACAGTGTTGGTGACTGTAACAGTTACACTGCCGTCAAAATTAATCATTCTTGAATACTCGGTGTTGGTAACTCCGCTGACGACTGTAGCTGTTTCAACAAAATAGTAGCAACAGGTATAGACAGTGCCGTCGTCGGTAACCTTATACTTCGGCAAGCCGGTGACTGTCCATGTCCAGTTATCAGTATCGCAGACTGTCTTCTCGTATGACTCATACTGTGAACCATTGAAGTCGGTTTCAAGATAGCTTCCGCTCTGAGTGTCGAATCCGCTTGTGAGGTAATAATACAGCTGAACCGTAATGTTACTGCCATCTGCCTTTGTCGTAGCGTCGTCGCCGTTTTTGTCAACCCAGACCTTATTGACGGTTGCGGAAAGCTCTTCTACAAGAGTATTGACAATAACGAGCTGTCCGCCGTCATGCTCCCCTTCAATCTGGGAGTAAGTAGCATAGACATCATAGCCGCTGATACCCTTGACACTGCTTGTGTCTTCGACGAAGTAGTAATAGCAGTAGTACTCAACGCCGCCCGAAGTGTAGCTGAGCGGAAGGTTTGCAACCGCTACAGACCAGTCATTGGAGCTATCAAGTGTGTATGTGTAGTACTGAGTGCCAGTAACATTGCCGTACTCGTCGGTGATTTCGGTTGTGTAAGGCGTGCCGCTGTGGAGCTCGCTTTCGGTGTAGTAAGCTGAAACCGTACCGATGACCTTCAGATCTACAAGCGTCGCAGAGAAGCTACTGTTTGTTTCAAGCTGAAGAGCTACACCGTTATAGTCTGCATAGACATCAGAGGCGGACTTGTAACCACTGTTCTTGAGCTCTGTTTCAGCCATCGTCTTAGTCGAGTAATAAAGCGTTGCGGTCTTGCTTGAAGCGTCATACAAGCTCATCGTCATATCAGGTTTAACAGCGCATATAGCTTCATAATTTGCTGACATATCACCCTGGATAACAAGACATAGATACGACAGAAGCGAATAGTCGGATATTTCAACATTGCTCAGCTCAATCACAACATATTCTGCAGAATCACTGTAGACAGCGTCGATGAAACCATAGCCAGAGAAGACTGTGCTGTCCTCCTTCATTACTGCGCCTACAACAGGAGTGGTTTCGGTCTCCAACTTCGAAATAAAGTTGTTGTCATAGATGTAGTTGCCATCAGTGAACGATGTGGAGTTGAACCCAGTTGTCGGATTATAGAGCGTTACAGAAGTACTGCCCGAAGGCGAAACGCTTGAACCCGAGTAAGGGATAAGCACCTGAACGTCGGTGACGGTTACTCCGTCATAACCATAGAGGTACACCCAGCTGAAGTAATTCCAATCGAAGACCGAATCAGCTGTGAATGTGTCGACATAGAAGTCAACATATGAACTATCGGTTCCGATTGCAGCAGTACTAGCAGTCAGAGTACCCTGTGTCACAGTCCCGTTATTATCATCGTAGTAGGACTGAATCAGTGCGCCGAGAGTGCTGTCACCGCCGGTCAAGTTGGTGTAATACACTCTTATGATAGCGCCGCTTGTAGAAAGCGAGGTCTGAAGATCAGCATTGCCGAAGCCAGCGCTCGAGAACGCTGCCTGCCATGCAGGATATCCGCTGGTAGCAACGGCAAGTGAGATCGAGGTATCATCATCCTCAACAATTTCATATGTTGTGGAGGATATAGTCGATGTCGACGGAACAAGGATTTCAAGCGAAGTTATGGTGCCTGTGAATCCGGTTATACCATAGCTCGATGCCCAGATATTCGACTGGACATATACCTGAATATAGTCAGAGGATGACAGACTGAGCCCGCTCAAGATTCTGGATACAGGAACATATACTGTTCCCGAAGTACCGGAAGCGGTAACTGCTGTTGAAGCGTTCTTTGTGTTGCCAGAGCCATCGTTATACTGGATGCCTACATAGAACTGGATATTATCGTCTGTCGTTGCGTTGGTGTAAGCAACCTTGATTACTGCGCCTTCTGTCAGGACAAAATCAGCATAGCTGTCGCCATAGAACCAACTTCCCCAACCGCCACTGCTTGAATAAGCACTCGAATAATCCTGGGATATTGTTCCCGTTTCAGCCTTTGTGTCAACCGACGCAAGAACGCTGAAGCTTACGAGCGTAGCAGATTCATTCTTGCCACTGTTAAAGTTGAGGCATATACCACCGCAATCAGCTGTGAGCGTGTCCGCATCGGAATAGCCTGCGGATATCAGAGCAGAGCGGATTGTGCTTGTCGAATAGGTAACATAGGTATAGCTTCCTTCAGTGGTTACAGTAGTCGGTGATACCTGTGCAATTGGCTTATAGCTTGAGTTCTGAATAATCAGCTGTAATCCAGAAGCATCATCTGCATTCTGCAATACTAGCTGAACATAAGCATCGGAATAAGCTGTCTGATACAGTGCTGAAATGAGAGATGCTCTGTTGGAAAGGCTAATTGTATTCCAATAGTAACCGTTGCCGCCCGCAGAGTCACCGTTTACAATAGCACTATTGGTGTTGTTGTTCAGGTACATCTGCGCCGTCGCACCAGACGAAGTTGATGAAATGGTTACGAGATTTGCCGTTGACGAAGAACCGGATGAGGACGTGGTTTCAGCTACGGACTTGGCAACCGAATACCAATAGAGCTTGACTTCGGTGGAATAGCCGGTCGCACTTATGCTGTTGCCGCTCTCATCAACCCAAAGCTTCTTTATCGCAGCAGAAGTCGTGGTCTTGGTGTTGGTTGCTTGAACGCTCTCGCTCTTCGTCGCTATGTCTATTGCTTCGCTTGGCGAAGTGCCTGTGGAGCCGCTTGCCCAGTCGGAAGGAAGAACCTTCGCATAATTGGAAGTATCAGGTGACGACCAGTAGAAGTAGAAGGTCGTTAGATCCTTGTCATTATAACCGATGTTGTAGCCTTCAGGCGAATCTACCTCAACGAGTTTATAAGCACGGTTGAATTCATACAAGCTGGCATCGTAGGTGATGGTGATTTCACCGTTCGCGTCGGTTACATAGGTGCCAATACGGGTCCATGTGCCGTCCTCAGCCTTGGTATCGGCATCACCGTGGAAGACATAGAGCGCGTAGGTTGCGCCCGAAAGTCTGACGCTTGTGTCGGTCGTGCTGACCTTAACAAGGGTGAACGATGTGTTCGGCTGATTCGGGACATATTCTTGAGGAGTGTAGGAAGTCTCATTGAGGTCGTAAACCTTGACGCTCGAGGTGTCAAAGTTACTCGGATAGGTCACGGATGTCGAGTCGTCATCATCAGACCAGTAGAAGTAAATCGTATAGAGGGTGATGAGCTCATAGCCATCGGGAGCTTCACGCTCAACAAGACGGTAGAGTGTCTCGGTCTGATACCAACTATAGTAAGCAGTTTCAGTCGAGTTATAGGTAAACGCGCTTGAGAGGGAAATCTTGCCGTTTTCATCGGTGTAGATATAGTTATCGGAGCTCATCGGGTTTGAAGTCGAATCTGCTTTGGCGCCGGTGGAAGCATCATAACCGATGCTAAACTGGTCATATGTAACCTGAACCCAGCTGCCATTTACATACATTTCGAATGAGAACTTTGCATTCTCAAGCTTAGTGTCGTAGTTGTCAACGTCAACTTTGTAGATGGTAAGACCGCTTCCGCTCATGCTTGCACTGGTTCCGTACTTGCTCCATGTGCCGCTGGTCGAGTCATCATCTTTATCAAGATCGTCACTCTGGGCGCTCAGAGTTGCTGTGTTGCTGACGCCGTAACCTCCGCCGTCAACCTTGGTGACATTACCCACGACATTGTAGGCATAGAGGAAGAGAATCGGCTTGCTGTCGGGAATTGAGGCTGTCAGGGTGTGGTAATACCAACCATAACCGTTATCAGACTGGCTATAGGTCCATGCCACACTTATCTTCTCCATGTAGAAATATGTGGTTGTGGTGGTTGTATTGTTTTGATCATCCGTCGTGGTTACATCGTAAACATATACCGTTCCTCTCAGATTGGTCGAAGCATCGTAAATCTTCGAGGTTATGTCGGTAATCGTCTGGGTTACACCGTTCGAATCAACATAAGTGCCCGATTCGGTACTGCCGGTATCAAAGGTTATCTCGCAAAGCTGATAGAAAGCAATAGATTCATTGTCCAGGCTCAGGAGGGCATTGTTATAGTTACCACCGTCACCCGAATAGTAAATACTGGCGATATCCGTAAGAGTCAGATTGCTTCCGTTGTTCAGCGTAGTGCCATGAATATTGAGAACAACCTGATACTTGATGGCGCTACCGACCTGAGCTCCCGTCTTGTCAACAGCATCATAATCTACAGTTTCATCGTCGCCGGTTTCCTTTTCCTCATAGTCGACGTTCTGGGTCTGGTCGTCTTCGCCGTAATCGCTTTTGCCATATTTGACGGAAACGTGGTTTGTATAGGACTTTTCAAGGTCGACATATACGGTACCGTTTGCGTCAGCCTCGGCATCCTTTATCATATCCGCCAAGCCGTCGATGGTCGCAGTGTAGGTTATGGTGATATAGCCACCGCCACCTACAAGCGAGCTGAGGCTTGTTGGAATCTGGATTTCAATCTCTGTGCCATCGGTCGAATTTCCGGTTACAGCACCGGTAATGGCGGTTTGAGTAACCCAACCAAAGTTAGCGGACATATTGCCGTCCGCATCTGCGGATTCTGCGGTCAGCGTCGCACTGTCATTTGCCATCTCGACCTTTGCGGAAACGAAGGTCAAACCTGCCGGCAAGGTATCAGTAATGTAATATGTTTCGGTACTGTTCGCCTGAATATAGGTATATACCTTCCAAGTGAGATTTCCACTGCTGTCAACGGTAGTGTCGGTCGTGCCATCCATAGTGGAACCGCCGTCGGTCTTGTAGACAGGGAGATTCTCAACATAGCTGTCGTCGCTATAGAGACTGCCGATCTTAGTGGTGTTTTTGTAGCTCTTGGATGACACCTCGCCGGTATAAACCTTGGTTATATCCGCGGTTGTCGAATATTCAATTTTCCAATCGCCGGAAACTTCGAAAGCATCATTGAAGGTGATTCTGAAAGCAGTGAAAAGGTAAGTGCTCGTATCATCGTAGGTGCTCGCACCACCGCTCAACAAAGTGTCGTATTTAATCCAAGTTCCAGATTTCTTGTCATAGGCTTCGATAGTATAGTTGGCTCCGCTGTTGTATGGTATGCTACCTGTGCCAATCGTAAGCCCGTCGTCCAAGGTTTCGAACAAAGCGATTATCTGTGAATAGGAGAACCACTGCTCTTCCGACCAGTTATAGCCATCAAGGTCATCTTCGAAAACAGTGCCCTTCGTGATTCCGCCGACGGGAACCGTGGTGGTGGTCGACCAGTTCAGAATTCTCGTAACGGAAGCTATTGTTGTATTGGTGTTGTCCGTGTAGATAATGACTGCATCTTCGGCATCTTCGAAGTCCTTGTTCAGGTAGCCGCCGATATCGACAGGCTCGTTCGCATACTTCTCAGCAACCGTATCTCCGTCTTCGTTTTTGACTTCGACATAGTTACGGGCTGTATATCCCGCCGTGCCAAGCGACACGCCTGCATCGGTCTTGTAGGTGATGGTGTATTCTTTACTGGTCAGGAACTTGATTCCGACAAACACGCCACTCTCGTATACATACTCATAATCGACCCCTTCGGTGCCGTTTATGGTCATACTGCCGGTGATGGCATCCGCAAAGGATGTGCCGGAAATCGAGCTATCGTAAAGGACGTTATTTACAATGTTAGCATCAGTAGAGTTGTATACGATAGTCCATGTGATGGTATTTGCTGCTTCGTCATAGTCACCGGTCTTGCTTATTGCGGAGTTGGTGACAATCGTCGGGGGAACGTCATAGCCATCCTCAACCCCGCCGGCATCGGTCGTACTCGTTGCGGTAACGCTATTGGAGATGGTCGTGTCATACTCACCGCTCGCAGGAGCGTCGAATTTAACGGTATAGGTTATAACGTATGACTCACCTGCACCGAGGGCATCAAGAGTGAGTCCCAAGCCGGCGGCAGTATAATCAGTGTCATAGTAAGATGATGTTACATCTGTCGAACCGGAGGAAGTATTGTAAGTGATGCTGTTGATTGTAATACCGTTCAATGTCAGCACCGCGCCGGCGGACGTCGACTCGTTTACTACTGTAATGGTATCACTTATATCGATTGAATTTTGGGTACCGTTATTGGACGAAACAGTGATTGTGTAGGTTATGGTGTTTTCAGACTTGTCGTAGTCGTCGGATGTCTTATAGACAGAAACATCGGAATACCAGTCCTCATTGTCCTTGGTTTCGACATCCTCGGCTTTTATTGTTATATCAGGACCGTCAGTAACATCTATAACAATATTGCCGTCGTCATCCGTATCACTGCCGTTCAATGTATAGCTACCGGAAAAGTCGATGTGTCCGCTGGCGGTGTCGGATGTAAGGCTGTTAATATAACTCTCATTAAAGTATACAACTACCGTCCATACTCCGTTTACCTCTACAAATTCGTAATCAAACTTGTAGACGCCATCCTCAATAAGTTGATGCTTGTATCCGACAAGGTCACCCGGAACAGTTACATCCTCGGGAAGAGAGAGGGAGTAGGTATAATTGCCACTGCTTTGGATGACGCTTGCCTTGAGGTTTTCAATGTTGATTCTGAATTCAATATCAAACGAACCGTCGGCATAGGAAGCGCCCGTATAGGTCCAAGAAATAGTCGCCACATCGGCAAGGTTGCTCGATGTCGCCGTAAGACCGTTGTTTTCCTCAGCTCCGGTACTCGCTAGCATAACCGAATAATCCGAGAAGCCGTCGGTGGTGAAGGTGACGGTTTCGGTGCCGGTTTCCTCGGAGTACTCCGAGACGGCATAGAGGGGCTCGGCGGTGTCGTCGTGGTGAGTGACGCTGACGCTGTCGGAGTTCTCGGCGGCGGTATAGGTGATGCTCACCTGAATCTCGGCGGCAGGCTCAATCTCGACGCCGTCATAGTAGAGACCGATGTTGAAGACACGGAAGTCCTCGGTCGGCTCGCCTTCCCAACCGTAGATAGCGGCGGACTCGGCATATCTCTGGAGATAGGTCTCGCTGTCGCTCGAATATTCATAGGCTACGAGATAGGTTCCCTCGGGGATGAGGGCATCTTCGCCGTAGGTGACCGTTATTGTGTAATCCTCGCCGGCGTATGTGAGAACAGCCGCAGAGCCGACAACCTCGAGCTCGGTGATTTCGTCGGTGATTTCTTCATCAGTAATTTCCTCGTCGGTCTCGCCTTCGAGGTCAATCTCTTCTTCATCTATAACTTCGTCTTCGGCAGTTTCTTCGTCCGTAGTTTCAACCGCATAAGTTACATTGGCATAGCCGAGAATTACGGGAACCAGATCGTCAACCGTCTCGCCATCTTCGGAGATGGTTGCAAGCACGGGAGCGGCAGTCGCAGTCATGCTGTAGGTGACGTAAGCGACGGTGTCGGTGGAGTTGCCATCGGCATCGGTGACGGTGTAGTTGCCCTGAATTGCGGTTACCGTCGAGAATACGTTGTCAACGGACACTACAACGGCGGTCTTGTCGGCTCTGCCGTCCAAGTCCGTATCGATAAATACGAGGTCGCCGGCGGACGGGACATAGCTGTCCGCAGACTGATAATAGCCGAGGTTTGCAAGGTCAACCGACCATGCGAAGGAACCTGCGTTGTA
Source organism: Oscillospiraceae bacterium (assembly GCA_021199355.1). GTDB lineage: Bacteria > Bacillota > Clostridia > Oscillospirales > Ruminococcaceae > Faeciplasma. The sequence goes on from JAJQIF010000010.1 coordinate 60,417, forward strand.
TGAGAATTCGTCGGCGATACCGGCATAATCAAGGCAGAATGCCGCAAAGATGGAATCCCAGTCGGCATATTCGCTTCCGTACCATGCGCCGTAGCGGGTGTAGCCGTAGTGGGTGATTCCGTCCTCGCCGAGCGAGTAGTTAGCTGTGGATTCGGTGTAACCGACCTGCGATTCAGCAATCGCGACGATGTCGGTCCGGAGGTCTCCCGTAAGCTCGGGAATGGTTGCCGACCAGATTGTTTCATCCTCAACGTCGGCAGTCAGGTCGATAAGGCACTCAACCGTGTGGGTGTGCTCCTCAAGCTCACAAATGAGGGTCTTTTCGTAGCACTCGTCGGTGTGGACATGAGCGTCGGGAGTCTCCTCCTGACCGCAGATAAGAACTGTCTGTGTTTCGTAGCAAGATTCATCATGAGTGTGCCCTGTGGATTCACTGAGACCGCAAACAAGGTTGCCCTCTTCGTCATAGCAGGACTCGCTGTGGGTGTGTCCTTCAGTTTCTTCCAGAGCGCAGACAAGCACCTGCTGTTCTTCGTAGCAGGACTCATCGTGGACATGTCCGGTTTCCTCAAGCTCACATATGAGAGTGTATTCATAACACTCATCCGTGTGGACATGCTCCTCATAGCCGCAATAGGTCTCGTTTGTCATGGCAACGCCGCTGAGGCGTAACTGCCAATAGACAAGCAAGGTCACTATGACCGCTAAAACAAGCAAAACAGACCCCAGCATTACCCGTTGACGACGGTCGTGCCTGAATCTGTCTATGTAAGCTAATAGTGTGTTTTTCATACTCATCGCACCCTTCCACAGTTGTTGGTACTACTTTGACGTAATATAATGAACTGCTGTTTTAGTTTATAAATGATATCTTCTTGAACGGATAGATTCTTATGAGAACCTTTCCGACTATCTGATCCTCCTCGATGCAGCCGATAACGCTGCTGCGGGAATCAATCGACGTCGCTCTGTTGTCGCCCATTACAAACACCCTGTTTTCGGGCACCTGATAGGGCAGGTCGATGTCGCATTCCCCTATTGACTTGTTCGTGACATACGGCTCATCCAGAAGCTCGCCGTTGACGGTTACGTTGCCTTCCTCATCAATATCTATGACATCTCCGGCAACCCCTATGACTCGTTTCAGAAGAAGCTTGTTCTGATAGTAGAAGCCTATCAGGTCTCCCGTCGAGAGGTTATCCGTTTTGATGAGAAGGATTATGTCGTTGTCCGAAAGCGTCGGCTCCATGCTCGAGCCGGAAACCTGCAGGACCGGCAGGAAGAGCGTCGCCAAGAGTACTGCAATCGCCGCTACGACAGTCAGTGCATAGACGGTCGTCCGGAGCGTTATTATGAATCTTCTTCGGTATTTGAGACGCTTGCGCTCCGCTTTGACGTCGTCCTCGGTCGGCAAAACAAGAGCACGGTTCTTTTTATCTTTCAACAATGCAAGCTCTCCTTATTAAATAATGCCGTCAAAGCTGACACCGTTGATGCTGATGGTATCAGTTTCCGTATCGTCGGAGCTGTCGGAGTCGACACTGTCGGCATTGCCTGTGTCGTCAGAGCCGGCAAGAGAGGCATATTCGCTGTCGACCATGCGGACAAGCTTGAGTGCGCTGTCCACCTCGCGTCTGGCTTCGGCAAGAATTTCGTCCGCCTGACGGTTAGCCTCGGCGACAATCTCCTCGGCGCGATGCTGCGCAAGCTGAACGTCGACACCGCCGTCGACGTCGATGCCGCTGTCAAGCTCCTTGCCGCTGGCGGTAACGCGAATCGCCATCAGGTACTGCTCAAGAGCCTTCTGGGCTTCGGTGAAGATGTCGTTGAGACTCTGCGAAGCGTCGGCAACAGTGCCGAAGTGACTGATAACCTGCTCGTTTTCGTCGATTCTCCTTTGAAGCTTTTCGTTCTCTTCTTTGAGAGTTTTCTCGCTCTGCTGTAGAGCATAAATTATTTCAACAAGCTCCTCACGACTGAGCTTTTTTAATTTTACACCGGTTTCCTTTTGCTTGAACAAGCCCATCTCTATCGCCACCAGTTCCGAATAAATGCGTCTAAGGCGGTGCGCCTCTTTTTTTCAACGCACTGCCACTCTGTCTACACTATTATAACACCGCAGATATGAAAAATCAACAACTTTTTTCTGGGTTCAAACTAAAAATTTGGAGTTAGCGACGAGTAACATACACAACGCCGCAGATTTGTCGATTTCTATCCATTAAATTTATAATTTTGACGCACACCTCAGCAAATATAACAATTTGCCGCAGAATGTCGCTTTGAGTTTCTTTAATAGTACCACATTTTTACCCATCAATGCAAGATGTAATAATTTCTAAAGATACGCCACCTCACCCCGCTATTTTGTGCAATTTTTATATGAGTGTGAATTTTGAAATAATATTTTTGGAGAGAAAATGCCCCGCCTGGGTGAGGGGCGGGGCTCTTTATTGATAAAGTGAAATGGTTCTGTATCCTAACACTTCAACGAGTGCGAGTAAAGTCAGCATTGCTCTGAGTTCGTACACCTTATTGTCGCTTTTGCTTATGTTCTGTTTTCGTACCGCTCGGCACGGTATCTGAATGTCGAGACCGCCATGCCGCACTTCCGAGCCGCTCCGGCGCAGGAATCCTCGCCCGATTTCCACTTCATATAGCAATCACCGAAGTTTTCGGGAAGCGGCGAAGGCGTTCTTCCGCACCATACTCCCCTCGCCTTTGCGGCGGCGATGCCCTCCGCCTGACGCTGGCGGATGTTGGTCCGCTCGTTTTCGGCTACGAAAGAAAGAACCTGCAAAACGATGTCCGAGACAAAGGTGCCGATGAGGTCCTTGCCACGCCTCGTGTCCAGAAGCGGCATGTCGATTACACAGATGTCAATCCCCTTCTCCTTTGTGAGGAATCGCCACTGCTCCTGAATCTCTTCATAGTTGCGCCCGAGCCGGTCGATGCTCTTTATGTAGAGCAGGTCGCCCGGCTTCATCTTTCTCAGCAGTCGCTGATACATCGGACGGTCGAAATCCTTTCCGCTTTGCTTGTCGAGCATGATGTTCTTCTCGGGAACGTTCTGCTCCCGCATGGCAATCATCTGCCTGTCCTCGTTCTGCTCCTTGGTGCTCACCCGCACATAACCGTAAATTTTCATGTCATTACCTCACTAGATTTAGTCACTCTCAAACAAAAAAAGAGTGCCAGATTAATTATATCTGACACTCGGGAGGGGGTTCAAACAGCAAATACAGTTTTTATGTTTAATTTCGAATTTTTCCGTCGTCACTTCATCAATGACTTCGCCACCTGATGATCATCGACATCTTTCATCAGATTCTCCTGACCGTCTCCGCAACTGCCTTCCTCGAGGAGTGGTTTTGCGAGGGCTCGGCGTTTTCGTCGGCATAGCCGAGGTTCAGCAGGCACAGCACTTCCTCGTTCTCGGGGAGGTTGAAGGCAGCTTTGACCTCGTCCGGGTCGATGAGGTTCAACCACGTCGAGTCAATACCGACGTTCTTCGCGGCGAGCATCATGTGAGTCGTGACGATTGACGCATCCTCGATGCCCGAGTCGCGCTTGCCGCCGGGATAGGTGAAGACGTTGTTCTTATCGAACGCCACAATCAGCACGGTTCCGGCATTATAACGGCAACGGGTGAGCTTGTCGATTTTCGCGAGACCTTCCGCCGACTCAACGACGTAAATCCTCTGCTCCTGCAAATTCTTCGCCGTTGGAGCAAGCCTCCCGGCTTCCAGAATCTCCGCGAGAGCATCCGGCTCTACTTTTCGCCCGTCGTAGCTTCTGCATGAATAACGGTTCTTGATAACTTCACTAAATTCCATTGTTGGCTCCTTTCAAGAGAACTATTGTCGCCACTTTCTTGATGTATCTGGATTTATTGTAGCACAAAATCGAGAATAAGGCAATATCGAAACATGGCAGAAGAGCGACCGAAGCCGCTCTTTTTCATTCCCGTTTGTCTTCCCTTATCAGCATCACAACGCTGATTACGAGCTTGACGATGCCGATTGCGATAAAATACATGCCTAAAAATCTTAACGGTCTCATGCTTGTCTCCTTTCTGCAATAGTCCGTATCACTGCTACGGCTTCTTCCTCTCGAACAGCTCAGGCAGAATCCGGGGCTCATAGGTCTGATTTTCAACCTCGTCAAAAGTCTTGTCGATTTCGCCGGAGACAATCTGCTCGTAGCTCATGCCCAGTATGGCGTTTGCCTTGCGGAGGTCATCCTTGATTCCCCTGCGCCTGACGCGACAATCGTGGAGCATCTTGTACATCTTATAACCGTCACTGGCGTTGTAGTTGAAGAACTCGATGGCGTGCTCAATATCGCAGAGCTCCGCCTCGACCTTGGTCAGCTCCTTCTGGAGAAATTCCTTGTAGTCGAAAATTCCCCGATAGGAGCCCGTGATATTGTCAACGAGCGTGTCCCAGTCGAAAACTTCTCCACCCTGCGAAAAATCCAAATCTGCCCGAAATCTCTGCGGCTTTGAAGTTGCCGCGGGCTCCGGCTCTTTCGGCGGTTGTGGCTCCTTTTCGATAACGATCCATGCGTCCCGCCTCTTCTTTGGCATCTGGTTGTCAAGAACGTTATAGGCTTTCACGGATTCAAAGAAAACCTCAGCCTGATTGATATCTGTCGTCACCGACATCCTGCGGTTGTCGTCGAAGTATATGTACCTGTCACGAGTCTGATTCGCCAATACAAAACCTTCCATAATATCACACTCCTTCGTTAAGGTTGTCCTGTCGCTCATTTCTCCGTTCTTCTCAGAATCGAAATCGACAGCAAAATAATTGTGACCGCAGACAGCAAGATATTGATTTTCGACAATGTTCTCGAGAGATTCACGCGCCCACCTCCTCTCGATAATTTTCAACTTAATTGTACCACCGAAAACTCCGATGTCAATAAAAGTAAGTACAAAAAAGAGGACTAACTCATGCTTGATTGCAAAAGTTAGTCCGGATTTTTGAACTGATATTTCTAAAAGTCGACCTCTCGGATAGGCAAAATAAAATCATACCATGGAAAGCCGAGAAATTTGAATTTGTGGAACAAAAACAGTGACAAGGTTGTCACACTCATCGTAGCTATTTCAACCGTTGTCACTGCACTGCTTGAACTGATAACAGCCATAATCCTACTTATAGCGACTCTATCAGGATGAAGCAAGGGAGAGAATCCTCTCCCCTCTCCACTCTAATCATAACACAGATTGAATTCAATGTCAACACGTTCCTCCTGCAAAAAAAGGGAAATTGTCCTGACAAATACGCTCGAAGATGATTTACTTTCGAGCGAGACTCACTTTACCAATTTCCTGCCACATAGTTCATCAAGAGAGACGTCCAAAGCGTCAGCCAACAATATAGCTGTCGACACCTTGCATTCGCCGCTTTTCTCGATGTCTTGGATTGTACGGCGTGGTACTCCCGATAGCTGAACGAGTGCCGGGACACTCAGACCTCTCTCGGTTCGTATTCTTTTAAGCTCCATTGTGTTATCCCCTCTCTTCAATCAGTCGTTCCTTCAGGACCAATCCCATTTACGGCAATGTCCGCACGAATCAATGCTTTGATGTAACCTGCCTTGTTGGGGACACTTTCAAGCTTGTCGATGATGTCCTGCTCTGTAGAAGTGAAGCAAGGCAAAGAATACTGTTTCTTGTACTTTGAAGCGTACCTTTCCTGTGGTGTCATTTTCTTTTCTTCCACCGCGTAAAACCTCCTTCTGATAATTTTCGATTCCATTGTATCACGCCAAAATATCAGTGTCAATCAATGTTAGTCCAATTTTTTGCCCTCCGTGAGGAGGGAGACAAGAAAAGGAGGTGAACAAGTTGAGTACAGAGCAGAAAGAAAGCGGCAACAAGGTCGAGCTTACCACAGCAATCATTAACCTCATAGCCGCAATTCTGAACTTGATAGCCGCAATACTCATAGTATTGACGAGCTAACCGGCGGGGAGAGAATCCTCTCCCTTCTGCTCCGATCATAACACAGATTGTGCTCAATGTCAAGATGGAAATTCTCATTAACGTCTTGCTCGGAACAAGCATAACGCTCTCGGTGATTGCAATCGTCTTATCGGTTATATCAATCGTGAGAATCGTAAAGAAATAAGAAAACTTCAGTTCCCGCTGGGATAACGGCGACACGGTCACTCAAAGTCAAACAGGAGGATTAACACATGGAAATTTCAATCCACTCCCTCAGTGAAGAGGGAGACTGGTTTCTTCGTAGAGGTGTATCATCTCCACGGTATTTCAATCCACTCCCTCAGTGAAGAGGGAGACCGACCGATATATTTGAGTTCGAAAAGACCCTTGCTATTTCAATCCACTCCCTCAGTGAAGAGGGAGACCGCCTGTTTCAAGCTCGAGCGTGAGCTTCCGGTATTTCAATCCACTCCCTCAGTGAAGAGGGAGACTTTTGCACGGTTGATAATAATCTTGTAGGTACAGCAGATTTCAATCCACTCCCTCAGTGAAGAGGGAGACGGGTGGATAAAGAACCTACATATGATGAGGACGATTTCAATCCACTCCCTCAGTGAAGAGGGAGACCCGTGGTTATCTTATCGGCGATTTCCGCCCACGAAATTTCAATCCACTCCCTCAGTGAAGAGGGAGACTATTAGCTCTCAGGGGCATTTTAAGTGTTAGAAAGATTTCAATCCACTCCCTCAGTGAAGAGGGAGACGGATGAAGTGACTATGGGTAAAACAAAATCTTGGATTTCAATCCACTCCCTCAGTGAAGAGGGAGACGTATGATGCTGAGCGAAGGGCTGAAAATGATTTATTTCAATCCACTCCCTCAGTGAAGAGGGAGACTGGCGAGATATTGATTCATGAGCGCGAAGATGATAATTTCAATCCACTCCCTCAGTGAAGAGGGAGACTGATAAGATCCAGTTGCTCTCTGTCACGGTCAATATTTCAATCCACTCCCTCAGTGAAGAGGGAGACGCCAGCACCCTGCGAAAGCGGGGTGTAATAGTCTGGATTTCAATCCACTCCCTCAGTGAAGAGGGAGACCTTTGCATCCCCAACCGTTACAGCCTTCTTCAAAATTTCAATCCACTCCCTCAGTGAAGAGGGAGACATTTCTTTATGTAGTACAACTGGCTCAACTCTCATTTCAATCCACTCCCTCAGTGAAGAGGGAGACGTTCGGGTGTCTGAGCTTCCGAAGAGCTTTAGCGTATTTCAATCCACTCCCTCAGTGAAGAGGGAGACTTATGAGCATATGTTATCATCCTTTCCTATGGTATTTCAATCCACTCCCTCAGTGAAGAGGGAGACTGCCTTCCATTTCTCGGTCATCATCGGGAGTATAATTTCAATCCACTCCCTCAGTGAAGAGGGAGACTGGTTTATAATGCTGTTGTAAGCAAGCCTTTTGTATTTCAATCCACTCCCTCAGTGAAGAGGGAGAC
>JAJQIF010000015.1 GCA_021199355.1 Oscillospiraceae bacterium
ACTCATCCAAAAGATTGAACTGCTGGAAGACAAAGCCCATATGCCTGCGCCTGAACTCCGCCATCTTTGCATCGGGATAGGAATACAAATCCTCATCGCCGAGATAGATATTGCCACTTGTCGGCTCGTCAAGACCGCCCAAGATGTGCAAAAGCGTCGATTTTCCCGAACCGCTTCGCCCGATAATGGTGTAGAAAAGTCCCTCTTCAAACTCTGCGCTGACGCCGTTCAGTGCGTGGGTCTCACCGGATTCAGCCTTGTAGGTTTTGTAAATGTCCTTTGCTTTTAATACTGTACTCATAGTTTTTTCTCCTTTTTATCTGTCCTCACGGCAATGCTTAGTCATTGCGTAGCATTTCCATTAATGTATATCTATTCAGCCACAGTTTAGGAATATAGCAAACGAGGAACACCGTTATAAACAGGATTAAGCTGATAGTGCATAGTACCTGTGGCGTCAGCCCGAATGTTGAAAGCGAGTCGAAATGAGATTTCAATAATGAAAATACCGAGCTTCCCTCTTTTATCAAGTCGGCTTTTCCGGCTAAGTAGTAGACTATGTAGCAAAGCCACGAAACAGCGAGTGCGGCAATGGCTCTCAGGAGAGAATTTGTTATAAGCCGGACATTTCTCTTTCGCTTGGACATGCCGAGAGCTTGAAGGATCCCATATTTGTGCTGTTCTCTGTCAGTCTCAAGGCTCAACAGGCTCACAATGATAAATGCTGAAATAAGGGCTATGCATCCGCTGGTGACAAACAGGAGTATCAGTGATTGCAGATAAGTCTGAGCTTGAGTGGAGTATGTTTCCCTTTCATTTATCATGGCAAGGTCATTGTTATTAACAATTTCTGAAACTACGGAATCGGTCAGAAGATACTCAGCATTTGAATCGGCAAAGGCAAACGCTCTCAAGAATTCCGCAGTATCACCTGGCTTATAGTACAGACCCTGAGTTCCCAAGGTCTTTCCATCCGGAATCAGGTCAATCATCTTCTGAAGAAATGCCCTTGAGCAAACAACGCTATAAGAGGCATCGAATATATCGAAGCCATAATTGACTCCAAGATAATCCGTGGCACGGTATATGCTGATTCCGCCGACAGTGGTTTCAATGTCCTCATCAAACAGTGTGACGGTCAAGGATTCACCGACATCGGGGACGACAGATTCTTTGTCGGTTGACGGGAATGACAGAACAATGCAGTCGCCATTCTCGAAAGCTTCAAGATCAACCTTTGACAGGTCGAATAAATCTATATCTGCTGATGAATCTATGACGTACACCGATACCCTTACATCGTCAACCTCTTCTGTTGACAGGGTGATATTTGCGTCGGATGAGCTGAACCATGTGAAGCCCCAGACATTGGAAACTCCTATGGTGTCTGCAATGCTGTCAATCACATCATCGGTTACAAAAGTCCTCTCCGAGCTGAATTGTACAGTACTTCCATGAATCCAATATGAGGGATAGGTTGAATACAGTCTGTAACGGTATACAGAATTCATTGATGTTGCCAAGGAGTAAATTACAGTGTAGCACAAGACAATTGGCATGATGACAATCAGGATTTTCTGCATCCTTGTGGAGCGGCGTCTCGATTTTGCCGTCATTCCCATTCTGCCGGTTAGAGGAGTTACGAGCGCGGATATAATCGTTATCATCCTGATAACAAGTGTTCCTAAAATCCACAAGAGAACGGCTACTATAATGGCATTCCACGGAATGCTTACTACGACAGTAGCCGAGCCGGAAAAGAGGCTTATTGTCAGAAGAAGCCATGTTCCAAGTGCGCCAAAAACTGTTCCCAGAATCATCGATGGAATACACAGAAGAAATGTCTCTGCTACTACCAGAAGCACAAGCTGCCCTTTCGTTGCACCAAGACTTCTCATACGCACAATCCGGCGGATATCCGACTGAATCTGGAGGATATAGACGATGATTACCGCAAAAATAGCTACCGTGAAAACGAGAATCATATAGAACGAGTTGGACTCAGCCTCGGATTCTCCGATGGTAACAGCACGGTTTACGTTTATCACTTGAACAGAGGTGCCGGTGTGATTTGCTCGAAGGTAGCTGTTGACCTCGTCCTTTACAACGCTTTCGTAACCGGATTTTACGGAGAAGAAATAGGAGGTCTGCGGTTCGAAGCTACTGCCAACAGAATTCAGTATTTCATCCGCATCATCCTGACATATTATAGCACCATTAAGCGTGCCAGAGGTAGTGTTCCAGACATTTGAATACTCCTTGATAACGCCACAAAGGGTAAACGTTTTGGTGACATAAGCTGAATCGTCGCCTGAGCCGCAGGAAATAGTTAAGGTAATCTCCTGCCCTACTATGTAATCATATCCAAGCTCGCTAAGCAAATCAGCCTCCATAGCTATTTCGCCGGAGGCTTTCGGTAGGTGACCCTGATTCAGAGAGACACCGAACCCAACAAAATTGTCGTCAACAACTCCGATGCTTGTGCTTCCGACCGTTCCATATGAGACTGTTATCCCTGTGCTGTCAATTCCCTCTATACTGTTAAGAAAATCCTCATCCCCATCTTCTCCATATATGATACCGGCATACCATGAGCCATATTCAGAAATACGATAGTTCGAATTTGTAGCTGTAATACTGTCTGCATAGCTCAAAGACATAACAGCAAACGCAAACGAAATCGTCAGCACAACAATCATCATTACTGACTGACGTTTTCTTCGCGCTGTGCCTTGAAAAGCCAATGAAAATATATACTTCATATTTTTCCTCCTCCAAACTTATCTCTGAGTCAACAGACAGTATCATCGGCGAACCTTAATTATTAATCCCATCCTTCACAGGAAACAAACACTTTCTTATAATAGTATGTATAAAAAGTGCTTCCACAATCACCACAAGTGCAGGGAGTCTTATATTGGTACATATAATAGGTATCTGTTCAATAAGTGTGATGTTCACAGGAAATGTGAGAAGTGTATAGAATAGAACGAGCTGTAGTTCCAGCTTGTACATTATAACTTTCGCAGTAAGGACAAGGAGTAGCTAATGCTCTTGCAGAGTTTACAGATTCAACTTCTTCTGTAGTTGCCTCCGCCGCAAACGAGAACGAACACATAACACCCAAAACCATAACTACTGCTAACATTACTGATAAAATTCTCTTCATAATGAGAACCTCCAAAAATATTTTATTCAGACGTTCCGACCCTTTCCGCCTACTCGCGCGCTGAAAGCAAAAAGTCTCGAAATTAGTCTGTAAAAATAGGGTAGCAAAGTTTCAGATGTTTGTCAAATCGAAATTGTGAGTAATACTCACAATCCGAAGATAGACGCACGAACTTTGCTGTGGTATAATTAAGTGTCACGTCCCGATAGCGGTGCAAGACAAATAAATTATATAAGAGAGGAATAATACTCATGAAGAACTTATTTAGATTACCATTATCCATTTTACTGGCACTTGCTTTGACAATTTCAGTTTTCGCAAGCGAAATTATTGACACTCCAGACTTGCCAATAGGAGGCGATACGGAAATTGCAGAGAAAAAAGATGATGAGAAAGAACCAGATTGTAATCCGGATTGTGACATGCCTGTCATTGAAATTCGTCCAGACGAATATTAATCATATAGAACTCTTCTTAACTCATCGATTTTAATTCTAAACTCATCAATATACGGCGTTTGAGGGGTGCAATATTTTGATAACTCATCTAAAAGCCTTTTAGCTTCTTCTCTGTCGCCATTTTCGTTCCGATATGTGAGAGACCAAGCACAATTATACATGCACAACGGAAGCATCGCCATATCATTGACAAAGTTACAAACGTCTATGCCCTCTTCGGCTATTGCTATACTCTCAGAAAATTTTTCTGTAACACCAAGGCATTTTGAAAGATTATAACATATGCTTACAAGGCGATTTGCTGACTTTACCCTGTTAGTATCGTTTTCGGCACAGCGTTTTAGATGATAATACAGTGATATTGCTATTTCGTGTTCACCCAAAATTGCATAGGAACTCGCTATGTATCTTAGGATTTGTGCCTCCATATCTGTCATAACCAAAGGGAATTTTTCAAGACAATAGTCAGGACGTGTTAGCTTCATTGATTTTTCAAGGTTGCCAATCTTTGTTTCTATGTTTATCCTGCCATCTTCATAAAGCAACATAGTATTTATGACATCGTATCTCTGCTTATTTTGCAATGAAAAGCTATCATAGTCAGCAGCGATTGTGTCAAGAAGCCTTAACGCTTCAACACGGTTGCCGGTTACGTCGGCTTGATTTGCGTTTCTGATCACCTGTCTTATACGGTTGTCGTAATTATCTTCTGTAGCATAGATAACTTCTGACGATAGTCCAAGACGATCAAAAAGCTGGCAAATTATGTCGATGCCTACGTTTGGCTCACCATTTTCTATCCTTGAAAGTGCAGACCTGTTGCAAATTCCGATACAAAGAGTTTGTTGGTTAATTCCTAGTTCTTTGCGTCGCTCTTTTATTAACTTTCCAATGGCTATTTTGTCCATGTCCATCCTCCTCGCCAGACCGTTCCTTTTTCCAATCGATTAAAGCTCAATAATAGCTTATCACATTTCATACATTTTGTCAAGTTTTGAACTTTCCGATTATGCAAGTCTAAAACTGCCGTTCGTCCGTCTCCGGGGTCAATCCAAAAGGGGCTCCCCCTTTTGGCACACGACTTTCCCAAATGGAAAGTCTAGTGTGTTATACCTTTGTTATCTCAAAATACTCGCAAATTGCAGGTAAAATCGTCGTCGACCATGGAAGATTTATTGCTGTAAGCATAAAGCAGAATCGTTCAATCAGCAAAACAGATAGAACAGTTATTGGAATTGCTATGAAAATATCTTTTATTTTTAAATTATGAAAAACAGTCAATAAAGCAGTTGCAATACAAACAATCAGACATTGTACTAAAAATCCAGTTATTCCAACAATATCATTACATTCTTTACTCGAGCCACTTACATAGAGGACAAGTGAAATAAGCGCAAACAAAAGACATATAATAAATTCCACAAAATAGTTTGCGAAAATAACAGATATGCTTAAGATTAATGAATTTGAAATTGTATTCTGCTTCACCTTACATATTTCCATTTCTATAAATTCCGATTTGTACTCGTATACTATGATTAATATACCATATCAGAATGATAAAAGCAAGACAGACTTTCATCAAATTGTCGGCTTTCCATTCTCGTACAAAGGACCGGAGATTTCGAACATAGAGGCTCACAACGAGCGCACAAAAGAGAAGTATGCAAGTAATCCAGACGTGGACACAAGCAAGAGTCACCTGAACTTTCATTTTGTGGAACCGTCGGGAAAGTACCGAGCTGTTGCAGATCCGCAAATATCAGTGCGACGTTTTTTGAAAGACCAGATAAGGAAAAGCAGCTTTTGTATCAATAGACATTAGCTATTGCAGAAATTGCTTTTGACCTGACTGGAAACTGCAAAAAATATGGTTGACATACAGATAATAATGTGATACTATGACAATAAAATGACCGGTCAGACAAAATGTGGCAGACAAGACGGTGTTTATTCGGTGGATTGGTTAACTTTGAATTAAAGGTTTTGGAACAAAAGGACTTTTAAAGTTTGTATAAAAAAGAAAGGAATTTTGATATGAATGTTATTTGGTCAAAGTATGTTCAAGGTACTAATACATTATACTACTCCCGCAAATTACGATTTGATGATCTGTTTGAGCAACAGTACAGACAGCTTTTTGATCTGGACACAAGCCGCACTTTGAAAGTCATGGAAATCGGCTGTGGTCCCGGAGCTTTAGCAGGAGCGATTCATCGCTGGTATCCCAATGCTGAAATTACCGCTGTTGACAGAGATAGCGAATTTATCCGGTTTGCATCAGAACACGAAGACGGCATATCTTTCATGGAAGGAGATGCCACCCGGCTCCCCTTTGATGATGATACTTTTGATGTGACCATTTCAAATACGGTAGCGGAGCACATAGAGCTTTCCGGGTTTTATGGGGAACAGCTTCGAGTATTGAAACCGGGAGGAAAATGTCTTGTGTTATCCTCACGGAGAGGTATCAACATAACTCCTGCTTGTGTAAAGGAACTCAATGATTTTGAACAGGCATTTTGGGAAAAGGCTATAGAATATGATACATCGTTTGAAACATATTCCGTTTGCAAGTACCCAATGAACGAAGCGGAAATGCCGATAGCTATGGAAAAGTATGGCTTCCGAAATATAAGAACAGGGTATGCAACGATTGATTTGACTCCTGATAATCCCAGGATCAGTTCCCAGCTTGCCTGCAATATGATAAATGCAGAACGCCATTCCACTTTGGATAGAATAGACTCTGTATTTTGGACAATGCCGGAACATTTTAACGCCCGGGAAGTTGCTGAAATGAAGCGGCTCGCCAACATGAAGTACGATACAAGAATTGAACAGTATAACCGTGGAGAGAAACAATGGGACACCAATGTTTCCGTAATAATGGTGAT
>JAJQIF010000029.1 GCA_021199355.1 Oscillospiraceae bacterium
TTTGTGCCAACGTAGATTCAATTTTGAATCCACAACAGGAAAAGGAAGTTAAGAAAACGAAACAGCAGGAGATTTCGGTGTGATATAATCATGAATCTTCGTTATTAGAGATGGTTATAGAAAATTTCCTCTTGAATAGTAAGCATTTTTATGGTACAATATAAGTGCGATAGAAAGTGACGGGAAGTGATTAACGTGAATCCGGAAGAATCAAGGAAGCTATACAGTGGAAAATACGATAGTATGACTGATAGGTTTCGCTTAATGGACGACGATTTTATGACGTTAGTCTTCGGCGGAAATATAGAGGCAACTCAGCTTTTGCTCAGAATTATCTTAGACGATCCAAAAATAACAGTCATTGAGACAATCGGTCAGTTTGAAATCAAGAATCAGAATGGTCGCTCTGTGAGGCTTGACATTCACGCAGTGGACGCAAACGGACAGCATTTCGATGTTGAAATTCAGCGTGCTAACAGCGGTGCAGGTGCAAAATGTGCAAGATTCAATAGCAGTATGCTTGACACGAGGATGGCAAAAGTCGGGGATAAAGTTCCAAATCTAAAGCCGTCTTATGTGATATTCATCACAGAAAGAGATATTCTTGGTGGTGGTTTCCCGCTATATCACATTGACCGCAGAATTGAGGAGCTGGATTACGAATCATTCGGCGACGGCTCGCATATAGTGTACGTCAATGGGGAATATAAAAATGAAGAAACCCCGATAGGAATGCTGATGCATGATTTCAGATGCACATCAGCAGACGAAATGCACTATGATATATTGGCAAACAGAGTTAGATACTTTAAAGAAACAGAAGGAGGACGAGTGCAAATGTGCAAAATGATGGAAGAATTAACGATTATGACAACAATAGAAACGGCAAGACGTTATGGCGTTTCTGAAGATACAATTCTTGCTGATATTATGAAGCAGTTTGAATTGTCTGAAACTGAGGCTAAAGAATATATGCTCAAGAAGTCTGCCTAATCTTTCTGAGGTGTCAATCAAATGAGTAAGATTATGGATGATCTTCTGAAAGAAGTCGCTGCTTTAACTGCAATTGAGATATGGCAAGATGATGGAGTTCCCGAATCTGAAATTCTCAGTAGAATCATGAATAAGTTACGAGCTCAGCAGAGTTGAAGCCGAGGCTTACCTTGCAAAGAGCAAAGTAAGTGCTTAACAGCCTTTCTTACCGAATATTGAAAACAAAGCATCTCAATTTGAGGTGCTTTATTTTTACTAACACAAAAAAGAAGTCTCCGACACCCACATATGAGTGCCAGAGACTTCTCTTTTTCACTTCCGTTTCCTTTCCGCTTCCTGTTCCATCATCGCCTGTGGTACCGCTTTTCCGTTTCTCCTTGCAATCTCCGCTTGTTTGTCATGAAGTTTCTTCAAAACAGACGGACGTTTGTTATTCTTCTTCGATCGCTTTGGATTGTTTTTGTTACCATCAACAAACGAATAGTTCTGCTCCTCTGAACCTTCTACGGTTCTGACGTACTCACCGTTTTCATAATATCTTTGCCAGTTCTCTTTTGGTTGATGAGGCGGTTGCGGTAATGTTGGATGCAGAAACTCCCTAATCTGCTGTATTGCAGACTCGCTGAACTTATCTGCCTCATCTACAACTACTTTGCCGACATCGTTTACAATAGCGCAAGCAGCAGAGTTTTTCATCTGCTCGTTCTGCATCAGGAAGAATTGCTTGCCGTCCACGATAGTATCATCGCAAGCAAGCCACGTTCCAGGTTTTCCTTCGATCTTAAATCCTTTAGTCTCCATTGAGACCGATGTACCTGATGAGTTCAATCGCAGGAAGCCTGCAAGGGCTATGAGCTTATCCTTGTCAACGTAGTAGGCTGAAACTACTCCTGCTTTGTTCATCACAATCACGTCGCTCACGCTGATGCTGTGTCCCTTCAATGACCCCGGAAGCTTATCTTCGAGACGTTTCCTTATCGTCTGTGCGGAATCATCCGGTGCCGTCTGCGACAAGTACACTTGCTCATAGTTGCTGACATCAACACGCTGATGATTTTTCTCCAATTCGGCGTATGGACGGAAGCGCAGAGTACGAAACTCTGCGCCCATCTTTACCTGATAAACAGCAAACTGATTGATGTTCATTCGTCCACCGGCTCCTGCTTGTATTCTTCGAGTTCAAGCTTGGAAAACTCCTCATCCGACATCATCTTCATCTTTTCAATCGTGCCGATTACAAGGGATTCAACCTCAGTATCATCCTTTACAAACGGCAAGACATCCTCTATCTCCCTTATAGTCTCCTTCCTGTTGTCTTTCTCGAACATTGAGATAATTATAAGCTCGTCTTCCTCAAAAAAATCTTCTTCGTCATAACTCATGATCTCCTTTCTTATGGGTCTGTGTTTTCTGCTTCGGTTTCTCTATCTCCTGCGCTTTCAGCTTAGCCTGGCGGTCTCGGAAAGCTTGCACGACGGATTCTTTGCGGTCATTTCCCAGTTCTTTCTGTACTGACTTTTCCTGTGATTTAATCTCAATAGTTTCTTCCCCTTTCGTCTGCTCTGTACTTTGAGAAGATTTGTATTCTTCAAGCTCAGAAACCGCCTTCTGTACTAAGGGATTTTCCTTCAAATGCGGGTTGTCTTCAATAACATCGTGGTTCACCGTACCGTCCGACATTTGCTCATAAAGAGTCGTTGCTTCCTGCAAACTTCCGATGTTTTCGTGGTATCCCCCGACAACAGGATGCTCCATATTATCAGCAACAAAGAACTTCATTTCAGGCTCTTTCTCTGCCTCAATCTGCTTCGGTTCCAGAGCCGATTTCTCGTCAAGATACTTTTCCGCCGTCTCAAGATAATCTTCGAGACTTCCCGTCTTCTCAGTTGAAATCGGGTTGATGTCCACAGGTATGCCAGCAGAAGAGAAGCCTTCTTCATGAAGCGAGTTGAAGAAGTCATCCTCACGGATATCCCCTGAATACGAGATAACCACGTCAATGTCTGACTGCTCTGAATATAGTCCCTCACGGGTTCTGCTTCCGTATACTCTTGCTCCATGCAACTGAGCATCATCATGCAGTCCCATTTCGTCTATCTGAGCTTGAGCATAGCTTAAAACAGTCTCTTCGATGTCTGCCATGCTCTTACCCTGCAGGGATACTTCAGGCTCTGTGCGGTCAGACACGGGTGGTATAGCTTCAATCTGCTGTTCTGCCGAATAAACCTTGTCCAGTAAATCCCCATAATCCATAAACGTGAGATTTTCAGACAATGTAGAAATTCCTGCTCCCGAAAGTATTTCCTCAATCGCTTCCCTTGTGGAAATGTCCGGCTTATCTAAAACACCTCCGTCAATCAAATTGAAGGAGTTATCATAGAAAGCGTAATCGTATCCTTCTGACGTAGTCTGAATTGCGAAATACCTGTCCTCCTCATTCAAGTAAAGCGCCACCTCAACATCGTTGACGACTGATTTCATTTCAACTTCAAGTGACGTCTGCGGGGCAGAACAAACTTTTTGTACATATCAGAAGCATCTCTTCGAGTCAATCTGAAAAATAGGCAAAAAAATAAGCCCTCCGAAGAGGGCTTATGAGGGCTTATACCATCAATATCTTAAATTGTTACTGAACATCGGATGGATATCACTTGCTATTTCATGTTGCAACTCGCTTTCAAGCAAGCACATCATCTACCTCCCGCTCACAATCCCATAATACGCCTCCGAAGTAATCTTATACACGACAGTATACACCACGACCACGACCGCAAGGCACGCCGCAGTTACTCCGAGAAACAGCCATGTATTCATGAAGCCGCACATCTTGAGCATCTTCACCATTATCGGCGAGGCGAAGGCGATGTGCACCGCCGCCATCAGCACCGGCAGGAGGAAGACCGACAGCATCTGCGAATTGATGCTTTTTCTTATATCCGCCTTCGTCATTCCGACCTTCTGCATTATCCCGAACCGCGAGGCGTCCTCGTAGCCTTCCGAAATCTGCTTGTAGTAGATGATGAGCACTGCCGACAGGACGAACATCAGGCTCAGGAAGATTCCGAGGAATAGTAACCCGCCGAACAGACCATAGTAGTCTGAGCGGTTCGCAGCAAGGCTGTCCCAGCTTATGTGATAATTAATGCCCGTGTTGTACAGACCGAGTGTCTCTTTCAAAAGTGGAGTGCGATGTGTGCCGTAATAGTAGCTCTGCTCCGATTCGCTTAAACCGGGAACATCGAAGCCGTACCACCACATCCGGTAGATATAAATCTCGTTGCCCTTGTCTCCGAGCATCTCAAAAATCGGGTTGAATACGTCCAGATCGTCGACGACGATAACGAGCATTCCGTAAACAGTGCGCTGAAGCGGGCAAAAGCTTGGATATTCTATTTTGGATTTGACAGTGAACGTGCCGAGCTTGTCGATATAGATTTCGGACATATTTCCGCTTTCAGAGTAGAGTAGAACTTCGCCGCTTCCGAGAGTTTCGCTCGAATCATTCAGCCGGTTATATGTGTCGATATCGAAGACGCAGACCTCGACGTAGTCGTCATCCGTATAGAGATAGTCAAGTGCAAGATTACCATCGGTAAAAATACCGTTTGTCATGATATACTCATATTCGAGAACGTTTTCTATTTCCAGGTCGTCATCTATCGCAAGGCTCTTGACGACCTCTTTCTGTTCATCGGTAACTTCTTTGTGAGTTCCGAATTGGACGATTAAATCTCTCGGGTAGAAGTCTTCTAAGATGTCCTCAATTCCTATCATGATGCTCGAAGTAGACGACAGCATAACTAAAACAGCAGTCAAGAGAATACAGATTGAGGCGAGACCTGCGCCGTTGCGCTTCATGCGGTAGGTCATCGACGAGACGGAGACGAAGTGGTTAGGCTTGTAGTAGTAGCGCTTCGACTTCTGCATGATTTTGCACATCAGGACGCTTCCCGACATGAATAGCATATACGTCCCGACCATGACGAGAACGGCGGCTAAGAGAAATCCCATCATCATCGCCATCGGGTTCTCAAGCGTCAGGGCGAGATAGTAGCCGAAGCCTAAGATGACGGCTCCGAGAAGCCCGAAGAACCAGTTCGCCTTCGGCGGCTTTTCACCCATGCTTTCGCTCTTGATAAGCTCAATCGGGTTGGTCAGGCGTACTTTAAGCAGTGAGAAAACAAACAGGAGTAGAAATATAATCGCAAACAACAGCGCCGTTTCGGGGATTGCCTGCCATGCAAGCTCTATCGTGAAGGTCACATCTCCCGAAATAAGCTGAACAAGCACCAGCTCCGCAAGCTTGTAAAGGATTATCCCGAGAACGATTCCGCCGAAGATGGCGATTCCCGCCGTCAGAACGCTCTCCCAGATGAGAATTCTGGCGATGTTATGCTTGCTCATTCCCAATACATTATAAAGCCCGAATTCTTTCTGTCGCCGCTTCATGAGAAACGAATTCGTATAGAAAAGAAATATCGCCGCAAAGATGGCTATGACTCCTTTTCCGAGCCCAAGGAGCACCTGTGCAGAATCCCCGCCGGACATCAATCTTATTACATCCGATTCGGCAAGCGAGGTGATTATAAAATAGAGCATCACCATGCCGACGCAGGCTAAAATATGCGGGATATAGAGCTGTCGGTTGCCCCTGATGCCGTTCATGGCAAGGCGACGGTACAGACCACGCTTTTTCATTCGCCGGCACCTCCCTTTGAGAGCATGGTGAGGGTGTCGGAAATCTTCTGATAAAGAATCTCGTCACTCTGCCCGCCGCGATAGACCTGATGGAAGACGACGCCGTCCTTGATGAACAGAACCCTGTTCGCATGGCTCGCCGCCTTGACCGAATGTGTCACCATAAGTATTGTCTGCCCACGGGAATTGATACTCGAAAACAAGCTGAGCAGTTCGTCGGTGGCACGGCTGTCTAAGGCACCGGTCGGCTCGTCCGCTAAGATAATTCGGGGCTCTGTCACGAGCGCCCTTGCGACCGCCGCCCTCTGCTTCTGCCCGCCGGAGACTTCGTAGGGGTATTTCTTTAAGATGTCCGAAATCCCCAGTAGCTCCGCTATCGGCTCAAGCCGCTTGTACATCTCCTTATAGGACATCCCAGAGAGAACCAACGGCAGATAGATGTTGTCTTCGAGAGTGAACGTGTCGAGGAGATTGAATTCCTGAAAGACAAAACCGAGGTTGTCCCGTCGGAAGGTCGCCATATCCTGCTCGTGAACCTTAGAGATGTCTTTGGCATCTAAGATGACCTGTCCGCCGGTGGGCTTGTCGAGGGCGGCGAGGATATTTAAAAGTGTCGTCTTGCCCGACCCGCTTTCGCCCATGATGGCGACATATTCGCCCTGCTCAACCGAAAAATTGACGTTTTTGAGTGCCTCAACGCTCGCTCCTCCCATCCGGGAGGTGTAGACTTTCTGCAAATTTTTGACTTGTAATAATGGCATAAGATTTCTCCTTTACTTTTGTTACCCCGATTATAGCAAAAGAGAAACCCATGAATCCATCGATTTCCCTTACAGTTTTCTTACGTTTTTGTAAGATTACTTGAAAGCAAGGCTTTCAAAAATTGGCTTCGACTTCTTTCTTCGAGAGATTGAGCCTGATAGTCGTGCCGCTTCCAAGTTCAGAATCTGCGGAAATCTCATAACCCAAGTCGTCGCAGATTCTCTTACAGAGATAAAGCCCGATGCCGCTTGCCTTCTTGTCCGTTCTGCCGTTATAGCCGGTGAAGCCCTGGTCGAAGATTCGGGGCAAATCGTCCCCGGCAATCCCGATTCCTGTGTCGCTTATTGCAAGAATCTGCCCGGGTTCCATGCAGATTGAAATGCTCCCGATAGGCGTATATTTAAGTGCATTCGAGAGAATCTGTTCAATTACGAACGAGAGCCATTTTTCATCCGTGAGAACTGTTTCCCGAACCGGCTCGTAGATAAGCTCAATCTTGCGGGCGATGAATTCCCCTGAGAATTTGCGAACGCAGGACTTGATGATGCTGTCCAGATTGCACTCGGCAAAAACATAGTCGGTACTCTCACTGTCGAGCCGAAGATAGGTCATAACCATGTCGGCATAGCTCTCGATTCGGTTAAGCTCTGCGCCAAGCTTCCGGCTTAAAGCGCTGTCCTCACCCTGTAGGCTCAGACGCATAGACGCAATCGGCGTTTTGATCT
The DNA here is from genome assembly GCA_021199355.1 of Oscillospiraceae bacterium. Classification (GTDB taxonomy): domain Bacteria; phylum Bacillota; class Clostridia; order Oscillospirales; family Ruminococcaceae; genus Faeciplasma. The sequence goes on from JAJQIF010000029.1 coordinate 7,179, forward strand.
GGTGCGCCCAGACGCTGTAATAGTCCATTCTCTGGCGGGATTTCGACTTTTCCGAAGAGATCATCTCCGTCAGTCGGGAAATCTTATTCTCAAGCTCTGAGATTTTTGTAATCTGTCTCTTATACTTTCTGTAATCGAGTGCAAGATAAACAATTACTAACAGAAATCCAAGCCCCATTGGGTAAGCCACCGCCGCAATCGGGAGTCCATAAAGGGCGAAACTGACGGTTAGCATCACGAAAATCAAGGCGTAGAGTGCCAGAAACGCTATTTTTGATTTTATGTAATCCAAGAAATTCATGTCAGCCTCCCGGATGTTACGGGCGGGCAGTTAGCGAAGCTAACCGTGTATCCTACCCTACAATGTAGCCGATTCCGTGCTTTGTGGTGATAAAATCTTTGAGCCCAAGAGCGTCCAGTTTGCGGCGAAGACGATTGATGTTGACCGTCAGCGTGTTGTCGTCGACAAAGCTGTCCGTCTCCCAAAGCCTTTGCATCAGCTTCTCCCGTGAAACGGTTTTGCCCTTGCTCTCAAGAAGCGTGAAAAGAATGCGGTATTCGTTCTTGGTGAGGTCAATCTTTTTCCCATCGAATACTGCGGAGCTGTCAGCTGTCTTAAGACTCAATCCCCGATGAGCTAGCACCGGGCTTTCGGTGTAGTTATAGCTCCGCCGAAGAAGTGCCTGCACCTTCGCCGTCAGCACGCCCATGTCGAAGGGCTTTGCGATAAAGTCGTCGGCGCCCATGTTGACCGCCATGACGATGTTGAGATTGTCCGACGCCGACGAGATGAAGATAATCGGCACGTTCGAAATTTTGCGAATCTCCTCGCACCAGTGATAGCCGTTGTAGAACGGCAGCATTATGTCGAGGAGTACGAGCTGGGGCTCATATTCCTCAAATTCTCCGACAATGTCCGAGAATCTCGTCGCCACCCGGCACTCAAATCCCCATTTGGTAAGCTCCGCCGCCACGCCCTCGGCAATGCTCCGGTCGTCCTCGGCTATATAGATTTTGTAAGTCAAAGCACACGCCCCCAAACTTCGTTTTGATTATTATAGCACAGTAAGCGCAGAAAGTTCAACTGGGGGAAGATTAAGATTTTATCCCCCTCACCTCCCTATTCCCACTCACCGGCACACAGAGATACTTTGCCGCATCCGCACCGGCGAGGTAGATTACTATCGGCAGGCAGAAAAGTGCGAGTGTGACGACCATCGCCGTTGTCGGGCTCTGGCATTTCGACGAAATCCAGAGTAGCAGGAGCGAGAAGAGAATCAGCACCGCCGTCCTGTAAGTAAGAAGTATCACAATGTAGCCCCAGATGGGTAGTTCTCCGAGGGTGAACATATCGCTGATGCAGTTCACGGCTGACGTGATGCCGTCTGTGCCGTATGCCGAAAGAATCTGGGCAAAGTATGGGATATTCACGCCGAGGCTCACGGTAATAGCAAGCAAAATCGCAATAATACAGTTATGCCGGTAGTAGGTTTTTCTGCCGGCTTTTGTCGTGTAGAGGACATAGCCGATCCGACAGCGGTTATCATAGGCGACAATCGGCGAAAGCATCAGGCAGAGTGCGGCGATGGCAATCAGCCCGAGAATGTAGTCCTGTCGGAGGGTATCAAGTCCGAAGATGAGCCTATAGCCGGTCTGGTAGAACATATCCCCGGTACCCTTGCCTATAGAGACGAGATACTCATACTGATTCTTCGCCTTTTCAAAGCCTCTTTCGGCATAATCGGAATCGAAATTACTGGGCTCAGTAGCAAGAAATTCCATTGCTTCGTCGTCGGTCATCTCGGAAATTCGGGTGCAGTAGTAGAGATAGTAGTTGTCATCGGGGTTGTAGGGCTTTGAGTAGTTGAACGCCGTATAGAGCTGAATCGCAAGGACTGCCGCTATTATCACTGCGCCCTTGTGCATGACGAGAGCTTTGTAGACGGTATAGCTGAAAAGGCTTTTGGGGACATGCTTCGAGAAAGCCGAGACTGAGCTTCTCTTTATCTCCGAAATACTGATTGATGAATAGAGGCGGCAGACCACAACCGTAACTATCACAAGACCGATTACTATGCAAATCATAGTACAGGCAAACAGGTTCACGGGATGGCCGAAGAAATTGATGTTTGTGTAGGTTTTGAAGAAGTTCATCGGCTGAGTGAGTGCGACCAAGTTTATATATTTCATCGGGGAGAAAATCGAGTTGCCGGAAATGAGGGCATAGAGAGCCGTCTCGACTGCGGCAATCGCAATCGTCACGAGGTATGCCACGATGTTTGAAAGCCTGATGAACAAGGCGGAGACTATCAGGGCGCAGAGGGTCAGTGCGAAAAGCTTTATTATGAAGCTGTAAATCAGCAAATCTCCGACGGTTATGGCGAGATTACAGCCCAAGTAGCCTTCGAGGGACTGCACCGCACGACTAAAGTTTCCCAGTCCACAACGATATGCACCTATAGCCAGATCGCTCAGATACATGATTCCGAAAGTTGCGAAGCACACTGTGAAGACTACCGCCGACTTTGCGAGTGCGAGCCTTGCTCTGCCATATTTCAGAGGCTTAATGAGAGCCACGACGCCTGATTCTCTGTCTTTATAGAAGACGGCTGTCACACAGGCGAGGAGTGAGAACATCATGAGTATGTCGGTAGCCACGTTGTCGGTCGCCAGAAGGACACCGTTCGATGGTGCATAGGTCGGTGTGACATCCCGGACGGCTTCATATGCCGACGGAGTTTTTACTATATTCCGGTATGAAAAGCTGTCGGTGTCGGCGAAAATCGAGACCGAAGTCATCGTCTCGGCGGTAGTATTGATTTCGGCAAGGTAGTCCTGATAGCCGAGTATTTCCTCAAGCCTCGAAATCTCGCCGCTCAGAATCGACATATCCTGCCAATAGTATTCGCAATAGACCGGCTCGCCCGTCTGCCGGATGGTCTGATATAATTCTTTGCCATATCCGAGAGCTTCCTCGGCGGTCATGCCGCTTACGTCTTCCAAGTAGGCTTTATACTCACTATCCGAGAAGTTGCCGAAACTCTTTGTCGAGGCGATATAGACATTTAAAAGAATTGCCGCCGCAGTCACCAAAAGAAACGCCTTGTTGTGAAAGAGCTTATACAGCTCGTTTTGAAAAATTCTCATCACATATCACCGTACAACTGCATATACAGCCCTTCAAGGGTTTTCTCACCGTCTGTGACCTGTGCCGTCAGCTCGTCCACAGTTCCGCTGTCGATGAGTTCGCCGGATTTGAGAAGCAGAATGCAGTCGGCAATGGTCTCAATGTCCGAAACTATGTGGGTCGAAATGATGACTATCATGTCTTTTGAGAGCGAGGAAATGAGGTTTCTCGTTAAGACCCTCTGCTTCGGGTCGAGACCGGCTGTGGGCTCATCCAAGATAAGAAGATGCGGGCTTCCGAGAAGCGACTGAGCGATAAGGGCACGCTGTTTCATTCCGCCGGAAAAGCCGCCTATTTTCTTGTTTGCAACGTCCGAAAGCTCAACAAGCTCTAAAACCCTTGCGATTTCGCCGTCAATCTCAGACTTTTCGATTCCCTTGAGTGCCGCTATGTAGCCCATGAAGCGTTTAAGGGTGAACGACGGATAAAGCTCCTGCTGTTGCGGCATGAAGCCGATTTCGGAGCGATATTTCGAGCCGAGATTACAAACATCTTCGCCGTTCCAGAGAATCTCCGAGCCTTTATCGGGCTCAAGATTCTGGGTCAGGATGTTCATGAGTGTTGACTTTCCCGCACCGTTCGGTCCTAAAAGCCCATAGATGCCGTCGGAGAAGTCGAAGGAGAAGTCTTTCAAAGCGTGCTTGGTGCCATAGTGCTTGTTGAGGGTTGAGATTTTAAGGGTGTTCATCTTTGTGCTTCACTCCATTCTGCATATTGGCGGTTGGCTTCGGCAATTATGTCGTTTATGCCGGCTTCTTCGAGCGTTGCACGATACTCGTTCAGATATTCTTCAAAGGTAAGGTTGCTGTAATTAAACATATTCTTTCCGTAAACACATGTTACCGCTCGAACTTCTATACATTGCTGATAAACTTTGGAATCGTCAAAAACAAAGTCGAAATCTTCGCTGATATAGGCGCTTTCGAGCGATTCAAAATAGGTCTCGGCGATATACGAGGATTCATCGTATGTCGGAACGCACAGAAGCAGATTTGCAAACTGTTCATACGCAGTTTGGTAGTGTGTATCTGGCTCGATTTTACCGTTATCGAGGATATAGTCTTCATAGTCAGCATAGCACATCCGGTTGTTCAGTTCTTCGTCGGTGAGCATAGTTGCTATGAAATCAAACGCCATATCCTGATTTTCGCTGGTCTTACTCACACCCACCGCATTGCTGTCTCTTGTCAGCGAAACGCTGTCATCATAAACGACATAAACGGGAATATATACTCTGTTGCGATCCGAATCAGTGCCAAACGGAAGATCGAATATATCTCCATTGTCTGCGGGAAGATACACGGTGTTCTCAAAAGCGAAGAAAGAGTTGAAAAACGAATACTCTCTCACATATCCTTCAAGATTCAGGCTGTACATCATCTCAAGATAGCTGACAAATTCATCGTTATCCAGCCAGCTCTTTGCGGTCTTTTTTTCCTCATCCCAATAAATTCCCGTTGTTAGCACCTGAGAATCAATATATGCAGATGTCTGGTAATTAGAGTAGGTCATGACAGGTGTTACGCTTGATTCTTCCGAAACTACTTGCTCAAGTATATCCATCTGCTCAGTGAGCGGCTTTTCAATGTCATAGCCGTACTTATCTACAAGTTCAGCGTTCAAGTACAGGCATTTCTGATAGCTTAATGAGCCGTTGCAGTTTATGCCATAGACCATTCCATTATATCTGAGTGAAGTCCACAGGTTCTCAGGCATCATCGAATAAAGAGTCTGTCCCACTTCTGTCGATTCAAGATAACTATCGAGTGGCAGAAGCAAATCATCACGAATACAGTAGTAATATTTATCTGTACTGATAATATCAATCTGTTCCCCACTGTCAACCAGAGCTTTCAGACTGCTATAGTAATCGACCGAGCCATAGTTACTAGGATAGTAATCGCTGTAGATGACATTCAGGTCTACAGTTTCAATAAATATGACATAATCCTTGCCGATGCTGTCCAGGTATTCGTTTACCGCATTCTGGATATTGACGCTATAGGAGTTTCCTATCATCGCCACGACAAGTATGGTCTTTTCGGGATACTCCGCCTGAAGGTCTTCTTTGGTCATGCCATAGGACTGAGGATAAAAGGATATTTCTGTATGGCGGTTTCCGTCTTCGTCAGTATATGTTTCCTGAACCTCGATGTCCCCGTCCTCATTTATCCACGAGGTGATATAATATTCATCTTCACTTTCGGAAACGGTTGTGACGGCGGTAGTTGTCGCCTCTGTTGTGAGCTCATATCCTATAAGCTCACCCTCGGCAATCTTCACATAGCAATAATCACCGTCAAGATACTTCAGAACAAAGCCGTCGTCGGCGTGGTAAACAACCGAGTATGAGTAGTTGTCATCAAGATTAAGGCTATACTGCTTTCCTGTGGAGATTTCGATTGCAACCCCAGACCATGTGTCGAAGATATAGCCGCCGCAGACTTCATAGGAGCCGGAGCCGACTTCTATTTCATCGCCGTTCGGAGTGAAGACGGTTTTGCCGGTGTCGCCGTTCAGAATAAGATAGCCGTTCGACCATTCGGAGATGTTTGTTATGTCGCTTTCCGAAAATTCGCCGGTCTCGATGTTATACATATAGTAGTCGTAGTTATACCAGTCGGCGTTCTTATAGTCGTCCTGCATGATGTCCTCTATCGTCGGCTCGTCGCCTTTCAGATAGCTATACTGAAGATAAATTTTGCCGTTATATTCGCCATAAACCCAGTCCTCGCCGCCGTCATATGAGCCTACCTCCGCTACTTCGCTATATTCGCCGGAGGAAAGGGAGTAACTGCTGAAATATATCGTCCTCTGGTTGGTGCTTGTGCCGTAGGCATCATAAACACTTTCTTCGGAACAGAAATAGAGGGTGTCGCCGATAAGAACTATTCTTTCATAGACGTTTACAGTCCTGTCGGAGACTGTTTTAAGCTTCACGCGTGAGGTTCCGTCGGTCTCTGCGCTGTAAATCGAGAAGTAATTTTCATAGCCGTCATCGCCCATAGACACGCCGGTCACGAAATAATAGAGCTTACCGTCATACAAAAACGGGTGATTGTACATTCCGAATGATGGGCAGGTCTCCGAATCGGTATGGGTGCAATTCGGATATGGGCAGACAATGACCGACACCATGCTCTCAAAGTCCACAAAGTGAAGCCTTGACAAGGAGTCGACAAACAGCTCCCCGCCCTCGCCGACATCCGTATACTCGCTTATAACCCTTGAAGTAGATTCGGTTTCCTCTGTGCCGCTGTCTCCGCAAGAGGTGAAGATTGCAATACAAAGTGTTAGTGCAAGAATTACTGATAACAGCTTCTTCATGATTGGCTCTCCTTCCATTCAGCATACTGTCTGTTTGCTTCGGCAATTATGTCTTCTATGCCGGCTTCTTCAAGAAGCGCACGGAAATCGGAGATATACTCGTCAAAATCGGTGTATTCCGTGAGCCGATTATACGTCATCTCACCCATCACACCGAGGACATCCACGCACTGCTGATATACTTCGCTGTCGTCAAACACAAAGTCGAAGTCTTCATTGACATAGGCTTCTTCGAGGGATGTCTTATACACTTCGGCGATATTGGATGGTTGTCGGGTTGTGGGAATGTTCAGCAAAAGATTTGCAAACTGTTCATATGAAAAGTAGTATGAGGAGCTGCTGATTCTCCCATCGCTGTACATTTCCGATTCGTAATCGGCATAACACATACGCTTATTCAGTTCCTCGTCTGTGAGCATGGTTGCGATGAAATCAAATGCCATGTCCTGATTTTCACTGGTGTTGCTTACTCCAAGAGCATAGCAAAATGTCATATCTCTTGTGAGGACCGGCTGTGAATCGTCATACACCGCATATACCTGCTTATAAATGGGTTCACCGGTTTCGATGTCGGTATCTGCCCAGTGGTTGAAGAGATCACCACTTTCCGGCGGATATTCTACTATACAATCGAGAGCAAAGTATGATGTGGTGTAGGCTGTCGTCAACAAGTCTTCATTATAGAGTGTAAACGCCGTCTTCAAGGTGGAGATATAATCCTCGTCATCAAGCCAGCTTATTGCGGTTTTGTTTTCGGAGTCCCAATATACTCCCGAAGTCAGCTCGGTTTTGTCGTAACTGGTATCGACAAGCAGTGACGAAAATGATGTGTAAACGGCTTTGCTCACGCTTTCGCTTTGGATAGTCTCAAGCAAGTCTGTCTGTTCGGTGAATGATTTTGAAAAGTCATATCCGTATTCGTCAGCCAATGCGGCATCTATATAATATAGATGAGTGGACTTTATAGAGCCGTTGCAGTTGATTCCATAGATGGCGCCGTTATACCTGTATGCTCGCCAGAGATTTTCCGGCATCATATTGTACAGTGTCTGCCCGACCTCGGTATTTTCAAGATAATCATCGAGCGGCAGGAGCAAATCGTCTCTTATGGCGTAATAATAATTTGCGGTGCTGATGATGTCAATCTGTGTTCCGCTGTCAACTTTATCTTTTAAGCCGCTGTACCAATCGGCAAGCCCTACATTCGAGCAGTAATCGCTGTAAACCGCATTGGTTTCGGTGAACTCGAAGCATATGACATAATCCTTGCCGAGCTCACTTAGATATTCGTTGACTGCTTCGGTTATATAGCAATATCTGTTGCTACCGATACACGCAATGACAAGAACCGTCTTGTCAGGGTATGCCGCCTGAATCTCCTCATATGTCTGAATGTCCGGCGATTTTGAGTATTGCATGGTGCTCCCGTCTTCAAATTCTTCGTAGTACTGTATATAACCGTCATCGTCCATCCATGAGGTGATGTAATACTCGTGAGTAGTAGCTTCGGTGGTGGTCGTAACGGCTGTAGTAGTAGCCGCCGTTGTGGTTTCGCTTTCCTGCGGAAGGGCTTCGGTCGAGCTTCCGCAACCGCAGAGGGAAAACGCGAGCGATGCGGCTAAGATAAGAGATAGTAATTTTTTCATGATGTAATCTCCTCTCCGATAAGCTCGGTGACGTCGAGCTTGATGAATTCATTATTCAATGAGTCTTTCAAGATATATGCCCTGTCGAGATAATACTCGACATTGTATCCGGTTTCAAGCGGAAGCTTAGACTCGTAATGTGTGCCTGTTTCAAGGTCAATTATCAATCCATAGTATAGGTGGAAAGCGTAGTCGTTGCACACCTGAAGTGCGACTTTGTTTCCGATGTCATATTCTTTTCCGCTTGGGGTTCTGATTATGGCTTCTGTCAGGTCGTCGTTATAAACTATAAGGTAACCGTCCAAGGCTTTCCAGACCGCTTCGTCATTCTCAGCGAGTTCTCCTGTGGACAGGTCGAACTTGTAATATTCCGCAACTGATTCAGGAAATATATAATCATTATACAGTGCGTCAAGTTCTTCAGCGGTCAGTTCGTGGTCATAGTAAGAATAGCTTATATAGACGATGCCGTTTGCTTCGCCCTTGATACTCGCACCGGCGTTATAGCCTTCGCCTATTTTTACTACCTCGTTGAACTTACCCGTTTCAAAGTCATATGAAATCAGAGAAACACTTACATAGTCTTCAGTAGTGCCATAATCGTTGAAGGTCGTCTGCTTTGCGGTCATATAGATTTTGTTTCCAACAACAAGAGCCGGATTATAGTCTGCAATTTCCCAGCCGGTGAAGGTTTCAAGAGCTATGCGGTTTGTGCCGTCAACGTCGCAACGATGGGCAGTAATTGTCTCGGCATAAGTGCCATTTGTGTATTTTATATCATCTGAGAAGTAGTACATCTTACCATCAAATACAGTCGGATAACAGGAGAGCCCATAGGACGAACAGGTGCTACTATCAGCATGAGTGCAGTTTGGGTAAGGGCAGACGATGGCTGATTGCATTGTCGTGAAATCGCAGTAGTTCAGCCTCGTATAAGAATCATAGTAGAACTCGCCGTTGTTGTAGATGTTTGTTTCAAGGCTTACCGTGTGGGAATCAAAGTATTCGTCGGCTGATGAACTTTTGCAACCGCAGAGCGTAATTACAAACACCAGAACCAATACAAATAGTCTCTTCATGCTATCTCCTCTCCAATAAGTTCACTTTCCTCAACTTTCATATACCCATCATCCTGCCTGATGATATAGCTTCCGTCGAGGTACCAGACGACCCAGCCGTCATAGTCGCTGACGGTGTATCTCTTGCCGGTTCTGAGGTTGATGCACTCACGGTCAGTTCCGCCGGAGAAGAGCATATCATTCACCACGCTATAGGTTGACATTCCAAGCGGAGTGAAGTTTTCGTAAATGCTCTCGTTGCCTTTGGAGTCGAAAACGGTCACAGTGGTGCCGGAAATAGCGATGAAATAGTCGCTGTCAACAACGAAGTTGTCATAGCTGTCGTCGGAGCCGGGCATATCCCAGTCTGCAAAGCTTTCCGAGGCGATGCCGTAGCAACTGTAGTGATTCTCATAAAGAGCCGTGAACTCGTCCCAGTGCTCCGTCATATAGTCGAAGTCCTCCCACTTCTCATCCCAAGGCTCATCGAGGGAATTTTCGGTCAGGTAGATTTTGCCGTTATATTCGCCGTAGATTGTCACCCCGCCGTCGTAGCCGGAGTCGAGTTCTCCCAAGCAATAAAAGCTCTCGGTGGAATAGTCAAACCTATAGAGCCAGAAAGTCTCGTTGCCGGTGGCGATGAAGTTGACGGCGTCAAATTCCGACTCCGTGCCGACAAAATAGAGGCTGGTCCCGACCAGAAGTGCCTTTTCCGAATGGTAAAGCTCGATATTCTCGGCAGTAGTGACCTTGCGGCGGTTGGAGCCGTCTATGGAAGCGGAATAGGCGACAAGATTATTCTGCGGCAAGCCGTCGCTGTTCGTGATTGTCTCATGCACAAAGTAGTAGAGACCGCCGTTCACCGCTACGGGATGATTGACGATGCCATAGGCTGTGCATTCGTCCGGGTCATTATGAAGACAGTTCGGCTTTGAGCAGATATATGTGTAAGCCATGGTAGTGAAGTCGATATACATAAGCTTCTCACCATCCTCATAAAACTCGCCGTTGTTATACAGATTCGAGAAGACATAAACCGCCGACGACTCCTCATATCCGTCAAGAGTCTCCGTTGTAATCCTGCTCCCGCAGGAAGTAAGCATCAGCACCGCCAATAATACCGCTAAAATTTTAATCATAGTTGTTTGCCCTCCATTCCGAATATTGCCTGTTTATCTCCTCTAAAAGCTCATCAATCCCCGCTTCCTCAAGCTCGGATTTCAGGGCGGCGAGGTCTGCTTCGAATGTAGAATAGCCCAGATACGAGTGATTTTGAACTGCAAGTTTGACTGCCTGATACAATTCTTCATATCCTCGAACGTCAAAGGCGAAGCCGACGGCTTCACCCTCATCGGCGGGTGTTGCTGTTTCCAGAATCTCTACAAAAAGTTCATTCATGTTTTCAGGCATATCGCCGTGGGAATCGGTTATCAGCGGATTGGCGAAGCGGTAATTTATCAGATACGGCGCATCTTCACTGTCACCAAATGAGAGAAGATTATTGAGGATGCTGTCGGTCTGACTGAGGAGAATAAAGTCAAAAGCCTCGTCTTTATGCTCCGAGCCGGAATAGATGCTCATGCCGCCGGAGGAGGATGAGGTGTAGGTAAAGCTTGTATTATCGGCAACGGTGGTGAAATCGGAATAGGTGTCGTCGCCGGTTTCAAACTGGGTCTGTTCGCCCGTGAAGGACTTTCCCAAGTTGAGGGAATAGGTGCTTGTCGATATGCCATAGCTTGCGAGATACATACCGCTGTAATTCTCCGCATCGTCAAAGATAAGTCCTCTGTTTTTGAGTTCATACCAGAGCTCAAAGCTTTCAGAAAAACTGTCGCTGTCAGCGAGACTGACAATTCCGTCATCATAGGAAGTGCCTATTATTCCGGCAAAAACAAACTCTTTGTAAAGGCTCGAATAATTGACCTTGACTCCACGGCAGTTTTCTTCGGTCATAATGGTCTCTATGAGATCAAGCTGTTCAAACAGCGATTTATCGTAGTCCCAGTCGTACTTGTCGGCAAGCTCGGTGTTGATGAAATAGTAGTTTGTGGAAGTCCTTCTCACTCCGAGACTGAAGCCACCGAAGCTGTAGAGAGTGCCGTTCACCTTGAAGGATTCCCAATATTCTTCAGGAAGCGAGTTGTAATACTCTGCCGCCTCCTCAGAACTTTCAAAGTAGCTTTCAAGCGGTTCATAGATTCCGTTCAAAGCATTGTAATAATAAGCTGTGATAATCGGCTCGTCGGAACTTGTAACCATAACCGTCAGAATGTCCGCTTGTCCGCCGGAATCTATATATTCCGTGAAGCAGTCGAGCATGGAGTCATAGTCTCCGTTATCGTACTTGACCGTTGCCGCGGTCATATTGAGAGGATAGTAGCAGAGGGCATATTCCTTGCCGATGGAGTCAAGATACTCGTTGATTTCATCTATAGGAATCTCAATTTCGAGACTGCTGTCAGCCGTCAGAGCAAATCCGACCCACACAAGAACTGTTTTATTGGGGTATTCGGCTTGGATTTCTTCGGCGGTTTTGTAAGAATAGAGGGTGAACGCAGAATAGAGGGCATCTTTGTCAATCTCACTTGTTTCGCCGGTGGTTTGCTCAGTTGTGGAAGCGGTTGCAGTAGCCGCCGTTGTGGTTTCGCTTTCCTGCAAGGTTTCACTCTCGCAACCGCAAAGGGAAGATGCAAGCGATGCGGCTAAGATAAGAGACAGTAATTTTTTCATGAATAACTCTCCCTCCATTCCGAATATTGCCTGTTTATCTCCTCTAAAAGCTCATTAATACCTGCTTCTTCAAGCTCGGATTTCAGGGCGGCAAGGTCTGCTTCGACTGATGAATAGCCTACATATGAGTGGTTCCAGGCGGCTCTTTCCACAGCCGCATTGAGTTCTTCATAGCCTCTGACATCAAACGCAAAGCCTATTGCTTCGCTCTCATCGGCGGGTGAAGCTGTTTCAAGAATTTCCTTGCAAAGCTCGTTCATATTCTGTGGCATATCCCCCGAGCTGTCGGAGTATGGCAGGCTTATAAGTGGATTATAGAACCTGAACATGTTGAGCACCGGGCGAGCATCCGACACGACACCATCGACGATATTATAGTCATCGCCCTCTATGCCGTAGGTCAGAAGATTGTTCAGGTATGAATCCGTCTGGCTGAGAAGTATAAAGTCAAATGCTTGAGACTTGTATACAGAACCTGCATAAATTCCGATTCCGCCCAAAGCCTGAGTATAGTGATAGTCTGACATTGGCACAACTGTGTAATCAGCGGTGTTGTCTTTTGAATCGACTATCTTCTGAATATGAGACCTTATTTCAAACCTCAGCGGATTAATATAAATGAAGCAGTTGTCAAGCCCAACGATGTCGTAATTCTCGAGAACGCCTGCGTTTTTCAGCTCGTACATCATTTCGAGATACTCTCCTAATTTGTCACTGTCTGCAAGGCTTACCGCAACTCTGTTTTCACTGTCGAAGGAAATACCGTCCATGTAAATGAAATGATCAATAAGATATGCCGAAGAATAGCCGGCTGAAACTCCAGCACAGCCCTCGGTCTGCATTACCTCAGCCACAATATCAAGCTGTTCGGTTATAGTCTTGTCAAAATCCCAACCGTATTTTTCGGCAAGCTCGGTATTGATATAGTAGTAGCAATCTGCTCTTACGCCGACTTCATATCCACCAAAGTTATAGAGATTGCCATTCACACGAAACGAATCCCAGTATTCTTTAGGCAGGGAGTTATAATATTCCATAGCCTCCTCTGAGCTTTCAAAATAGCTGTCAAGGGGTTCATAGATTCCATCGTAGATATTGCTGTAATAAGCATGGATGAGTCCGTTTCCAACAGTTAGTGAACAGCGGGTAAGTATATCAACCTGTTCGCTCGATTCAAGTTGTTCTATATACGCATCCCTTGCATCGTCATAGTAGAGCGTGGCATTATAAAAGTCAACCGGCGAAAAGCAGATGACGTAATCCTTGCCGAGAGAAACAAGATAATCGTTGATGGTGTCGATGGGTATGAGCCTTGTATCTTCTGAGGGATAATCATAACCCTGCCAGACCAGGACTGTCTTGTCGGGATACTTCGCCTGAATTTCGTCTGCCGACTCATAATAATTAGGATAGTATTTATGTCTGTAGATGGTTTTGCCGTTTCCGTTCACATAGGTTTCCTCTACTATCAATAAGCCGTTTTCCTCTGTCCACGAAGTGACGTAATATTCTTCTTCGCTTTCGGGAACAGTAGTGACGGCAGAAGTCGTAGCCGCCGTTGTGGTCTCGCTTTCCTGTGGGAGGTCTTCGGACGAGCTTCCGCAGGAAGTGAAAACCGTCAGGCAGAGTGTGATTGTGAGAATTATGGATAGTAATCTTTTCATGGTGAGCCGCCTTTCTTTGTGCTTTCATAATAACAGACACCGATTTCGGGCGATTGGGTGCAAAATCGGTGGGGAGAAGCGAAAATTGTCTCCCCACCGACTTTAGCGGCTTTCATTCAGCCGATATCTCCGTCAGCTCCTCCCCTTTCCACTCGATATCGACCTGCCATTTGTCGTAGATTATGACCTTCTCAACGAAAGTTTCCGCCATTTTGCAGGTGAGTCGGGTTTCATTCCCGAAGAGCCTGACGTTTTCCATCAGGGCGTCGAGCTCGGGCTTACGGCGGTTGCGAAGGGCTCGGGTGTGGGATTCTCTTTCGTGAACGGCGGCGAGTGCCGACCTGATCGAGTCCGACTCTCCGGACAACTTCCTCTTCTCCAATGCAAGACCTTCGCAGGAGATTTCGCCCGAAGCGTAGGACTCATAGAGTGCGAGCTTCTGCGATTCGATATTGTCAAGCTCAGCTTGGAGCTCCGCGGCTTCCTCTCCGAGAAGCTCAAGGCACTCAACGCGATTTCGCTCGGCTTCTTCGGCTTTGCCGCAGGCGACCTCAAGAAGCTTCATCCACTGCTTCAGGCGGCGAAAAACCAGCTCGTTAAGGAGCTCCTCGGAAAATCGGTCGTCCGGACAGCCGGAGCTCAAGCCGGTTTGCCCGGAATGGGAGCACCGGAAGAAGCACTCGTCATAGACGTTTTCTTTATACGCCATCGCATAGCCGCAGTTGCCGCAGAAAACCTTGGATTTGAGCTGATAGCGGCGGCTTTCGGGCGACTTCTTTCTTCTCCCCGTGAAGATTTTCTGAGCCTCGGCGAAGGTCCCGGCGCTGACAATCGCAGGGTGATTATCGGGGATTTTCTTTGGACTGTCGATGGCGACGCTCTTCTTTGAGCCGGCAACCACGCACCTTCTCTTCTGCAGGATATAGGTGCCGGTGTAGACCTCGTTTTTGAGGATCTGCATCACCTTTGTGCCCGTCCAGGCGGCAAAGTCGCTTTTTTCGGAGGAGCACACCTTGCCCTTTATGAGGTGTTCACGGTTATAGGTTGCAACCGTCGGGACGTTTTCGCGGTTCAGAATCTTCGCAATCTCGCCCGTCGTCCGGCCTTCGCAGGCAAGCGTGAAGATATGCCGAACCGTCGCCGCGGCTTCCTCATCAATAAGAACCTTCCCGGGGTGCTCCCCGTCCTTAAGATAACCGAACGGCACGCCGAAGAAGAACTCGCCGTTTTCGCGCTTGACATCGAAGGTCGAAACGACCTTGCGGGACAAATCCCGTGAATAATAGGAATTGACGATGTTCTTCATCGCGAAGTCGATTCCGCAGTCGTCTTGCCGACCGCTGTCGTAATTGTCCGAAACGGAGATGAATCGCGTCCCGAGGAATGGGAAAAGCTTCTCGATATAGTCGGCGCACTCGACATAGTTCCGCCCGAAGCGGGAGAAGTCTTTGACGATAACCGTGGTCACTACCCGTTTTTTGATTAGCCCGAGCATCCGCTGAAATGCAGGTCTTTCGAAGTTGGTGCCTGAGTAGCCGTCGTCGATGAACTCCTCGACGTCCTCGTTCCTGAGGTCGGGCATCTCGGAAAGATAGTCGGACAGAAACTTGCGCTGATTCTCAACGCTGTTGCTGAGCTGTTTTCGTTCGTCCAGATCATCGTCGAGGCGGGAAAGTCGGATATAAAATGCAATCATTGCTTTTCCTCCCTGAACTTAATCGAAAAAGTTCCGTCGACACTGTAGCTGAGCTTTTCGACAAATTCCGACAAAAGCTCCTTCGTCAAGCCCTTCCTGAGGAGCCTTTCAATCGCATCTGTCTCATCAGTTTCGAGAATTTCGACACTTGAGGTGTCACTCAAGTGAATAATCCCGACCGTTTCGGCGGGGATTTTCTCAACCGGAATGCCACCTTCGGAAAGATGCCTTCTCAGTTCGTCCAGAACGTACTTATAAACCCTCTGCTCGGGGACGCTCGAAACCTTGACGGCGCATGGCGGAGCGGCAGGGTCTGTCTTACGATAGTCATTGTAGCCGCCGCAACGGTAGCGGAAATTGCGGATTGCCGGGGTGTTGCCTGCTCTGTCATACTGCATCGCGCGACCGCAGTTTCCGCAGAAGAAGATGCCGCCGAGGACATTAGGGAACCTTTCCGAGCGGATTGCGCCCTTTCGGAGGGCTTCAGCCTTCTGCCTGCTCCTCTCCTTCATTTCCCGGGAAATCTCCTCGAAAACATCCGCATCAACAAGCGGCTCGTGGGTGTTCGGGATGACGGCATAGTCGCCCTTGCCGGTTGTGTTGTAGACGGTTGCGCCGGTGAAGGTGCGGTTTTCGAGGAGCTTCTGGACGCTGATGTGGTCCCACTTGTCGGAGCATTTTACGTTCAGGTACTTGCCCCGGGATTTGCGGTATTCAAGCGGCGTCGGCGCACCGATTTCATTAAGACGGTCGGCGATTGCCGTCAGACCGAAGCCTTCGGCTTTCAGCCTGAATATAAGCCTCACATAATCCGAGGTGTTCGGGTCGGGAAGAAGGTGATAGTTGCATCCGGGGTCAACCATATAGCCGTATGGCACCGACCAGAACGGGCGCTCTCCTGCTTTTTCCTTCGCTCTGAAAACAGCAAGAATCTTACGCTGTGTTTCCCGGGCGTACATTTCGTTAATCATGTTCTTAAGCGGCAGAATAAGGCTGTCCGGGTCGTCCTCGTTCAGGCTGTCAAAGCCGTCGTTCACAGAAATAAAGCGAATGCCGAGCTCGGGGAAAATCGTCTCGAGGTAATAGCCCGCCTCGATGTGGTTTCTTCCGAACCTCGACAGGTCCTTGACAAGAACACAGTTGATTCTGCCGTCACGAATGTCCTCCATCATCCGCCTGAACTGGGCACGGTCGAAGCTCAGACCGCTCCTGCCGTTGTCTGAATAAACATCCGTAAGACTCAGGTCCGTGTGAACCGATATGTACGATTCGAGATACTTTATTTGGTTCGTGATTGAACGGTCGTCCTCGAAGCCATTGTTTTCGTCCGAAAGTCGGGCATAGATTGCCGTGTTCCAGATGCGCTTCTTCTTCCGCTCAAGATATTTCTCGGTCGATTTTGGGATTCTGTTTCGTCTGCTCATCTGCCCGCCTTCTTTCCGTATAAAGTACTTCTGTATTCGCAGGTTCTCTGTCTGAGATAAGCATCCACGTCGCCGCTTTTGATGTCGAAATCCGCCTCAACGTCGATAAAGCCTATTTCGCAGGGGATGAAATACTCACGAATCAGGGTTGCGAGCCCGGAAATGCTCGGGGCGACGGTGCGTGCGGCATAGATTACAATAGTTTCTATCGCTGAGGCTTCGGTGTCCCGAAGAAGCCTTTGCCATGCGTCATTGCCGGTGGCGCTCAGGGGAGTGCGCCTGCCGTTGTGCTCGGGGACTCTGACAACTCTGACATCGTTGTCGCGATAAATCCGCATGAGCTTCAGCTCTTCCCGTCTCTTGAGATATTTCATACATTCCGCAAGAGCCCGCTCGGTGTCAATCGCTTCGCCATAGGCGGCGGGAGCAAGATAGATTGCGGCTCTATCAAGATAGATTGCGGCTCTATATTGCGGCTTCAAGCCCAGATTCTTCATACTTCGCCGCCTCCTTTCTTGCCTTGATTGCGCTGTCGTGGCGGAACCTGATGTCCATATGCCCGCCTCTATTGACATAGACCTTGTCGACAAGCTCACACATGACTTTTCTTTGGAGCGTGTCAATATCCCTGTACTTTTTGAAGCTCTCGAGCCAGCTTGCATCGGCGATTCCGGAAACAAGGCGGCTCCGCTTCTCGGAAACGACTCTACTGTCCTGCTTTGCCTGCTCGATTTTATCCGTATAGAGCTTTGAATAGTCCATATACTCGCTTCGGGTGAAAATTCCTGCGGAGTAGTCGCCGAAGAGGCGGTTTTTGAGCCGCCCGCACCTCTCCATCTCCTCCTCAAGTGACAAGAGCTCCCTGTCAAGGCTTTTCACCTCCTCTGAGTCCTCGGGCGAGAAGTCGAGATGCTCGATATCGGAAGCCGAAAGCGCCATCTGGCGGATTTCATGCAAGAGCCCGGCGGTTGCCTTCTTCTCGCTGATTCGGACAGAGCCTCTTCCCGCCCTTTCGCAATCCTTGCAGTTATAGTAGCGATAGATTTTGTCGCCGCGATAGGTGGATTTGATGGTCATCTGCCTTGAGCATACGTCGCAGAATAAAAAGCCGGAGAGCGTTGCCGCACACTCTCCGCCGGTCGTCTTGATTTCTCTTTGCATTATCTCCTGCACCTGCTCGAACAGGTTCGGCTCGACTATTGCCTCGTGGGTTCCCGCGACTCTCGTCCACTCGTCCTTCGGGAGAAGCATCCTCTCGTCCGAGCGGTAACTGAGCTTCCGGTACTTCCCTTGCACCAGCGTGCCGGTGTAGCACTCGTTGTGAAGGATGTTATAGACGCTTCCCGCGCCCCAGAGTGCCTTGGGGTTCCGCTTGAAGTTGCCGCTGACGTGCACGCCTCGCTCCGTCTGATATTCATAAGGCGAAAGTATGCCGCTTTCGTTGAGACGGTCGGCAATGGTGCGGTTGCCATAGCCCTCAAGCTTCCAGTCGAAAATCTGCCGAACCGTCGGGGCGGCACTCTCATCCACAATCAGCCTTGAGCGGTCTTGGGGGTTCTTCTTGTAACCATACGGGACAAACGACATCACGCACTCACCCCGCTTTCGCATTGCTGAAAGCTGTGTCGTGATTTTCCGGGAAATCTCGCGGCAGTAATAGTCGTTGATAAGGTTCTTCATCGGAACCGTCAGAAGGTCCGCACTGCGCTTTTCTTCCGCCGTATCGAAGCCGTCATTGATTGCGACAAGCCGCACTCCCATTGCCGGAAAGGTCATCTCGAGGTACCTTCCCACTTCGATATAGTTCCTTCCGAAGCGGGATAGGTCCTTCACAATAATGCAGTTGACAAGCCCGCTCTCCAGGTCCCGATAAAGCCGCTTCCAAGACGGTCGGTCGAAGTTGGAGCCCGAGTAGCCGTCATCAGCATACTCGCCGACGTACTTAAACTCGCTCCTGTCACGGATGTAGTCCTCAAGCAGCTTCCGCTGATTTGCGATGGAATCGCTCTCGCGTTTGTCGCCGTCCTCCTGCGACAGCCGGAGATACAGAGCCGTCCGATAAACGACCTTGGGGCTTTCATTGCCGTAGTTAAATTTTTGTGCCATTTTAATACTCCTCTCAGATAACAAGCTAATAATGTTCGCTTGCTTAATGCTTGGATTTTAGCATAGGTGAGAGAGGTTTGCAACTTTTGGTTTTTTGGGCGAAAAAAAGCCCGGCGGTGATTTGTAAAAAAACACCTGCCGGGGATATTTTATATATTACTGTTTCTTGGATTTTTCCTGACAGAACAGTCCGAAGATAAACAACGCCGACTGTCCGTATAAGCCCGTATCGGAATCGGACAAGGATTCCGCCGTTCCGGAAGTATAGAACTCATCCATCGCCTCTTCTTCCGATATATGATACTTTTCCGAAATCATCCGGACAACCTCCGGTATGAGTGTTGCCCTTATTGTAGCATGTGCCATAGTTCTACACCTCCACAATGTAGCTTTCCACAAACGCTAATTCAGCCAGAGATGCATCTGTGCAGAATGCTATCTGGTTGTTGATTTTTTCGAATTTCAAACGCTCAACCGCATCCTCTTTTCGCATAATTCCCTGAACAACATAGGACACGGTCTCACCGACATTATCGTTTGCAATCTTTCCGATAACAATGTCGTATCCGTGCGTATAATTCACATTGCTCCTGCACTGCACCACCATATCCAGCCAATCCAATGAAGCTTCTTTAAAAATCTTTTCTTTCAGAGTATTGCTTTCGCTCCACTTGTATATATTTACGACAGCCTGTTCCCTTTTGCCGCTGTTTCGTGACAGAATCTTTGCACGCCGAATTGCCCATCGTTCAGCTTGTTCCTTTATATCAGTGGTGTAAAATGCAAATCCAAAGTCTCTGCCGATTTCACTTGTGACGATTTTCGGTTGCTGTATTTCCAAAGTTGTCCCGTGATACACTAACATTTGCGATTGCCTCCCAGATACTGATCGATAAGCTGCATCATATACTCCATGCTCATGCCATGAAGGTCGTCATAATCGTCGCGAAGCATGTCGAGAACCTTTTCTTTCTTGAATAACTCATACACTTTCTCACTCGGCTGATTTGTATGCTCTGCGTAATACTCAACACAGAATGACACAAACGACAATTTGCTCATTCGATCACCTCCAAGATAACATCATACTATTCTTATAGCTTACCACAAAACCACGCATAAATCAAGCTTTCTTTCGGCTTTCAGCTCTTTGGTTTGCAACTTTCCCGCCAAATTGTCCCTTGACGATTCGGGAAAATACTACTATAATAAGATAAACAACTATTTTGGAGGGGTTATCATGTATCGGATGAAGGGCGAAATCCGTTTCAGTGAGACGGACGAGCAGGGGCGGCTCAAGCTTGGGAGCCTCATCAACTATATGCAGGACTGCGTTATGCTTCACTCGGAATCGTTGGGAGTCGGGCTTGACTATCTCATAAAAAATCACCGTGCATGGCTTCTTTCGAGCTGGCAGGTTGTAATCGAGGACTGCCCGAAGCTCTACGACGAAATCACCGTCGAGACGAGACCCTATGAGTTCTCGAACTGCTACGGGCACCGCAACTTTATCGTTTCCGACAAGAGCGGCAAAACGCTTGTCAAGGCAAATTCAATCTGGGTTTACGTCAACACCGAAACCGGCAGACCGGCGAGACCTCCGGAGGAGGAGAAAGCCGCCTACAGTCTGGACGAGAGAATCGAGATGGACTATGCTCCGAGAAAGCTTAGCTTGCCGGACAACATGACTCCGGTTGCTCCGATTCCCGTAAGAGCGGACGATATCGACCTCAATCACCATGTCAACAACGCCCGTTATATCGAGATTGCCCTTGGACTCATGCCTGACATTTCCGATATCCACGAGCTTAGGGTCGAATACAAGCGTCAGGCGCACCTCGGCGACACTATCTATCCGAAGATTGCGACTGTCGACAACAGCTGTTTCGTGGATTTGACGGATGCGGACGGGAAGACTTATACTTCCGTGCAGGTTATTTCGTGATTTGTGCGCAAAAAAGAGCCCCCACACGGCGTGGGAGCTCTTTTTTAAGTACTGATTATTCCTCTACGGGTGCGCCTACGGGGCATACTGCCTGGCAGTTGCCGCAGGAGATGCAGGTATCGGGATCGATAACATAGGTCTCGTCGCCCTCGGTGATAGCCTCAACGGGGCATTCTGCTGCGCAAGCACCGCACTTAACACACTCTTCAGTGATTCTGTAAGCCATTGTAGTTTCCTCCTTGATAATTTTTTGGAAGTGACCGAGTGCCGACATAGGCACCGCCCATAGGCACTGCCCATAGGCACCGCCCATCGACACCGCTCATACATATATCATAGCACATTTTCAGAAAAATACAAGATTAAATTTTGTCAGTTTGGCGATTTCGAGTTGAAAATATGAATTTTATATGCTACAATAAGCACAGCTAAGATTGAAAGAAGGAGGTTATATGCTCAAAAATGCTCTTTCCGCAGTGTTAAGATATCTGCGGAGGCTCGACAAGCTGTTACTTCTGTTGGTTCTTGCATGCTGTTCGCTCGGGATACTTCTTCTTTACTCGCTCATGGTGAACAGCGAAACCCAGACAATCACCAACGCCGCCATCAGCTCGTCGACCGTAAAAACCCAATTTTTCGCCGCATTGGTCGGCATAATCATATCGCTGTTTTTAGCGGCACTCGACTACAGAAAATTCTCAAAGCTCTGGTTCATATATCTGCCCATAACAATCGGGCTGACGCTTCTTACATTCACAAGCCTCGGCACCTCGGGACTCGAGGGCTCGGACGATCAGGCGTGGATAATGATTGGTTCGTTCAGCCTGCAACCGTCGGAGTTCTTAAAAATTGCATTCATCCTTTCGCTGTCCTATCACTGCTATAAGACAAAGGACTTCTTCAATAACCCCTTAAATATTCTTGCCCTCTGCGCTCATGCCGCAATCCCGATTGCTTTAATCATGCTACAGGGCGACGACGGCACGGCTATCGTATTCGTCGTGATATTCTTAGCGATTGTATTCGCCGCCGGAATTTCGTGGAAATATATCCTGGGAGCGTGTGTTGCCACGCCGATTGTGTTCTATTTACTCTGGAACTTCTATCTGCAACCGGTACATAAGAACCGAATACTTGCAATCATCAATCCGGCGGAATATGCAACCGAGGACTCGCTCTATCAGGTCAACAAGTCGCTCATCGCCATCGGCTCGGGGCAGTTGACGGGAAAGGGGCTCTTCGGCGGGGATTATTCCTATGTTCCCGTCTGCCACAGCGACTTTATCTTCTCCTATGCCGGGCAGACGCTCGGCTATATCGGGTGCCTCACGATAGTGATTCTTCTGGGGCTCGTGTGCTTCAGAATTCTCGGGAACAGTCTCAGGGCTTCCGATACATTGGGCAGGTGCATCTGCATGGGCGTCTTTGCCTATTTGTTCATCCACTGCGTTCTCAATATCGGCATGTGCGTCGGGGTTACGCCTGTCATCGGGATTCCGCTCCCCTTCTTCTCTGCGGGAGGCTCTTCTATGCTCTCGATCACCGTCGCGATGGGGCTCGTGATGAGCGTCCACTTCCACAGTGCCAAATATGATACTCTATTTAAAAAGAAATAAGAAACGAGGAAACAAACATGAGTAAAACTTCTTTTGAACAGCTCTACCCAACAGACGCAAAGGCACGCTTCGAACACGTCGAGAGCGAATTCGAGGCACTCTTCAAATATCCGGCAACCCGATTCTTCTCGGCTCCCGGGCGTACGGAGATTTGCGGAAACCACACCGACCACAACCGTGGACGCGTCGTTGCGGCGGCGGTAAACCTTGACGTTATGGCGGCTGTAAAGCCTCAGACCGACGGGGTTATCACAATCAAGTCGGAGGGCTTTCCCATCGACACCGTAGACACCCGCAACCTTGACGTTCACGAAAGTGAGAAGAACACTTCGGCTTCGCTTATCCGCGGCGTCTGCATGGGTCTTAAGAACCGCGGCTACAAAATCGGCGGCTTCACTGCTTATACCCAGTCGAACGTTCTGAAGGGCTCGGGGCTTTCTTCTTCGGCGGCTTTTGAGGTGCTTATCGTCACTATTCTCAGTCACCTCTACAACGACGGCTCAGTTTCCGACATCGAGGCGGCGCAGATTGCGCAGTACGCCGAGAACGTCTACTTTGGCAAGCCCTCGGGACTTATGGACCAGATGGCATCGTCGGTCGGAGGAGTTGTAGGAATCGACTTTGAGAATCTCGAGAATCCCGTTGTCAAGGCGCTTTCACTCGACCTCAGCAAGTACGGCTACAGCATCTGCATAGTCGACACCAAGGGCAACCACGCTCACATGACCCCCGAATATGCCGCAGTTCCGGCTGAGATGAAGGCTGTTGCGGGAATGCTCGGCAAGGAAGTTTTAAGAGAGCTCACCAGAGACGACGTTATAAACAATCTCCCGAAGCTCAGAGAGATTCTGGGCGACAGAGCCGTGCTTCGTTCGCTCCACTTCTTCGATGAGAACGAGAGAGTGGACGAGCTCGTCAAGGCTCTTGAAGGCGGCGACTTCGACAAGTTCCTCGAGGTTATAAAGGCTTCCGGAAACAGCTCCTATAAGTACCTCCAGAATGTATACGCTTCCTCCGTTCCGACCGAGCAGGGCGTTTCCTTGGGGCTTTACATGAGCGAAAGGCTTCTTTCCGGCAAGGGTGCCACCAGAGTTCACGGCGGAGGCTTTGCCGGAACGATTCAGGCGTTTGTGCCGGACGACATGCTCGAAGAATACAAAGCCGGCATGGAGAAGATTTTCGGCGAAGGAAGCTGTTATGCTCTTAAGATCCGTCCCGTCGGCGGAACCGAGGTAATCCTGTAACATGCGAATGAGAAAAAAGGCACATCTTGAGGAAAGGCTCGAGAAGTGCATCGAAACCGGCAAGCTCATCATCCTTAACTGCGAGGACAGGAACTTTGTAACCTCTGTTGAAAAGAAAGAGTATCTCGATCTCCCTGCCCTTTTCGGAAACGACAACCCTATCATCATGGAAATCGGTTGCGGCAAGGGGCAGTTCGCAAGGGAGCTCGCCAAGCGTGAGCCGGGACTCAATATCCTCGCGATAGAGAAGACCTCGAACGTCATCGTCGAAGCGGCTGAAAAGGCTATTGCGGAAAAGATTCCGAACCTGATTCTCCTTCGGGCTGATGCGAACTATCTCGAGAAGTTCATCCCTGATAATTCGATTTCGGGGCTATATCTCAATTTCAGCTGTCCGTATCCCAAGAAGAGCTATGCCGTTCACAGATTGACCCACCGCAACTTTCTTAAAATCTATGACAAGCTCTTAAAGCCGGATGCGGGAATATTCCAGAAAACCGACAATCGGGAATTCTTCGAGTTTTCGATTCAGGAATTCTCGGAGTATGGATTCATACTCAGAAACGTGAGCCTCGATTTACATCACAGCGACTTCGAGGGGAACATCGTAACCGAGTATGAGCAGAGATTTTCGGAGATGGGGCTTCCCATCTATCGGCTCGAGGCTTGGAAGCGTCAGGGTCTTGTATAAATTTTCCTTGACAAGTTCCCCGCGACAGTGTATATTTATATGTAGAAATATTGTCCACGATATGGGCATATTGTAATTTCAAAAACAAAAAAATCACCCATGGAGGAAAGACTATGAAGAAATTTATCTCACTGCTCTTAGCGGCAGTAATGCTCCTGAGCCTCGTCGGCTGTGGAAGCACATCGACAGGCGAGTATCCCGACGGGGATATCGAAATCATCATCCCCTATAAGGTCGGCGGAACGACTGACCTGGCGGTAAGAGGCGTTCTTGACGCTATCCCTGAGGATGTTCTGAGCGTTGACATCACCGTCACCAACACAGTCGGCGGCTCGGGTCTTATCGGAACCGAGGAATTCATGCAAGCTGACGCTGACGGCTATACCCTGGGACTTCTTAACTGTGACCTCGTTCTCAACTATGTCACCGGCGCCACCGAAATCAACCCGATGGAAGACATGATTGCCCTCGGGTGCGTTGAGCAGGACCCCTATTTCCTCCTTGCCGCTCAGAATGACAATTTCTCTACATTTGCGGAGTTCATCTCCTATGCCGAGGCTAATCCCGGCGAGCTCGTTGTAGGCGTTACCGGCGTCGGAACCATTCCGAACCTTCTCGGAACCATCCTTACAACAGCAGGTCTTGACGTTCTCGTCGTTCCTTACGACTCTGCTCCCGACGCTATCGCCGCAGTTCTGGCGGGAGAGTCAGACATCTGCATCTCGGCTATGGCATCAGCCGCAGGTAACCTCGAGTCAGGCGACCTCATTGCTATCGCCGCCACCTCTTCGGCACGCTCCGAGACCTTGCCCGACGTTCCCACAATGGCAGAGACTGACGACAGATTCGCGGATGTAAACCTCCTGAGCTGGATTATGATTGCCGTTCCTGCGGGAACCGACGACGAAATCGTCGATTTCTGGAAGTCGGCTATTGCGGACGCTGTCGCCTCCGACGACTATGCGGAAACAAGAGAGAGCTTCTATTTCGAGTCGATTACTCTTACCGCCGATGACCTCGACGACTTTGTAAACGAACAGGCTGATTACTACAAGACACTGACCTGATATGAAAAAGTATGATATCGGTGTCTCGATAGTTCTGATTTTAATTTCGATATATATGATGGTGACCGCCTCGGGCTATAACGAGGCGGTCAGCGGCACAGCTATGGGTCCGGGAGTCTGGGTTATCATCCTCTGCGTTATCATGATAATCCTTTCGGCGATTCTTCTTTTGCGTGCCCTGTTTGGGGACAAGCTGAAAAGCATGATGCAGAAGAAGTCAGAAGCCGCCGAAGCTCCTGAAGCTACGGCAGAAGCCGTTCCCGAAAAAATCTTCGACTTCAAGTCCCCCGGCATGAAGAGGCTTTACATAACCTTCGGAGTGCTGGCGGTATTCGTCCTGCTTCTTGAGCTCTTCGGATTCTATATTGCGGTGGCGTTCTTACTGCCGGCGATAATGGCTATCTTCGGCGAACGAAGATGGTGGATGATGCTCGCAGTCACCGCAGGAGCGCTTCTGTTCATATATGTCGTGTTTGTTTTATTCCTTAGCATCCGCCTGCCGCAAGGCATCATCTTCTGAACGCGTGAGGTAACAAAATGCTTTCATCTTTACTTTCAGCAATTTCAACCGTCTTCACGCCGTTCAATCTCCTGCTCACGTTTGTCGGAGCGTTTTTCGGAGTGTTTATAGGTGCGATGCCCGGGCTCACCTCGATTATGGGCTTGAGCCTTCTTTTGCCGCTTACTCTCACTTTTGAGGGCAACAGCGGAATCCTGATGCTACTCGGAGTCTTCTGCGGCTTCATTTACGGCGGTTCAATAACCGCCATTCTCATTAAAACTCCCGGAACGGCGAACTCAGCCGCAACCGTCCTCGACGGCTATCCTCTGGCTCAGAAGGGCGAGGCAGCCAAGGCTCTCGGAGTTTCAACATTCGCTTCCACATTCGGAGGCATATTCAGTGCAATTATGCTCCTCTGGACGGCTCCGCTTCTCTCAAAGGTTGCTCTGTCGTTCACATCTCCCGAATACTTCGCTCTCGCCGTTTTCGGAATCAGCATGGTCACCTCCCTTTCTTCGAAAAACATCCTGAAAGGGCTTATCAGTGCGGTTATCGGGCTCATGCTTGCGACCGTCGGAATGGACAGCCTGACCGGTGCGAAGAGGTTCACTTTTGATTCTACATATCTCCTCGGCGGAATTGCGATGGTTCCGGTTTTAATCGGGCTCTACGCATTCTCGCAGGGGCTTTCGAATATCGTCGAGGGGAACAAGGTGCCCGTCAAGTCGAAGGAGAAAATCAAGCACACCTTCCCCACTCCAAAAATTATCAAGAAGATTATGCCGACGGTTCTTCGGTCGGGCATTATTGGCACCGTAATCGGCGCAATTCCCGGCACCGGCGGCGACATCGCCTGCTGGACTGCTTATAACGAGACGAAGCGTTGGGACAAGCACCCGGAGGAGTTCGGCACCGGCAGAGTCGAGGGCGTTGCGGCTCCCGAAGCGGCAAACAACGCCATCTCGGGCGGTGCTCTGATTCCCCTTCTGACGCTCGGCATCCCCGGAGACGCCGGAACGGCAATCATGCTCGGAGCTCTCATGATGCAAGGAATCGTCCCCGGACCGCTTCTCTTCACGTCCGAGCAGGAAAAGGTCTATATCATCATCGTCGGGCTTTTCGTCGCGAACATCTTCATGGGCATAATCGGCTTCAGCGGAATCCGGCTCTTTGCGAAGATTTCCGCAGTCAGCACCAGATTCTTAACGCCGATTGTGTTCGTATTCTGCATTGTCGGAACCTATGCCCTCAATTCAAACGTAAACGACATTTTCCTGATGTTTATCGTGGGAATACTTGCATACTTCCTGCAGAAGCTTGACTTCCCGATGCCGCCGATTGTCCTTAGGCTCATCCTCGGCAGTACGCTTGAAAAGAATCTCCAGAGAACGCTTATCTTAAGCGACGGAGACTTCTCGATCTTCCTTCAGAGACCGATTGCACTGTGCCTCCTCATCGCCGCCTTTGCGTCGATATTTGTCCCGCCGGTTATCAATCTTGTTAAGAAGAGAAGGGCGAAGAAAGCGGCTGTGGCGGAATAAAACCGAATATAAATATATAAATATAAATATATAAACATAAAGGAGAACGCCGACCGGTTTTTAGAACCGGTCGGCTTTTGTGAAATGTGTATAAAAGTGGAGTGGCAATCGGTATACATTGGTTAGCCTTAGCTAACTGTCTATAGTATACACCATGCTTGGCGGTTTGTCAAGGGTTTTGAAATAATTTTTTTCATAGGAGCTTTACCATCGAAATCTCGTCAAGAAGCGTGCCGTCGGCGAGTTTGACGGCGTTCGGCTTGCGGGCGACTTCCTTAAAGCCCATTTTTGTGTAGAGACCGAGTGCCCGGGTGTTGCCCTCGAGGTAGTCAAGCTCAATCTGCATGATTCCGCCACGCTCATAGGCGTTCTGGATGAGCTCATTGAACATGGCAGTGCCGATGCCGAGACCCCAGTACTTTTTGATAAGACCGACGCCGACAGTGGCACGATGGGCGGTTTTGAGACGGGTGTTGTAGCTGATAGAGCAGTTCCCGGCAAGTTCGCCGTCGACGAAGCAACAAATCATCAGCTTGTCGGGGCTCGAGATATTGTCTCCGATAATCTCTTCCTCTCTCTTCAAGCCTTCCTCGCCTTCCCATCTTTCGGATTCCCTCGGGTCAGACATGAGAAAATCGGTCTCGGTGGCGGTGGTGAGGAGATAGTTGATAAGAGCCGGGCAATCGGAGAGCTCGGGACTGCGGAAAACGGCTTCGCGACCGTCTTTAAGGGTTATTGTTTTGGGTGGGAATGTCATGGTGTTGTCCTTTCTTTGTCTATGTATTCTTCATACGCCTGTTCAAGCAATTTGAAATCGCAACTGTTATCGGTTAAGATTTGCTTGCGGTTTGTCACAACCATGTTGTAAATCTTCTCTGCCTTTTTCTGAATCCGTTCGGAATTGTTCTGACAGAAGCGGTACTCTTTATCCAGAAGTCTTCTGTACCTCTCGTCCGAAATATCCTTATTTCCTCCGATAAAACTATAGGGCGACAAGAAACTTGCCTCCCTACAAATAAGGTTCGCATTCAAAGCAGCGAAGCACTTCAATTAACGGTCACATTCAGAGCAGTGAAGCGCTCAAATTAAGGTTCGCACTCAAAGTAGCGATGCTCTTAAATGAACTGAGGCGCATCGCCTCTTGTTCACTTATATTATACGCGATAATTCTCGAAAATGCAATAGGTTTTGAGAAAAAATTTCGATTTATCAAGACCTGTTTTTCTGTCCGTAGTAGGCATTCGCTCCATGTTTTCTTAAGTAATGCCTGTCGAGGAGCTCCTGTTGCATAGGCTGGAGGTCGGGGTTGAGGGCGTAGGCACGGATTGCCATCTTGGCACATTCTTCGAGGATTACGGCATGGTGAACCGAGTCGACGGCGTTCTTGCCCCAGGTGAACGGTCCGTGAGAATTGACGAGGACGGCGGGGATGGCGTCGGGGTCCTTGTCCTTGAAGGTCTCGATGATGACGAGACCGGTGTTCTTTTCGTATTCGCCGGCGATTTCCTCGGGGGTCATCTTCCTTGTGCAGGGGATTTCGCCATAGAAATAGTCGCCGTGGGTCGTGCCGAGTGCCGGGATTCCCCTTCCCGCCTGTGCAAACGAGGTCGCATAGGACGAGTGGGTGTGGGTGACGCCGCCGATATTTGGGAAAGCCTTGTAGAATTCGACGTGGGTCGGAGTGTCTGACGACGGATTCAGGTCTCCCTCAACGACTTTGCCGTTCAAATCCACGACAACCATGTCTTCCGGCTTCATCACGTCATACTCAACTCCCGAGGGCTTGATGACGACAAGCCCGCTCTCACGATCGATTCCCGAGACGTTGCCCCAGGTGAAGGTGACGAGTCCGTACTTCGGGAGGAGCATATTAGCCTCCCAGACCTCTTTTTTCAGTTGTTCCAGCATAACTAATCTTCCTTTCGATGGTTTTTATAAGTCAACATTTTGCTTTGATTCTCATATACTGTCAATAGTCAACCGTTGCGACGAGTACGCCCTTTTCGTTCGGGAAAATGTCGATGGTCGCATAGGACGGCGGAAGACCGTCTTTCGGGAGCGCAAGGCTTCCCGGGTTGACATAGTAGATGCCGTTAATATAGTCGCAAGCCCGGCAATGAGTGTGACCATAGACGACAACGTCGGCACGGTTCTGATATGCAAGCTCCTGCAGGCTCTCGAGACCGTATTTGACGTGGTGGAGATGCCCATGCGTCAGGATTATCTTCTTGTCGGCGGCATGAACAACCTGAATCGGCAGGTCGCCGGAGGTATAGTCGCAGTTGCCGGGAACGGTGACGAGCTTGACATCCGGGAACATCTCGGAAATATTACGGACATCTTTCAGGACATCTCCCGCGAAGAGATAGATGTCGGTTGTGTCCTTGGTTCTATTTATCAGATCCTCGACCCGGGCATGGAGACCATGGGAGTCGGAGAAGGCAATTATTCGCATTACAACACCTCTCAAATTATTCTCACATATTAATATAATAGCACAATATGAGGTTTTGTGCAACCTAAATTTTAGCACTTGGAGGTGCGATATGAATCTTAGTGACAGGCAGATTGAATATCTTATCAAGAACGCTTCGGCAAAATTGGGCGTGAGTGAGGAACAGCTGAGAACTGAACTCAAAAACGGGACGTTTGACAGACTCTTGGGGTCTCTTCCGAAAAACGAGGCTCAGAGGCTGACGGCGGCGCTTTCGAACCCGGCGACGGCACAGGCGATTCTCTCGAGCCCGCAGGCGAAGGAGCTTATGAAAAAGCTCTTCCCGGACAACAAATAGCACTCAGAATAAGCCAGAGGAGGTGGCGGCGTGGACGACTTTGCGGAGAAGATAAGTCAGGTGCTTTCGGATGAAGATAGCATGAAGCAGATTGGCGAGCTTGCCGCCATGCTCGGGCTGTCGCCGGACGGGAATCCTCAGCCGGAAGCTCCGAAGGCTCCCGACAATCTCGATATGAGCGCAATTTCGGGGCTTATGCAGAAGATGAAGGGCTTTCAGCCGGACGACGACAACACAAGGTTCCTTCTGGCGCTCCGTCCGCTTCTGGGCGAGGAAAAGCAGAATAAAATCGACCGTGCGGTGAAGGTTCTGAGGCTCTTGAATCTCCTGCCGCTCATCAGCGAAAGCGGTCTATTGGGAGGCGATTTCTTTGCCGGACTCTGAGTTTTCGAGAATGCAACAGGAAGCCCTCGACCGGATGCGGGAGATGCAACGCCGCTCACGAACGGTCGTGAATCCTCCGCCGGAGCCGTCTCCCGTGCCTCCGCCAACCCCTCCGCCTATTTCTCCTGTAAATCAACAAAACAAACCAACTTTGGATGTCAACAATCTCTTCAAAAACATATTGGGCGACGGCTTGAAGCTCGATTCGGAGAAGGCGCTTATACTTATGATGCTGTTTGTGCTGTATAAAAATAAGGCGGATATAAAGTTGCTGGTGGCGCTGGGGTATTTGTTGCTGTAGGGGCGGATATTATCCGCCCGAAAAAACGCTAACACAACAACGGGCGGATGATATCCGCCCCTACATATCTCTTGACAAAAGTTCCGATTGCATGTACAATATCCTTAAGGGCAAACTAAGATTATTCGCCCGAAAGGATGACTAAAATGAAGCTGTACTACAACAAGGACGAGAAGATTGTCGAGGCTATCAGGAAGGGGCTTCTCAAGAAAGAGGGTCATTGCCCCTGCAAGCTCGAAATGAGCGAGGACACCATGTGCATGTGCAAAGAGTTTCGCGAGCAGGTTGCCGACCCGGAGTTTGAGGGCTACTGCCACTGCAGGCTCTACTATAAGGAAAAGTAATAGAAAGGATGATTCAAAATGCTGACTGTTCTGACTAATGAGAATTTTGACGCCGAGGTTATGGAATCCGAGAAGCCGGTTATTATCGACTTCTGGGCTGAATGGTGCGGACCGTGCAGAATGATGTCCCCCATCGTCGACGAAATCGCCGAGGAACATGAGGAGTACAAAGTCTGCAAGTGCAACGTCGACGAGGCGGGCGAGCTTGCGAACAGGTTCAAAGTCACCGCCATTCCGACCATCGTCATGATTAAAAACGGCGAACTTGCCGCGACCTCGGTTGGGTATATGGAAAAAGAGGAGCTTCTCCAACAGCTCACCAAGTAAAGCTGCATTAAAAAAGCCGTCCCGATTGATTTCGGAACGGCTCTTATTATTGCTGAGAATTATTCTTCATCCGTCTTGAACTCTGCAATAACTGCATCCACGAGGTTCGAGGGGAGCTGGTCGTAGCGGAGCTTTTCGAGGGTGAATTCGCCCATGCCTCTGGTCATCTGGCGGACAACCATGGCAAAGTCGTGGGTTTCAGACTCGGGAATCTCGGCGGTGATGGTCGTTAAGCCCTTCTTGCCGGCGGGGTTCATGCCGAGGACTCTGCCTCTTCTCTTATTGAGCTCGCCCATCATGTCGCCGGTGTTCTCATCGGGAACGGTGACCTCGAGGCTGTCAATCGGTTCGAGGAGAACGGGGTTTGCCTGCTTCATGCCTTCCTTGAAGGCGATGGAAGCCGCCATCTTGAAGGACATTTCGGAGGAGTCAACCGGGTGATAGGAGCCGTCGACCAAGGTAGCCTTGACGCCGACAACCGGGAATCCGGCAAGGACGCCCTTCTTCATGCAGTCCTGAAGACCCTTCTCGACTGCCGGGAAGAAGTTACGCGGAACTGCGCCGCCGAAGACGTTCTCTTCGAAGACGAGCTCGTCACTGTCGCAGGGCTCGAACTCAATCCAGACGTCGCCGTACTGACCGTGACCGCCGGACTGCTTCTTGTGTCTGCCCTGAACCTTACACTTCTTGCGGATGGTTTCCTTATAGGAGACCTTCGGAACGGAGGTGATGACATCGACGCCGAAGCCGGTCTTGAGCTTCGAAAGGGTCGAATCTATATGCTGTTCTCCGAGACCGGAGAGAATCTGCTCGAATGTGGTGTCGTCCTGCTTGTAGGTGAGGGAGAGGTCTTCCTCAAGGAGTCTCTGCATAGCGCCGGAAATCTTCGACTCGTCGCCCTGGGTCTTTGCCTTGACGCAGACGGAATAACAGGGCTTCGGGAAGGAAATCTTCGGGAAGGAGACAACACGGGAAGCGTCGCAGATGGTGTCGTTTGTGTTTATAGACATCTTGGTTGCGACGACGATATCGCCGGCTGTTGCGAACTGGACTTCAACCTGCTTCTTGCCGACGAGATTGAGGAGCTTGCCGACCTTTTCGGTTCCGCCGGTGGTGGCGTTGACGATTTCCTTGCCGCTCTCAAGCTTGCCGCTGATGACCTTGATGAAGGACATCTTTCCAACGAACGGGTCGGCAACCGTCTTGAAGACGAATGCGGAAAGGGGTGCGTCGTTATCGTGGGCAATGCTTACTTCGTTGCCGTCGGCATCGGTAGCCTTGACGTCGCCCAATTCGTGAGGAGACGGGAGAAGCTTTGCGATATAGTCTATAAGGATATCCACGCCTGCGAGGTCAAGAGACGAAACGCAGGTAACGGGGGTGATCATGCCGCTTGCGATGCCGTTGTGAATGCCATCGACGAGCTCTTCATGGGTGAACTTCTCACCATCGAGGAACTTCATCATCAGCTCTTCGTCGGTTTCGGCAACTGCCTCGCTCATAGCCTCGAGAAGACCGTCGATACGGTATGTAGGCTCGGGCTCGCCGGCATCCATAAGCTCACCCTTAGGACCGTACTTGTAATTCTTCATCGCGAGCAAGTCATAGTAGGAAACAATCTTGTTGTCCTTGATGAGCGGAACGACAATCGGGCAGACGGTCGAGCCGAACTCTGTCTTTAAGTTTGTAAGGACGTTCGAGAAGTTTGCATTCTCGTCGTCAATCTTTGTTACAACGAACATGTGCGGGGTCTTATGAGCCATTGCGTTGTCATAAGCCTTCTTTGTTCCGACATGGATACCGGACTTGGCGGATACCGTTA
The DNA here is from genome assembly GCA_021199355.1 of Oscillospiraceae bacterium. GTDB lineage: Bacteria > Bacillota > Clostridia > Oscillospirales > Ruminococcaceae > Faeciplasma. The sequence continues at coordinate 40,593 of JAJQIF010000029.1, forward strand.
TGAGCATACAATCAGCGGCATATGCGCCCTCAACAACTCCTCCGGCATAGTCAAAAAGACCGGGAGTATCGAGGATATTTACCTTCACGCCGTCCTTCTCATAGTAGGAAAGCGAAGTATAGATTGAGCACTTCTTGGAAATCTCAATCGGAGTATAGTCGGAGACTGTATTTCCATCGGCGACCTTTCCGAGTCTGTCGGTTACGCCTGCTTTGTAGAGAATTGCCTCGCAAAGAGCGGTCTTGCCCGAGCCGGAATGTCCTGCCAAGGTGATATTTTTGATATGTGCGCTGTCGTAGGTTTTCAAGTTAATCTCTCCATTCTGTTATACTGTCGGCTGCACAATGTTCGCATCGGTTAGTTCGAATTGAACAATAAAAACACGCTTCCCAACTATTATATAACATTTTCGCACAAATAGCAATACCAAATTTCAGCTTTGTTTTTTGTGCAACTTGCACAAGTATGCAAACAAGTTCGCCTATGGCGAACTTCGGGAGATTTGCTTCGCAAACTCCCACTGGGGTTTACCTTCGCTTGCTCACGGTGATTATTGTAGCCGCTATTGCCATCGGCAGGAGCGCAATAGCGACGCCGGTTGTCGGGTTTTCGGCGGCTTTAGCGTCTTCAGCGTCTTTAGCGTCTTCGGCGGTCTCTGCTTCGGTTTCGATCTCTGCTTCGGACGGGGCGGCGACGGTTTCATAGGCGGACAGCATCGCCTCCGCAATGGTGGCGTGCCCGGTGGCGTTCGGGTGGAAGTCAAAGTTCATGGTGAGAAGATTGACATTCGTGGCAACTCCGGCGGAGTATACGTCCACAACAACGACGTTGTCGCTCATGGCGTCAACCTGAGTAAGAAGCGCATTGAATGCGGTCACGGCGGTGTCAAACAGGGTGCTCATCGCCGCATAGTCCTCAAGAACGGCAAGGGACGCATAGGGGTTATACTGATTCGCGAGAAGGATAATCGCGTCGCCGTTCACCGAGAGAATGTGGGTGATGATCGACTGGATATCCGCAATAGCGGTCGTTCCCGCTCCCGACACTGCGGCTACCGCCTCGGCGATTCCCTCGTCGGATGTCAGAAGCGACAAAACCGTAGAAATCTCTTCCTGATAGGAAGTGCCGTCGGTGAACCATGTCTGAACGTCGGTGACGGTCAGATCCGTTCCGAAGGTGGCGTTATAGAGGTCCAAAAGATACTGATAGAAAGCGTGCAACAGGTCGTTGCCGCCGATGGTGATGGTCACGACGTCCACCATCGAAAGATATGAGTCATACTCCCCGGTCTCAAGGGTTTCCGCAAGAGTCGCGGCAGTCAAGCCGGAAATGCCGTAGTTGATGGTGGTCGCGCCGATTTCCTCACCGAAAAGCGAGACAAAGCTCTCGGTGTCCGGGTCGGAAAGCCCGAAGCCCGCCGTGATACTGTCGCCGAGGGCGAGATATGTGGTCGTGTTCCGCGAGCTGATGAGCATATTCGACGCAAAAACTGTATTCGTCAGCATGCACCCGGCAAAAACCATCGCCAACGCTATGCTGAATATTCTTCTGATTGTTTTCATTGAAGGTACCTCCTTTTTTATACGGGAGACGAAAAACAGAGAATCTCCCCACGTTTGTTTATCGGTCCGGACGCAGGCACTACTCACCATCTGTCCATATCTGATTGAATACTTCTTCGGTTATCGCTTTGTATGGGTTGCCGTCTGCATCAAACAGTGCTTCGTTGTAGCAAGCGCTTCCCTGTGCCTCCGATACGGTTGAATTTGCAAGGTCATATTCTGCGGCAGGTGTATTAATCCAGCCGGAACCTTCGCTTGCCCATGTGTCAGACGACGTCAGTATCCATGCAGGCTCCCAATAGAAGGTTCCGATGCAGTAGTCAATCTGCGCCGCAGCTTCGTTCAAGACAGTTATTGCCTGAACCTGACCGTCCTCGCTCGGCGTGCCGAACACATCCTCAACTTCATCACCATAGGCACCGCTTGTGCCGTAGGAATACTCTGCAATCATTGTGAGCTTTCCGAAAGCCTGAGCCACGCCGTTCAGAGATTCGGTCAGATTTTCAAGCGTTCCGTGCCAGAAAGGATAGTAGGAAGACGAGAAGATATCATAATCCGCACCTGCCGCTGCAAGCATATTTGCGTATCCGTAGTAGGTTGTCGGGTCGGGGCTTGTGAAATGCACAGCGATTAAAATGCTGTCGTCAAACTCCCTTACAGCCTCACAGCCTGCCGCAATAAGCTGAGCAATATTTTCCATTCCGCTTTCACCGGCAAGGTAACTGTTGGTCTCGTTTCCAACCGAAACGATGCCGATATCAACACCGGTTGCGGCGATTTGCTCGAGTGCTTCCGTTGTGTATTCGGCAATAGCGGCTTGCTTTTCTTCAAGTGAATAATCCGCCCACGCCTTGGGAGCATAGGAGCGGCTCGGATCGCTCCAGAAATCGGAATAATGGAAATCAACATACAGAGTCAAGCCGAGCTCAGCGCATCTTTCGGCAATCTCGCATGTGTATGCAAGGTCACACACTCCGCCGCCGTAGCTGTTTTCGGGAGTCTTTTCTTCGCCTTCGGCATATGGGTCGTTCCACACTCTGACACGGACATAGTTTACTCCCGCATCCTTCAGAATGGCGAGCAAATCTTCTTCCTCACCGTCTGCGTTATAGTAAACAACTCCGCTCTTTTCAAGGGAAATAAGCGATGAGACGTCGACACCCTTAATCCAATCTCCGTCATTTATAACGGTTCCGTTGTATGTGATGCCGCTGAAGTCTATTGAGCCAGAACCCGTTGCGCCAACCTCCTGAATATCCCAGTTTGCTTCTTCAGGTGAAACGCCGTAATCCTCCGAAGCTCCACCCAATGGGTCATCACTTGAAGAATCTGAGGCACTTGCTTCGCCGCTCACACCGGCATTGCTTGCTTCAATCGAATCCTTTTCGCTTGCGGCTACAAATACCACATTATCAATGTCTCCCCAGTCATCGGCTCCGAGTTCACCGGAAATCCGAATCGTGACAACATCGCCCGCTTCAACAACGATTTCATCGGTAATCGCCGTCGTCCAAACGTCCCAGTCGAGAGTCGGCGTGATATCCAGAGCGGCGACTTCTACATCATTGACGAGTACATAAAACGTCAGTGTTCCCTCAAAAGTGCTCGAGCCTTCATAGTAAATTCCACCTACATATGTACCCGCTTCTTCAACAAGTATATACTGCGACAGCGTAAACGAGCCTCCGGCATAGGAATACATCTTGGCGAAATACGAAGTGTTTACGGTCGCCCAATCATCTGTCTGAACGTTCACAACGCCGCTCGACGATTCCTCGACCGTCCAGCCTTCAAAATCCTGTGTTTCGAAGTCGCCGTTTACCAGTTCTGAATGGTATTCGATTGTTTCAGCAATCGTTTCCGCAGACGCATCCGTGTCAGTGTCGGCAACTGCTTCAACAGTTGTTTCCTCCGTTGTAATCGCATCATCATTGCTTTGTGAGCCACAACCTGTCATCGTAAAAACAAGTACGAGCGATAGCATGAGAGCGATGATTCTATTAAGATTATTTCGTTTTTTCATGTCAGTCTCCTCAACTTTATTTTTGAATAATTTTTATTATAGCAAGAATTTGTGGAGAAGTCAACAATCTTTTATGCTGATATTGTGGATTTATAGAAAATTTTGCACAAAAAAAGTAGGGGCGGATATTATCCGCCCGAAAAAGCATGTAAGAAAAGTACGGGCGGATGATATCCGCCCCTACAATTTACACCATAAGTTTGCTGAGATTCTCCGCTATCGCCCCAATAAACTCCTCGGTCGAGACCGACTGCTTGTTCTCGAGGGTCGAGAGTGCCGCCATGTCGCCGGTCATGATGCCGGATTCGATGGTCGAGATGGTCGCTTTCTCAAGCTTGTCGGCGTAATCGCAGAGCTCCGGGATTTCGTCGAGCTCGCCGCGCTTGCGGAAGGCGCCGGACCATGCGAAGATGGTCGCAACTGGGTTGGTCGAGGTGCGCTCGCCCTTGAGATACTTGTAGTAGTGCCTCTGCACTGTCCCGTGGGCGGCTTCGTACTCATAGACTCCGTCAGGAGAGACGAGAACCGAAGTCATAAGCCCGAGGCTTCCGTAGGCAGTCGCAACCATGTCGCTCATGACGTCGCCGTCGTAGTTCTTGCAAGCCCAGATTACGCCGCCGTTTGAACGGACGATTCTGGCGACAACGTCGTCGATGAGGGTGTAGAAGTACTCGATGCCGGCGGCTTCGAACTTCTCTTTATACTCTGCTTCGTAAATCTCTGCGAAGATGTCCTTGAAGTGGTGGTCGTAGGTCTTGGAGATAGTGTCCTTCGCCGCAAACCAGACGTCCTGATGGGTGTCGAGGGCGTAGGAGAGGCAGGAACGGGCGAAGCTCTGAATCGACTTGTCGAGGTTGTGGACGCCCTGAATGATTCCGGCGCTATTTTTGAAGTCGTGGATAAGAGCTCTTGTCTCGTTGCCGTTCTCATCGGTCACGACAAGCTCGGCTTTCGAGCCCTGAGGAACGGCGAGCTCGGTGTTCTTGTAGATGTCGCCATAGGCGTGACGGGCAATCGTAATGGGCTTCGTCCATGTCGGGATGAAGGGCGTGATGTCCTTGACGATAATCGGGGTTCTGAAGACGGTGCCGTCGAGGATGGCACGGATGGTGCCGTTCGGGGACTTCCACATCTCCTTGAGGTGGTACTCCTCAACTCTGGCGGCATTCGGAGTGATGGTGGCGCACTTGACTGCGACGCCATACTTCTTCGTAGCCTCGGCGCTGTCGATGGTGACCTGGTCGTCGGTTTCGTTTCTGTGAACGAGTCCCAGGTCGTAATATTCGGATTTCAGGTCGACGAACGGGGCGATGAGCTCGTCCTTGATCATCTGCCAAACAACCCTTGTCATCTCGTCGCCGTCCATTTCAACGAGCGGCGTTTTCATTTGAATTTTTGCCATTTTCTTTGACCTCCCAATGTTGTATCAGAGTTTCGATTTCGTGTAATCGAGTAGTCCTCCGGCGAGAATAATCTCCCTGTCACGGGCGGAAAGCTCTATCTTAAGAGTGACCGATTCACCTGTAGTGAGATTCTTGAGCTCTACGGTGTCGCCGGTTGCGACCGCATCGCGAAGATTCGTGAGGCTCAGCTTGTCGCCCTGAGAAATCTTTTCATAGTTGGACTCGGTCTCGAAAGTGAGAGGCAGGATTCCGGCATTTATAAGATTAGCCTTGTGGATTCGGGCGAACGACTGAACGACTACAGCCTTGATGCCTAAGTAGAGAGGAGCCAGAGCGGCGTGCTCTCTCGAGGAGCCCTGACCGTAGTTCGAGCCGCCGACGATGATGCTTGTGCCGAGGCTGAGAGCTCTTGCCGGGAACTCGGTGTCGACAACCTCAAAGCAGTGCTTCGAGATTTCGGGGATGTTGGAGCGTAAGGGAAGAATCTTCGAGCCGGCAGGCATGATGTGGTCGGTCGTGATGTTGTCGCCGACTTTCAAAGAGCACTCTGCTTCGATTGAATCGGGAAGCGGAGAAGTCTTCGGGTAGCCCTTGATGTTCGGTCCCCTCTTGATTTCGACCGCAGGAGCGTCTTCCTTGGATGCCGGAAGCTCGACCATGTTGTCGTTGATGACGAACTCCTCGGGCATCTTGAACTCGGGCATATCGCCGAGGGTTCTCGGGTCGGTGAGAACGCCCGTGAGAGCCGAAGCGGCGGCTGTTTCGGGAGAGATAAGATAAACCTGTGCGTCCTTGGTGCCGCTACGGCCCAAGAAGTTACGGTTGAATGTACGGAGCGAAACGCCCGCAGAGTTGGGCGACTGACCCATGCCGATACAGGGACCGCAGGCGGACTCAAGAATTCTCGCGCCGCAGTCAATCATATCCGAAAGATACTCGCCCTTCGAAAGCATGTTAAGGACCTGCTTCGAGCCGGGAGCAATGGACAAAGAAACATCGGGGTGAACGGTCTTGCCCTTCAAAATATAGGCGACCTTCATCATGTCGACAAACGAGGAGTTGGTGCAGGAGCCGATGCAGACCTGATTAATCTTCATCCCCGCAAGCTCGCTGACGGGCTTGACGTTGTCGGGAGAGTGAGGGCAAGCCGCCAAAGGTTCGAGGGCGCTGAGGTCGATTACGAGCTCCTCGTCATAGACAGCATCAGGGTCAGCTTTGAGCTCAACCCAATCAGCTTCCCTGTGCTGTGCCTTCATGAATTCATATGTCTTCTCGTCAGACGGGAAGATGCTGGTTGTTGCTCCGAGCTCGGCACCCATATTCGTAATAGTAGCGCGCTCGGGGACGCTGAGGGTCTTGACGCCCCCGCCGGTGTATTCGATAATCTTGCCGACACCGCCCTTGACTGTGAGACGCCTCAGGACTTCGAGAATTACGTCCTTAGCAGAAACCCAAGGGCTCAGCTTGCCGGTGAGCTCGACTTTTACCATTTTCGGGTAAGTGATATAGAGCGGACCGCCGCCCATTGCGACCGCGACGTCGAGACCTCCCGCACCGATTGCGAGCATTCCCAAGCCGCCACATGTGGGGGTATGTGAATCAGATCCGATGAGGGTCTTGCCGGGAATGCCGAAGCGTTCGAGGTGAACCTGATGGCAGATGCCGTTGCCCGGACGGGAGAAGGAAATTCCCCTCTTCTTGGCGACCGAACCGATAAACAGGTGGTCGTCGGCGTTCTCGAAGCCGGACTGGAGAGTGTTGTGGTCGACATATGCGACGCTCTTCTCGGTCTTGACGGAAGGAATCTCCATTGCCTCAAGCTCGATATACGCCATCGTGCCGGTGGCATCCTGAGTCAGAGTCTGGTCAATCTTAATTCCGATTTCGGAACCCTTTTTGAACTCACCGTCAACGAGGTGAGCCTTTAAAATTTTTTCAGCTACGGTATAGCCCATGCTATCGCCCCTTTATTTTAGTGTTAGGTTTATTTTAATACAGTAACGAGCCGATGTCAATAGCACTCCTTCATCTTTGGATATTTTGCCGAATCGGACATCAAATATTTGCAAAAAAGGCGACATAAAGCCGCCTTTGATTTGAAAAATGAATTTTTCAGAGTGGGAATCCGTCAGATTTACTCATCCACCGCGTCCGGGACTTTTCTCCTACTCTTGAAGTACCCTACCGTGCTCGAGACGGTGGAGATGGTGGCGAAGGTGCCGGGGTATTTTTCGAGGATGTCCTTGAGGTTCACCATCTGGTCTTTATTCACGACGCAGATGAGGACGCTTCTGTCTTCGTGGGTATAGCCGCCCTTGCCCTCGACGATTGTCGCCGAATGTCCGAGCTTGGTGATGATTTCCTCGGAGATTTCCTTCGGGGAGTTGGTGATAATCTCGAACTTCACCGCCTCGCGGTTGCCCTTGAGGATTCTGTCGCTCAGGGTGCTCGAGAAGTAACTGTAGACGATGCAGAGGAGCACCGGCTCGATTTTGTAGTCATATACGAAGTAGGAGGATATCGCAACAACGGTGTTCAATGCGAACATGACCCATGCAAGGTTATATGCCGGGTGCTTCTTGTGGATGATGACGGCGATTAAATCTGTGCCTCCTGAGCAACAATTCGACATCATCGCATAGCCAAGAATTCCGCCGTTCAGGATTCCCGAAACTACGGGTCCCAGAATGGTGCTCGTGCCGGTATCGGTCTGATAGATGAATCTTGAAAGGTCGACATATGACGACTGCAGAACGATCAGCATTACCGAGAAAGTAGATATGTAGACGAGAGTCCGAACGGCGAACTGCTTGTCGACATAGAAGAATACTATTATTATAAGAGGGATGTTGATGAGGAGTGAAAGATATCCTACGTTGATGCCCAGAACATACTGGATCATGGTTGCGATACCGTTGACTCCCGACGGTGCGAAGCTGTTCGGGAAAATGAACAGGACATACACGAGGGCACAGGCGCTCGCCAATAGGGCTATAAAGACGTAGTTCCAGATTTTTCTCAATACTGTGACGAATGACATTTTTTATCTGCCTTTCTTATTTGCTTGCCGCATCTATAATATTGACATATTTCACGATTCTTCGCTTGTCAGGCGGAACGAGATAGAAGAGTCTCTTCTCGTAGTAGAGGTTGAACCAGCCGTTCGGCGTGTATGGTGCGCCGCCGATGTCACGGGTCTTTTTGTGGAGCTCGACCGGCTCGCCGTAAACAGAACCGACAAGGTCGAAGCTCTCCATGTCCACCCGCAAATGCGCTTCACCGGCTTCCATATCCATGTGCCCGTGCTTGTTAACGGCGCCGATTTTTATGTCGTCCTCCATGACTGTGTCCAAAGGAAGCAGTCCCCTCTGGAGGTAGTACCAAGCATTCACGGAACGGACATACTCGTTGTCGAAGCGATAGTCGTCCGAGAGCGTCGTTCTGAATCCGCACGCCTCGCAACGGACTTCATTACCCTCGGCTTTAATTTGGAACTCTTCGCTGCACTTGGGGCACTTATATAAAATGGAGTCGAGACCCTCGGCGGTTTTGCTTGTCTTATAGTGACAGCCTTTCATTTCCCACTCGTCGTCGTGGAAGATGGCTTTGTCGATTTCTTCGGAAATCTCGGCAACCGAGAGCTTTGCAATCTCATTTGCTGAGAATAGCTGTGCGGTTTTGACTTTAATGTCACCCTTTCGGTACCTCTTGCCCCACTTCGGGAAGACGAGCGCCGAGCCGTTGCCGGCAATCGTGTAGACAGGGAGCCCCAGCTTTTTGACGAGCTCGGGTGTGCCCTTTGTCACCTTCTGAGAATGTGCCACGGCGTTAAGCCTGCCCTCGGGGAAGAGGACGATTATGTTGCCCTCGTTCTTGGCTCTCAGTATTCCCCGGATGGTGCCGGTGTCGGGGCAGAACATCTTCTTTGTGACGGCGTGCCCGAATCTTCTTATGAACCAACCTATCACCGGGCTATACATGAAGTGCTCACTCAGGACAAAGGTCGGTCGGTACGGAAGAAGCGTCAGCCCGACTATTATGTGGTCCTTAAGGGAGATGTGCGGTGCTAAGATAAGCGACGGCTCTTTGATGCCATCCAATCCCGTGCGGTCGATGGTGAGGTGCACGCCCTTGATTTTGAAAATGAGAGCGGAAATCCAAAGGTAGATATGATAGATTCCCCACGTCGGCTTGCCAAGCTTCTTCGATTTATTTTTTTCTGATGCCATTTTATATTTTCACCGCCAACAGCTGTCTTTCAGTGGAGGACACTTATATATTAAATGTCCTTCCGGTAAACTATTGTAGCATATAATAATCAAAATAGCAACAGGATTTTGCGCGCATTTTGGTAAAATTTAAACTGCATCAAAACTTGACACTTTGACTTTAACATGATATAATTTTTCGTAATGAGCAAAGGCGTTCATATAGGGGATAGTCTACCCTTTTGAAGGAAACGTCTTTGCTTTTTTTCTTAAACGAAAGGAAGAGAAGTCATGAAGTTGGAAGGTCAGGTACGCATACCTTCGGGCTGTGCAATATCCGCCGTAATTTCAAAGGACGGCAGAAAGATGAGCGGAGATGCCATTATCAAGAGCATGGTACCTATGCACGACCGCTCAAACGGTCTGGGAGGCGGATTTGCCGCATACGGTATTTATCCGGAATATAAGGAGTTCTTCGCCCTGCATATTTTCTACAACGACAATAACGTCAGGATGGAATGCGAGAATTTACTCAAGGATGGATTCGAGATTATCAAATCCGAGAGCATCCCGATAAGAAAGACTCCGAAAATCTCGGATGTTCCGCTTATCTGGAGATACTTTGTCGCTCCGATGTCGTCGGTTCTGTCAAGATTGCATGTCGACGAGAAGGAATATGTTGCGGAAACGGTCATGAAGATTAACTCCCAGATTAACGGCGCATATGTCTTCTCATCCGGAAAGAATATGGGCGTTTTCAAGGCTGTCGGCTACCCCGAGGATGTCGGCTATTTCTACAGGCTCGACGAATACGAGGGTTACTGCTGGACGGCTCACGGAAGATATCCGACGAACACCCCCGGCTGGTGGGGCGGCGCTCACCCGTTTGCACTTCTTGATTACACAATCGTCCACAACGGCGAGATTTCTTCATACGACGCTAACCGCCGGTATATAGAAATGTACGGCTACAAGTGCACACTGCAGACCGATACCGAGGTTATCACATATATTGCCGATTATCTTCTTCGCAAGCAGGGTCTTACCCTTGAGGAGACCGCTTCGGTTATTGCGGCTCCCTTCTGGTCGACCATTGAGTCGAAGCCTGAGGAAGAAAAGAAGAAGCTGAGCTACCTAAGAACCGTTTACTCGAGCTTACTGGTCACGGGACCGTTTTCGATTGTTCTTGGATTTGAGGGCGGACTGATGGCTCTTAACGACAGATTGAAGCTTCGGTCGATGGTAACCGCAGAGAAGGATGATCTCGTGTTCGTAGCAAGCGAGGAATCGGCGATAAGGGTTATGTGCCCCGATGCGGAGAATGTTTATGCTCCGTCGGGCGGCGAGCCGATTATCGTCAGAGTTGAGGAGGGGAAATACTGATGGCTATAAATTATGTAAACCCCGAATTTGAGGTAGTAAGGAATCCCAACCGCTGTATAGCGTGCAGGGTCTGCGAGCGTCAGTGCTCAAACGGCGTTCACAGCTTCGACCCCGAAACGGGTACAATGATGGCAGACGAGACAAAGTGCGTCGACTGCCAGAGATGCGTGGCACTTTGCCCGACAAGAGCTTTAAAAATTGTCAAGAACGAATGCCAACTCCGTGAAAACGCCAACTGGCAACAGGATACAATATACGAAATCTACAAGCAGGCTGGAAGCGGAGGAGTTCTTCTTTCTTCGATGGGCAACCCGAAGCCGCTCCCTGTTTACTGGGACAAGATTCTTATAAACGCTTCGCAGGTTACGAATCCCCCTATCGACCCGCTTCGTGAGCCGATGGAGACGAAGGTATTCCTTGGCAAGAAGCCGACAATGCCCGAAAGAAACCCCGACGGAAGCTTAAAGACAGATCTGGCTCCTCAGCTCGAGCTTTCGATGCCGGTCATGTTCTCGGCGATGAGCTACGGCTCCATCAGCTACAACGCACACGAGAGCCTTGCAAGAGCCGCAGAAGCCTTAGGCATCTACTACAACACCGGTGAGGGCGGACTTCACGAGGACTTCTATAAATACGGCGCCAACACCATTGTCCAGGTTGCATCCGGTCGTTTCGGCGTTCATGAGGATTACCTCAGCGCAGGTGCCGCAATCGAGATTAAGATGGGTCAGGGCGCAAAGCCGGGTATCGGCGGACATCTTCCCGGAAAGAAGATTGTCGGCGACGTCTCGAGAACAAGAATGATTCCCGAGGGCTCGGACGCTATCTCCCCCGCCCCGCACCACGATATCTACTCCATCGAAGACCTGAGACAGCTTGTCTACTCTCTGAAAGAGGCGACACAGTACACAAAGCCGGTTATCGTCAAGGTAGCGGCTGTACATAACATCGCCGCAATCGCAAGCGGTATCGCAAGAAGCGGTGCCGACATCATCGCAATCGACGGCTTCAGAGGCGGAACCGGTGCGGCTCCGACAAGAATCAGAGACAACGTCGGTATCCCGATTGAGCTTGCACTGGCTTCTGTTGACCAGAGGCTCCGTGACGAGGGAATCAGAAACAACGTATCCCTCGTTGTCGGAGGAAGCATCCGCTCGGCTTCGGACGTTGTAAAGGCTGTAGCTCTCGGCGCAGATGCCTGCTATGTCGCGACCGCCGCACTTCTGGCTCTCGGATGCCACCTCTGCCGCACATGTCACACCGGCAACTGCAACTGGGGCATCGCAACCCAGAAGCCGGAGCTCGTCAAGAGACTTAACCCGGATATCGGCTCACAGAGGCTCATCAATCTTATGACCGCATGGCAGCATGAGATCAAGGAGCTCATGGGCGGTATGGGTATAAACTCGATTGAGGCTCTGAGAGGAAACAGACTGATGCTCAGAGGAGTAAACCTCAACGAGAAAGAACTCGAGATACTCGGTATCTCGCATGCGGGAGAGTGACGGATATGAAAAGAGTTTATGTAAACGAAAAATGGTGCCTTGGGTGTCATCTCTGCGAGTATAACTGCGCTTTTGCAAACTCGGGGCTCAAGGATATGGCAAAGCTTAAGGGCAAGGAAATCTACCCGAGAATCAGGGTTGAAGGCGACGACAAGATTACTTTCGCAATCTCCTGCCGCCACTGCGAGGACCCCATCTGCATCAAGAGCTGTATTTCGGGAGCACTCTCAAAGACCCCCGACGGCATGGTCGAAATCGACAAGTCAAGATGTGTCGGATGCCTCACATGCGTCCTCGTCTGCCCTTACGGCGCCGTTATTCAGGACGGCGACGGAGCGGTTCAGAAGTGCGAGCTCTGCCTTAAGAACTCATCGGGCGCCCCGGCATGCGTTGCCGGTTGCCCGAACAACGCGATTGTTTACGAAGAGAGGTGAGCGAAATGGCAAAGAAGTATGTTATCATCGGCAACGGAACCGCCGCTGTCGGCTGTATAGAGGGCATAAGAGCTAATGACAAAGGTGGCTCAATCACCGTTATCTCGGCTGAGAAGCACCCCGCTTATTGCCGTCCGCTTATCTCCTACTACTTAGAGGGCAAGGCAGTTCCCGAAAGAATGAGCTATCGCCCCGACGATTTCTATGACAAGAACGGCGTCAAGGTCATCTATGGCGAGAGCGCCGAGAAGATTGACACTGACAAGAAGCAGGTAGTTCTCGGAAACGGCGAAAAAATTCCATACAACAGCATATGTGTTGCCGCAGGCTCGAGACCGCTCGTGCCGCCTTTTGAAGGGCTCGACACGGTTCCAAAGAAGTTCCCCTTCATGACGCTTGACGACGCACAGAACCTCGAGAGTGCAATCTCCGAAGACAGCGACGTCTTCATCGTCGGCGCCGGACTTATCGGGCTCAAGTGCGCCGAGGGTCTTTACGGAAGAGTCAAGTCGATCACCGTCTGCGATTTGGCGGACAGGGTTATGCCGAGTATTCTCGATGCCGAAACCGCAGAAATGATGAAAAAGCGCCTCGAAGACAACGGTCTTAAGCTGATGCTTTCCGACACCGCCACCAAGTTCGACGGCAATGTCGCCTATATGAAGAGCGGAGCAGAGGTCAAGTTTGACGTTCTGGTATTGGCAGTCGGCGTAAGAGCCAACATCTCTCTTGTAAAAGATGCGGGCGGCGACTGCGGAAGAGGCATAACGGTTGACAACCACATGGCGACGTCACTCCCCGACATCTACGCCGCAGGAGACTGCACGGAATCAATGGACTACTCAAGCGGAACTGTAAAAGTCATGGCAATCATGCCGAATGCTTACATGCAGGGGCACTGCGCGGGCGAAAACATGGCGGGCAAGGACGTGACATTCGACAACGGCATCCCGATGAACGCAATCGGGTTCTTCGGATTCCACGTTATGAGCGCCGGCACCCCCGACGGCGAGGTCTATGAGGAGAAAACCGAATCGACCTCGAAGAAGCTCTTCACGAAGGACGACAGACTTGTGGGCTTCATTCTGGCGGGTGACACGACCCGTGCCGGAATTTATACAAATTTGATAAGAAACGGTATTTCTCTTAGCTCTATTGACTTTGATACCATAAAAACAGCTCCAAATATCTTTTCTTTTGGTCAAGAATACTGTAGAAATTCTCTCGGAGGTGTGGTATAATATGTTGATAGATGTTTCAGGCTTGGGATTCAGCGAAATAAATTCCCTGATTCGCGCTCAGGGCGAGAGCTGTCACCTCACCGGTTGCCTCAGCCAGAGGTTCATCGGTGCCGGTATGTCATACCGCGAAATCACGATTGACGGCACTCCCGGTAATGCACTCGGAGCTTACCTCAACGGCGGCGAAATCACCGTCAACGGCAACGCCCAGGATGCAGTCGGCGACACAATGAACGACGGCAAGATTATAATCAACGGTCACGTCGGCGATGCTGTCGGCTATGCTATGCGTGGAGGCGAGATTTACGTCAGGGACAGCGCGGGCTACCGTGCGGGAATCCACATGAAGCAATACAAGGAAAAGAGACCGGTTATGGTCATCGGCGGAAGAACCGGAAGCTTCCTCGGCGAATATCAGGCAGGCGGCTTGATAATCGTTCTGGGACTTCACAAGGACGGCAAGCCCATCGTCGGCAACTTCCCGGGCACGGGAATGCACGGCGGCAAGCTGTTTCTTAGAAATGCGGAGGGTCTTTCGTTCCCGGCGCAGGTCAATGTGAACGAAGCAACAGACGAGGACATGGCGGAGATTATGCCGTATGTCGAGAACTACTGCAAGTACTTCGGTGCGGACATCTCGGAGATAATGAGTTCTTCGTTCACAGTGGTTACTCCGAACTCGAAGAACCCATACAAGCAGCTTTACGTCAACAACTGATTGGCATAGATAAAGGACGGTGCAAAATGAGCTATACTCCCGACGAAATTCTTCAGTATATCGAGGAAGAGGATGTTAAGTTCATCCGCTTGCAATTCTGCGATGTTTTCGGAACACCGAAGAACATTTCAATCATGCCGAACGAGATGAGGCGTGCCTTCGAGCAGGGTATCTCGATAGATTCCTCCGCAATCGCCGGCTTCGGCGACGAAAGCCGCTCGGACATGCTCCTTATCCCCGACCCTTCGGAGATATCCATTCTCCCTTGGCGACCGGAGCACGGAAGAGTCGTAAGAATGTTTTGCACCGTTTGCAATCCCGACAAAACGGTCTTTGAAGCGGACACAAGAAGCTTGCTCAAGAAGACTGCGGAGGAGCTCAAAGCCGAGGGGTTCGAATTCAATTTCGGTCCCGAGACGGAGTTTTATCTCTTCAAGCGTGACGAAAACGGCGAGCCCACAAAGATTCCCTATGATCATGCGGGCTATATGGACCTGGCGCCCGAGGACAAGGGCGAAAACGTCCGCCGTGAAATCTGCTTGACACTTGAGCAGATGGGCATCGTGCCGGAATCCTCCCACCACGAGGAGGGTCCGAGCCAGAATAAAATCAGCTTCAGATATTCCGACGCCCTCAAAGCCGCAGACCATGCGATTACATTCAGATCTGTTGTAAAGACCATTGCCGCAAGGAACGGACTTGTTGCGGACTTCTCTCCGAAGCCGCTCGACGGTCTTCCCGGCAACGGCATGCACATAAATATCTCCGCCGTATATAACGGCGAGGATGTCCTTTCCTATGCCACTGCCGGTATACTAAAACACATTTCCGAAATAACGCTGTTTTTAAATTCCCATCCCGATTCATACAAAAGATTCGGTGCCAACAAGGCACCCCTCTATATATCATGGTCGGAGCAGAACCGCTCCCAGCTCATAAGAATTCCCGCAACAAAGCGTGAATACAAGAGAGCGGAGCTTCGGTCTCCCGACCCGATGTGCAACCCTTATCTCGCACTTTTACTTCTCATGAAAGCTATGGCAGACGGAATCAGGAACAAGCTTCCTCTCTGCCCGCCGACCGATATAAATCTCTTCAAGGCGGCACCGAAGGAGCTTTCGGGCTTCGAAATGCTCCCAAGAAGCCTCGGAGAAGCCGTTACTGCGGCTCAGGACTCCGATTTTGTCAGAGCCTCGGTTCCGCAGTCGATAATCGACAACTACTCTTCAAGATAAGCCAGACCATATAATCTGTAACGCCATATTAAACCGGGGGTCGTGAAAATGGAACTCAAAGAGAAGGTATACAGCGTCTTGGTTGTATCGTCCTCCGAAAAATTTTCCGGCGTTATAAAAAGGCTTCTCCCAAGCAACATGTACTCCCCCGTTTCGACGGCGACGGATGTCAGCTCCGCAAAAAGGCAGGTTCTTGAGCGGGACTATGACATCGTGATGATAAATTCGCCGCTTACAGACGAATTCGGAAAGCGATTCGCAATCGACCTCAGTCAAAGCTCCGGCTCGGGAGTGATACTCTTTGCAGGCTCGGAGCACTTTCCGGAAATCAGCGAAATGCTGATGCCCTACGGAGTGCTTACGATTCCGAAGCCGGTGAGCGTCCCACTTGTTCAGCAGTCGCTTCTGATACTTCGGGGCACACGGGAAAGACTCAGGCGAATGGAGAAGAAAAGCCCGACGTTTGAGGAAAAGATGGCGGAAATCAGGCTTGTCAATCAGGCGAAGCTGATTCTTATTACAAAGTGCGAAATGAGCGAAGCACAAGCTCACAGATATATCGAAAAGCGTGCGATGGACACTTGTGTCCCAAAGAAAGTCGCCGCAGGGGATATAATAAAGGAATATGAACAAAACGGCAAGGAGGATATGTAATGGCTGTTGGAACTACCAAGTACATTTTCGTAACCGGAGGTGTTGTTTCGGGACTCGGCAAGGGTATTACCGCCGCTTCTCTCGGACGACTTCTCAAGGCAAGGGGACTCAAGGTGGCGGCTCAGAAGCTTGACCCGTACATCAACGTTGACCCCGGGACGATGAGTCCCTATCAGCACGGCGAGGTTTACGTCACGGAGGACGGCGCAGAGACCGACCTTGACCTCGGACATTATGAAAGATTTATAGACGAGGATTTGAACAAGTATTCAAATCTCACCACGGGTAAGGTATACTGGAACGTACTAAACAAAGAGCGTCGGGGCGAGTATCTCGGTTCGACCGTTCAAGTCATCCCCCACATTACAAATGAAATCAAGGACTTCGTCTACCGTGTCGGTAAGAAGACACAGGCGGACATTGTCATCACCGAAATCGGCGGCACCATCGGCGACATCGAATCACAGCCTTTTATCGAAGCTGCAAGACAGATCTCCCTCGAAGTAGGACGGGAGAACAGCCTTTTCATTCATGTCACACTGGTGCCGTTTTTGCGTGGCTCCGACGAGCACAAGTCAAAGCCCACCCAGCACTCCGTCAAGGAGCTTCAGGGAATGGGCATAAACCCGAACATCATCGTTCTTCGTTGCGACGAGCCGCTTGAGGAATCGATTTTCAAGAAGATTTCGATGTTCTGCAACGTCAAGCCGGACTGCGTTATAGAAAACATCACTTTGCCTAGCATCTATGAGGCTCCGACAATGCTCGAGAAGGCGAACTTCTCCTCTGTCGTATTAAGAGAGCTCCATATTGACGCTCCCGAGCCGGATTTAAGCGATTGGCTTGCCATGCTCGACATGATTAAGAATCGTTCGGGAGAAGTCAACATCGGTCTCGTCGGCAAGTACATACAGCTTCACGACGCTTATCTCTCGGTTGCCGAGGCTTTGAGACATGCGGGCTTCGCTCTCGGAAGCTATGTAAACATAAGCTGGATAGATTCGGAGACTCTGACGGAAGCGACATATGAAGAGACCCTAAGTCACGTCGACGGAATCATCGTTCCCGGCGGCTTCGGAAACAGAGGAATCGAGGGCATGGTTCTCGCCGCCAAGTATGCAAGGGAGAACAACGTCCCCTACTTCGGAATCTGCCTCGGAATGCAGATTGCCGTTATGGAGTACGCAAGAAACGTTGCGGGAATTCCCGACGCCAACTCGGGCGAGTTCGACGAGCTTTGCAAGAATAAAGTAATCGACTTCATGCCCGGACAGAGCGTCGACATCGACAAGGGTGGCACGCTCAGGCTCGGAAGCTACCCCTGCGTCATCCAGAAGGGCACAACGATGGAGAGATGCTACGGCGAGGAGCTCATCCACGAGAGACACCGCCACCGCTACGAATTCAATAACGACTACAGAGAGGTTCTCACTTCTCACGGTCTCACACTTTCAGGACTTTCGCCCGACGGAAGACTTGTCGAGACTGTCGAGCTTACAGACAGACCCTTCTTTGTCGGAGTTCAGTATCACCCCGAATTCAAGTCGAGACCGAACAAGGCACACCCCCTCTTCAAGGGCTTTGTAGAAGCCGCAATGAAGCATAAATCAGGTTTATCAAAGGGTTGATATAAGATGAATGAAATTCACGAGGAGTGCGGGATTTTCGGAGTTTATGCTCCGGATACAAGACGGCTCTCGGATATGGTTTACTATGGGTTGTATGCTCTGCAGCATCGTGGGCAGGAAAGCTGCGGAATGGTCATCTGCGACGACGGGCTTTTCTATTCCCATAAGGACCTTGGACTTGTGGGCGAAGTGTTTACAAAAGAGGCTATCGCTTCGCTCCCCTCGGGACAGATGGCAGTCGGGCACGTCCGTTACGGCACCACCGGCGGCACAAGCAGAGCTAATTGCCAGCCTATCGAAGTAAACCACTGCAAGGGCAGACTGGCTCTTGCACATAACGGAAATTTAACGAACGCCTATGAGCTTCGGGCTCGTCTCGAGCTCTCGGGCGCCATATTCCACACAACAAGCGACACCGAAACCATAGCTTATATTGTCACGCAGGAGCGATTGACCGCACCCTCGATTGAGGAAGCGGTGAACCGCGCCGCTTGGCGTTTGGAGGGTGCTTATTCCCTCGTATTCATGTCGGCAACGAAGATGATTGCCATGAGAGATGCGCACGGCTTCCGCCCTCTTTGCTACGGCAAAACGTCCGACGGATGCTATGTCGTCACATCGGAAAGCTGTGCCCTGGCGGCTGTGGGAGCTGAGTTTATAAGAGACATTCTCCCCGGCGAAATCGTCGTTTTCGACGAAAACGGGGTCTACTCAATCACCGACCACTGCGGCAAGAAGCCGGAAAGGCTCTGCGTTTTCGAGTATATCTACTTCGCACGCTCCGATTCCGTAATCAACGGTGTTTCGGTTCATGCGGCAAGAAGAAAAGCGGGCGAGCTTCTGGCGAAGAGTCACCCTGCCCCCGCGGACGTCGTCATCGGCGTGCCTGATTCAGGGCTCGATGCGGCGCTCGGCTATTCGATGGCTTCGGGGATTCCGTATGAATTAGGCTTTATCAAGAATAAATACGTCGGCAGGACGTTTATCTCGCCGACACAGAGCGACAGGCTCGACCAGGTTCGAATCAAACTGAGCCCCATCAGCGAGGCGGTCACGGGAAAGCGCGTCATAATGATTGACGACTCAATCGTCAGAGGCACGACGAGCGCACAGATAGTAAAGCTTCTCCGCAATGCCGGCGCCACCGAGGTTCACGTCAGGATTTCGTCGCCGCCGTTCCTTAATCCCTGCTACTACGGCACGGACATCGATTCCGAAAACGGGCTGATTGCATGCAGTCACACGGTCGAGGAAATCGCCGAAATCATCGGTGCAGACAGTCTCGGATATCTCCCGACGGAAGATTTAAAAGTTCTCGCCGAGAGTGAAAACATCTGCACATCCTGCTTCACCGGGGATTATCCGACAGGGATTCCCGTCCACACGGACAAGGGACGCTTCGAAGGGAAATTATCCGAAACAAAGCCGCAAAAATCAAGACTTCGCAAAACAAAACAATAATATATTTCAAACACTTTTAGGAGGACATTATCATGAACAAGCTTTATGAAGGAAAGTCGAAAATCGTTTACGAGGGCACAGAGCCCGGCACTTGCGTAATCAAGTACAAGGACACCGCAACCGCAGGAAACGGCGTTAAAAAGGAAGATCTCCCCGGCAAGGGAATCCTCAACGCCAAGATTTCGAACCTCATCTTCGAGTATCTCGCAAAGAACGGCGTAAAGACCCATCTTATCGAAGTGCTCAGCGAGACTGAGGTTTTGGTCAAGAAAGCCGACATCGTTATGGTTGAGGTTATCGTCAGAAACGTTGCTGCAGGAAGCTTCTCGAAGAAGTACGGCGTTCCGGAGGGCACAAAGCTCCTCAATACCGTTACAGAATTCAGCCTCAAGAGCGACGAGCTTGGCGACCCAATGATCAACGACTGCCAGATTACCGCTCTTGGCGTTGCTACTCAGGCTGAACTTGACGAACTCAAAGCAGTTTCCCTCAAGGTTGACGAGCTCATGACCGAGCTGTTCCTTAAGTGCGGCATCAAGCTCATCGACTTCAAGCTTGAATTCGGCAGAGTTGACGGCGAGCTCCTCCTTTGCGATGAAATCTCCCCCGACTCCTGCAGACTCTGGGATGCTGAGACTGACGAAAAGCTTGATAAGGACAGATTCCGCAGAGACCTCGGCAACGTCCTTGACGGCTACAGAGACGTTCTTGCAAGACTTGAAAACGCAATCTAAAATAATCGGAGGTTTAAACCCCAATGACAGATAAATACGAAAACCCACTGTGCAAAAGATATGCCGGAGAGAAGATGCAGAAAATCTTCTCAGACGACACGAAGTTCTCAACATGGAGAAAGCTCTGGGTTGCTCTCGCTGAGAGCGAGAAGGAGCTTGGACTCGACATCACGGACGAGCAGATTGCCGAAATGAAAGAGCATATCTACGACATCGACTATGAGGCGGCGGCGGCAAGAGAAAAAGTCGTCAGACACGACGTCATGGCTCACATCTATGCCTATGGCTTGGTCTGCCCGAAGGCGAAGCCGATAATTCACCTCGGCGCGACAAGCTGTTATGTCGGAGACAACACGGATATCATTTTGCAGAGGGATGCTCTGCTTCGGATAAGAAGCCTGCTCGTGACTGCAATCTCGGCGCTTTGCGACTTTGCGGAGAAGTATAAGGATCTGCAGTGCCTTGCATACACCCACTTCCAGGCGGCACAGCCGACAACCCTTGGCAAGCGCGCAACACTCTGGCTTCAGGATCTGGTTATGGACCTCGAGAGGCTTGACTTTACCCTCTCGAATCTTAAGCTCTTAGGTTGCAGAGGCACCACCGGAACCGGTGCAAGTTTCCTTGAGCTCTTCGGCGGAGACAAGGAAAAGGTCAGAAAGCTCGAACAGCTTATTGCCGAAAAGATGGGCTTTGAGGCGGCATATTCCGTAAGCGGACAGACTTATACCAGAAAAGTGGACTATTACTCGCTGTCGGTTCTTTCGGGAATTGCTCAGAGTGCCCACAAGTTCTCGAACGATATAAGGCTTCTTTCTCACTTAAAGGAAGTCGACGAGCCCTTCGAAGAGGGACAGGTCGGTTCCTCGGCTATGGCTTATAAGAGAAACCCGATGCGTTCGGAAAGAATCGCATCTTTGGCAAGATACGTCACCGTCGATGCTCTGAATCCTGCACTCACTGCCAGCGAGCAGTGGTTCGAAAGAACCCTTGACGACTCGGCAAACCGCAGAATCAGTATCCCCGAAGCTTTCTTAGCTGTCGACGGAATCCTGAGCCTCTATATAAATATCATCAGCGGCTTGAAAGTTTATCCGAAGATAATCGCAAGACACTTGCAGAGTGAGCTTCCGTTCATGGCGACCGAGAACATCCTTATGTACTGCGTCAAGAAGGGCGGCGACCGCCAGACCCTCCACGAGGCAATCAGGACCCACTCCGTTGCCGCGGCGACCGACATCAAGGAAGGCGGAGACGGAAATCTTATCTCGAGAATCGCAAGCGACCCGATTTTTGGGTTGACAGAAGACGAAATCCAGAGTATTATAGATGAAGGCGGCTTTACGGGTCTCGCTTCCGACCAGGCGGCGGAATATGTTCAGTACGTCAGAACAGAAATCCTCCCGAACGAGGGCGAAAAAGCCGACGACGTCACTATAAACGTTTAAAAGCGTTTTCAGCAAAAGCTTTAAATAGAAAGGACAAGGCATATGCTTACAGCAATAGTTGGAATCAACTGGGGCGACGAAGGAAAAGGCAGAATGGTTGACCTTCTGTCGAAGGACTTCGACATCATCTGCCGCTACCAAGGCGGCAACAACGCGGGACACACCGTCATCAATGAGAGAGGAAGCTTCGTTCTGAATCTTCTCCCTTCGGGAATCTTCCACGAGACGGCTGTCAACGTCATGGGCGGAGGAATGGTCGTTGACCTTGAGCACCTTTGCCACGAAATGGCTTCCCTGCGTGAAAAAGGGATTGAAATCAGCCCCAATAACCTCAAAATCAGCGACAAAGCTACCATATGCCTGCCCTATCACAAGGAGCTCGACATCATGGAGGAGGATCGCCTCAAGGACAAGAAGTTCGGCTCGACTCGTCGTGGCATTGCTCCAGTTTATGCAGATAAATACATGAAAAAGAGCCTTAGAATGAGCGACCTCCAGAACCCCGACACCCTCGAAGAGAAGGTAAAGGACATCGTCGAGTGGAAGAACTTAACCTTCAAGGGCTACGGGCACGAGCTCATAAATGCCGACGAAATCCTTGCATGGCTCAAGAAGTACGGCGACGAGATACTTCCGTATATCACCGACGTGTCTTCATACCTCGAGAAGGCGGCTGACGACGGAAAGAACATCATGTTCGAGGCACAGCTTGGAGCTCTCAGAGACATCGACTACGGAATTTATCCTTACACCTCTTCTTCGCAGACTCTTGCCCACTATGCGCCCATCGGCGCCGGAATCCCCGGAAGAAAGCTTGACTGCTCCATCGGTATCATGAAGGCATATTCGACCTGCGTCGGCGAAGGACCGTTCACATGCGAAATGTTCGGCGAAGAGGCTGAAGCACTCAGAGCAGCAGGCGGAGAATACGGTGCCGCTACCGGAAGACCCCGTAGAGTCGGACCCTTCGACGTTCCCGCTTCGAAGTATGGCGTAAGAGTTCAGGGTGCTGACTGCCTTGTTCTTACCAAGTTAGACGTTCTTTCCTATATGGACAAGATTCCCGTTTGCGTTCACTACGAGGTTGACGGCGAAATCACCGACACCTTCCCGACTGGCGACAAGCTTGAGCGTGCAAAGCCGGTTGTAGAATATGTCAAAGGCTTTGGCGACGTTTCGAAGTGCCGCAAAAAGGAAGACCTCCCCGAGGACGCCCTCAACTACATCCGCCTTATCGAGCACGCAGTCGGTTGCCCGATAAAGTACGTTTCGGTCGGCGCCGAAAGAGACGAATACATTACAATGTTCTGATAAATCACAGCAAGCGTTTATCGGCTTTATTGCCGGTAAACGCCTAACTGAAACATAAGGAGGCAAACTCTAAAAAATGAGAGAGTATGACCGCAAGCTAATTACGGAGGACGGAAGCGAATACTTCGGGTACGGTTTCGGAAGCTCGGACGAACGAGTGCTGGAGCTTGTATTCAACACTTCCATGGTCGGCTATCAGGAGATAGTTTCGGACCCGTCCTATACCGATCAGATGGTCGTTATGACCTATCCGATTATCGGAAGCTACGGAATTAACGACGACGACTTCGAGACGAAGTACCCGTCAATCGGGGCTTTGGTCGTTAGAGATTACAACGATATGCCGTCGAATTTCCGTTATATAAAGACACTTTCGGAGCTTCTGGAAGAGAACAATATTCCCGGTATCAGCGGAGTTGACACCCGTAAGCTTACCCGCAGTATCCGCGATTTTGGCTCCCGCAGAGCTCTTATTACTGATATTTCCACAACCCTTGAAGAGGGTCTTGAAATCATCAGGAACACCCCCGTTCCCCACGATGCCGTTTCAAGAGTAAGCACAAAGAAGCGCTGGTATTCGAGAACGTCAAACCCGCAGTATAACGTCGTTGCACTCGACTGCGGAATCAAACTCAACATTGTTCGCTCCCTGAACCGTAAGGGCTGCAACGTTACCATTGTCCCCTACGACATCACTGCCGAAGAGGTCATTTTCATGAAGCCCGACGGAGTCTTCCTTTCGAACGGTCCCGGCGACCCGGAGGACGTCACCCCGGCGGTCGAGCTCGTCAAGGGGCTTCGGGGCAAGTATCCGATATTCGGCATCTGCCTCGGGCACCAGGTTATATCGCTAGCATACGGTGCGAAGACATATAAACTCAAGTTCGGGCACCGCGGCGGAAACCACCCGGTCAAGAATCTTTCGACCGGAAAGCTCGAAATCACTTCCCAGAACCACAGCTACGCCGTCGACCCGGATAGCCTTGAGGGCACCGGGCTTGAAGTCACGCACATTAACCTCCTTGACAACACCATCGAGGGCGTTGAATGCAAGGAAGACAGAGTTTTCAGCGTTCAGTATCACCCGGAGAGCGCTCCGGGACCCGAAGATTCCGGGTACCTGTTCGATAAATTCCTTGATTACATGAAGGAGGCGAAGCTAAATGCCGAAGAGAACTGATATAAAGAAGGTTCTGGTTATAGGCTCGGGACCGATTGTAATCGGACAAGCCGCGGAATTTGACTACGCCGGAACTCAGGCGTGCCTGGCTCTCAAAGAAGAGGGCTATGAGGTAGTCCTTGCCAACTCGAACCCTGCCACCATCATGACCGACACCCTGATTGCGGACAAGGTTTATATGGAGCCGCTGACGCTCGAATACCTCGCCCGTATCTGCCGCTACGAAAGACCCGACGCCATCGTCCCCGGAATCGGCGGACAGACGGGACTCAACCTTGCAATGCAGTTAGCGAAAAAGGGCGTTTTGCAGGAATGCGAAATCGAGCTCTTGGGCACTGACGCCGAAAGCATCGAGTGCGCCGAGGACAGAGAAAAGTTCAAGGAGCTCTGCGAGAGCATCGGCGAGCCGGTCGTTCCTTCCGAGATTACATATTCAATCGAAGAGGGCTTGAAAGCCGCTGAGGATATCGGTTACCCCGTTATCTTAAGACCCGCATTCACACTCGGAGGCACAGGCGGAGGATTTGTCAATAACCCCGAAGAGATGAAGGTTATGATGAAGAACGCTCTGGCGCTCTCCCCCGTTCATCAGGTCTTGGTCGAGAAGAGCATAAAGGGTTACAAAGAGATTGAATACGAGGTCATGCGGGACGCAAACGACACCGCCATTACTGTTTGTAACATGGAGAACCTCGACCCGGTCGGAATCCACACCGGCGACTCAATCGTTGTGGCACCGAGCCAGACATTAACAAACAAAGAGTACCACATGCTCCGTAACAGTGCCCTTAAAATTATAAGAGCTCTGAAAGTCAAGGGCGGATGCAACGTCCAGTTTGCACTCGACCCGCAGTCGTTCAGATATTACGTTATAGAAGTAAACCCGAGAGTTTCACGCTCTTCAGCACTCGCTTCCAAGGCGAGCGGCTACCCGATTGCGAGAGTTTCGGCGAAGATTGCCGTCGGCATGAACCTTGACGAGATTCAGCTCGTCAACACTCCCGCATGCTTCGAGCCGTCGCTTGACTATGTCGTCACTAAAATGCCTCGGTTCCCGTTTGATAAGTTCGCAAGCGCTTCGAACGTCCTTTCAACTCAGATGAAGGCAACCGGAGAGGTCATGAGCGTCGGAAGAACGATGGAGGAGAGCCTTCTCAAGGCTATCCGTTCGCTCGAGGACGGCAAGAACCACATCCACATGGCGAAGTTTGATTCGGAGCATATGACCACCGACGAGCTTCTTGACTACATCCGTGAGGGCACCGACGACAGAATCTACGCCATTTCACAGCTGATGTGGATGGGCGTCGACCACTCAAGAATCTGCAACATCACCGGAATCGACATGTTCTTCCTCGACAAAATAAAGAACATCGTTGACTTCGAGAAAGAACTCGAGGCTTCTCCTCACTCGGAAAAGCTCTTGAGAGAGGCGAAGAAGATGGGCTTCTCCGACTCCTATATAGCGGAGCTCTGGAAGACAACCGAAGACGACGTCTACGAAGAGCGTTGCAATGCCAATATCTATCCCGTCTACAAGATGATAGACACCTGTGCTAGCGAGTTTGACAGCTATGTCCCCTACTTCTATTCGACCTACGAGGACGAGGAAGAATCCATCGTCTCCGACAAAAAGAAGATTATAGTCCTCGGTTCCGGTCCTATCCGAATCGGTCAGGGCGTTGAGTTCGACTATTCGACCGTTCACGCAATCAAGACTATCAGAGATGCCGGCTATGAGGCTATCGTTATCAACAACAACCCCGAAACCGTTTCGACTGACTATACCACTGCGGACAAGCTCTATTTCGAGCCGCTGACCGTTGAGGACGTTATGAACGTCATCCACCACGAGAACCCGATTGGAGTTATTGCAACCCTCGGAGGTCAGACGGCGGTAAATCTTGCGGCTCCTCTTGCAAAGAGAGGCGTTAAGATTATCGGAACCGACTGCGACGCCATCGAAAAGGCGGAGAACAGAGACGCTTTCGACGCTGTTATCCGTAGCTTAGGAATCCCGAACCCAACGGGAGACGCCGTTACCAATATCGAGGACGGCGTTAAGGTCGCCGATAGAATCGGCTATCCCGTTCTTGTCAGACCGTCGTTCGTTCTCGGCGGAAGAGCAATGGAGATTGTTGCGACAGAGGAAATGCTCCGCCACTACCTCAAGAACGCCGTTGAGGTCGACGTTGACAAGCCGGTGCTCGTTGACAAGTACGTCATGGGCAAGGAGGTCGAGGTCGACGCAATCTGCGACGGCAAAGAGGTCTTCATCCCCGGAATTATGGAGCTTGTCGAGAGAACCGGCGTCCACTCGGGCGACAGCATGAGCGTATACCCGCCGTTCAGCATTTCGCAGACTGTAAAGGACACCATCAACGACTACACAACCCGTCTGGGACTTGGCATCGGCATAAAGGGTCTCTTCAACATCCAGTTCATAGTCGACAAGGACGACAACGTCTCGGTTATCGAAGTAAACCCGAGAGCATCAAGAAGTGTTCCGTTCCTCTCGAAGTCGACCGGTATCAATCTCGTAAGCGTTGCGACGAAGGTTATGCTCGGGCAGAGCCTCAAGGAACAGGGCATCACCGACATGACACCGAAGGAAAAGAACCGTTGGTATGTCAAGGCTCCGGCGTTCTCCTTCGAGAAGCTCACCGGCATGGATTCCTATCTGTCACCTGAGATGAAGTCGACCGGCGAAGCTATCGGCTATGACGACAAGCTCAACCGCGCCGTCTACAAGGCGCTTCAGGCTTCTGGCATCAAGATGAAGGAATACGGCACCGTTATCGTGACGGTTGCGGATGAGGACAAAGAAGAGGCTTTGCCGCTTATCAGAAGATTCTATAACCTCGGCTATAATATCGAAGCTACGGCAGGCACCGCGAAGTTCCTGAAAGAGCACGGCATCAGAACCCGTGTCAAGGGCAAGATAAGCGAAGGAAGCGACGAGATTCTCGACTCAATCCGAGCCGGCTACGTCAGCTACATCATCAACACCCGCGCGGTTCTCTCGGGCGTCCACTACGAA
>JAJQIF010000013.1 GCA_021199355.1 Oscillospiraceae bacterium
AGATGACCTTCAGCGTCCAAGAAAAAACCGACAGAATATCTTCTCTGACAGTCATCCGTGCGGGAAAACAGCCAGAGATTTTCTCTGCAATTGTGTTTCCATAAACATGGGCTTCTTTTATGCTTTTTCCATAAAGGCCAATGACGGACCCAAACTCAAAATCAATATTCTTTAGTTCCGACAAAAAGAGTAAAGGATATGACAGATTCCTCAGTTTATCGGAAATATCTCTATAAGCCTCAGCCGCATCTCTTTCTGGATGGTCAAAAGGAAATACAAAAAGTGTCTCGTCTTTCTTACGTCCAGGGAAATCACTGTCAAGCATAGTGGGGACTATAAATCTTTCTATCTGGAAACGAAACTCTGGGTCATAAACTTGCGGCGTAGAGGTATACTGAAATACAGATTTAAATCCAACACCAAATTTTCCGATAGAAGATTCTGTCTTGTTAGAGTTTGCTATGGATGTAATGGCGTTAATATCTCCTAAGTGACCAGAAGCAGAATCTTCTTCTTCCCTTAAGGGGTCAGTTACAGAAAAATGTCTTGATCCGTTATGGGCAAAGATTAATCTGTCGGATTCTAACACAAATCTTGCAGTCGTTGCTTTTGCATCATCTGCATTTTGCAATAATTCATAGATAAAATGAGCCTGATCCGAATATTTTTCAACAACGCTGTGCCTAATCCCACGCATAGATGGCTTTTCAAGCATATCTGCACTTTCAGCTCTATCTCTTGATAGCGCCTCAAAATAAATCTTTTCTTGTCTGTTCATTCGGCATACCTCGCATTAGGATAACCTGCAAGTGGACGTATTCTGTGGCCAGAATACTCTGGTATAAGTGAACATTTTTCTTATTTTGTTACCAGCCTCAGCAGCGCATCATAGCTATCCACCACATCATACACCACATTGCCGGAGCTGATCGCCCTGAAATGCTCCTGCGCACAGTGAATCTTGGCTTGTTCGATGTCTCGTAGCTGCATGGAACGCATTGAACCTTTCGTCTCCGCCACAAAGTAGATATGCTTCACAGTCCCTTCCTTGAACGCTATCGCCCAGTCCGGGTTGTAGTGTCCCACCGGTGTGGAGATGTAGAACCCATCCGGCAGCTTTACATAGACGGCAACGGAATCGTTGGTGTCCAACTCTGTAGCGAACTTCTGCTCATTGCTGGAATCGTAGACGATGTGGTCATATAGGTGGTGCTTTGCCTTCATAGCGTTGACACCCAGCTTGCCCTTGATGGTGGGATCAGTAAAGACCTCGGTGCCGTAATGGTCATCCAGCATATCGTAGGTGATATGCTCAATGATGGCGGTGGCCTTTTCATCGTTAATCAGGGCGGCGGCCTTAATGATAAATTCCTCCGGGTTGTCCTTGAACTGGTTGAATACGATCTTGTCTATCCCCGTCAGGATGGCGATTACATCTCTCCGGGTCAATCCCGTCTCCTCCACCAGTTTGCCCACCAAATCATACTTGACTCCACGGTTGGCGGAAATTTTTGTCTGAGAATCCCGTGTAGAGGAGCTTTCCTTCACAAAGGAAGCGCCGCTCAGCAGGGCGTCTCTGGACATGATCTCCTCCATCTGACCACTTTCCACCTTGAAGAAAATCTTTGACACCCGGAGCTTGCGGTTCAGTGTGTCAATGGCTTTCTGCACCAGCTCATCCGTATCAAAATCCACGATATAGACGGATTTGCCGTTGATGCGCTCCCACAGCGCCTTGAACTGGGGCATGGCCAGCTTGTCCGGGTCTACCTTCAACTCCACGTTGTTGCTCCGGGCGTTCTCCGGCTGCATGGCTCGGCTGTCATAGACGGAATCCACGATGTCAATGACAGAGGCGGCGCTGTCGGCCACTTCCTCGGCTACCTTGATCTCGTTGTTGGCCTTGTCCGCATAATACTTATCAGTGAGGGTGCCTTTCCTGTCTACATAGCCGTTGACAACCATGTCAAAGTAGATGGCCTGAGCTGTATCCCGGTCAGTGATCTGCTCATTGCCGTTTTCGTCCTTGATGGCCTTGCCCACAAACAGGTCGGCGGTGACGGCACGGGGCCGGTCTGCCACAGCGTCTGCAAGCTCTGTCTGCAAGCCCTTGGCGAAAGAATCATAGCTCTCGCTGGCAATGACGGTCAGGACATTGATGTTATGCACGTCATTCCCCAGTACATTAGTGTCCATGCGCTCGCCGTCCTGATTGACGCAGAGGCGCAGACCACGCCCCACCTCCTGACGCTTGCGGACATCGCTGCCGCTCTGCTTTAGGGTGCAGATTTGGAACACGTTGGGATTGTCCCAGCCTTCCCGCAGGGCAGAGTGAGAGAAGATAAAGCGAACCGGAGAACGCTTCGGGTCTCTGTCCAGCAGCAGCTCCTTATTCTTCATAATCAGGTCGTAAGCGTCAATATCGTCGGAAGTCCGCTCTTTCTTGTCGCCCAGTTTGCTGTTGGTCATGCGGCCCTTCTTGTCGATGGAGAAGTAACCGGCGTGAGTTGCCGCAGGGGTGATAGCGTTCAGATAGCGGAAATAGGCGTCCTCGCCCATGCCCATTTGCAGGGTAGAGACCACATCCTGGTATTCTTCCTCGAACATTTGCGCAAAGATGCCGTTTACCGGCTGACCGGCGGCGTCATACTGCTTATAATGCGATACCTCGTCGATGAAGAACAGGGACAGCACTTTGATTCCCTTATAGAATAGCTGCCGCTCCCGCTCGATGTGGGAGAGAATCGTCTCCCGAATTTGCAGGCGGCGAAGCTGGTCTTCGCTGACCTTGCCAATCACGTCACCGGCGTACAGTTTGACCCCATTCAGGAACTCAATGGAATCGTCCCGCCCGTCGATGGCCTTTACCACATAGTTGTCCCGATACTCCTCCATGCCGTTGGAGTTGTCGTAGAGATTGAAGCCAATACCAACCGTCTTTGTTACCTTGCGGATACTGGTAGCACCCTTGAAGTCAAACTGAATGGTGGCCGTCGGGTCTGCCTTGGAAAGGTTGATGCTTTGCAAATAGATATAGCTCTCCGTGGCAGTGCTGCCGGACTCCGTGATACCCTTTACGGCGATTTTCTTCACCAGACGCTTGTTATATGCCTCCATAGCGTCCAGCCGATAGACCATGTTGTAAATGCTATCCGCCCGGTGGGTGGCAGAGTAGCGCAGGGTCAGCAGAGGATTAAACTCCTTCAACCGCTCCTTGGTCTGCTTGCCCTCTACGCTCTGAGGCTCGTCAATAATCAGAATAGGGTTGGTCTTGGCAATGATGTCGATGGGGTGGCGGGAGCGGAACTCGTCCAGCTTCATGTAAATGCGCCGTGCGTCCTTACCTCTGGCGTTAAACGCCTGGGAATTGATAATCATAACGTTAATAGAGCTGTCAGACGCAAAACGGTCAATCTCCGTCAGTTGAGCGGAGTTGTAGATAAAGAAGCGGATTTTCTTGCCGTATTCCTCTGAAAAATGCTCCTGCGTCACCTCAAAGGACTTGTATACGCCCTCCCGAATAGCCACGCTGGGAACCACCACGATGAACTTGCTCCAGCCATAGTGCTTGTTCAGCTCATACATGGTCTTGATATAAGTATAGGTCTTGCCCACGCCGGTCTCCATTTCGATGGTCAGATTGTAATGACCCTCCAGCTTAGGAGACGGAGCGATCTGGTTGGTGCGCTGCACCTTTTGCAGCTGCTCCAGAATAATGCGGTCAGACAGCTCCGGCACTAGTGGTTGATTAGCCCAGCCAGTGAAATCGCTTGCATTTACTGTGTGAGATGCGCCCTCATAGACAAGATTTTGTTTTGTGAGGGTTCCTTTGGCCATCATGTAAGTCGGAGTCAGATAGGGCTGCCCCGCAAAAACATCGACAACAGCTTTTGCGGCGTCCGCCTGGAACTTCTGGTGTTTGAATTGAAGTTTCATATCGGCGCCCCCTTAAATGACCTTCACACGGGTATCCGGGGCCAACAGCTTGAACCGCTCCCACACGTTGATTTTAGAGGGACTGTCTGCAAAACAGGCGTCCCGGAACACTGCCCGGAGGGGCTGACGTTTGGAAATCTCCATGACCACGCTGTCCGGGATATTCCGGTCAAAGCAGGCAATCAGGTCGCCGTCATTGTAGGTATGGACGGTGCAGCCATCAATCTTCTCACTGTGATAGGGCATGGACAGGGGCAGCCCCCACTCCAGCAGACAGCTGAACAGCAAATCCAAATCGGTGCGGTCGGGCTTGATGTTGGATTCCATATGGGCCAGCAAATCCTGCCCGTATTCCTCTGCACTGTAATACATGTCCAGCATATTGGTGTCGTCCAGCTTGAACACACGAAAACCAATATCCAGGTCTGTGGAAATCGGGGGGGGGTCTCTGCTTTGATTTTCTTGCCGGCGCGGCGGATGCGTTCCTTACCAATTACCGTAAGGATGTGTGGCTGTTTCTGTTCATCACAAAGTGCGATTGCATTTTTAAGGACTTGTTTTGAACTGCCAACTGCACAAGAGAGTGATTGATCTAAATCCTCCTGGATTTGAACCATTATAAATTGTAAGCGGCAATTCAGTTCTGTCTGCAACTGCATAACCGCCTCAGCTGTAGATGCAGAACCGGAAAAGAAATCCAATACAATATCCCCTTCCTCAAGCCCTATTGCCTTAAATAGGCTCCCTAACATGGAGACATCTTTGGGATTTGTAAAACAATTTCGCCCCATAAGTGCTGTTAATTGCTTAGAAGCAATACGTCCATCTTTGTATTTTACACTTGTAAGACTTTGATAGAGTGCATTTTTTAGATACGTTTTGTTGCAAGGAACAACCGTTTCATCTTTTCCAAAGTGAATCAAGCCTTGCTCTATACGCTCTTTCATTGTACTTTCGGGATAACGCCACCCACTTGCAGGTGCCTTTACAACCTTTCCTGTTACCGGATGGATAACATCATATCGATATTGTCCGAAGTTTGGCCCTGAAATATCAGACGCAAAATATACTCCCTGTTCATCCATCCAGGAGTAATGCTTGCTTGCATAGATTGGATTAGACACTGGAAATTGCTTATACCATGATAATGCGGCCTTATGAATAGCCTCCCAATCATTACCGTATTGCCTGTGAAATTCATCAAAGGCAGCAAAGATTTCATCCGTTCCCTCTTTAGCCTCTTGCCATGTCCCTGGATTGTGGGCTTTACTCTTGACGTAAACAAGAATGTATTCGTGTTGAATAGAGATATATGCTTGGTCGTTTTTACTGCTGTTTTTCCAAATAATTTCACCTGCAAAATTATCCGAGCCAAAAACTTCAGCTGCGATTTTCTTAAGATTCTCCACCTCATTTTCGTCTATACTCATCATTATTACGCCATCATCAGATAACAAGTTCCGAGATAACAGAAGTCTGGAGTACATCATACTACACCAGTCAGAGTGAAATCGTCCATTACCGTCTGTGTTCCGAAAAAGTCGATTTCCTGTTTCTACATCATATTGCCCTGCATCTTCCGCATATTCATCGGAACTTTGCGCAAATTTATCCTTATAGATAAAATCTCCGCCAGTGTTATACGGCGGGTC
>JAJQIF010000014.1 GCA_021199355.1 Oscillospiraceae bacterium
GAGTCATATAGCTCGGTTGGTCAAAGAGCTTCGTCACGAAGTCGGTTATAGTCTGGATTCTCTGCTCACAGGATAGGCGCATAGCCTGAGTTATGACCTTCGAGACGTTCGCCGGGACGTGGGGATTAATTTTGTTCGGCTCCATGAGGGAATCGTTGCCGATTCTCGACATCGGCTCGGGAGGCATACACCCGGTGAGGAGCCGATACATTACCGCCGCGACGGCATAGACATCCGTCCATGTGCCCTCCCACTCGCTTGCGGAATACTGCTCGGGAGCTGAGAAGCCGTCATAAAGCTCCGGTGCCAGGTCAGTATTGGCGGTCCTTATCTCGGGGATTGCAAAGCCGGTGAGCATGAGCTCGTTTTTATCTGTAACTATAATGTTGTCAAGGCAGATTCCACGATGCAGGATTCCGGCGTTATGTATGCACGCCAGAGTCGTCAGAAGCGGCGGGAAGAGCTTTTTGACCTGATCCCAGCTCAGTTCTCCCGCATTATCCTGAAGATATTGGCGGAGAGTTATCCCCTCAACCTCCGGGAAGACCGCATAAACGGTGTTATTCGCGGTGAACATATCCGTCGGGGCGACGATATGGGACATTGTTCTGAGCCTTGCCAAAGACTTATTGAGCTCGGCAAACTCGGACATATAATTCTTATATTGAACAACATAATTCTGGTCGACGATAAGCTCACTGCCGTCCTTGGCTCTCTGGCAGAGGACATCCGGCATATACTCCTTTATCGTGACCTTCCGGGACTCGGTGTTGTCATAGCCGATATAGGTGGCTGATTCGCCGTTGCTCTTTATGAGCTTTCCTACGATATATCTTGAATCCAAAACTGTCTTGGGCTGGAGGTAAGAAGGCAGATTTCCGGCGTTGACGCTCAGTCCGCAATTCGGACAGACATCCTGACCCTCGCTCAAAGGCTCCATACAGCCCATGCACAGCATTTTATATTCACTCATCAACTGATTCGTTCCTTTCAGATTTCCATACAGAAATCCACAATGATACATGATATTATTTTACCAACAGAATCCCGACTTGTCAATGAGGTTTTTTAAGCTGTCACTCAGTTGTAACCGAGTTGTAACTATTTCACCACCCTTGGGACATTGTCCCTTCCCATAGGGTTGAAATTGATAATATTTTGGTGTATAATGATGAGATAGTGTTTTACAAATGGGGTGAACTCATGAAGAAGATCGCGAAATTCTTTCAGTCAAAAATAGTTGTTGCCGGTTTTTTAGTTGTATTGCAGTTAGCCGTAATTCTCTTATTCGTCAACTACCTTGCAAATAAGTTTGTGTGGTACTACGCGCTGTCGATTGTGATTGCTGTCATAGTAGCTCTCGATATCACAAACGCGAATATGAACACGTCATTCAAATTGGCGTGGATGATAACGGTGCTTATCTTCCCTATAGTCGGGACGCCGCTTTATCTCATATTTTCAAAATCAAGAAACAACAGACGAATCGGGAAACGTTTCAAAAACTATCGGGAGATGATGCGGCACACAATGCCATCAGATCAGGATAATATCTCAGAAATCGCCGAGGAAGACCCCGAGATTGCGAAAAACCTAAGATATATCGAGAAGACGGCTTTTGCGCCTGTATATAAAAACACGTCTACGAAATACTTCTCCGTCGGAGAGGAATATTACACTCAGCTCCTCCGGGAGCTCAACAGGGCTGAAAGATTCATATTCATAGAGTACTTCATCATCGAGCCCGGGAAGATGCTCAACTCAGTTATAGATATACTGAAAGAGAAAGTGTCCGAAGGCGTTGAAGTGAGATTCATGTATGACGACCTCGGCTCGGCTTCGAAAATTCCGAAGGATTACGAGAAGTATCTCCAGTCGCTCGGGTTCAGCGTTTCGGTCTTCAATAGAATCAGACCGTCGCCGGATACGTTCCTCAACTATCGTGACCACAGAAAGATTGTCGTTATAGATGGCAATACTGCCTTCACCGGCGGCATCAACCTTGCGGACGAGTATATAAACGAGGTCCAGCGCTTCGGGCACTGGAAGGACACCGGCATCATGATCAAGGGCGACGCCGTCACGAAGATGACCGAAACGTTCCTGCAACTCTGGCACTACTCAAGAGGCGAATCCTGTGTTGACTATGCCGACTATCAGAGCACCGAGAAATGCGAATCAGACGGCTATGTCCAGCCTTTTGCGGACGGACCGTCGTCGGACGACCTGACGGTTGAGCTCTGCTACATGGGCATGATAAACTGCGCCACGAAGAACCTCTATGTCATGACGCCGTATCTGATTCTTGACGGCGAGATGACGACGGCGCTGTGCCATGCCGCAAAGAGCGGTGTCGACGTGAGAATCATCACTCCGAAGATTCCCGACAAGAAGCTTGTCTTTGCCGTTACACGTTCGAACTACCGCACGCTTCTTGACTCCGGCGTCAGAATCTATGAATACACTCCCGGCTTCATCCACGCGAAAACCGTCTGTGCCGACGGCAAGATGTGCGTAGTCGGCACCGCCAATTTCGACTTCCGAAGCTTCTATCTCCACTTCGAGAATTGCGTCCTGACCTATAAATCGAGCTGTGTCAAAGACGCCGAGGCGGACTTTATCGAGACGATGAACAAGAGCGAAGAGGTCACCGTAGAATGGCTTAATAAACGTGGTGCGCCGTATAAGCTGTTGCAGGCGGTACTCAAAGTATTCTCCCCGTTAATGTGAGGTATATATGGACATTATTTTCAGAAAAATGGAACCTGGCGACAGGGACGAAGTGCTTTCGATGATGCGGGTGTTCTACCGCTCGGCGGCGGTCTATACAAACGGCTCGGATGAGATTTTCGCGAACGATTTCGACAACTGCGTCAGCGACTGCCCTTACTTGGAAGGCTACATCTTTTTGTCGGACGGAGAAGTCTGCGGCTATTCCATGATTGCGAAGAGCTTTTCAACCGAGTTCGGCAAGCCGTGCATCTGGGTCGAGGATTTGTACCTGAAAGAACCCCAAAGAGGCTTGGGCATCGGCAGTCGGTTCTTTGACTACCTTGAAGAGCAGTATGCAAACCGGGACGTCATCTTCCGGCTGGAGGTTGAGAAGGAGAATGAGGCGGCTGTGCATCTGTACAGGAAAAAGGGGTATGGCGAGTTGCCGTATCTTGAGATGAAGAAATAACGTAAGAGCGACCGGGTAAGGGTCGCTCTTTTTGTATCTGTATGTACTTACTCTCTGACGTAATTCTCCGCCTGTTTGGTGAACATTTCGCAGTAGTGACCGTTCTGTGCCATCAGCTCATCATGGGTGCCGGATTCGACTATTTTGCCATGGTCGAAGACGTATATCTTGTCGGCATCACGGATGGTCGAAAGACGGTGGGCGATGATAATTGTCGTCGCCTTGTTAGCGGCACTGAGGATTGCTTCGCTCATCTTGTACTCTGCAATCGGGTCGAGTGCGGAGGATGGTTCGTCCAAAAGAAGCAGACTGAAATCACGGCTCATGACTCTTGCAAGGGCAACCTTCTGGGCTTCGCCACCGGAGAGAAGAATTCCGTCCTCATAAAACTCACGGGTGAGCTCGGCGTTATAGTCGGTCTTGTTCTTCTTTGTGACCTCGTCAAGCCCAAGCTTTTCGGCGGTTTCAATCATCGACTTCTCGGAAATATTCCCGTAAAGCGAGATATTATCGGCAAGGCTCATGGCATAGATATTGGTGTTCTGGAATGCAACACCTATCTGCTGTCGGAGGGCATGGATGTCGTAGTCCTTGATAGATTTGCCGTTGATGAGGATTTCGCCGTTCTTTACGTCATAGAGCCTCAGAAGAAGCTTGACAAATGTTGACTTCCCTGCTCCGTTTTCGCCGACTATGGCAATCTTTTCACCGGGGTTAATCTTGAGATTCAAGCCGGAAAGCGCGAACTCCGAATTTTCATAGGAGAAGCCGACATCTTTGAGTTCGACAGAGAAATTACCGGTTTCGGGCTTTGTCTTTTCCTCGTCCTGAACCTCTATTTCCGACTTCATGTTGAAGAAGTTGCGGATTTTCTCAACGTTCATCGAAAGGACATTGGCGTCGCTTAAAACAAACGTGAGATTGTGGATTCGGGTGTCAAGTCGGTAGAACGAGAGCATCAGGGTCATATACATTCCGACCTCGGCGATTCTGCCGGAGATGATGCTTCTGACGATGTACAGAACGACTATAAGCTCGGTGACGGAGAAAACCAACTCCTGACAGTTATAGAGCATTTCGATTTTCCAAGCATAGGAGCCGACGACACTGACCTTCTTCTCGCCTGTTTTGCGATGTTCGGAAAGAACTTTCTCTCCGAGAGGTGTTGACTTGACATCGGCGGCGTAGTCCTTCATATAGAAAAGCCTGTGGAAATAACCGAGCCTACGCTCCACGGGAACGAGTTCGTCCTTCTCACGAATCTGCATCTTGTTCGCCAGGACATTAATTCTTGAGATAAGGAACATCTCTAAGATTTCGGCAAGGAGAATCCAAGGTCCAAGAGTTGCAATTATCGAAACAAGAACTACAAGGCTGAGGACGCACTGGAAGAAGTCGATAAGAAGCTGTCGTGCGGCTTCCATCTGGTTTGAATACTCATCGACTGCCCAAGCGTAGTTGTCGTAATACTCAGGTGAGTCGATATAGCGGTAGTCAAGCTTCATTGCCTTGCGATAGATTTCCTGATTGGCTTCAACTTCAACTCCGGCTTTTCTCTTGTTGAAGTAAGCTCTTGCAAGCTTTCTGACGGCATTGTTTAAGAAAGACGCCCCGCAGATAAGAGCGGCAACAACCGCAATAGCCGAAAATGCCCGACCGGCGTTCAACATATTGATGATAATCTCCGGGAACCGAACATAAATCAGGTCGTCAATCGGCGTGTAGATGGCGGAAATGCAGACCGAAAGGATGATATAGAGCTTCCCATATTTCCAGAACGGCTTGCAGATCCAGACGATGTTTCCGAGGGTGAATTTTAGGTTTTTCATAAATTTCTCCTTTCGCTTATGTACTTAATATTATACCCCCGAATTTTTTTTGTCAAGTGTTTTGACCCAAATAAAACACCGACCTGCTCTTTTCTCCCCGCCCCTGCTTTCATCCTTGAAGTTTCAATCCCTCCGCTTTAGTCAAATCATCTAAAAGATTCCTCAAAAATCGGGGCTGTGATGATTTATTTTGAAATTTCTGAAATCTGGACTTGCAAAATCCGCATAATGTGGTATACTGTAACTTGTGCAAATCTAATTACCGTCAGGAGGCATATTTAATGACATTTAAAAGCGAATATTTAGCCCGTGTCTATGATGACGTTTGCAAGAGAAATCCTAATGAAAAGGAATTTTTGCAGGCTGTCGGCGAGGTTCTTGAGAGCCTTGAGCCCGTTGTTGAGCGCAGACCCGACATCGTAGAGGCGGGAATCATCGACAGAATTGTTGAGCCCGAAAGACAGATTATCTTCCGTGTTCCGTGGGTTGACGATTCAGGAAAAGTCAGAGTAAACCGTGGTTTCAGAATCCAGTTCAACTCCGCAATCGGTCCTTATAAGGGAGGCTTGAGACTTCACCCGTCCGTAAACGCTTCCGTTATCAAGTTCCTTGGCTTCGAGCAGATTTTCAAGAACAGCCTTACCGGTCTTCCCATGGGCGGCGGCAAGGGCGGTTCCGACTTTGACCCGAAGGGCAAGTCCGACGCAGAGGTTATGCGTTTCTGCCAGAGTTTCATGACCGAGCTTTCCAAGCACATCGGTGCTGATACCGACGTTCCCGCAGGCGACATCGGAGTCGGTGCAAGAGAAATCGGCTTTATGTACGGTCAGTACAAGAGACTCCGTAACGAGTTCACCGGCGTTCTCACCGGCAAGGGACTCAGCTATGGCGGATCACTTGCAAGAACCGAGGCTACAGGCTTTGGTCTTTGCTACTTCACCCAGGAAATGCTTAAGTGCATGAAGGGCGAATCCTTTGAAGGAAAGACTGTTGTTATTTCCGGTTCCGGAAACGTTGCAATCTATGCTTGCAAGAAGGCTACCGAGCTCGGTGGCAAGGTTGTCGCAATGAGCGACAGTAACGGATACATTGTTGATCCTGACGGTATCAAGCTTGATGTTGTCAAGCAGATCAAGGAAGTCGAGAGAGGCAGAATCAAGGAGTATGTCGAGAGAGTCGACGGTGCTACCTACACCGAGGGTTGCCACGGAATCTGGACTGTCAAGTGCGACATCGCTCTTCCCTGCGCTACTCAGAACGAGCTCGACGGCGAGAGTGCAGACGCTCTCATCGCAAACGGCGTAATCGCTGTTGCTGAAGGCGCAAACATGCCTTCAACTCCCGAGGCTATTGCTAAGCTTCAGGCGGCTGGAGTTATGTTCGGTCCCGCAAAGGCTGCAAATGCCGGCGGCGTTGCTGTTTCCGGTCTTGAGATGTCCCAGAACTCCGAGAGACTCAGCTGGACCTTCGAAGAGGTTGACGGCAAGCTCCACGACATCATGGTCAACATCTTCCACAACGCATACAACGCTTCCAAGGAATACGACCACGAGGGCAATCTCGTTATGGGTGCCAATATCGCAGGCTTCCTTAAGGTTGCCGACGCTATGAAGTGGCAGGGCGTGGCTTACTGATTAAGCTAAATAGAAATAATAAAAGGCGGTTTTGATACAAAACCGCCCTTTTTGTTGTTGACTTGCATATTGCTTGATGCTATAATGAGTGTGTTACGTTAGCTTTAGCTATCGAATAATAGAAAGAGGTGTCTCTTATGAGCAATGTTTATGTAATTACCGGCGGCGGTAGCGGAATGGGTCTGGAAACCGCAAAGATTGTCGGCAAAAGCGGAAAAGTAATTCTGGTCGGACGTACAGTCTCAAAGCTAGAAAATGCGATTCAGGAACTTAAGGCTTTGGAAATCGATGCTGAAGCATATCCGGCTGATGCAGGAAATCGTGAGTCGGTAAAGGCATTGGCGGAATACGCTAAGTCTCTGGGCACCGTAAAGGCTGTTATCCACTCTGCCGGAGTTTCTCCTCATATGGCAGATGGCAAGAAGATTTTTGAAATCAACGCTTGCGGCACTATCAACGTCGATGAGGAAATGGCTGAGGTCATGGAAGCAGGAAGCTGTATTCTGAATGTATCTTCTATGTCCGGCTACATGCTTCCCTCCGACAGAGCTCCTTATCAGATTTATCAGCTAAGTCTTTCCAATGAGGACGCTTTCAAGGCTGCCGCAAATCAAATGATTGATTCTATTCCGGCAGAACAGCAGACTGGAATGGGCTACACAGTCTCCAAGAATTTTGTACAGTGGTATACAAAGAAGATGGCTCTCCGCTATGGAAAGAAAGGAATCCGTGTCGTTTCCATCTCTCCCGGCACCTTCAATACTC
The DNA here is from genome assembly GCA_021199355.1 of Oscillospiraceae bacterium. Lineage (GTDB taxonomy): Bacteria > Bacillota > Clostridia > Oscillospirales > Ruminococcaceae > Faeciplasma. Next base: position 7,410 of record JAJQIF010000014.1, read on the forward strand.
CGATGGGAGAGGTAGAAGGAGAAGAAGCCGCCTCATTTGCAAAAGCCGGTGCAATGGGAAGACTTGGCGAGCCGGAAGAAATCGCCAAGATGATGGCTTTCATGGTAAGCGACGAGTGCAGTTATCTCGATGGCGTGGACATTCTCTACGATGGAGGAGCAATCTGTGCTTTTGAAGAAATGATGGCACAGCGCGCCGCGGCAGGCAAGTGATGGTTGGCTTGTGAAGGCTGTATTAAAACTTAAAGGCGGTTCCTCGGGTGTGGGACTGCCTTTTTTGTTTGCTTGACTTCCCTGCCCTGTTCATGCTATAATCGTCTCAGCAAATTTTGAGGAGAAAGAGCATGAAAACAGTTATACAAAGAGTGAATCACGCATCAGTAACGGTTGATGGCGAGATTAAGGGGAGTATCGGGAAGGGATTTCTGATACTCTTCGGCGCTGAGCCGATGGACACGGACGAAGATTGTGCGAAGATTGCCGAGAAGATTTCGAAGCTTCGGATTTTTGAGGACGAGAACGGCAAGACGAATCTTTCAATCAAAGATGTCGGCGGAGATATTCTCTCGGTGTCGCAGTTTACACTTCTTGCGGACTGCTCCCATGGGAACCGACCGAGCTTCATAGGAGCCGCCAAACCCGACGAGGCGAACCGGCTTTACGAAAAGTTCAACTCTGAGCTTCGGGCTCGGGGCATCAAAGTCGAGACGGGAGTTTTCGGGGCTCACATGACCGTTGACCTCGAGAACGACGGACCGTTCACGATTGTTCTGTAGGAGGACCTGTGGCATGAATATTCAGATTTTCTACAAATCCAAGTGCTTCGACTCGAAGAAAGCGGAGCGATGGTTCAAGGAGCGCGGCATCAAGGCGCAGATGATTGACCTGAACCAAAAAGGCATGAGTCGGGGCGAGCTTACTAACGTGCTTCGGGCTGTCGGATCTCTCGACGCCCTCATCGATGACAAAAGCAAGTCGCAGGATGCGGTTCTACTCAAATATCTTGCCAGAGACGAAGACAAGATTGAAAAGCTGCTCGAGAGCCCCTCACTGATTAAGAGCCCGGTTGTCAGGAATGGAAAACAAGCCACAGTTGGGTACTGCCCCGAAATTTGGGCTAAATGGGAATAAAAATGTCGGCATAAAGCCGACATTTTTTATGCCACCCAAATGCCGTTATAAATCAGGATATTCTTCACGACGAAATTTATCATAATCAGTGCGATTGAGATATAAAAATATATCGGGCGGAGTTTGAAGTAGCCGATTTTGCCTTTTGAAATCAGTGAGACAGTATAGCTCACTATGAATATCGCGGCGATTATGGCGACGTATGGGACGAAGGGATGGTAGATGAAGCTCTGGATTATGTTCAGGTGCAGGAGGCTTATCACAGCCCTTGTGCCTCCGCAACCGGGGCAATAGTAGCCGGTGAGCTGATTGAAGATGCAGGGGCGGATGAAGTCCGTTGGGCTTACTCCCAGAAAATAGCACACTAAACAGACTGCCGCAGACAGCAAAATTACCGCCAGCGACAGGATGTAAAATATCTTCTGATATTTATGGGCGAACGGGGTCATTATCAATACCAGCCGTAGCCAAGTTCAGCCATCCCCCAAAGACCATAGAGAACGCCGTACAAGATGGACGATATAATCGCCACGAGAATCGCCACGCCGGAGCAAGCGATACCTGCGATTGCCATTGCCTTATTGCCCTTGTGCTTGACTATGACATAAATGCCCAGAACACAGCTTACTATTGCAAGAATAAACGAAAATGTGCCGGCACAGCAGGAAAGCACGAGCGAGCAGATACCGGTTACCATCGAGGCGATTGCCAGACCGTTGCCGGCACCGAGCAGGTCATCAGCCGGGCGATTCTGGCGATATCCGCCGTTACCACCCTGATTATTTTGCTCATCATCCTGAACTACATATTCATTATGGACCTTTTCCCCGCAAGCCGAGCAGAAGGACGCACCCTCGGGGATTTCATTTCCGCAGTTTGTACATTTCATAATTCTATCTCCTTATCGTGAAACCAAAATGCCGATTGCCTTTTCGATTATTATACTCTTAAACCCGGGTTCTGTCAATACTCATAAGTCAACATTTGTGGAAAGCTTGCCCTCCGCACCACAAAGCACGGAGGGCAAATTTGTATAGATATTTCTCCTTCTGTCTGACTTTGATTATGGTGCCGTTATAGTGGCAACCTCGGAATCTTCGCCGCAGATTTCAACCTTGAAATCATAGCTCACGCCCGACTTAAGACCGACGATGTTTACTCTATTCCCAACGACAGTGCCGGCAACCTTCCACTCATCCGAAGATGAACGCTTCCAGTAAACAGTATAGTTCTCGTCTGAGATGTCCGCCCAAGAGAGCTTGACCTTACCGTTGGAGACAGTGGCATCGAGGTTTTGGGGAAGACCGGCGAAGACGTTCCATGCCGGGAAGAAATCACCGTTATCATCGCACCAATCAGGGATGAGAGATTCAATCTCACCTAAAGTGTCAACATGGTCTACGACGTAAACCCTTGTGGTCCCCAGTATCTGCGAGGGATAGCTTTCCAAGACATCACCGGTATAGGTCATGGCAATTATGTCTCCCATAGAGATGTCTTCCATTGTAATTTCGCCGTCGGCGTTGAGAAGCTCTGTGTCTGCCTTTACCGTAGCAGTGCAAAGACCACGATGATTGATGTCGTTGACATTAAGCTCGCATAGTTGAAGATAGTTGTAGTCTGTACTTGCGTCTATGACAAGAGCATAAACCGTTGTCCCCTCTTCGGGTGCGATTTCCGAAATGTCGGGAAGTTCCAAGCCGAAAGCCGCCACCGACATCACCGTCACGAGCATAAGTCCTGCCAAAAGCATTGCGAATAATTTTTTCATTGTGATTCCTCCTTGAAAAAGCATTTTCTACTTATAAAACACATTGAGAATGCGAATTATTGCACTCCTCCAAAAAAATTTTCGAGAAATTTTAAGCGTGGCATGAAAACGAAACAAGCTGAATATGATATAGCAAACGTACGAGTTACGCACTTTTCAATTTGCGGGTTCGTGGGAAAACGGTGCCCGCTCAGGAGGAGATTATGGATTACAAAGTTACAAAAGAAAACTTCACCGTACCGAGTCGCTTAGGCGGCGGGGTCAGTCAGCAGTCGGTGGAGCTTGACTACATACTGCCCGACTATTATCCCGAGATTTTCAAGGTCCTGAACCTTAGAATCCTGCCGAGCATTTCCGCAAGGACTCTGAACGGCACAAGGCTTGAATATGAGCTGTCGGCGAAGATAAGGCTCACCTATGTTTCCGAGTCGGGAGAGATGTGTGCGGCGGAGCAGGTGCTCACCTATAACCGCTCGGCGGAGCTTTCGGGGGCGGCAAAGTCGCCAAAGATAAGCATCATGCCCTATACCGAGAGCGCAAGCTGTCGGGTCTCGGGCAAGAGAAGAGCGGACATAAGAGGAATTATTTCCGTTTCCGTCACGGCGACCGCAGACGAGGCGAGGCAAGCTGTTTCGGAGGCTTCGGGCGACGGGTTACAGCTCAGAAAATCGCTCGTCACATATCCTTCAAAGAGAATCGCCGTCACGAAGAGAATCACGGTTGTGGACGAAGTGGACCTTGGGCAGTCAAAACCGGCGGTAAAAACGGTAATACGAGCCGATGCCGCAGTCATCACCGCAGACAAGAAGATTCTCTCGGGGAAGCTTCTGACGAAGGGCGAAGCGGAGGTCTCGCTTCTGTATGTCCCGGAAGACAGTTCAAACAAAGCCGAAAGCATTCGCTTCGCTGTCCCCTTCTCGCAGATTTCGGATGTCGAAGGGCTGGACGAAAGATATGACGTGATGATTTCGGCGAACGTTTCCGACTGCGAAATTAAGCCGTCGGGAAAGAGCGGCAACAACACCGTCAGCTGTGAGCTCAATATCGAGATAAGCTGTCTTGCGATGAGGTTCGAAAGCGTGCTGATTGCAACGGATGCCTATTCGACCGTCTATGAATCGAGCCTTGAGATGAGCGAGGAGGATATCGAATGCGTACCGCAGGAGATTTCGGAGAGCTGCAAGACGAAGGCATCGCTCACCTACTACGATGGTGAAATCGTTTCCGTAATGTGCGCCGGTGCGGAGGTCGGGAAGCTTGATGCGGTGACAGATACGGATGGGAGCGTTTCGGTTCGAGGTCGGATTACCTACTTCGCCTATGCCGAGAACGAATCCGGAAAGCCGATTTATCTTGAAGGGACGGACGAATTCGAGAAGAAGCTTCCGGAAGAGGCTTCGAGCTGTTCGATTGATGCTCATGCAACGGTCGCTCAGACAGCTTTTAAACTGACCTCTTCGAATGCGATGGAGATTACAGCCGACATAAGGCTCAAGGGCTATCTCTTCGGGTGCAAGACGCACAGGTTCATAAGCGGCATAACCGTCGACGAGGCGAGCCCGCTCGAAAAAGACTCAGACATTGCGATGAAGCTCTACTATGCCGAGAAGGGTGAGGAGCCATGGGACATCGCGAAGAGGACGCACACAACCTTGTCGGCTATCACCGAAGAAAACGACCTCGGCGAGGAGATTCTGACGGAGCCGAAGATGATACTCATACCGATTGTAGATTAGGAGAATATGATGACTACCGATAAACTTTACCAAAGTATTTCAGAAAGAACCGGCGGCGACATCTACATCGGTGTCGTCGGACCGGTGAGAAGCGGAAAATCGACATTCATACGACGGTTCATGGAAAGCCTCGTTATCCCGAACATCAAAGAGGGCTACCTCAAGGACCGCACTGTCGACGAGCTCCCGCAGGCATCTGCCGGAAAAATGATCATGACCACCGAACCGAAATTCATCCCCGAGGAGGCCGTGCAGGTTACGCTCGGCGACGTGGCGAGCGTGAGCCTAAGGATGATTGACTGCGTCGGGTATGTGATTCCGAGCGCCGTCGGGTATATCGAGAACGACTCTCCGAGGATGGTGCGAACACCGTGGTTTGAGTCGGAGATTCCCTTTAACATGGCGGCGGAAATCGGGACGCAGAAGGTCATCACCGAGCATTCGACAGTCGGGATTGTGATAACCTCCGACGGCAGTGTATCTGATCTTCCGAGGGACGAATACGAGGAGTGCGAAGAGAGGGTTATAAGCGAGCTATGTGACCTCGGGAAGCCGTTTGTCGTGCTGATGAACACCCAGAACGAACAAAGTGCTGAGGCGATTTCGTTATGCTCAGAGATGAGCGAAAAGTACGGCGTGCCGGTAATGCCGATTAACGTCCTGACGATGACTAAGGAAGACATAGAAAGCATTCTCACCGAGCTTCTGTATGCCTTCCCTGTCAAGGAGATAAACGTAGTGATGCCGAAGTGGGTCAGTTCCCTCAAGAAGGGGCACTGGCTCAAGGCGGAGCTTTACGACTCGATAAGAAAAGCCGCCCCGGAGCTCAGGTATATCAGGGATATAAAGAAGCTTTCGGAGACGGTCGGGTGCTGTGAGGATGTGTTGGGCTCCGAGATTACGAAAGTCGACCTTGGGAACGGCACCGCACGGCTCGGGGTGACGCTCGACAACAGGCTGTTTTATCAGATTCTGAGTGAGGAAACCGGGCTTGAACTAAATTCAGAAGACGAACTGATGCCGAAGATATTGGAGCTTGTGAATTTCAGGCAAAGACTCGAGAAGTTCTCGGAGGCGCTCGAGCAGGTCGAGCAGACGGGCTATGGAATCGTGATGCCGACCGAAAGCGAGCTCACGGCATTCGAGCCGGAGATTATCAGGCAGGGCGGCAAGTACGGCGTCCGGTTCACGGCGAGTGCGCCATCGATTCACCTCATCAAGGCGGATATCGCTGCGGAGGTGGCGCCGATTGTCGGGACCGAGAAGCAGTCGGAGGAGCTGATACAGTATCTCATGACCGACTACGAGACCGACCCTCTTAAGATATGGGAAACGAACATCTTCGGGAAATCCGTGAGCGAACTTGTCGAGGAAGGACTCGAGCAGAAGCTGGCAAGGCTCCCCGACGACGCGAGGGAGAAGCTGAGAGAGGCAGTCGAGCGGATAGTCAACGAGGGCTGTTCGGGACTGATTTGCTTGCTTGTATAGTTACAAAAATACCCATCGAATCACGTCGATGGGTATTAATTTTATTCTTCTATCATTGCTGTGTCGTAGCCCATAAGCTCGATTGCCGATATGAGGTCGTCGGTTATTTCACAGCCGGTTATCTTCGGGATTATTGTTACTCCCGTGCCGTCGAGAGATTCTTCAACGAGATTGAAGACGGTTCTGAACAGATAGGCGGTGTTGAGCCCTTCAAACGAGACTTCCGTGCCGTCGGCTTTTGATATTCTGGTGCCGATGCTACCGGGGTTGAAGTTGACGTAAATGACACTTGTGCAAAGAGAATCTGTGTCGGTCAGGATTTCGGCGTCGCCGGAGATGATGTCCTCGGCGTCAACCTCGATATAGAACTCCTTGGCAGAGCCGAAGCTGTTATAGACCGTCTCGGCAAACGAGACGAGGGTCTGGTATCTCGTCGAGGACGCCACATCGGTGCCGGAGAAGTAGTTACGGATATCGGAATTTCTGAACGGCGGGAACTCGATTTCGCCTGCTATCAGTCCAACGAAGCCGGCATCGGAGATTTCGGAAACGAGGCTTTCGATATACTCCGTAGCCGTCGAGCTGTATGGCGAAATCCACGGTTTGCCGCCGTTGGCGGTGTTGTCGTCGTACCAACGGGTGTCGGTGCCGGTTATCATGTAGGCAAGGGTCTTGTCATAGGTCGAAGCGATGTTGTCCGAAAGAGTCGAGATCCTGGCATATGCCGTGAGCCCCGAATCTGTGATAGTCGAGACCAATGCGGATAAATCAGATATTCCGCCGGTTACTACTGCGCCTGCTTCAATAGCGGTGGTGTTGGCGGACGAATAAGTTACCGCTCCGCCCTCGGCGATGAGCTCGACGCAGACGCCGCTATAGCCGTTCTGTGCGGCATATTCCACAGCCGAATAAACATAGCTCTCATAGTCGGCGATATCGCTTGAGTAAGAGATATAGTAGATGTTATTTGTAACGGCGACGGTCGGCTCCGGCTCCTCGGTCGTGGCTTCAGTAGTCGCAGAAGTTGCGGCGGTTGTGGTGTTTTCCGTCGTTTCAGACGTGTCGTTCGAGGATTCCGTGCCGGAATTCACGGGCGTGTCACGCTCCCCCGACAGGAACTCGACAATCGGCTTGCCGACGCTGTAGCCGACGAAGACAAGCGCCGCAAGAAGTATAATCATGAATATAATACCCAGAACCGAATTGCCCTTTTTGCGCTTTTGCTTGAACATCGGTTTGGAAGAGTGTTTTACCTTGTATTTCCTGGAGTTTGCCATAGAACTCTCCTACCTTCCCAGTGCATAGACCACCATGGAGACAATGCCTATATACAGTACATGTATCGGAAAGCCCGAAAATGAGGCGGGAACCTCATCGGAGTTGAGCTTTTCGTAATTTACGGAAAGAATATATGCGGCGAGTGCGAAGCCGATTCCAACTTCGAGTCCGAAAAGGACTCTCTCCCCCAGACCGCCGCCGATGAGGGTGTCGTTGAAGAGCACGCTTAAAACAGTGCAGTTGAATGCCGACAGATGGATATATCTTTTGACTTTATTGAACGCCTTTTTTGAGACGAACCAGATAACAAGGAGCGTGGCGATATAAACCAGCCCAAGTGATATTATATACAGTGTCGGCAAAAATCTTGCCGAAATATCGCTCTTAAGCATCAAGCCTTCGAAGACGTAAGCTATCATGCTCGATAAAACCGAGAATTCGGTTATGAAGAGACCGCAGAAGAAAATCTGACCGTCGCGCTTGGAAAGGCTGATTAATGTGCTCGTTCCGAACGCTGTTGTGAATATTACGTTTTCGACGATTATGGCGAGCAATGCCGCTCCGATTGTCTCGAAGAAGACAGCCATTCATATACACCCTTTCCTTTGATTTCCGAAATCAGCTATCCTTGTTTTTGGCGGAAAGCCTGAGAATCCACCTGTATGCGGCAGAGGTGAGCGCAAGAAGGATAAATCCGCCATAGACCGTCCCGGCAGATGGAATACTGAGCGGCAGGAACTGCACTCCGAAAAGACCGCCGTTTGTCAAGAGCTCACGCATGAAGCCGAGGAACAGGAGCGCCAGATCATAGCCGATGATATAGAAGCCGCAGAGCTCCGCCATGAAGCCACGTCTGAGGCGGTAGAACTTCGATTCGGTCTTCATCGTGATGAACGAGTTTGTGATTAAGAGCGGCGCATATACTCCGAGTGCCGAGAACTGCGCCGGCATGATGTTCTCCATAAGTATCGCGACGGGAACATATACGAGCGACGCCACAAAAGTATAAACTATTATTCTGACGGTATAGACGAGCTTTCTCGGGACGAAGGAGCAGATTAAAACCGTTATGAACGTCACAAGACTGAACACGATGCAGAGCGCCAGTGCGTTCTGGAAGCTTGTTGCGACAACTACCGCCGGAGCGATTATCGAGCCGGTTGAAAGGAGGGCATTCGACGTTAAGACCGCTTCCTTGCCTGCGGTGCTCGCCTGAGAAGGAACAAGACCGTGGAGGTCGCTTATGTCGGAGACGGAAGCATCTTTGCGTTCCGAAGACCTGAAGCCGTTAATCTTCATCCGAGTCACCGTCCTTTCCGGTATTCTCTTCTATTTCAGTAGAAGATTCTTCGTTATCGGGAAGATTCTCGTATTTCTTGAATCTGCGATAGATATAGTAGTCTTCGATTTTCGTGACGGCATAATTGCGGAACTTATCGAGGCTGTCGGTAACAAAGATTGCGAACTGGTCGAACTCGGACGGGAAGATGGAAACTACCATCAGAGCCAGGACAGAGCTGTCCTCGTAGCCGGAGAACTTTCTGAGGAGAAATGCCGTAAGTCCGTAGGCAAAGCCATAGAGCACCTGCCCGAAGCCGTTCGACGGAGCGAAGCACGGGTCGCAGACCATGAACGTAAGAACGTACATATATGAGCCGGTGACAATAGAATAGAGCGCCGCCTGCCATCCGGTTGCGGAAATCGGGAACAGGATGAATAGGAGCACTTCGGTTGCAATTCCCGAGAAGAGCACCGGTGCGGGGATATCACGGAAGCAATAAAGCGCAATCGTGACGATGAGAATCAGTATTACACAGCTCGTGCCCATCGGTCCTGCGAGCTTGCCCCAGAGGATATCGAGCCAGCTTGATGAGCTGAGAGAAACGTCGACATAGTGGGTGAATGAACGATCCAATGCATCCGTCAGGCTCTCGGAAAGTGAGAGGTTGCCGAAGACAGCCGGTGTCGGGTATCTTAATACGCTTGAAGGCCAGCAGAGCGCCGATAGGAGATATGCCGTTGCGACGGGGTGGAAAATCCGGTTATGATGCCCGCCGAAAGCATACTTCATGACGGATGACATGAAGGCGCTTGCGAAAATCATGACGCCATAGGGAACGGATGCGGGCATAAGAAGTGCAAGCATGATTCCGTTTGCATAGGGCGACGGGTCGCGCCAGTCGTATTTTCTTCTCATAAGAGAATTGCATACATATTCGGTCAGGAGGCTTGTGGCGACGGAAATGGCAACAACAATCAAAGCCCTCAGCCCGTAATAGTAATATGGCAGGACGCAAAGTGTCAATAAGAAGCAACAGAGTCTTAGGTATCTGTGCCTTTCTGTTTTTCCGATTGATGTTACGACTGTGTCTGAAATGGTGGTTTACCGTCCTTGTGTTTAGTCTTTCAGAAGCTTGCAGTTTGAAGCCATGTCGGCGGCTCGGAACAGGTATGAGCCGGAAACCAGGACATTCGCTCCCGCTTCTCTTACGAGGTGAGCTGTTTTGTCGGAGATGCCGCCATCAACCTCAATATCCAAGTCAGAAGAATATTCCCGAAGAGCCTTTATCTTCTCAAGGGTTTCATAGATGAAGCCCTGACCGCCGAACCCGGGCTCGACCGTCATTATAAGTGCCATGTCCATTATTCCGACAAGAGGATATAAAAGGCTAACATCGGTTTTCGGCTTGACGGAAACGCCCGCCTTGAGTCCGAGAGAATGGATTTTATCTATAATCCCGACAGGATTCGCCGTGGCTTCGAGGTGGAATGTGATTCCGTCGGCTCCCGCCTTGGCGAACGGCTCAATATAGGCGTTCGGGTCGCTTATCATGAGATGAACGTCGAACGGGAGCCCAGAATACTTCCTGATTGATTTAAGAACCGGCACGCCGTAGCTGATATTTGGGACGAAGTGACCGTCCATAACGTCGAAATGTATCATATCGCATCCGGATTCTTCGGCTCTTGTGAGCTCGTCCGAAAGGTGACCGAAATCCGCCGAAAGAATTGATGCTGAAACTAAAGTCTTCATTTCTTTCCTCCCTGATAGTGCCTGACTATCCACCATCATTATACAGCAAGTACACGTCGGTTGTCAAACAATCTTTGGTTACAAAACGGTTACTAAAAAGCAAAATATTGCCGACTATTCAGCGCCGATATCGGTCAAATTGACAAAGACAGAGCTTCAAATCCGAAAAGCCGCCATTTCCGGCGGCTGTTATATAATCGGCAGGGATTCATGGCTCTTCTCTCCCCTTCTGAAACTGATTTTGTGAGCCTCCTGCCGTTAGTTTATATTATTCTGGAGTCGTCCGAACGGTTACAAAAACCGGAAACCAAAAAGGGAGCGGATAACCGCTCCCTCATTATATCAATTTATCACCATATGCTGTGCGCCTAAGACGTATCGTCAGCGCTTTGTCGCCTTGGTATCAGGTTTTAACTTAGCTTACTTCATCACGTCCAGGCTATTAAATAAACCTCACGCATGAACCATGTTATCGTCAAAGCTTGGTATCGTCAGATATTATCACTGATGCGACTACAGCCAATTTAAAGTCTTTGTTGGACTCACCCTCTCACTGCTAGATTTTGATTTCCTTCTTGTGAAACAGTTTCATGGTGCATCAAATCCTTTCGGGCTTTAAACCTTTTTGATTCGGATTTTCTTGATTTATGTTGGGCAAGATATTTTCTTGCTGTTACAGAATCAATTTCATAGCTTTTATCTTTTATCTTGAGAAATTGGTTTCGTACCTAAGAGAACATCTCGTAATGTGTCAAGTATAAAGATTCTATTACTTTTGAATCTGTGAGTCGGTAAGAGTTATGCTGAGAATGCCGGACTCACCTCTTTCGTTTTATTTCAGTCGTAAATTCCGCTTCTTGCTACTCTTAATACTTTCATAACAATCGCTCCTTTGCTTTTAAGACGCGGTGTTATTTGCCTGTGATTCTGAAGATTTGTTACCTCTTCATCGGAACCCTCTCCCTTTTAGATTTCAGTGACTTTTTATTTATCTCTCTTCTGTGATTGTATTATAACACACCCGAATTCAAATGTCAATAGGTTTTTCAAACTTTTTTCAAATTTTTTTGTGGAATTTTTCTGAAGGGCTCGTGTTATCTTTTGAATATAAATTTGAGCGGTTTCTACACAAAAGTACCATTGACAAACCCGCAAGTTTTCACTATAATAGAATCAAACCTATTTGCAAAGGAGATTACCACCATGGATGAAAACGAATATATGCCCGAAATCTATACCCTTGAGGACGAAGAGGGCAATGTCGGCAACTATGAGCTTATAGACATTTATGACGAAGGCGACAACACCTATTATGCACTTGCCCCCTACTATGAGAATCCCGAGGATCTCGTGAACGACAACGGCGAGTTCATCATTCTGAAAGTAGAGGACACCGGCGACGAGATCACTCTTGTTTCCATCGAAAGCGAAGAGGAGTATGACAGACTGGGACAGATCTTCATCGACAGATTCGACAACTGGGACGACGAGTGTGAGTGCGACTGTGAAGATGACGACTGCGATTGCGACGACGAGGATTGCTGCTGCCATCATCACGAAGAGTAAAAACTTCGCATAGAATAGCTCAGGTGAGTTATACTAACCTTAGAATCCATTCTGCCTTGCTCGATTAAGCATGGTTTTTATAATCCAACACATATATTTAGGGAATCTCGCTCCGGGCGCGGGGATGCAGACCTCCCAAAGTACGCACGGTTGATGCCCCCGCACGACCCTGTTCAAGTACTGAGGACGAAGGGAGCACGAAACGTCAGGGCTGATACCCACCTGCTTCGTGCGGGTTTTATGTATCATGTGGCGACAAGGCGGAAGCCCCCAAAAATTAACGGCTGATACTCAAACAGTACCAGCCGCTTTTTCGTGCTTATTTTAAACAGATGCGAATATCGCCGCTATAAAGCATCCAAGGGCAACAATAGCACAGATTGTGATAATGATTGCCGCCATCTTCTTCGAGAGCTTGCCGCTTTGCTTCACTTTTGAAAGAATATCTATTGTGTAGAGGAACGATACCAGCAGAGCGCTGAATGCCAAGCCCATCGAAGCTCCCATAATGAAGTCTACGACCGGAAGATGGTCTGAGTCGTCGGTCACCATAACTATAAAGCACAGCACAACCGCAATAATGCCCACTATACTCGTTGTTCTGACCCGTTTTAAGAGTGTTGCCTTGTCCTCTTCGGCATATTCGGCAACCGCCTTGAGGTTTTTCTTTTCTTCTTCGTTCATGTTCTCGCTTTTCCTTTCTCCGTTGATGATTTCACGGATGTCGCAGTTATAAAAGTCCGCAAGCTCGATAAGTGTACTTATGTCCGGCAGGTTGCTCCCCGTCTCCCAACGTGAAACCGTCCTGTTTGAAACATAGAACTTCTCGGCAAGCTGTTCCTGTGTGAGCCCCTTTTCTTTTCGGAGCTCTTTTAAAAATTCGCCAATTTTCTTCTGATTCATGTTTTCCCTCCTTTCTTGCCCTAAGAATAGCACTTCGGGCAGAAAAATAACACGACATAAAGCGAGAAATGCCGTGTTATTGATAACTTTTCAGTGTCTGTTAATCCGCCGCTCGGGTTTTATTCGCCTTCTTGGTAAACCTGACGAGTCCCGTTTTATTGAGGGCGACCATGATGGCGGGGATGAGGATGAGCTGAATTATGATTCCGGGGATTGCTTCAAGGACTGCACCTGAAATAAATGCGCTCCATGTGAAGCTGTTGCCCCTGATGCCGAGAAGGATTATCTCGGCGACGCCCCAGACAAGTCTTCCGGCAATCATGGCGGCTATCAGACTGCGGTAAAGCGAAACTATGCACTTCCACTTGGATGCGGCATAGAGGATGCCGATTACCGCGCCGTAGGTTGCAAGCTCAAACGCCATTGCTATGGCTGATGGATAGAGCACCGGTCTGCCGAAAAGCAGGCTTCTCAGAAGTGGGGTTATAAAGCCGACGGCAAGTCCGTGCTTCCAATCGCAGATAAGCCCGCAGAGAAGCACCGGGATGTGCATCGGGAGAAGCATGTTGCCGATTTCGGGAATCTGCCCCGTCAGGAACGGGAGAACGAGCCCGATGGCTAAAAACATTGCGGATAGGGTCAGGTTGATGAGGCTTTTGCGGGATTTTGTCATTGGTGGGGTTACTCCTTATGGATAAATTAAATTAGTTTGCAAGCCCTTTCTTCTTCCTGTACTCAAGGTAATTCTCAAGAATGAGGGTTGCGGCGACGGTGTCGATTACGGCTTTGCGCTTTTTGCCCCGGACGTTGGTTTCGTTCAGGATGCCGATGGCTTCGACGGTCGTGATGCGCTCGTCCCAGAGGGCGGTTTCGATTCCCGAAAGTTCCGAAAGCTGAGCTGCGAATTCGCGGCACTTGTCTGCTCGCTCGCCCTCGGAACCGTCCATGTTTTTAGGCAATCCGACGACTATAAGCTCAGTGCCGAGTTCATGCGCCTTATCAGCTATTTTTTGAAGCAAGCGCTCACGGTTCCATTCTGAGATAGTCCCGACGGGAGAGGCGATGGATTCGCCCTTATCGCAGGAGGCAAGACCGGTTCTGGCATCTCCATAGTCAACGGCGAGAATTTTCATAGGTTTCCTACTTTCTGCTTCTGCCGAGGAATGCCGCGCCGATGATTCCGGCGTCGTTTCCGAGAGATGCACGGACGATTTCGGTATTACGGGAGCCGCGCTTGGTATAGACCTCGTTTGCGACACGTTCCTTGAGAGGCACAAGAAGAGCGTCGCCCTCGTTGCAGACGCCTCCGCCGATGCAGAGAACCTCCGGCTGGAAGATGTTGATGACGTTTGCAATGCCGGTGGCAAGATACTTGATATACTTGTCGACGACCTCCTTCGCCGCCTCGTCGCCCGCTCTCATCGCGTTGAAGGCAAGCCTGCCGGAGACATGGTCGCCCATCATTTCGTGCATTTTCGATTCGGGGTGCTCAGCCATAGCTTCCTTGGTCATGCGGATAAGACCCGTTGCGGACGAGTAAACCTCGAAGCAACCGTGTCTGCCGCAGGTGCAAAGAGGTCCGTCAACCTCGATGACGGTGTGACCGAGCTCGGCGCCGGCATAGTTGAAGCCGGAATAGATTTTGCCGTCGATTACGACTCCTCCGCCTACTCCCGTTCCGAGAGTTATGCAGACTGCGCTGTTGGCGTTCTTTGCGCTTCCGGCAACGTATTCGCCGTATGCCGCCGCATTGGCGTCGTTTTCGGCATAAATGGGCTTCCCAAGCTCGTTATAAAGAAGCTCGCCGACTGGGATGTCGTAGAAGTCGAGGTTGTTTGAATATTCGATATATCCCCTGTCGCTGTCGATGGTTCCGGGGGAGCCCAAGCCGACCGATTCGATATCGTCCATCGAAAGACCGGCGTTCTCGACAGCCTCGTGGGAGACCTTCGCCATGTCTTTTATAATCTCTTCTGCAGGTCTGGGGCAGTTGGTGCGGGTCGAAGCCCTCGCTACAATTTCATAGTTTTCGTTGACGACTCCGGCGACGATGTTGGTGCCGCCGAGGTCGATTCCAATATAGTATTTCATTCTTAGATTGCTCCTGTTAAAATAGTTATCCCAAAAGCTCGTCGAGCTCGTCAATCAGCTCGCCGAACATCTTTAAAGCCTCGTTGATGGGTTCGGGGGAGTTCATGTCAACTCCGGCAATCTTGAGAAGGCTTATCGGGTCGGTGATTGAACCGCTCGAAAGGAACTTAAGATAGTTCTTCACCGCAGGCTCGCCTTCCTTGATTATCTTCTGCGAAAGGGCGATTGCGGCGGAGAAGCCGGTTGCGTACTGATAGACATAGTAATTATAGTAGAAGTGAGGAATTCTCTCCCACTCGAAGGCGATTTCGGGGTCGACGGTGATGTCGTCGCTGTAGTACTGCTTGTTGAGCTTGTAGTAGAGATCGCAGAGGTAGTCGGCGTTGAGGGTCTCTCCCCTCTCGGCGGCTTCCTTCGTCAGAAGCTCGAACTCGGCAAACATCGTCTGACGATAAAGGGTCGTTCTGAACTGCTCGAGGAAGTAGTTTATGAGGTATGCCCGCTCCTTCTTGTCAGTCGTCTTCGAAAGAAGATACTGCATCAGAAGCGCTTCGTTGCAGGTCGAGGCGACTTCGGCTACGAAAATAACATAATCGCTGTAGCAGACGGGCTGGTTCTTCTGGGAAAGATATGAGTGGAGCGAGTGCCCCATCTCGTGGACGAGGGTGAACTCGCTGTCAAGGTTCTCCTTGTGGTTCATAAGGACATAGGGGTGAGGTCTTGCTCCGGCGGAATATGCACCAGAACGCTTGCCTTCGTTCTCGTAAACGTCAACCCAGCGGTTGTCGAAGCCTTCCTTAAGCATCGAGACGTAGTCGTCGCCGAGAATCTGCATTGCATCGAGGATATCCTTCTTCGAGTCATCGTAGGTGACCTTTGCATCGGCATCGGGTACGAGAGTTGTATATAAATCGTACATGTGGAGCTCGTCGACGCCCATAAGCTTTTTGCGGAGGCTCATATACTTGTGCATATAGCCCATATTCGAGTGAACGGCGTCGATGAGATTATGATATACAGATGTCGGGACTTCGTTGGCGGAAAGCGCCATCTCGAGGGTGGAATTGTACTTCTTTGCCCGGCACATGAACATCGACTGCTTGACCTCGCCGAAGTAGAGAGAAGCAAACGTGTTCTTGAACTGCTCATAGGTGCCGTAGAGCTTCCTGAAGGCATCTTTGCGGAGCTTCCTGTCGGGATTCTCGACAAGCGCCACATAGGAGCCGTTTGTGAGGGGATGCTCGTTGCCTTCGCTATCGACGGCATTTGGGAACTTCAGATCTGTGCTCTCAAGAGTGCCATAGACGTCGTCGGGGACTCCCCTTACCTGCTGGCTCATGGCAAGAATTGCCTCCTCAGACGCTGAGAGAACGTGGTCCTTTTCAATTCGGATTCTGTTGATTGAGATTCTGTAGAGCTCAAGGTCGGGGCAAGTCTTATAGAAGCCTTCAAGAGTTTCATCGGGGATTGAAATAATCTCGGGGACTGCATAGGCGCAGGAAGCTCCGATGTCCTGATAGAGCATCATAATCTTCGAGTAGAAGTCCTGATATTTCGGCTCGGCGGTGTCCTGGTCGTACTTGCGCATTGCGTAGTTGGCAAGGCGGTTTAATTCGAGAGTGATTTCATCGTCGAGTCTGAAATACTCGAGTAATGTTTCGGCGTTCGAGGCGAGCTTGCCCTCGTATGAGGCTAACTTCTCGGGGATGGACTTTGCCTTCTCCAAAGCTTCGAGCCACTTGTCGTCGGTTTCATATAAATCACAGAGATTCCATGTGAATTCCTCCGGAACCTCGCTTCTTTTCGGCACACTTCTTACTTCTGCCATAGTGCATTCCTCCTGAAAAAATATTATTTCGCCCAAGGGCGGTTAATGTCCGAAGGATATTTTACCACATATGCGATAAAAAATCAACCGTTGAAACGGAGGTCTTCAAAATTGAAATGAAAATCGAGAATCGAAGAAATATCGAAAGAAATCAAGAGAAATCGAAAGAAAACGGGATATATTTAAAAAAAGTTCTCAAAAGGGCTTGACAATCGAAAATTCAAGTACTATAATACGAAACGTCGCTTGAAAAGCAAGGCTTTGTGCCCCGTTTCAAGGCGCAGAGTTTATTAATTCCAATAGGAGGAAATTAAATGTCAACATTTATGGAAAATCCGCAGAATGTTGAGCGTAAGTGGTATGTAATTGATGCCGCCGGCAAGCCTCTCGGAAGAGTTGCCGCCGCAGCCGCTACCATTCTTAATGGTAAGAACAAGCCCACCTATACCCCTCACGTTGATTGCGGAGACCACGTTATCATCATCAACTGCGCTCAGGCAGTTCTCACAGGAAACAAGATCAACAAGAAGGTCTTGAGATGGCACACCGGTTGGATCGGACACCTCAAGGAGTACAAGTATTCCGACATGATGGAGAAGGAGCCGGAGAGAGCTATGAAGATAGCTGTCGAGGGTATGCTTCCCCACAACACCATCGGTGCCAACTCCGCAAAGAGACTTCGCGTTTACAAGGGTTCGGAGCATCCTCATGCCGCTCAGCAGCCCGAAACCATCGAGCTTTAAGAAGGAGGATGAAACATGTACGAATCTAAATCAGCATACTTCTATGGAACCGGCAGAAGAAAGAGTTCTGTCGCCAGAGTAAGACTTTATCAGGGAACCGGCAAGGTTACCATCAACGGTAGAGACATCGACGATTACTTCGGTCTCGAAACACTCAAGCTCATCGTCCGTCAGCCTCTCAAGCTCGTCGGAGCTGACAGCACCTTCGACGTTGTCTGCACCGTTGCAGGCGGCGGAGTTACCGGTCAGGCAGGCGCCATCAGACACGGCATCTCAAGAGCTTTGCTCCAGTATAACAACGAGCTCCGTCCTCAGCTTAAGGCTGCAGGCTTCCTCACAAGAGATCCTCGTATGAAGGAAAGAAAGAAGTACGGTCTCAAAGCCGCAAGACGCGCACCGCAGTTCTCGAAGAGATAAGAAAATCAAATATTGCAAACTGTCAAAACCCTCGAAAAAGCCTTTTTTCGGGGGTTTTTCAATGTTGTTCAATCTGTGAGACGGTGTGAGACGATGTGAAACGGTGTGAGGTATGACACGCATATGACACGGGTATGACACATGATAATAGGTGTCTTCCGTAAGACTTTTGCAATCTTCCGTAAGACACGAAAACCAAAGAAAAGAGCGCATTTAAACGCCCTTTTCCTTGCAGTATTCTATTATTGCAGTTCTGACTTCCTTTTTGGTTTTACAGTGTACTATGTAACCGTCTTTGAAAACCACGTTATAACCATCGTGCATATTTCCTTGAATCCCTGATAGCATTTCCCGGTTCTTTTCTGCAATCTGCATTGTATCAAACATTCCATCCTGATCTTTGGTTATCAAGTCCTGAATGTATGAGTTGACGGAAAGCCCCTTGTCTGAAGCAAGGCTTTTTATAACCGCTTTCATGCCTTTTGGTACAGCTAATTCTATTCGGTCATAGTGTTTTGCTTTGTGTTTGTTCTTGTATTCCGTTCTATCCAAGAAAAGCACCCACCCTATATTTTGTTGATGGCTTCGATAAGTTCCTGAATTTCAAAGTGGGTATAAACAACTTCCGTTACTGATTGCCCTTTATGCCCTACAATCTTTTTGATTATCTTATCTTGCACTCCGGCAACGGTCAAAAGAGAAATGCAGGTGTGGCGGGTATCATGTGGATAGTGTTGCATTCCCATTTGTTCAATGAGCGGTAGCCAATAAGAATCATAAAAATTGCGATATTCAAAACGCTTTCCCTCAGGCGTTGAAAGAACATACTCGCAGTCGTTTTTGTTCATCCAGTACTCAAAGAACGGTACAATCTTTTCTGCAATCGGGACTTTACGGATTCCGGCTTCTGTTTTGGAAGCGGTCACGTCAAACCACCTTTCCGAAAGATTCACATCTTCTTTTTTGAGATTAAGCAGTTCACCAATACGAAGCCCGGAATAAATCAACATGAGGATAACAGAAAAATATTCGTTTGTGTCTTTCCAGTTCCAGACCGTTTGAACTTCTGCTTTGCTGAATGGCTTTCGGTTTAGTGCGTTTGGGTTCTTATCCCGGTATTGCTCTATGTCCACATACTTTGAATAATCTTTACTACAGAGGTCATTCTGCATTGCGAACTTGTAAAGCTGATTGAAAAGGCTTTTTATTTTCTTCATTGTGGGATAGTTCTTCCCGGAATTGTCAATCACGCCTTGCAGGTGCGCTCTCTTTATATCCACAAATCGCATATTCTCCAAAATCTCACATGAGCGATAAGCGGCATTGTAGCCCTTGATATTGGAATCTGATATTTTGTGATACTTTTCAGCAGACCATTTTTCAAAGACTTCCTTAAACGTGATTTTGGTGCTATCCATATCATACGGGTTTTGATGATAGAGTGAAAGAGCAATCAGACCTTCTTCTTTGGTTTCGTAATAGCCTATGGTTTTGAATTGTTGTCTCACCTTCCCGGTGCTTTCGTCCACTTCCCAACTAACAGTTATTCTCGCCCGGTATGGCTTCCGCCTGTTTCCGGGGAGCTTCGACACATTGCCGAATCCGTTAGGTAAACGCATATTAAATACCATTCCTTTCGTTGACTTTTGAATCACGGAATGGTATAATAAGATATAACCACTTCGTGATTCTTGCAGGTTTCTTGATTTGGTTGCTTCGGAATTCCTATCTATTGCAGTAGATAGGGATTTCTTTTTTTGAATAAATTTGAATTTGCCGGTGTGTGCATAATTGGTTAGTAAAACTTAGCTTTTTGCAACTATGCACACACCCCGCCCGGAATCAGAGACCGGCTGAGAAATACTTTTCGTTTTCGTTGAGATAGTCAAGAGCAACCTTCACCAAATCAAGGACGTCAATATTTTCTCCACTACCCATTGCAAAAACTTCCGTGATACATTCAAGGGTTGACCTTGCTTTCTTCTCTCTATCGCTTATCTCACGCATTTCCCGCTCTGTAAGTGTCATTATATTTCACCACCTTTCGCTTCTGGAAGATTATCTATGCAGTAATCTTTTCTATACTCATATGTGGATGTGTGACAGTGTACAGATCTAAATCCTTTATAGTCTCCCCTGTCGTTTCCGTGGACGTGAATCTCACCACAATAGGGACATACGATATATACCTGTGATTCTGATAACGCTATCGGATAAACGTGCCATACTCCACCCTTCTGGAAAGACCGGCTGTCACGCACCAATACGGTAAGTTTATTGTTATCGGAAGGGTACTTTTCCAGACTGTCAAGGTCTATCAAGACCCGCTCGGCTTCCAACTGAGGAATCGACCGTTTAAATTCTGTGAATCTCATTTAGTTTACTTTCCTTTCTGTCAACCTGTCAATCTAATTATTATATTTTATACTTTTCCCTATGATAAAATAAAATTTGCATTTTTCTTTTTCTCTTCACGAAAGGGATAAAATCGCTGTTTCAGATTGACAGGTTGACACTTTACTTTTTTAAGAATACCTGCGGTCTTTGCCCGTTAATGCGTTTTGTGCGAGTGACAAAACCGTATTTGTTGCATATTAGCTTTGAAAAGTCCTTTTGTGCTTTGGCTTCCTCTCCGGCACTAATACAAAACGCCGTGTATTGCGGATATAAGCCTTTGTAGCCGTCCATTTTTATTGGCTCACGCAATAAATAATCTTCGGTAATTTCTGCTTCCCGTAACCACCTTATAACATTGTCATTTTCGCTGACAAAATCGGATAGTGCATTTTCGCTTTCTTCCGTTGTAATAAAGCCGTCATTCTGAATCAGGGTTTTATAGCCTCTGATTGCGTGGTTAAGCAATGCAGACATACAATCGGCGGAAGTTAAGGCTGTAATAATCGCAGAATCGAATTGCGGATCATTCTTTTGGAAAACGTGTTTGAACTCAAATATCACAATACGCCTTTCTATTCCGTCAAAATCCTGCGAGAAATCCGGGTAATTGTTCATACCAAAAAGAAGCTTTCCTGTAAAAACGTAATTAAACGGTTGTCTGTACTTCTGATTGATTGTTAATTGTCCACCGTCTGACAGCATTTTAAAGGTTTCGGAAGATAAGACTTTCGTCTTTCGTATGTCTGAAAATATATTTGCTACCTTATTCACCAGTGGAGCAAGTCCAAAAGGCTTTCCTAAATCGTCAAGCTGTAATGCAGAAACATTTTCGCTTCCGCAAAAATGAGTTATCAGTTTTAACAGAGTGCTTTTTCCTGTTGACGGTGCACCCACAAAGAAAAATACCTTTTGGTAACGCACATGATTCATAAGCAGGTATCCCATCAACTGATCGAATAGTTCAATCTGCTTTGAACTTCCGTTGAACCATTGCAACAAAGTATCATCAAGCTTTTTACTTTGGATAGCCGGATTATAAGCGGCGTTAAACTGTCTGAAGCTTATGTGTTCATCCGTATGTGGTAAAAGCTCAACTGTACCATCCTGTGAGAAGTTCAAAATCCCGTTTTTAACATTTACCGTTCCATCGTCTTTTGGATATTCGGTATGTGTTTGTCCCTTGATATGCCTTATTACTTCCCGCTCAAAATTGCTATTCAATTTAGGATGGCACACTGTTAAGTAATTAGTAATTCTCCCGTCTGAAAACGGTTTATATACCCCGTTTTCGTATGCGTAAAAATCACCGTTTACTGTGATTATCCCGAAATGCTCTATAATCTCTTCTGCCAAATCAGAATGTAGTATTGACTTTTCGGCTTTGTCCTCTTGCTGATCCATAGCCTTCTTCAAAGTCTTTTCGTTGAGTGTTTCGCTTTTGAGTGTTTCTTCTGGAATAGGTACTTCAAATATATATTTGTTCATCAACTCTATAGCCTGAAATGCCTGCTCCGCCGTCAATCCCTTACTGACTAAATGGAATACATACCCACCCAATTTTAGTGTTCTATCTCCCTTTGGAAATACAAGATTAAAAGGTTTTTTCTTGCTTTTCTGTAGCGGGTATAGGAACGGCGGTAATTCGTCTATATCCTCATTGGTGATTGAACCCTTAAAAAATTGTCGCTCTACACCGTTAATTTTCAGTGGTATATGGTCATCAGAATCAGGGAATTTCCACTCACACTTCACACCTAAAGGGCAATACCAGTTGATTTTATTTTCCTTCTTAAGGTCATCGGGGACACGGAAAAATAGGTGTTTTCCGTGTTCTGTAGCTATACCGTTATAGCGTATACCCAAAGAATCCAGTATTGCAATAATGGCTTCACTGCGAGGCTCACCATGTATAGGCTCTTCAAGCTCCCCTGTTTCGTGACTGTAATCGTCAATATCCAGTTTAAAGAATTCTGAACTATACGAAGCACCGTAACTATTCCAATCACTTTGTGGATTGTCGGTATATACACGGTCTTCCTTTTTTACTCCCGGATATTTACCGCCGAGGAATCTAATATATTTAGGTTTCATCTATTTCCCACCCCTTTCTCATTTCTAAATTTGTACATCATGATTTAACCTGCCTTTCTTGATTTTTTGGTTTGCTTCGGAATCACTTAAACCCCTGCAAAGAAAATCTGCACACACTCTTCTGTCGATAAATTAAGCAGTATCCGCAAAGTCTCCATTTCAGTTGCTTTAAACTC
This sequence comes from Oscillospiraceae bacterium, assembly GCA_021199355.1. Lineage (GTDB taxonomy): Bacteria > Bacillota > Clostridia > Oscillospirales > Ruminococcaceae > Faeciplasma. Next base: position 30,059 of record JAJQIF010000014.1, read on the forward strand.
TGCTTCATTGTTTATCTTCTTAAGAAGACTTTTAGGAGTTATCCCAATCTGTTTTGCAATGTATGATAGCTTGTAACCGCTTTCATCAATCTTTTGTCTGAGTAAATCGGTATTTGTCATTTTTACACCTTCTTTCTGTTTTGAATTTACCAAAATCACTTATCCTATTTTAGCCTTGTGTCGGTATTGCAGTACCGGCGGGGAGCGGGTTAATTGTTCTTCATTTCGAGAAGCTCATTGATTCTATAAATCAACATTGCATATTGTCCGTAATCCTCGAAATGCACTTCATCGCCGAAACCGAATCCTCTGAGAAATTCGTTGCAATGAAAAATGTCAATGCCCTTTGTCAAGGTATATATAAATATACCTTCGTCTGATAAGATAAAGATAGCCGGTTTACCCTCTTCTGCCTTTATCAATTCAATGTCGTAGACCGTCTCATGTTTTGGGAAGGTCATTTTGTTTGTTGTGTACATACTACCTAATCCTTTCTTTTATTTGGTATTGTCATCTGTTAGATCAGATTTGAAATAATCCAGAGGAACTTTAAGCGCATTGCAGATTTTGAAATATTCTTCTGCTGATATTTTTCGGTCACCGTTAAGAAGGGCATTGACTGTACTTGCTTTCATTCCTAATTGTTCTTTAAGAAATGACTGCTTTATTCCTCTTTCTTCCATGAATTTCTTAATACTTTGGTTAAGCATTCCTTTCACCTCCTATCTTTTGCTACGAAAATTTCGGATATACATATTATACTACGAAATATTCGTAATGTCAATATATATTTTCAAATTTCCCGTAATATTTTTCTTGAAATCCGTTTTTTTCTATTGAAAATCCGTAATTGTTATGCTATACTTTAAGATTGAAAGGCGGTGAAACCGTGGTTGATGTAAGAAAGAATATAGCCGCTAATATAACAAAGTATCGCAAATTGATGAAACTATCCCAAAAGGAATTAGCGGAAGCTATTGGTGCTAAAAGCTTCACGACTGTTTCAACTTGGGAAAGAGGCGGAAGTATGCCTGATGTCGAAACTATATCTAAACTTTGCATTCTCTTTGGCATATCAGTAGATGAACTGTTTGGCATAGAAAACGCTCCGGCAGAGACAAAACTTGAAGCAACTGAATCTGTAGCTTCTGCTTTAGGCGTGAAAGGATTTGACCTTTTAGGTTCTGAATATTGGGATTTAAAATATCCCGATTTAGCAGAAAAGGTTAAAGAGTATGACGGTTTTAGAAGTTACCTTGAATCATTAGGCTATATTGTAAAAGAAATCCCCGAGCCTGTGGCGATACCGATTGAAGAGTTTGAAAAAGCCGGTAAAATGGATTTAGTGCCGGATGAAGCTATTAAGGTGGGCTTTGTTATGGGTGAAAGCTACACTATTGAGCTATCCAAAGACGGAAAAAGAATCGTTTTTACTGAAGAGGAATTTAACGATTTCGAGAATAGTATTAAGGAATCAGTTGAGTATCAAATTTGGAAAAAGCAACAAAAATAAATCGCTCCCGGTGTAGCGGAAGCGATGTTATGCCTTAGATAACTACAAATCGCCGTGGATAATGCTTTCACGGCGATTCTTGTGTCATGTGGGTGTAATTATCCAGATTCAGAATTGAAGATAAACTTTCAAAAATAAGGGGTTGTATGCCCCTCATTTTTTGTGTAAAACCACTATATATAGTATTTTATTGTTGACTTTAGCACAATATATGGTATAATAGAGGTAACAAATACTTCAGAATAGAAAGAGGGTTGATGAATTTGCTTACAGTGAAGCAGAAGCGTTTTGCAGATGAATATCTGATTGATTGCAATGCAACGAAAGCCGCAATCAGAGCGGGGTATTCTCCAAAAACAGCGAATGAACAGGGTGCAAAACTGCTTGATAATCAAAAGATAGCCGATTATATCAACGGTGAACTTGAAAAAATCCATACTGAAAAAGTAGCTGAGATACAAGAGATTATGGAGTATCTGACCTCTGTAATGAGAGGCGAGCAGACAGAGCAGGTTTTGATATTCGTTGGTAAGGGTATTCAGGAAGTTATCGAGATCCAGACTTCGGCAAAAGACAGAATCAGGTGTGCAGAATTACTTGGGAAGAGATACGGGATTTTCAGAAAGAATATAGACACGGAAATCAAACCCGTTATAATCATTGGTGATATAGAAGAATAGTTTGCAAACCACTTTGAATTGAGGCGGGAGCATGGAGAAAACAGCATATTTGAAAAATACCGGCTTGCAGGAATCCGAAAAACAGCTACAGGAAGAAGCGAAATATATCCTTATGGCAAAAGAAGCCGGAATCAGGCAGGATACCTTAAACAAAATGATTGCAATGTTTTCTATCCACAAATCCTATTATGATGACTTGAAAAGGGCGGTGCTGGAAGGTGGACAATGAAGCGTTGGTTTTGCAGGTCAAAACCGGGGACAATCCAAAAGAGGCTATGCAACAACTTTTTCTCCAGAATCAACGCTTTATATACGGGATTGCAAAAAGATATACCGCCTATGCAGAAATTGATGACTTAATGCAGGAATCATATTTTGGCTTGCTGAAAGCAGTTGAAGCCTTTGAGCCGGAAATGGGAAACAAATTTATAACCTTCCTATCCCCGTGTCTGAATCACGCCTTGCAACACTATATAACCGATACCAAAAGTACAAGGCGTATACCGAAATATCTACAGATACGGATAGCGAAATACAAGAAGTTTGTTTCGGAATGTTCTGCAAACGGTAGAGATCCCGCCGATTCCGAAATATGTGAAGCGTTAGGAATCAACGATAAACAGCTTTCTAATTTACGGAAAGCTATGCATGAATCAGAGTGCATAAGCTTAAGCGACATTGTAGCCGGGACGGATGACTTCACAATAGAAGAATGCCTTGCTGATCCATTAGACATGGAATCAGAGATTACAGAAACGATTGCGAAAGAACAGCTTTCCGCTCAACTTTGGAAAATCGTTGATGAATTGGACGGCAAACAGGGAGAAGTCATTTCTGAGAGATACCACTATTCAAAAACGCTGGAAGAGGTCGGAAAGCGTATGAATCTGACCTCTGAGCGTGTCCGGCAAATTGAGGCGAAAGCCTTAGAGATATTGCACCAAAAGGAAAGCCTTAAAACCGTTGCTGAGAATTACGGTTATTGTGGTTATCTGGAAGGAAGCAAGGCTTATCACGGCAGTTTTCAGAATTTCAAAAATCATAGAAGCTCAATCGTTGAATTTCTGGCACTCCGAAACATCGAACGCTCCGAACGGGAGCAATCAGAGCGGGAAAGCATTGATAAACTGTTTGATGATATTATGAGCCTTGCAACAAATTAAGAAAGAGGGATGATTTTATGATATGGAAGCCGGACGGATGAAAATGTAAAGGCAAAAACCATTACAAATACTTAATACAGAAAGGACGAACAAAAATGAATTATTCACAGAAATTGATGTCTCATATGAGAGCATATGCTTCAGATTGGGATAAGGCGGAAAAGACCCGTAAAAGCGAAATGGAGAAAATCAAGCATTGGATTAAGGAAAGCAAGCAGTATACAGACCAGTACAACAAGATAATGAAGCAGTTTCACGAAGCCGTTGCCCCGTCCTACAAGGAACATCTTAACGCTTGCGTTGACGTTATGAGAGAGGCATATAGCGAACTGAAAAAGATTGCTTGCGGTGATGTCCCGGAAAGCTTCAATACTGATATTGCCTTGATTACGGCAGGACAGGATAGAATGACAGAATTAGAGTATCTGCTTTATCTTGAAAAGTATGCAACTTCCTATCCTTGCATTAGATCTATTCTTAACATTGCAAAGACTAACAAAAAGTGTGAAGGGTTGTACCTACGTTTTATTGACAGCTTCAAAAAATACGTTGATGAATGTGTAAGTATTATAAGCAATTTCTTCAACGGATACGGACAGCCTACCGGCGACATAACCGCAAAAATGGCAATCAATACAGACGATGACGGAAACGAAAAGAATCGTATCTGTAAAATTTTCAATGATGAACTTAACCCGTTCTATTCCGGCGACTACTACACCGGAAACATTGTAGCAAGTAAAAAGCAGACCGAAATGCTCCCCGTTCTGGAAGAAGGAAGCATATATACACCCTCTGGAGATATAATGAGGGCATTTACAACGGGCAATAAGATCTAATTAAACCGCTCCGGCGGTGTGGGTGTCATGATGCCGCCTTTTTCCCTTTCTTAATCAGGCTATACAGGCTTACGGGCTTATATAGCCTGATTTCTTGCTTATTTAGTCAGAAACGCTTGCAATAAGCAGTTGACGGCGATATAATACTTATGGAAGCCAAAAGAAGGGAGTAGGCGGATATGCCAAATAAATTTTACAAGAAAAATCCCGATGATAGAATTTGGTGGGTTGCTGTCCCTGATAGAATCGGCGAATGGCTATTTTCTTTCGACAAAAAGACGGTTTATAATATGTTTGCGGACTATCCATATAAGCTAACCAAAGAGCAAAAAACAATCTTTGATGAAGAAAATCCTTATTGGGCGGATTTCTTTAAAGACAGAAGCTGAAATTAGGGGTATTTAATCATGATGACAGAACCTATTTGGTGGGATTATATTATTCGGTATCCTTATGAAGACGAGCCGGGTTATGATGGTATTCATGACGGCGAAATTAAGGGATTACGGGAAGATGCACCCGAAGAGGTAAAAGAAGAGTTCAACAGGGATATGGAATTAGAACATAATGGAATTAAGCTTTAAAGGCACACATACAGCCCAATTTCCGGCTTTTTAAGCGACTTTCCCGTTGCAGGTGAAGTTAATCGTGTGAGCCGGTAAAACGCCTTAGAAAGCATTATATTAGCTCTCAGAGGCAATGTCTGCGATGATTAAAGCTATATCGCAGATAATTGCTTCTGAAAGCGTTGAACTCTCCCGATATTTCAGATAACTTTGAACATTGCACCCAAATGACACAAACAGGCGAAAAGCCTTTATTTTAAGGGATTCGGGGTTCTCGAAGAGATAATTTTTCCTACGGACATAAACCTCAGGCATTTTGTTTGGGGTTTATTTTTATCGCCGCAGGTCTTGCAGTTCCCACCAAAAAGTGCTATTATAAGACTTACAAAATTGAGATTCGGGAGACAATAAGATGGCTAATATTATTGCGGTTATATGGGATTTTGACAAGACGCTGGTGAGCGAGTATATGCAGACGCCGATTTTTGAGGACAACGGGGTTGACGGGAGCGAGTTTTGGAAGGAAGTCGACGCGTTCGCCGAGAATATCAAGAAGACCGGCGTTCGGGTCAATGCGGACACATGCTACTTAAACTTTCTTATAAAGTATGCCCAGAGTGGGAAATTCAAGGATTTATCGAACGCAAAGCTTCGGGAGTATGGACAGAGGCTTCGGTTCTACAACGGTGTGCCGGAGATTTTCGACAGCATCAAGAACGTCGTCGCAAAGGACCCGAAGTATCAGGAATACGGCATCAAGGTCGAGCACTACATCGTCAGCACCGGCACCGCCGAGACGATCCGGGGCTCGGTTGTGAACGACTATGTCGAGGACATCTGGGGCTGTGAGCTTTTGGAGGCTCCGAATGCCGAGGGCAAGCCGGTTATAAGCGAGGTTATCTGTGCGCTCGACAACACCTCCAAAACACGGGTTCTCTTTGAGATTAACAAGGGCGTCGGGAAGCAGGACGGAGTCGAGGTCAACAGCACTCTCGCCGAAGAATACCGCAGGGTCAAATTCAAGAACATGATTTACATTGCCGACGGTCCGAGCGACATTCCGGCGTTCTCACTCGTCAACAAAAACGGAGGCTCGACCTTTGCAATCTATCCGAAGGGCAACATCACCGCCTTCAATCAGGTCGAAAAGATGCGCCACGACGGCAGAATTAACATGTACGCCGAGGCGGACTATTCGGAAGGCACGACGGCTTACATGTGGATTTGCAACAAGGTCAGGGAGTACGCCGACAGAATCTATCTTGAGGAGAAGGAGCACATCGGCAAGCAGGTTTCCGCCGCACCGAAGCATTTGGATTAAAAAAAGCAATCCCGCAGAAAGAATCTGCGGGATTTTTTGTGCTTGTCCAATAAATATCAGAAGTCGACTTCGGTGTCGTAGTAGCAGCACTTGAGGAGCTTCTCCATCTCTTCCTGAGTGGGAATACGAGGATTGGAGCCGGTGCAAGCGTCGCCGATAGCGTTCTTTGCGATTTCAGGAAGTCTCTCAAGGAATACTTCCTCGGGAACGAAGCCCTGCTCGCAAGGATAGCTGTCAGCACCGTAGTTCTTGATGCAGTGAGGAATGTTGAGCTCGTCGTTCATGCCACGGAGGTAATCGATGAGGAGCTTAACCTTCTCGTCGTCATTCGAACCACCGAGACCCATGTAGTCAACGATTACGCCATAGCGCTTCTTAGCAGTGGGATCCTTGGCGTTGAAAGCGATGACCTTGGGAAGGTACATAGCATTTGCGGCACCGTGGATGATATGTGCACCGTAGTCGGCAAATGCGGCACCGGTCTTGTGAGCCATCGAATGTACGATGCCGAGGAGGGCATTGGAGAATGCCATACCTGCGAGGCACTGAGCATTGTGCATCTTAGCACGAGCGTCCATGTCGCCGTTGTAGGAAGGAATGAGCTCCTTCATAATCATTTCGATTGCGTGGATAGCAAGCGGGTCGGTGTAGTCGCAGTTAGCGGTGGAAACATAAGCCTCGATAGCATGAGTCATAGCGTCCATACCGGTGTGAGCAACGAGCTTCTTGGGCATGGTCTCAGCGAGGTCAGGGTCTACGATTGCGACATCAGGGGTGATCTCGAAGTCAGCGATAGGATACTTGATACCCTTGTCGTAGTCGGTGATGATGGAGAATGCGGTAACCTCGGTAGCAGTACCGGAGGTGGAAGGAATAGCGCAGAAGTGAGCCTTCTTGCGGAGCTCGGGGATGCCGAAGACCTTGCACATATCCTCAAAGGTGCACTCGGGATACTCATACTTGATCCACATAGCCTTTGCCGCGTCGATAGGTGAACCGCCGCCCATTGCAACAATCCAGTCAGGCTCGAAGTCGAGCATAACCTGTGCGCCGTTCATAACGGTTGTGACGGAAGGATCCGGCTCAACGCCTTCGAGAATCTTGACTTCCATTCCAGCTTCCTTGAGGTAATCCTCAGCTCTCTGAAGGAATCCGTTTCTCTTCATTGCGCCGCCGCCGACAACAATGATTGCCTTTTTGCCCTTGAGGGTCTTAAGGGTCTCGAGTGAGCCTTTTCCGTGATATAAATCACGAGGTAAAGTAAATCTTGCCATTATATTTGACCTCCATGTAATATTGTAATTAAGTTCTCAGGCTCGCGAGGTGTGAGCCTTTTGAACCGTACTTATTCTACCATACATGCAGCCATATTGTAAATAGAAATAAGATGCAATTTCGGTGAGTATTTCGTGTGTTTTGGACAAGAAAATTGCATATCCCCACCAATTCAGTAGGGATATGCGTCACTTGTCTGTTCGATTCTCAATCATCGGCTGTATCTGGATTTCCGAGAGTGCGAGCTCGATTGTGCGTTGCATTTTTGAAAAGTCGGCGACCATCGAAAATGGCTTCAGGATATAGTCGTCCTGACGGTACGGGACGAAGTAGTAGTGCTTCATGCTTTCGAGAATCCCGATATTTTTTGCGGCGTTTGAGAGGGCGTCGTTCGTCGAGACGGCTATCACAACCGGTCTCTGATTCCGCAGATGGCTCTTCACCGCCATCGTCACCGGCGTGTCGTTCACTCCCGATGCCAATTTTGCAACAGTGTTCGAAGTGCAGGGGCAGACGGCTATCAGGTCAAACATCCTCTTCGGTCCTATCGGCTCAGCCGCCTCTATCGTGTGAATGATTTCTTTGCCGGTGATGCTCTCTATCTTCGCTCTGTTCTCTTCCGCTGTTCCGAATCTCGTCGAGAGATTATAGGCGTTGAAGGACATTATCGGCGTGATGTCATAGCCGGCTTCAACAAGCCTTTCGGCTGTCTCAAACGCAGATTTGAAAGTGCAGAAGGAACCGGTCATGGCAAAGCCGATTCGGGGTTTGTCAGTCATGCGCCGTCGCCTTCTTTCAGGTGCCTTAAAACAGATTCGGCAAGGGTTCTTCCAGCTTCCTCGGGAGTGTATTTTCCGGGGACGCCCGAAGCTAAAATCGCGGGGATTCCCATCTTGCGTGCTTTGCCGAAGTCGATTCCGTAGGGCTTGGAGGCTAATTCAAGTATAAAACTCCCCTTCTTCATGTGCATTAGCTCATTCTCGCCGAAAACTCGTGCCGGAATGGTGTTCACTATAACATCGGCATTGGAGATTTCGTCGGGGTTGATAAAATCGGTCGGGTGCTCCTTGCTCCTTGCCGAAATCGTAACGCCTGCCCCCATTTCGCTGAATAAATCGGCGCAAGCCTTTGCCACTCTCCCCTTTCCCAAAATGAGAATCTGAGAGCCGCTGACTCCGCCCGGGGCGTTCTTAGTTATAATCTGCGAAGCTCCCTCGGCGGTCAATCCGGCATTTGCAAGAGTCAGGGCTTCGTCAGAAAACCAGTTATGGACGGCGATTTTTCTCGCTTTGAGAGAATTTACAGCTTCATCGTCCATCTTTCCCGCAAAGACCGCACCGCCGTCTTTAATGCAATTCAGGGCATCGGATAAGTAAACTTCCCCGCCGGTTGCATCCACAGAACCGACAATCGTCTCTCCCTGCACCGGCTTATACGGCAGGAGAAGGACGTCGCACTGCGGGATTTCTCCCGAAAAAGCATCAGTCCCGAGAGCCGCACGCCGAACGCTCATCCCCGGCTCAAGCGCCAGCCGCCCGGCACAATATATCTGGCGGGAATCCCCGCCTATAATCAAAATGTTCATTCTAAAACAGTCCTTTCGTACTTGATTGGTACCTGTTGCAGTATATGAAGATTTCGGGGATGGGGTGAATGTGAGATATGCGACTTGCTTTTTTCTTTGCTATATGCTATAATCTTACCAGAAAGGTTTTTAAACTGTTTAAAAAGGCGGTGATAATATGTGTTCAAGGCATGATTTGGATATAATTCTTGACGAGGTTGCGAAGTCATATAGGAAAACCTATGGGAATAACGTCACCAAAATTCTCCTCTATGGCTCCTATGCGCGAGGAGATTATCATGATGATTCGGATATTGACATTGTGGCTATCGTGAAGGGAGACAGACTCGAGCTTCAGAACGAGCTCAAAAAAGTCTGGGATGTTTCAGACGACTTGGGACTTGAATACGAAGTTATCGTCTCCCCGACTGTCATTCCGTATGACGAGTTTGAAGAATGGAAGGAGGACCTTCCATACTACAGAAATATTGAAAAAGAAGGGATTGTTGTCGGTGGATGAGTCGCATAGAAAAAGTTTGTCTGATTATCGTTTAAAATCAGCTGAAGAACATCTGATGTCTTCAAATCTTCTTTTGGAAAACGGTCTTTTCAAGGACTCCATCGGTCGTTCCTATTATGCGATGTTCGCTTCAGCAAGAGCAATTCTTGCTCTTGACGGTAAGGACTTTTCAAAGCACGCCGGGGTCATTTCCTATTTTCAGAGAGAATACATCAAGACGCAAAAGTTCGACGTCAAATTTTCAAAATATCTGACATCGGCTTTTCAGGTCAGAAATCATGCAGACTATGATGACTACTATATTGTTTCAAAAGATGAAGCTGTTGAACAGTACGAAAAAGCCAAGGAGTTTTTAGAGGCTGTCAAGGCTTATCTCGATAATATTGAATAGAAATTGTAAGAGCGGCTTGCGGGTCGCTCTTGCTTTTGTTTTGGGAGTATGGTATACTGAGTCAAAACAAGTTTGGATGTGATTGGATGGAACTTGTGAAGCCGGAAATCGGGGATTTGAGATGGAATACAGGACGGATGAGTTTGTTATGGTGGGGAAAGAGATATAAAAAAGGATTCGTAAAAACAATGATTAACATTTTACTTGAAGGCTACGACATTGCCGTGCCGTGGCTGTTTGATAAATTGAAAGCATATATCAAGCCGAACCACAAGATTGCGGTTATCGCTCTTGCCTACCGGGATAACCGTGTGAAAAACCTTGAGAACTGGGACGCTCTTTACGGCAAGTACAGCGGTAAATATTACGACGGTATCGTTGGTGGCTTGACTGCATATGGTATTTCCGAGGATAACATCGATTTCTTAAACTATTTTACCGACAGTAAAGAAACTGCAAAACAAAAAATCGAAAATGCCGATATTCTGTACTTCCTCGGTGGCTTGCCGGACAGAATGTTTGAGCGAATCAAGGAACTTGATTTATATGATACGATTGTGAACCATAAAGGCATCATTATGGGATATAGTGCCGGAGCTCTGATCCAGCTTTCGGAGTATCACCTTTCTCCCGATGATGATTACCCCGAATTTTCCTACTATGAGGGTCTTGGCTATCTCGGTGACTTTTATCTGGAAGTCCACTATGAAGGCACAGATATACAGGATGCTTCTATCCGTAGAGTAATAAAAGAGCGTGGCAAGATAGTTTATGCTACACATCTAGGTAAGGGAGCGATTGTAGTTGATAACGGGAATATAAAAGTGCTTGGTAAGGTTGAGATATACAATTAAACCCCATTTGCAACCGACGGTTGCGGAATTGCTTATCAGGATGTATAGAGTTCTACCCACTTTGATGGTATGCTTAGGGTGAAAGGAGGAAATATGGCTTTATCGGAAAAACTATATGCGTTTCGTAAAAAGAGCGGTCTTTCGCAGGAGCAACTTGCTGAAGAGCTCAATGTGTCCAGACAGGCAATTTCAAAATGGGAGTCGGGCAGTTCAATTCCAGAAAGCGATAAGCTCGTCGCCATCAGCAACTACTTCAATATTTCGCTGGATTACCTGTTGAAGGACGGTGAGCCTTCGCCAACAGACGAAAAAGTAACCTCTCCGACGGCAAACCGTACTCAATGGATTCTGGGAATCGTTGCTTGCATAGGCGGGGCTATCTGCCTGATTGTGTGGGGATTGTTGTCGATACTCAGCCCCACTGCGTCAAATCAAATTGGCGAATCGTCGACGATTGCCATAGACGGGAATGGTGTTTTCCTGATCGCTTGTATAGCCGCCATTGTTGTCGGCTCAATGCTACTCCTTAAAGACACGAAGCGGAAATGAAGGGAGTAATTCGTATGAAAAAATTGTCTGTCATCTTTGGCGCTCTGGCAGTTATTCTGTCAGACATCATGTGCGCTGTCGTGGCATATAACTATTGCGCCATCCGCTGGGGGATGGAGTATGCTGGCTATAGCGCCCCTCCAGGCGTCGCGTTTTTGTATGCTGTCCCATATGGGATAGGGATTGCCGCCTGTGTTGGGTTGGCTATCGTTTTCAAAAAGCAAGAGCGACTGTGAGGGTCGCTCTCATCTTATTTCACTATCGCCTTATTTGCAAAACCATTACAGCCAGAATCCACCGCATCTTTGAGAGCCATGTCTCCATCTTTAAGCCAGAGATTTGCGAGATACAGCATCCCGCACATGCAGGCGTATTTCTCATAATAGTTGCCGCAAAGTGCCTCATACAAAAGGCGATTCTGTTTGTCAGAGTCTTTCTCAGCGATGGCATCTTCGAGCTTTTCTCTGCACTGCTCGTACACATTAATAAGCTTTTCGCTTCGCCAATCTACTGCGTCAATTTCCGTAGCATCATATGACAGCAAATGAGCAAATCCCTCGTCGAAAGTTATTGCATCCAAGTGGGTAAGATAATCAGTATCATCGGTTATCTCCGTCAGTTCATGGCGATAATAATGTAACAAAACATGGGTGAACTCGTGTGACAACAGATTTCTTGCAGTTGCCTCAATATTGCATTTTCCGACGTACTTTGTCCAAAGAATCAAATCAAAAATGACATGGCAATCTCCCTGCTCGTCGAGCTCCACTGTCGCATCATACGGTTCAGGAAATCCCACTATCAAATCAACACCGGTATTCTTCAGCAAGTTTTGCCAATCAGGAAAAAGCAAATCCCATAGCCGTCTGTTTACAGGATTAAAGTTATGTGCTGTGGCACTGATTGCGTCATACACTATCTGAGCTTTCTCAAACTGTTCTGCATCTGCACTAGGTAGAGTGAAAAACTCACCTTCATTAAATTTCGAAGTTTCGGTCTTTGTAAAGTACCACTCATCACGATAAGCGCTGATATCCAGACCGTTCAAATAATCTGTTGCTATTCTATCGTATATTATCATGCAAGAATCCCCTATCAGATAAAATTTGTCGATGTTTAAAGTATAGCATAACTTTCGGAGTTTGACAAGATGAATCGGATGCCTGCAAATCCCTTCCCCAAAAAATCGCAAAAAACTGAAATTAGGGCTTGCTTTTTTTGGCGGGGTGTGATATAATATCAAGCGTTGTGAATCTGGGTGTAGCTCAGCTTGGTAGAGCGCTACCTTGGGGTGGTAGAGGCCGTGGGTTCAAGTCCCGTCACTCAGACCAATAATTTTAATCCTCGCAGACTGGCTTGTTTGCGAGGTTTTTCTTAAATATTGTATATTCCGTTGATGTTTTTCATGGTGAGCTTTCTGCGGTCTCTACCATAGTGCAGGTAAATGTTTGATGTGGTTTCAATGTCCGTATGTCTGAGCCAGTCTTTCACCTCTTCAAGGCTCTTGCCTTCGTCAAAAAGTACACTTGCCGCAGAGTGCCGTAGGTCGTGGAAGCGCATGCGTGGAAGGTCGTGACTTTTAAGCTGTCTTTGAAATGACTTAGTCAAGGAATCTGGTCGAATCGGTCTGCCGTCTTCCCATGTGACTACATACTCCGCATTAGGGTGCTTCTTTCTCAGTTCCAGAAGCATATCCCGAATATCTGGTAGTAGTTCATAGGTCGCCTTGCTGAGGTCGGTTTTTGTAGTGTCCTTTTCGTCAATCGTGAGGTTCTTAACGACTGTATGCTCAATTCGCATTTCGTTCTTCTCTAAATCTACGGACGACCAACGCAGACCGCAGACCTCGGAACGGCGCAAGCCGTAGGTAAGAGCAAGGACGACCGCAGGGTAAACAGGGTGACCATAGCAAGCATCTATAACTTGTTGAGCCTCTTTTGCGTTGAGCATGACCGTCTTATCCGAAACAGGCTTCTGGGAGCGCCTCAAGCGCACGTTTGCCGCAGGATTTGAGGGTATGTACTCATACACAACAGCATCATTCAGAGCTTGCTTGATGAGCGCAAGGTGCTTCCTTACCGAAGCAGTTCCGAGACCGCCCGACTTGCCGTCAAGCCGTCCAGAAGACTTGATGTAGTTTGTATAGTCCTTAATCGTTCTGGGCTTGATGTCTTCAAGGTTCGGGCAGTGTTCGTCAAAGTATGGAATTATATGCCGACCAAAATATACTGTATAAGCCTCATAGGTGGACTTCGCAAGGTCGGGTTTCATGTCTGCGAGCCACTGGTTGAAGTAATCGGATGTCAGCAAGGTATCATCTCCCAACCGTCAGCTTCAAAGAGAGCTTCAAGCCGTTCGGTGTGCCTCTCTTCCATGACCTTCGAAAAGCCTTCAAGCTTCGTAAGTGTTCGAATACGGTTATGAAGGATTGCCCTTGAATCAACGAGATTTTCAAGAAGCTCATTCAGGAGTATATCCGAGTATTCGTATGTAGATATAGCAACATAGTCATTCTGGAAGTCAGGTTCTGGCGGGTTCTCCATATATCCAGTTGCAAGCACATCTCCCCTGCTTAATCCTTGTGAGCAAAAATACATATGCTCATTGAGTTCGGAAACGCATTTTGCAAGGTCTTTTCTGATGTACTTAGTGGCATATTTTGAAGTTGCTTCTGGATTCTTTATAGGTTCGAGGTCGCAGAAACCAAACTTTTCAGCATAGGCAAGCCAGTTGTAAACTTCTTCGCCTTTCTTAACTTTATTTGCTATATACTTACCCATTTTGTCGCCAATCTGGAAGCGATGAAGTTCATTTGCGGGAAGCCCTGCAATGAAACCGTGAACATGCCAAGCTCCGTCATCGTGCTTTTCAAACACAATAAGGTACTTAATCTTAACACCGAGCTTTTTGCTCTGGTTTCTTATCCATTGCGTAAAATCCTTTTTGTACTTTTTCAGATTATATCTATCGTACTTCTGAGGGTCAAGAGTTCCAGTAAAGAAATAATCCCAATGATTGCAAGTAGCAATATCGAATATAGCGGATTTAGCACGAGAGATATTATTAGCAAGCTTCTCATCGTTCACAGTACAGCGAGCCGCACCACGTCTTGCATAGTCGTCTTCACTGACGTTTGAGTTCTTAACCGTCTTACAGGTAGTAACTTTTATTTTGAGATGGTCATCGCAACCGATAACTTTTATGGACGTTTGATTTCGTAAGTACTTAGGCTCTGCAGGAGCAATCATTTTTTCACCGCCAATCAGGAATTTACCGCAATTTGATACTTAGTCAAGTAATAGAGTGCGCTCCGGCACTGCGAGCCAAGCCGAACGGCTCTTGTGCCGTAGCTGATCGGGTTACCGAGGGCGAATATACAAGTAGATCTAAAATTGTTTTGTCGGAGTGCGTGGCGGTAGCCGCCTACGGCTGGCGACCGCCACACACTGACCGACCGTCTGCCATTATTGCGGAACAACAGACACATCAAAAGGACAGAATGGAACTATCAGGAATCAAGCGGCATTTTCAAGGACTTTTGCAAAAATCATGCCGTAAAATTCAAAGTCGAAGTATGCACAGGTCAGGAAAACTCGGTCGAGGCTTCCGCGAACAAGCTCAATAAAATCGTCGTAGTTCGTGAGTTTATGCTCAACGATGAAGTCAACCAGTGTGCGACGAATGGAATCAAGAGCAATCTGCCAGAGCTCCGCAGAATCTATGAAGGTCATCGTTTCGGGTATGGAAACAATTTCGTCGCCGATTTCACATACAAAACCTTTTTCACTTCGGGAAGTGTTTGCGTCATAGGTTATATCTCTTATGTCATCGATGTAATCAGGTAAATTCGCCATAAAGGTCTCCTTTTTTCGCCGCCATTGTTCGCTTCGCTCACTCGGCGGCTTCTGGTACAGACATCGGCGACTTCGTCGCCTCGTCTGGGTGCTATGTACAACTTTCTGCTTCTCCCCTGCCTCCTGCAAAAGGGAAAGTTTGCAAATATAGCATAGGGAAGCTTCTGCGTTCTTTTCACACCGTCAGCCGTGCACCACGTTTTAAGGCGGACAAGTGCGGCTGATGTGTGCCAAAGGGGAAGCAACTGCCTCCGCAGAACTTTCAGCGGGTGCGGGGTTATCGTTCTTTATGCCGCGCGCCTACGGCGCATTTAAGGCAAACAACGGGGCTCTGCCCCGTTACCCCGCAAGGGCTCTGAGAGCCCTTGACCCGCAACTTTTGAAGGTACAACGTTCTGCTTCTATCGGAGGCTATACTAAACCGCAGTGAGTTCGATGTAAAAAATACACAGCGATTAGTTTTTACTCATTGTAGCATAAATTATGCAGAGTGTCAAGCTTTTTTCGCAAAAAATTCAAAATGAGTTGATTTTACGACTTGTAGATGTTATAATTCTTATGAGGTGACGACCATGAACGAAGAAACCATCCAAACGACCCTAACAGGAGCAATCAAGTCAGGCTGGGACTCTGGAAAAGAATTCAACAAGACAATTCAAGACCGAAAAAAGTTAGTCATAAATCGCCTAAAGAAGTTGCGTTTAGAGAAAGACATCTCACAGTCAGACCTTTGTGTTGCAACAGGCATAAACAGGCTAAATTATTCTAACTACGAGAACGAAAAGGCTTCTCCAAATGTTGAAGTTTTGGTGCGCCTTGCCGACTTCTACGACGTTTCCCTTGACTACATCTGTGGGAGAACCAATAAAAGACAAGGCTTATATGTAGAAGCTCAGGACAACAGCGAAGCAGTCAAGAAAGAGCTTCAAAACCTGAAAGAGCAACTTGCAGACATTCAAGGCAGGATTTCAGAAATCGAAGAGGCATAAAAAAAGAGCGCTCTGCGCTACGTTCCGTGCCTTGCCCCACAGCCTCTTTTATTGTTTATAAGTTTGCGATTTTCTCGGCTTTCTGGCGACTTCTACAGCTTTTCCAAATCTTGGGGTGGTAGAGGCCGTGGGTTCAAGTCCCGTCACTCAGACCAATAATTTTAAACCTCGCAGACTGGCTTGTTTGCGAGGTTTCTTTGTATAAGGAGACAATAAATAGTTGAAAGATTCTGAAATTGAAATCAAAAATGTAACATCGAACGACGCCGAATTCTTATATCTTCTCATGAACAATGATGTAATTCTTGAGAGGCTGAATGAGGTTCCGACGACTATAGACGACTGGAAAGAAGCGGTTGAGGTCTGGAGTGGCGACCCTGACGAGGAAAACTATCTGGTTTGGCTGAATGATGATAGAATCGGGTGGTTTTCTCTTAACAATCTTGAATCTAATGACAGGGTTGCATATCTGAAGATGGCAGTGCTCCTGCCCGAATATCAGCATCACGGAGTCGGAAGTATAGTACTACAAAGGCTTCTCGAGGATTTGAAAGACAGAGGATATAGTACTGTGATGCTTTACACCAACACCGACAATGTAAATGCTCAGAAGTGCTATCAAAAATGCGGTTTTGCGGTTGTTGAGGAGTTCCGGGATGTGATGGCGGATGGGAGTTGTGTGGGGAGATATAAGATGAAGCGAGTGTTGTGATTATTCCACACTTGATGATACAAGAAAAAACCGACAAAGCACCAAGCCTTGCCGGTTTTTCTTATGCCCGAAATCAGTCTATAACGACTCCGTCTTCGATTTTGATGACCACATCCGCCTTGGCGGCAATCTCCGGGCCATGAGTTACCATAATCAGCGTCTGCCCGAACTGCTGGGCGCAGTCCCGAAGAAGCTGAATAGTCGTCTCGCCGTTCTTCTTGTCGAGATTTCCCGTCGGCTCGTCGGTGAAGATGAGCTGAGGCTTTGCGAGAACTGAGCGCGCAATCGCAACCCTCTGCTGTTCGCCACCCGAAAGCTCGGTCGGATACTTTTTCAGCTTGTCGGCGATTCCCAGAAGCTCGGTGACGTTCTGCAAAAACTCCGGGTCGGGCTTCTTATTATCGAGCTTCATCGGCATGCAGATGTTTGTTAAAACCGTGTACTCGTCCAAGAGGTTGAACTGCTGGAACACAAAGCCCATGTGCCTGCGCCTGAACTCCGCCATCTTGGCATCGGGATAGGAATATAAATCCTCATCGCCGAGGTAGATATTGCCTGATGTCGGCTCGTCAAGACCGCCGAGGATGTGCAGAAGCGTCGACTTTCCGGAGCCGCTTCGCCCGATGATGGTGTAGAAGAGTCCCTCTTCGAACTCAGCGCTCACGCCGTTCAGCGCGTGGGTTTCGCCTGATTCCGCCTTGTAGGTCTTGTAGATGTCTTTCGCTCTTAATACTGTACTCATAATTTTGTCTCCTTATCTGTCTTCTCGGCAATGCTAGTCATTGCGGCAATGATTAGTCATTGCGTAGCATCTCCATCAGCGTATATTTATTCAGCCCTAACTTCGAGACGTAGCAGATTACAAACACAACCGCGAATAGCGCAAGTGAGATAAGAATCATAGTCCACGTCTCCATATGATAGCTTGCAAGGTCCTGAAGCTTGCTTTGGAAAGCGATGCCGAGCTCGCTGAGACTCAGCGTCGTTTCACTGTCCATAACGATTTTCAGCAGGACATACCCGAAATATATCACCCATCCGGCGACACTTGCAATAGCTCCACGGATGATTGAGGTTATCAGAAGCCTTGCATTTCTCTGTCGCTTCGACATTCCAATCGCTTGCAGGATGCCGTACTTTTTCTTTTCCCGTTCCGTTTCAAGTCTGATGGTGCTGTTAAGAATCAGAAGCGTTATGAACACAATACACCCGCCGCTTACCCAGAACATGATAAGCGTCTGGAGATATTCACGGGCTCTGGCTGAGTTTTCGGCGCGGTTATTCGCGGTAATCAACAGGGAATTTGCGTTCATTATCTTTGTGATTGCTTTATCTGTCGAGAGATACTCGGCGTTCATGTCGGTGAATATGAGAACCTGCGTGAAGCCTGCTGAGTCTCCGGCTGTGTAGGATGAGCCCCACATTGTGCCTTCCGGAAGGGCGTCCAAAACCTTTTGCACAAACGCTGTAGAGCAGACTATATCGTAGGTATCCGGATATAGGCTATAATTATGCCCAAGTCCCGAAGAGCGGTAATAATTGCTGACACCGCCGACGGTTGTTGTGAATTCTGTGTCGTCGGAAATGGTCAATGTGATTTCGTCGCCGACTGCCGGAACAATTGATTCTAAATCAGTCGAGACTTTCATGAGAATAACACTGTCGCCTGAGTTGAAGCTTTCGAGGTCGGTGCAGTTGAAGTCAATCATCCCTTTCCAACTGTCGGCTGAATCGACGACATAGAGCGACACTTCCTGAGCATCAAAAGCATCTGTTGTCAGGCTAGCTGATTGTTCCGAAAAGCCCCATACTCCCGAAACTCCCGGAACAGAGGCAAGCTCGCTCAGGACATCATCCCCAAGGTGCTGACCTGAAAAGCTAAGAGTGTTTATAGCGTAATAGGAATAGGTGGTCGTGTAGTATGTATAGTGATGGTATGGATCAAGCGAGAAGATGGTTGTGAAGACAACTGCAGAGCAGAAGACAACACACATCGCTATGATCAAGCCTTTCTGGAACCTGCGGGAGAACCGTTGCTTTCCGACCTGCATTTCCATCCTGCCGGTAAGCGGAGTTGCAACTGCAACCTGGAACATTACCATCTTGACTATAAGTGTGCCTGCAACCCAGAGAAGTAAGAACATACTAAGATTCTTCCATGGAATACTGACTATAATTGCAATAGAACCTGAGAACACGCTGACCCTGAGTAAGATCCAGATGCCGATCACGCCGACAACTATTCCCATCAGCAAAGATGGAATGCAGAGTATCAGTGCCTCAACAGTTACAAGGAGCCTCAACTGTCCTTTTGATGCTCCGAGACTGCGAAGTCTTACTGTTTTTCTTATCTCCGACTGCATCTGGAGTATGTAGACGACTACAATCGCCAGAATTGCGACGGCAAAGATGAGCCAGATATAGATAGTATTTAATTCCGCCTCGCTGTGATCCTGATAGGCATAGGAATTGAGCTTGACCTGCTTTCTGCTTGAGGCTACGTTTGAAGCCCTCGATTCCGAAAGATATGTATTGACTTCATCCGAAACGGTGTCCTCCATCCCGTCAATTACGGTGAAGAAGTAGGAGACAGTTGGTGTAACGCCGTCAAAAATAGCCTCTGCATCCTCTTCGGTTATAATTGCACTGTTCAGAGTGTCGGTATAGTCCCAGAGAGTGGTGTAGGTTGAAATTACACCGGTCAGGGTGAAATTATGATAGATTATTTTATCATCGGATATGGTTATCGGCAGGGTGATTGTCTCGCCGATGGTGTAATCATAGCCGAGCTTATTGAGCACAGCCACTTCGACAGCAATCTCTCCGCTGTTCTCGGGAAGAGTTCCTTCCTCCAGATGGATTCCCATTTCGACGAATGCATCATCGACCGTGCCAATTCCCAACCCACTTACAGTGCCGTAAGTGACACTCTCGCCGACGCTGTCAGCCCACTCGGTAGACTCAAGATATTCCACGTCTCCGTCCTGACCATATACAATAGAGCCATACCAATAGCCGTATATCGAGAAACGATATTCTTGATTTGTCATTGCAATGCTACTTGTGTAACTCAGAAGCATAACCGCAAAGGCAAATGTTATCATGAGCACAAGCACGATCAAAAAGTTACTTTTGCGCTTTCGCCATAAGCCCTCGAAGGCGAGACCGAATATAGTCTTAATCATATCTTTTAACCTCAATAGATTTTCGCGATAAGTGCCTCTGCGGCTTCGGGGTCGGCAAGAGATTCGTCCATCGGAATCTCAAACAGGGTCTGGAGTCCACTGTAATCCTCGCTCATTGAAACAGTGCCATCGTCGTTCAGAGAGTATGTTCTTGGGAAGTCTCCGTCATAGACGGCGATATAGATGGTGTGGTCGGCGAATACGCCTATGTTGGTTGTTTCAATAAGGCAATATTCAATGCCATCCTCGATGAGAAACCACCAATCACCGTCGCCGAGTGTTAAAACGTTGACCTTCTCAGGGTCATATCCGGAAAAGAGCGGGCTTATTGTGATATTAAGGTAATTTGTGATCGGCTCGCCGTCCTCCCTTTCAATCGAAGCGACAATGTAGCTCTCGGTGAGGTCGACGTCCTCCGAATAGCGGGTGAGGTCGTCTCCGGTGGCAACTCCGAGAATTGATACGGTATATCCTCCGCTGGTCTGAGATTCGATATTAAAGGCTTCTCCTCCGCCGTCCTCGAAGAACTCGGCAAGGGTCGTCATGCCCCACCTGTTTGCGACGTCGGAGGCGGTCAGAAACTCTTTTGTGGCAAATACCGAAACCGTGAGAATCACAGCCGCCACTACGCCGGCTATAATTCTTGAGGGATGGATTCTGTGGATTGTGGGTTTATAGTCCGCCGCTTGCTCGACATAAGTGGGATTTATGCCGGTGATTGCGTCTGAAATCAAATTTTTCTTCATACTTTATATCCTTCTTTCTGTAAGTACTTTTTCAGTTTGCTCCGTATGCGTGAAAGGCGAACTGACAGGTTGTTCTCGGTTATCCCGAAGCGCTCAGCGAGGTCCTTTATTCCGTCAGAATACCAGTATCTTCGGACGAAAAGCATTCTCGAATCCTCGTCAAGGGTTCCGAGGAACCGGTCAATCAGGGTCGACAACTCGCGCGCAGTTATCTCCTGCTCGACCGACGTGATTCCCGCAAGGCAGTCCTCAAGCTCGTCAAGCGCCACGTCATAGAAGCTGTTGCGCTTCCCGGCGGTGTTCGAGTGGTACTTCGATATCGAGATATTGCGGACAATCCGTAAGAGATAAGCCCGAAGGGGGTTCGGCTTCTCCGGCGGAATGGCGTTCCACAGAGCCAAGAGCGCATCGCTCACGCACTCCTCGGCATCAAGGCTGTTTCCCAGGATATTCTGGGAGATAGCCAGGCAAGCCGCTCCGTACTTCTCCCGGGTCTCGGAAATCGCCTGCTCCGAGCGGGAGTTAAACAGCTCGATAATCTCGCTGTCCTCAAGCATCATATCAGCTCCTTTCAACTATATACTAGGGATTTGGGCGAGAATCTTACAGAAAGATTGAAAAAAGCAGTCCGGGGGTAGGGACTGCTGTTTTCAAATTTGGTTTTGTTACTCCACCACCAGCTCCACTCCCTTGACGTGGAGGGTGACGGTGATGTCTTCTTCGGTGGCGTTCTGAACGGAAACGCCTATTTTGTACCAGGCGTCCTTCTCGATTTCAAATTTCACTGGCATACCAGGGGTTATATACGATGTTGCCTGCTCTCCTTCACCTTCACGGACTGGGACTATCGTGACTTCTGAGTCGCCGAGACCTTCTACAGAAGTGACGGTTATCGTCGATTTCGTCGGGATGAGGATTTCGTCGGCATAGGCGAACTCCTCCATGCTTCCTGCTGGAATGGTGATTTTGATGTCGAACTCGGTCTGTCTACCGCAAGCGGTAAGGGACAAGACAAGTGCCAGCACCGTGACGATTATCAATACTTTTCTCATAATACTCTCCTATTCTGCCACCCCGACATATTCCCCATCAACCCGCCTTATAGCTGCGTAATAGTCGCCATCAATCTCCACGATATAGACATTCTCCGTCTCCTGCGGGGCGTAGTTATACACAGGGATGTCGGTTTCTGATTCAACAACTTCATAAGCATTGTTGCCGGCGGATTCGAGAAAACCGATAAATTCGCCGCAGAGGTCGGCGGTCAGCTCTGAAGGCAAGCCACAGGCTTCGAGGACACTCCCCTCGCCCGTATCTCCCGCTCCGCAAATCCAGTACTCGTTGCCGTTATAGTAGACCTTATGGACAACGACACCGGTGGTGCAGGCGGTGAAGCAACAAAGTGTTGCCAAGGCTACAAGCAAAGATATAATTTTTCTCATGGTGATTTCTCCTTAATCCTTATCGGGTATTTCCTTACCGCAGTGGGAGCAGTACTTTCCGTTTGTCCACCTCGGTTTGCCACAGTGAGGGCATTTTGCAGACCCCCATCTAATGTAAACAAGCCCGCCAAATATGAGTGCAATACATGGCAAAGCGATATATCCTGTTACAGCGATGACGTCCTCATCCATTTCATAGATTCCAAGCCCCATAACCGCCATCGCTATCACAAGGACAACAAACGCAACAGCTACAATCCAAATTGCTACTTTTCTCATAGTGATACCTCCATATCGTTTTTCGTGTTCTTGACAGCAACCACATTCTGCCCGGTTACGCCGTTTCACGCTTGCATTTTGGGCAGAACAACAGGCATTTATTTTTCCTCACCATCCGGCTTACGGAGGACTGCGAGAACAATTCCGCAGACGCCGAGGGGATAAGTCCGAGGGCGAAGAAAAGACTGGTGAAGAAATACAAGCCTAAAACTTCTGTTGGAACGGTGGCTACCTCAAAAAGAATGCCAGAAAGAATGAGTGCGATGCCGGAAAGCTGATTTTTCATGATAATATCTCCTTTGAAATGGTTTTCTATAAGTAATACAAATTGAGAGGCGGGATTATTGCATCTGGGAAAGATTTTTTTACTTTTTCACTGCTTAGAGGGTGGTGCGGAGGGCTAAAAGTTTTCCCGACGACAGTATAGCATAAAAGCATTTAAGAAGCAAGATTTTGCGAAAAATCTTAATGAAATCTTAATAATTGCAAAGCAAAGCCCGCCACGGGAGTTGAAACCTTTGGCGGGAGTTTTTTATGCAAAAATAATCATTCAAGCGGCACTATCCGAAGCTTATCCGGGAACCTCGTCGCCAAATCTTCGACAATGGCGATAATCGGGGCAGACGCCCACGGGTGACAGCGCTCGCCAATAAAATCTTTTGTTGTAATCCAACTGCCTTGAAATTTCATGTTTTAACCCTTGTGGGAGTATTCCGACAAATCTCGTACACTCCCTTCTTCAGATCAATCGTGACGGTTGTGCCGTCAGAAAATACAGTCCGCTGTTTATTGTAATCCCCGTCCGGGAACTCGTGGCGGAGCATTTCGCACTTGGCGACCTGCTCCTGCAAATCGGTAACCACCCGACAACGGGCGATTTCTTCGTCAAGGCGCTTCTCGGCTTCGCTGTCGAAGGCTCCGTCGGTGTTGGGGTAGGCTCCGTCCCTGTCGAGATAGGGTGCACCGGCATTCAAAAGAGCATAGAGCATGTAGTCCTCCGAGTCCGTCTTGTCCATGAACCACGGGAGTATCATGCAGTCGTGATAGACGAGATTGAAAAGCGGAACGGAAACGCCTCGCCGGGGACTTCCAGGCGCCTGGAGCATGAAGTCGTACGGTCCGTAATGGCAGAATACGAGCGAGCGCATTGCCCAGTCTGAGCACTCCTCACTGCTCGGGAGAATCCCCTTTGACCAGAGATAATCGAAGCATGCGCCGCGGTATTCGAGGCATTCTTTACGGGTCATCCGGTGCCTCGGATGGGCGCATTCGTCCGGCTCATTGCAGGTGAAGACATCCAAGTAGGATGCCTGCAAACGGATGCCGTGACTGAGCACCTCCTCGAAGTTGCGCTTGACGTAATATGGAGCCTGAGTGGCGCAGAGATAGTTCTGCTTTCCTCCCGCCCAGACGGACATCTCGAAGACCGAGCCATCGGGAGCGTGGAGTGCGAACTCTTTGTCATAGGTTTCGGCGTCCATGTAGTAGTCACGGTACTGGTCGTGAAGCCCGAAGAGATAGCCGCAGTCGTGAATCGTGTCCGAGAGCTCTTTGAATCCTTCCCAACCGCCTGCTTCGGAACATGCGGGAAGGTAGTCGGGGTGCCGGTTGTCATAGCCGGGCGCGCCCCAACCGTCGAGGTGGAGGTAGAGCTTCGGAACGCCTTTACTGTGGTATCTCTGAATTTCAAGAGCTCGGGCATGGAACGAGACGACAGAGTCGTTGTTTTCGGGATTCTCTTCGTCAAAATATCTCGAATCGGGCGAAACGTGCTTCTTGATGCCCTTGTGGACAATCACCGAGCCGATGAGCTCGTCGACGAAAGGATTGCGCGCCGCCTTCTCCCAAAGGGTCGTCAGAAGCCCCGTCTCGATGGCGTAGGCACGATATATCTTGCACAGGTCGTTATAGTCGCAGTTATCCCGGAAAATATAGCGGATGCTACGGCGATAGGAAAGCTCGCCGAGGCTCGGGAGGAAGTAGGCTCCGACATGAGTGTATGAGCCGCCCGCCGGATGGTCGACATAGTAGCCGCCGTCCCACGGGGTCTCGCAGATGGCGATGTAGCCGCAGGAGTCCTCAATCTGACCGAACCACGGCATATAGGCGCCCGAGGAACAGAACTGACCGTCGAACGGGAGCTTATTAACCTCATTTTCCCAAGTGTTCGGAATCAGGAGCCCCTGCAAAACCGGCATCACCGTATAGGCACTGTCGCTGTTCTTTTCAAAATCGAAGTAGCCGGGATAGAGAATTTTTTCGAACTCTATGGAGCCCTCGCCCGGAATCAACTCGAACCGGACAGCCTGCGTCGAGGTTTCAATCCACGCAAGAGTCTCGAAAGAGAAGGCGAAATCATGCCATTCGTAGTGGGACAGAATCCCCTCGCCCACGCCGCTTTTGTAGGGCTCATGCCGGATTTCGTCGGCGGTGAGGAACGGCAAGGCTGTGCCGTCCTTCATGATTATACTCGGGCAAGAGGACTCCGACTGTTGCCAGATGTGCTCCGGGGTCTCTATCGTGTAGAGCAGAGTTTCGGGGTTAAGGGATAATTTAATTGATGAGGTTATGACTTGCATTTTCGTCCTCCCAAATCTATTTATATTTCTCACCGGTCAGCGCTTCAAAGCTCGTCCTGACGGCATCCTCAGAGATGTCGCACTCAAGAAGATAAATAGGAATCGCCGAGACAATCCTGTCAAGAAGCCCGAGCGTCAGGGCCGCCGCTGCCGGCTCCTTCGGAAGAAACATCTGCCGCAGAAGGAGCGACGCCGACTTGTCAGGCTCAACGCGAAAGATTCTGTTCTCAGTGCCACGCTTTATGAAGCAGATTCCCGCCAGATTGGCGGATTCGTTGCGATTCCAGCCCTCTTTGCCGCACCACGGAGTCCCGAACGCGCGAACCGAGCCGCTCTCCCGGATATAAAAAATCGGCTTATCGCCGTTGATTATTGTCACATTATCGCCGAGGTACCTTTGCCAGAGCCCGATGTGGGTTGATTTGCCCGTCCCGCTCGGAGCGGTGAAGAGGTATGCCCTGTTTTTATATGAAATGCATGCGCCGTGGAGCATCATGCGATTGTATTCGGGAAGCCGTGCCGCAATCTCGGAATATATCTCGTCGCGCTCAAGAAGCTCGTCGCAGATGTCGGGGCTTGCCGCCCGAAGCTCTGAAAGCCTTTCGTCGCCGACACTGACCGAAAAATCGGACTCATAACTTTCGGAAAGATAGTCGTGGCAGAACCGGCGAAGATAGTCGAAGCGGCTGTGAACCTCGATGCTCAGCCCGGCGAGTGAGATAGCGATGGTGGGTATGTAATCACGCTTCTTTCCTGAAAGATTTACTGAAATGATTGTAGCATATTATTTGTGGGGTGTCAAGGGGAGATTGGGGTTAAGCTGAAAATGTGAAAAAATAACAAGGCGGGGCTTGGAGTTGATTCGCTTATAAGCATTGCGAACTCGCTTGGATTTCGGTTGATGACATACTTGTTAATTGTAATGTATTCCGATAACAAATAAGCGAATAGCGAATAAAAATTAACGATAAACGATAATTTTCTATTGACAACGGTGAGGGTGTGTGATATAATGCAGTCAGAAACGCAGAAGGAAGGTTACTGAATGCAAAAAGAAATACTGAAAGTAAGCGGCTTGAACAAGTCTTACGGGGAAGAATTGATATTCCGGGATGTCAATTTTGAAATCCGAGAGGGCGAAGTTGTCGGATTTCTGGGTAATAACGGCACCGGAAAAACAACCATGATGAAAATAATTCTGGGTCTGACTCCCTATTCTTCGGGACAAGTTGAATATCTCGACGACCTTGATTATCTGAGAAAAGCGGAATCGCTGAAATCAATCGGATATCTGATGGAAACGCCATTATATGGTTATCTGGATGCACATGATACTCTGAAGCTGATGTCATACTATAGTGGGCAAAGCATCACTGATGCTCAGATTGACGAGCTCCTGAAAAAAGTGAGGTTAAAAGCAAGCAAGAAAAAGGTCAAAGAGTATTCATTCGGCATGTGCCAGAAGCTGAGGTTAGCAATAGCGTTCATGTACAACCGTAAGCTCCTGATTCTTGATGAACCGACGGTTGGTTTGGACCCTCAGGCTGTGGATGAGTTTGTCGATATCATCAAAGAGATGGTAGCAGAAAAAGATGTCAGCGTGTTGCTTTCAAGTCATCAGCTGGAAGCGATTGAACCGTTGTGCGACAGGTATCTGTACATATCCGACCATCAGATTAAGGAGAAAGCAGTAATTGACAGAAGCATATACAGGAGGATCAGCAATGAATAAGATTATTATCGGAGAGATGTATAAGCAGTTAAAGAAAAAGAGCATTATAGTTATTGCTCTTGTTGCTGTTATTCCCTTTGCATTTTCGTTCCTGATTTATTCAGAGCCTTCTTTTCTGGAAATGGACGGCGAATTCGGATATCTGTCTTATATGGTTGTTATGTGGCAGTCAATGTGGTCTATGTTTATTCCGCACATATTGGTTGTGTACTTAATCGCTTGTATCACAGAGGACGAAACTCAGGGGCAGATTCTCTATGAACTCAGCAGGATTCCAAACAGAGGCTCCTTGGTTCTGGGACGGCTTCTGTCCATACTGATAATGGTCGGCGGGTATATAGCTCTTTTCTTCGTGTCGGCAACAGCAGGATTCTGGGTGTTTATAGCAAGAACAGAACACTATAATCCGAGTGACGCTATATCACATGAGGAAATTGTTCAACTGTGGATTGGATTTCTGCTCTTGCTACTTGTTGTAAGCTTGATATATTCCATTTCATCGAAGGTCAAGCCTATCATCACACTGGTGATAATCATTGTCGGGCACTTTTTGCTGAGCAATATATCCTATATTGAAAACTGGAAGCTCATTCCGGGCACATTAGCCTACAACATGGAGTACACAGTTGGTGGTGGGAATATGTCGCCGATTATAGCATATCAGTCGGTCGTTCTGGTCGCGCTGATTGCGTTGTGTCTGGCAGTCAAGCAAATATATTACAAGCATATGGAAGTAACATTTTAACAAAAGAAAGGTATGGTCTTATGAAGAAAATCGAGAAAATTTCAAATGTAATTTTAGTAATCCTGAGAGCTTTGCAGGTTTTAAGCGTGGTGATTGCAATTTTGTGTGCAGTTGTACTTACCATTGGATTGGTCAGTAATTCATTAAGCACAAGCGTATCCGTGGATTTGGGATATGTGACACTTGACGTGGCAGACGAAATAGTGCCCGAAATGCTCAATTCTCAAATGTTTCTGATTGTCGTACTGATTATGAGTATTGTTGTTCTGGGTGCTGTCTTCATGGTACTGCAACTACTTTGCAAAATCTTTGACCCGATGCGCCAAGGGCGACCTTTCGAAAAGAGCGTGTCATCCAATCTCAAGAAAATCGCACTGCTCGTTTTGTGCGGCGGCACCGTCTGTGAGATTCTGAAAAATATACTCATAACATATCTGACGGAGGCGCTCAATATCACGGAAATTCTTTTGAATGAATACATAGTGAACGTCAATGTGGATATGAACTTCAACGCTGTCTATATAGTATTTGCGATTCTTCTGTGGCTCATCGCACTTGTATTTGAGTATGGAGCGATGCTACAGCAAGAGTCGGACGAGACTTTGTAATGGAGATGCCTGACATGGGAAAAATCGTTTTGAGACTTGACCGCGTAATGGCGGACCGTAAAATTTCTTTGAAAGAATTATCGGAAAAAGTAGGAAGGAGCAATGTAAACCTGTCCAAGATAAAGACCGGAAAAATCAGTGCCATCCGTTTTTCCACATTAGAGGCTATCTGCGAAGCCTTGAATTGCCAACCGGGAGATATACTCGAGTATGTCAGGGATTCGGAGGAGTGAGGATTGGTTTTGATAAAACAAGAAGAGCGACCGTTAAAGTCGCTCTTTTTTACATTCGTCTGCTTCCCTTCTCGTAATTTAGATTTTCGAACAATCAGCTACAAATTGTGCGGATATAATGCCTGAGCGCTCCCTCCATGGATTTCTTTCCGGCGAAACTAATTTTAATGGTCGAGATAAGCAAATGAGACTGCAGAAGATTTCTTGATATAAAAAGCCCCAGACGGTTTGTCTCGACTGCTTTTACAGCGAGATATAGCCGTCTGGGCTTTATGGTATTAAACCTTCTCAATCACACAAGTATGCTTCTTGGTCTCCCTGTCATAATTGATACCAACCATAAGGAGATTCCCGAAGTACTCTTTCAGCTTGCCGTTGTAACGCTTCTCTTTTATCTGTCTGATTGCAGTGTCGGCATCCTGATTGTACTTAAGCTCGACTACCATTGCCGGATAGTCTGAGTTTTTGCGAGGGAGGAATGCCAAGTCGGCAAAGCCTTTTCCCGTTGGCAATTCATGAACTATCTCATAATGCTTTCTTGCTGTGTAGTATGCAAGAACAATCGCTGCACTCAGAGATGCCTCGTTGTTGTATTCCAAAGCAGAGCAAACTCCTTCGTGTGCTTTTTCAAGAGCAACAGCAACTTTTTCTGCTTTGCCCTGAATAGTTGCATCAAGCAGATTATCTGAATCCTTGATCGCCTCCGCTACATATGCCCAATCGGTTCCGCCGACTGCATCTCCGAAAGCACCGGCAACCTCTAAATTAGGGATAGTCGCCTTTTCAGTATTATCATAATACGCAAGGTATCCAAGAGGATTGTGGGGGACGTAACAAACTTTTCGCACATAAGATATTAAATCAATCTGAAAAATGGGCAAAAAAAATAAGCCCTCCGAAGAAGGCTTATACCATCAACATCTTAAGTTACTGTGGATTTTCATAATCCGCTACTTTTCTCAAAAGCTAATTTATACTCAAATAATCTAAAAAGCTCTGAACAAGCTCTTTCGCAGAATTGCCCATCCGAGTATATACTTCACCCGAAAGAAACTCCTGATTTTTCTCCACGTCATTACTGATTTTTATAAATCTCAACACTCCGCCTAAGTCTTTAGATAGCGCCGCTATTTTGTCATCAGAAATTTTTGCCGGTTCTATCATATAAAAACTATAATCAAAGGGATACTCGCTTGCTACTCCATGCAGATTACAATGTTCCGGACTTAAGTACAACACGACAGTAAAGAGCGGCAACAGTCCGCCATTATTCAAACAGTCCCACGTTTCTATCTGCGTGGCATACAATCCACTTTCAAACAGACACACCTTTATAGGCAATACAGTACTTATTTCTGTCTCCACCAGAAGCGCACAATAGAACTTCTCTGCCTTCATTAAAAATAAATTTCTATACATACTCTGAAATTTCTCAAGTGTCAGCTTACTGCCATAGTCCATAAGTTTATTTAAGACAGGCATAATATCTACCGGAGTCAGTTCCGTCTGATTCAAATTCTCGTTCAACACGAAACAATTAAATAGTTCTGCAATCACATCCTCCTGTCCAAAATAATCCCTTATAGCATCATCTAAACTGCTCATCACATTAATCCCTCGTTTTTGATCAGATAGCCTTTTATTCTACTATTTTTCTGATGATTTGAACATGGAGTTCCTTTCACATAATCAGGAAAAGTAAAATACATTTCGCAAAATAAGATACCATAATTGTTGAAGGCTGAGCTGAATTCATAAACCACTTGCTATATATGAAAATATGAGTTAATAATAGTAGCGCTTATGCAGAAAATACATAGCAGGAGGAAAAACATGGTCACAGACTACATAACACTTGGACATCGTATCAATTACTTACGGAGGCAGAAAGGGCTTTCGCAGGAAGAACTCGCAGAGAAGGCAAACCTCTCACGGGAGTTTATCAGTATGATTGAAAATAACAAGACGGGGCTCGGAGTAGATTCACTCGTAAAGATTGCGAACTCGCTTGGGGTTTCGACTGATGATATTCTTGTGGATTATTTGAAATATTCAACTTCCTCTGCGGACAGTGAGTTGCATCGATTACTTCTGGACTGCAATGAGACTGAGGAATACATACTCACAAAGACAGTAAAAGCGTTGAAGGCGATTCTTTCATTACGGGGAATCTAACTACAAAGTAACATAAAATAAAAAACTGCATAAGACACGACTGCACTCGGGATTTGACGTCCAAGTGCAGTTTGTGTTTATGCAGAAAAGAAGCCCAGTAGAATATTCCATTTGCTGAAATGGAAAACACCCACCGGGTTGTTATCGCTACGCTTTCACATACTTCTGCTTAGGACTATTGGGCTTATCCGGCACAGTTCGCTTCAGTACTCCTTGCTGAAGTAATGGCTTTAGAATATTTGCTCTAAAGTAGTAATCAGACTTGATGGCACAGAATTCCATCATTTCTGACTTAGTTCGTTCCTCTGTGCAGAACGCAATCAGCGCACTGGTTTTATCGGCATCAAGTTTGATTGTCAATGGTGAAACTCCGCCACCAGCTCCGCCTGTAACTCCGCCACTAACTATTGAATTTTCCGGTCCAACAGTTGCTGTCGCCGCCTCGTTCAGAGGAATTATCACGCGAAAAACATCGCCTTCGATAAACTCCGGGACTCCTCCTGAGTACAACGCCGTATACTTGTAGGTGTTCTTCATGCCAGAGCCAAGTTCATCTGCCAAGCCTATCTCACGG
Organism: Oscillospiraceae bacterium; assembly: GCA_021199355.1. Classification (GTDB taxonomy): domain Bacteria; phylum Bacillota; class Clostridia; order Oscillospirales; family Ruminococcaceae; genus Faeciplasma. The sequence goes on from JAJQIF010000014.1 coordinate 61,147, forward strand.
AAAACACTCGATATAACCGGATTCTTCGGATACGGGCTGAACGCCTTCACATTTAATGCGCCGAATCCATGAGAGCGGTTTGCGTTTTCAGTGTAAATGCGGTCTTTCTCTATTATGAATTTCGCGACGTACGCATTTGAATAATCACGATGTGCGAGCAGGTTCGAGACTATTTCTCTGAGGATTTTGTCTCTGGCACTTATGCTTACTATGCCATCCATAGCAAACAAATCATTCAAGTGTTTCCGTCCGAAAGCCATTAGTCTATCGTAACTATCTAACAGGTTAGTCACAATAACATCTCTATCGTCATATCTGTCGGTGTTGAATACACGAAAAATGGCGTCAGTTTTATGGTGCGCAAGAACAGATACAATCAGGCTATCTGAACCAAAAAGCAAGATTGACGCAAGTGTCAAACCTTCCTTTCCTGTTTCGGGATCTGTAAGAACCAGCTTTGCACTTCGTAGCAATTCCTCATCCGTCATATCCATCCACGGATGATGTTCTGTTCTCGCCCTTGTCATCTGCCTCGCACGATCAATCAGGTCCTCCCTTAAATCAGTAACTGTAAGTGCCGGAAAGACCGTATTTACATAGTAAGTATTCTGCTTGCGGGCATAAAGTTGGTACACCAAGTGCTGGTTATCCGTAATATCAATATCCGAGTCGTTATTTCTGTCGAAAATACGTCCTCCGCACCGTATGACACTCAGGCTTTCCGGAACGTGGATATGGATAATTATTCTTCCATCAATATCGTATGGCTCCGGAATGAGATATAACGGAGGGTTAATCTTATTTCCGTTGTTTATTGTATTGACAAAGTCCTTTTTCATGTTTTCTACCTTATCTGGTTGAACGCCGAGAATAGAACCATCGTCTTTCACACCGAGAAAAATGTCGCCACCAAGCCTGTTTGAAAATGAGCATACGGTCTCGTAAACATCCTTCGTGATGTCCGTTGTAGACTTTTTGAACTCAACATTTATTGACTCGCCGGATGTGATTTTGTCCATAAGTTCACCTGGGATTCTGGAATTCACGACTACTCCTCCTGATGCGTATTTATAACCTACTATTAGATTACCACAAATTCGGGATATAATCAAGGGTAGCTTGGAGATTTTTCATCCCACCATCTTCTCCACTCCAACCTCATCCAGAACTTCCTCAGTTTCTGCCGCTTCATTCAAAGCCTTCTCAACCAAATCCTCGCACTTCCATGTTATCTCAGCACACCATTTATCGTAAACGGTAACCTTCTCGATGAAAGTATCTGCCATCTTACATGTCAAACGATTCTCATTCTCAAAGAGCCTGACGTTCTCCATCAAGTCGTCAAGTTCCGGCTTTCTTTGATTTCTGGTCTTTCGGAGTCTCACCTCTTTCTCGTGAAGTTTGTTAAGTTCGGTTCTAATGGAATCAATCTCGGCTGAGAGCTTTTCTTTCTCTGAGGCAAAATCTTCTTTACTGATTTGACCGTCACTGTAACTCTCATAAAGTTCAAGCTTTTTAGATTGGATAGCTTTAAATTCAGCTTGGAGGTTGTCGGCTTCATCATTCAGAATGCGTAATCCTTCCCATCGCCTCTGCTCGGCTTCGTCAACATTTCCGCAAGCGGTTTCTAAGAGCATCATCCAGGATTTAAGTTGTGTGAGCACTCTGGCACCAAGGAATTCTTCCATAATGCGTTCATCAGAACATCCGTCATTATTCCCGGTCTCCATAGTGTGATTACAGTAGAAATAACACTCATCATAAATGTTGTCTTTGTAAGCCATCGCGTAACCGCAATTACCACAAAATACTTTTGCTTTTAACGGATAGCGTCTGCCCACAGCGTGTTTGAACTTCCTGCTTTTAAAGATTTCCTGAGCTTTCTCGAAAGTCACTGTGTCTACTATTGCAGGGTGATTGTTGGGGATTTTCACAGGGTTCCTAACTTCAACGGTTTTCTTCATACCTGCTATTACTTGCTTTCTTCTCTGACTTATATATGTCCCAGTGTAAAACTCATTAAGCAGAATATTTCTGACCTTTGTACCTGTCCATGCGGCATACTCACTTTTCTCAGGCGAAACCATTTTGCCTCTCATTTTATTTTTCTCATTGTACGAAGCAATGGTGGGAATGCTCTCTTTGTTCAGGATTTTTGCTATTTCACTTATTTGTTTTCCGTCGCAAGCAAGTGAAAAAACAAGTTGCACTATCTCAGCCGCTTCTTCATCAATAAGCACCTTGCCTTTGTGCTTCTCGTCTTTAACATAACCAAAAGGCACGTTGAAGAATACCTCTCCATGCTCTCGTTTCATGTCAAAAGTCG
>JAJQIF010000027.1 GCA_021199355.1 Oscillospiraceae bacterium
CTATATGACTCAGCTCCCCAGAGGCGCCACCCAGACAATCCCGATTCAGGACCCGAAGGAAAAGCGTCAGGACCCCAAAAAGAAGAAAAAGAAGAAGTCAAATGCCGGCAACATCGCAATGATAATCGGTGCAGTCCTCCTCGTTGTAATCGTTGTTGCGGCGTTTCTGGCACTCATTTCGATGCTTCTGCCGGACACCTCCGGCGACACCGAGACCACGTCCGTCTCAACCTCCGCAACCACAACAGCGGCACCCGTGACGACTGCGGCAACCACCGAAACGGAAGCCGCTGAGGTTACAACCGTCTCCTCCGACGAAACCGAAACCACCACCGCCACAAGCGGGACTCTCTTCGTAATGCCCAACCTCATAGGCAAGAAGTATACCTCCGTTGTCGACAGCGACACATGGAAGGGCAGGCTCGAGTTCGAGGCTATATATGACTATTCCGACGAGTACGAGCGTGGATATATCTACGATCAGGATATCCCCGAGGGAACCGACCTTTATCCCGTCACCAAAGTCAAGCTCTATGTAAGTCAGGGTCTTGCGGTTGTCGAAATCCCCGACTATATGAACGAGGACGGCACCAGAATGACGAAGGAAGAGTATGTCGCGCTTCTTGACGACCTCAACATCAAGTATGAGTGCAGGGATGTCGAGACTCCCGACACGCTTTCCGGCTATGTCATGGATGTCTATTGTGCACAGACCGGCGAAGGAGTCGGCGGCGAGATAAACGTCAAGAACGGCAACACTCTCTATGTCGACATATCGGTATTTTCACCTACGGTTGATGTGGTGGGATAGTGCCCGAAATTAACTTGCAGTATAGTTTGAAATTTCGGACAAAAAGCGAAAAAAATCCCGCAGGAAATATGATTTTGTACAGATAATCGGCTTAATACGCACCTTTTTTTGGTGCGTATTTTGGCGTAAAAAGATTGACATCTTGCTCGTAAAATGCTATTCTATAAGGTAGACGGTTCAAAGTAGCTCGGTTGCTCTTGCGACTGTCAGAGGCGATGCGGGTCGTTATTTTTCGAAAATATTATGATGATATAAATATTTTCGCCGGTTTTCCCAATGCTAAATCCGCACTGTCAAATATAAATTTGTTTTTTGAATTGTTTTGGAGGTACTTGTATGTCAAGAACAATCGGAATACTTACAAGCGGAGGAGACGCTCCCGGAATGAACGCCGCAATCAGAGCGGTAGTAAGAGCTTCCATAGCCAAGGGCTTCAAAGCCGTCGGCATCAGAAGAGGATATCAGGGTCTTATCGACGGCGATATGTACGAAATGAACGCAAGAGACGTTTCGGATATCGTCCAGAGAGGCGGCACCATTCTCTACACTGCAAGAAGCAAAATGTTCATGACCGAGGAAGGTCTTAACATAGCCAAGGAGAACTGCGACAAGTTCGGAATCGACAGCTTGGTCTGCATCGGCGGCGACGGAACCTTCAGAGGTGCTCTCGACATCTCGAAGAAGGGCGTAAAGTGCATCGGCATCCCCGGCACTATCGACAACGATATCGCCTGCACCGATTACACAATCGGCTTTGACACCGCTCTCAACACCGCACTCGGCATGATTGATAAGATCAAGGACACCGAAATGTCCCACAGCCGTTGCTCCGTAGTTGAGGTTATGGGTCGTAGAGCCGGTCATATCGCCGTAAATGTCGGCATTGCAACCGGTGCTACCGAAGTAATCACCGTCGAGAAGGAGTTCAACCTTTCCGAAATCTGCCAGAAGATGCTCGAGCAGAAGGCTACCGGCAAGACTCACTTTGAAATAGTCGTTGCCGAAGGTGTCGGACATTCCGAGGACATCGGTGCCTATATTCAGGAGCACACCGGAATCGAGACAAGAGTAACGATTCTCGGTCACGTTCAAAGAGGTGGAGCCCCCACCTGCACCGACAGAGTCATGGCGGCAAGAATGGGTTGCTATGCGGTCGATCTTCTCGCAAACGGTCTCACAAACAGAGTCGTTGCCCTTAAGAACGGTCACCTCGTGGATTACGATATAGTGGAAGCTCTCGGTATGAGAAAGAATTACGACGAGCATCTACATAATCTCCTGAGCGACCTCGCCCTGTAATTTCGACGGGCAAATCATTCGCAACATCAAAAGAGTAGAAAACCGAGCGTTATAGTGCCACGGGAACGGGGAGTTGTCCTGCGGACGAAACGGTTTGACCCTGCGGTTCGGTTTTCGCATCCCGCTTATCGTGCAAACAAGTTCGCAAGCGAACTTGGCAAGTTCATGAATGAACTTGCTACTATCGTAAAAGAACTTGAGGACTGGCAAATATAAAATAATCCTTCTGCACTATAAGACAGTCTTGAAAATAGTGTAGGAGGATTTTATTATGAAAGGATTTTTCAATCTGTTCGCCCGTTCCGCAAAGGAACTGAAAAGCGTACGCAACCTGTGCGTAATTGCAATGCTTATCGCCCTCGATTTGGTACTCAAACTGACGATAAGCATCAAAGTCTCCAATTACATGACAATCTCGTTCGCATTCATAGCGATGGCGGCGATTGGCATGCTCTACGGACCGACGGTCGGCTTCACCGCCGGAATGATAACCGACATCCTGGGCTACATCATCAAGCCCGACGGCGCATTCGACATCCGATTTACGCTTATCGAGGCTCTCGGCGGACTTCTCTACGGACTGTTCCTCTATAACGCCAAGAACGACAAGTGGCTCATCGTCAGAATCGTTTCCGCAAAGGCAACGGTAATCGTGATATGCAACCTGCTTCTGACGAACTGGGCGATTTCCGCCATCTACGGAAGCGGCTTCATGGCGATTCTTCCCGCAAGAATCATTAAGAATCTGGCGCAGTTCCCGGTCGACGTAATACTTCTTTCAATCTTCCTGCCTTTGGTTCTCAAAGCCTACACAAGTGCCTTCAAGGGTGCAAGGACGATTGACGAAAACCTGATTTTCAGCGACGAGAACTTCATCCACGGCATGACCTATGTCGTCTGCCTTTTAATCCTTCTCATCGGTTGCACAGGAATCGTCGCACAGTACCTGAAGAACAAGTACGACGACCAGAGCGACACAATCGAAGCCCAGCAGGAGGAAATCGACTATCTCTACGAAATGCTCGAAATTGAAAAACCGGTCACGGAAGAATAAAAAAAGCGTCGGGTTTAGCTAAACACCCACAAGTAACTATTTAGCTATTTGGTAGCTCAGGAAAGCGGTGTGACCATATGGTCACACCGTTTTTCTGTTAGTTGATTGGCGCTTGTAGACGATTGGCTCCGCAATAGAGGGTATCTCCACCTCATCGACGAAGTTGAAGATTATCTTGAGCTTTTGCTGTCGCTTGCCGGTAGACTTGTCCGGTGCATAAACAATAATCTTCTTTATGTACTCGTTCACAATCGTTGGCGTCAGCTCGGTTACATCAACATACTTCTTGGTAAGGACAATGAACGAGTCCATGTTGTCGTCCGCCTTTTCTCTTGATTCAACCCAGTCCTCTGTCACGGATATTTCAAGCTCAAGCTGTTTCTGCTCTTCCTCGTAGTCCGCAAACATCTTCTTGTATCGGTCTTCAATCAAGTTTCCGAGAGCGTGGTCTTCGTAGAGCTTGGACATGATTATGTCCAAATCTGAGAGACGCTTCTTTGCTTGCTCAAGACGCTTCTTATCGGCTTTGATGCTTTTCTCCTGAGCTTCACGGTTGCACTGCAACCACTCCTCCTGAAAGCCTTCAACATCTTTTCGGATATACTCGTTGACTGAGCGAATGCGTTCAAGAACCAACTCCCGAAGCACGTCTTCACGAATGTAGTGAGCTGAGCAGTCACCACGATTGCTTTTGTAATTGGAGCAAACGTAGTGGTCTTGCCTCCCTTCAAAGTTCTTGCTTGTGGAGAAGTGCAACTTGCTTCCGCAGTCGGCACAGAAAAGTAGTCCCGAGAATAATCCCTGTCTCTCTGCTTTTGTGTTTCTCCGCTTATTCTTGCGAAGCTCCTGCACTCTGTCCCATTGTGCCTGAGAGATGATGGCTTCCTGAGCGTTTGGGAAGATGACCATATCCTCAACGGTATTTGGGAATCGCTTCTTGAGCTTGTACGACTTTGAGTAAGTCTTGAAGTTGCAGGTACAACCGGTGTACTCAATATGCTCTAAGACACTCATAATCGAATCCCCACACCAACGATATGGGTCTTCCGGCTCTTTCAGGTGTTTGTTCTGTTCTGGATTCTTTGCGTAGTAAGCAGAAATGGTCAGAACCTTTTCCTGTTCCAGAATACGGGCAATCTGTGTGGGACCCTTTCCTGCTATAGTGAGGTCAAAGATGTGTCTAACAACTGCGGCGGCTTCCTCGTCCACAATCCAATGGTCTTTGTCTTCTGGGTCGAGACGATAGCCGAAAACAGGGTTTCCAATGTGCTTTCCGCTCGTTCCTTTCTGCCTGAAAACTGCCCGTACCTTTTTACTGGTGTCCCGTGGATACCATTCGTTGAACAAATTTCTTATAGCGGAGAAGCCGTCTGAGTCTCCCTTCTCGCTATCCACTCCGTCATTGATTGCAATAAAGCGCACATCAAGGCTTGGGAAGATGATGTCTGTGTAACGTCCGACCGTGAGATAGTCCCTGCCAAAGCGGGAGAGGTCTTTTACAATCCAACATCCTACAAGCCCTTGCTTTACAAGCTCGAAGCCTTCCTGCACGCCGGGACGATTGAAGTTCGTTCCGGTGTAACCGTCATCCACAAGGATTTTAGTGTTAGTGTAGCCATGCTCATCTGCGAACCTTTGGAGCATGATTTTTTGATTCTGTATTGAATTCGACTCGCCATCCAGTGAGTCCTCGTTGCTGAGTCTGCAATACAGGATGGTTATTTTCTGCTGATCCATAATGTCCTCCTTTACATCTGGTTCAGCTGACAGAATCGGTGTGTATGATGGCATTATACCATACTCATCAGAGTTTGTCACGGACAAATCACCTCCTTGTCCGAAAAAATTAGTCGCTTCACTTTTTCGCTCAGTCGTTCGCTACCCTCGCAGACAGTTTCAATCAGATACCATGTATTGCCTACTTTGCGTTCAACGATACTTTGAAAAGACTCCAACAGTTCTGCGGGAGGTTCAAAAATGGGCTCATAGCAAGCGCATAGGTCGATATGCTCATATTGATTCTTCATGCGGTTTCTCCTTTCTGCCGACAGGCATCCTCGTATAACTCCTCACAATCTCCGGCGGAATCCTCTCCAGCACACTCACCGCTTCCAAATACTGATGCCTCAGCCTCTCATCCTCCAGCTTTTTAAGCACACTCTCTTTCGACGACTTCTCAAGCG
>JAJQIF010000020.1 GCA_021199355.1 Oscillospiraceae bacterium
CTGTATAGGTAGCAGGCTTTTCACCGAGCAGAGCGTCGATTTCATCATCGTTTGTCCATTCAGAGCGAGGCTTCACCTTCATCTCAGCTTTTAGGGCAGTTTCAAGTTGCTTGCGTCTTTCACGCAACGCTCTCACGGTCTTCCGCGTCTGAGCTGCCTTTGTAGACGCTTCCTTGTAATCAGGCGTATCCGTGTAACTATTTTCGGGGTAAAAGTCGCTGCCGCGCTTGGCGGTGGAAGCTACCGTTGTTGTACCCTTACCAGATGGCGCAGATCCGCCTCTCTGTCCTTTGACTCCCTTGTGACCATGATTCCCACTCCCAGGTCCACCGTCAAAGTGGTCTGATCCAATCACCTTCAGCAGCAGCTCAATGGCATCTGCAAATGGCTGGAACATGGCCTTATCCATCTCTTGCAGTTCTTCCAGAGAACGGAATCTCAGGTTGCCCATCTCGCCATCAGTGTTTCTCAGTTTGCCTTCGTACTCGGTGGCCAAATACACAGCAGGCTTCAGCCCAGTGTCAGGCTCCCACGGGCCATATCCAATCTGAATCAGGTCTGTCGGCGTAATACCGAACTCCTCCTGTGTTTCTCGGATTGCAGCCTGTTCGTGGGTTTCACCATCCTCGATGTGTCCGCCGGGTCCGCAAACCAAGCCGGGGTTAAAGCCGCTCTTCCGAATACCAGACAAGATGCAGCCGTCCCTGACCACGAGAACGCCCACAGAGCCGTTCTTTGGTCTGCGGGTGATAAAGGGGTTATCCTCATCGTTTGCGTCTAATGACGTTGATTTAGAGGGATTTTTGGCGATGTTGTGGTTGCCGGAATTGGAGTTGCCTTCATCGGCACGGCTGTCAGTTTCGGCTTCCTTGCGCACATACGAAACATCAACCCAGCCTATTACTTTGCCATCCCTTATAGCGTAGATACGCCCGCCGGAGGCCGGCTTCCAACTAATGCTCCCTTCGTCTACCCCATCGTTTTTACTCCTGCCGTCCAGAAGAACAACTTTCGTGCGGTTAAGGATAACTGTATAAGACCCACTAGCTCCATGCCCTTGCGCATTTATAGCGTCATAACCGTGCATCGCAGCATATGCGCCATCGTCCATAGACGAAACTTCGGCTTGGACTTTTTCTTTCTTTTTTAGAGTCTCAATACGAAAGCTCTCTGCTTCCTGATATTCTTTCGGCTTAGTGCTTTTCCATTGTAGAACAGTGCTGAAGTCTTCATTTGTTGCTTTTCCAAATTGTTGGATTTTGTAGAAGGCTTCGCACTCAGGGCCTTTTGCCTTTGCATAGTCGGCAAGCGTCTGCGTTACATACTTGTCTCCTTCGCTCTGCTTCATTTGCACAAGATCGCTGTATGTTACAACCTTTGCGCTTGGGTCCATTGTCAGAGTTTCGGTCGCTGTTGCGGGCTTATAGGAAGCCGCGAAGTTTTCAGTCATGTCATCCAGGGCGAGACACATAGAACTCCATTTGCCCGAATTTACCATGCTTCTTTGCAGATTCCGCTCATCCGCGGGTAGGTCATACACTTTCATATCCGGGGACGACTTCAGTTTTGTGAACACAGCAGTTTCTTCGCCTGTTGGCTGAACGTCGCCCATATAGGGGCTGTCTGCGAAGTCCTCTGAGGTAAGCCCCTTGATATATTCAGCCCTTGCATCAGACAGAGACCTTTGAGTGCCAATGTCCTGATAATGCTTCATCTCTGACCTGATTCCGCTCGTAAGCTCTCCGTTGTAGTCAGCAGCACAGTACATTCCTTGCCCGTACTGCGCACCGCCTACGGTGCAGTCAACGTAGAAATCGCCATCATAAAGCATCTTCTGGTATTCATCAAGGATGTCCTGCGAAGAAGCTGTATAGGTTCTTTGTGCTATAAAGCTGCTTGCTTTTACAGCTTTGTCAAAATCCTCTTGGCTAACAACCTTTGGCAAGCCATCGTATCCCTGGGCATGTACAACAGACTTTGTATCGCGTTTGCCAGTGTAGGAGGATGATATATCCTTACCGTGAGTTACAGTGTGAGTCTGCGCTCCACTGCTGGATGAGGATTGTGTGGTAGAGCTATTTTCGGTCTTCGCCGCTTTTCTCTCGGACGCTTTCTGTTTCGCAGCGGAGGTATACCCCTTGTAGTCCAAGGGGACGAGTTTGGTTTTCATCTTTTCGTACCATACTGCCCTAGCATTGATTTTTCTCTTTGGTGTTATCTTTACCTTGGCACCTTCGATGCCGAGCGCCCTGACAAGATTGTTGTAGTCCAGCTCATTCCTGCAAACAATCATTACATAGTCATACTTCTCGTAATGAATGAGTTCCATTTCTGGTATGATTCTTTCTTCTACTTCCTTCTCTTGCGCTTCTTTTAGGCCAAGGTCTACAGTCATGTCTGCCGTCCAATCGGCGAGCAAGTCTAAATCCCAGTCGCCGGAATGGGTGTTGTCCTTAATGTTGATGGCCCGCAGTTCTGCCTTGGTATAGCCAATCAGGCGTTTGCAGTCTAGATCTTGGTCAGGCCCAAAGTATTCCATCACGACTTTAAGCCGCTGGTTTCCTCCTATGACGTTGTTTTTTTCATCAATGAGGTAAATACCGAAGTCCCCGAACTCATCCATACTTTCCTTTAATTCATCCAATTTTTTTCTTGTGATCTTGCGGGGGTTCCCAAATCCTGTCTTTAAGTCCCCAGCTTTCATGGTACAACGCTCTATTCTTTTTTCCATCCTGTGCCTCCATTATTGATAATCTTAGCAAACCTCTCTTACCACAGAAAAGGCTTCCGCCGCACATACCCCTATTGTGCAGCCGCGAAACATGGCAAGGGATTCAATCGCTTTTACCGACCTGGCGTTCGGATACTGCTGTAGTTGCGATTGATAGCACTCAAGAGCTTTTTTCTTGATTCCAAGCCAATAGTCGCTTAAAGCTTCATACAAATTCGGCATGAATGTGTTTGATAATACGTCCCAGCCGGTTTCTGACATCACCTCATACTCATAGACTGCCTTTACCGTAGAACCCTGCTTCGGCCTACACGCTACCAAAGCGGCGTTATTCACCAGCTTGTGCTCTATGTGGATGTCTCCGTGGTGAGGGATGTATACGACATTTGGCTCGAGGGCGTCAACCAGCCGTTGCACAGGCCTGTTGATTTCGTATGTGGTCATAGTGTTCATAGATAAAGTAGGTATATCCAGAAATACTGGTTCCTGGCACCCCAGGAGTTTGGAGGCTTCTCTAGCCTCTTTTCTACCCCGTTTTACAAGCTCCTCGTTGTATATTGGTTCATATCCTCGCGTTACAATGCAGACGGTAACTTCATGTCCTGCATCTGCGAGTTTTGCCATCGTTCCACCGACACCTAGGATTTCATCGTCCGGGTGTGGAGCAAAAACCAAAATCTTCATTGTTCGTCCACCCTGATAATTCTGGCCGGTACGCCAACTACTGTGGAGAATGCTTCCACATTCTTAATCACAACACTTCCAGATCCGACCGTAGCCAATTTCCCTATACTGATTTGCCCGTTGCATATAGCACCGCTCCCAATAAAAGCCTCGTCTTCAACACACACGTCTCCGTTCAATGTGCTATTTGTGGAGAGGTTTATATGGTTTCCGAGCTTGCTCCCGTGCTCAATCAGGGAAAAGGTATTGATAATATTGTTGTCCCCAATTTCCACGCCTGCATTTACAACTGCATACTTCCCGATGAAGTTGCCGGTTCCAAGTTTGACCATATCAGATACCAGTGCGGTCCGGTCTATGACGTTGATGGTCGTCAGATTCATGCTGAGGATTTCCTCAAACCATTTCTTCCTGTCACGGTTGTTGCCAATACAGACGAAGTACCGGTAATTCCTGTAGTTCGGAATCTCCTGTATCCTGTCTCCGTAGATTCGTCTCCCCATAAACGAACCCATAGCATACTCGTCCACAAATCCTGCAAGTTCATAGTTCTCTCTATCCAAAGAGTCGCAAACGGACATGGCCTGTCCCCCGGCCCCTATAAATATAACAGGCTCCGGGTTTGCTTTTGATAATTTTCCCTGCATATTCCTTGCTTCCCCTTTGGCAAAGAAAAGAGCCGCACCCCTCGTGCAGCTCTTTTCTTCGCTTATTGAAAATATGTATCAGATAGCCCAGAGTTTCGCAGCCTGCTCATACAGCCAATCTGCTCTTGCTGTAATCTCCTGCTCGTCCCATACTTCCTTGTCGAGGACGTTCAGCATAGTCTCCAGCCCATTCGCGCAGTTTACGAGTCCTGGTCTTTCCTTGCCCTTGAAAGGTTGGGGATTCTTTTTCTTTTCCCACTTGCTATCCCTGATAGAAGCGTTCAGCGACTGAGTGATAATCGCCAGGTTGCCCAGCGTAAGCAGCTTCCTGTCTCGTTCCTTCTGCGTCTCAGGGGTGGACGGATTCAACTCCCAGTTGTTCCGCCATTTCTTTGGCATGAGGTGTTCCAAGCTATAACTGCGGAAGCCGAGCAAGGACACAGCCGACTCCTTGGGCCTTATTGCGCTCTCGATGAGATAGAGGATGCCTTTCGACTCTACGTTGTACAGGAAGGAATTTTGGAACCCGTCACGAAGCTTGTCGTCATCCGGGATGCCAATGGTAGATTTATCAGTGCGAGCGCTCAATTCTCTTATGAGCGCAGTGTGGTCGGTCACTCTGTTCTTGGTGAGCGAAATGAACAGGTTATTATAATTCTTGGTGGAGGCAGACACGACCATTCTCCGCATGAGGTAGCTTTCAAGCACCCGGTACATTTCTATCTGTTCTTCCTCGCTTGTGACGTTCTTTTCGATGAACAGGAGGTAGGGAATCGGCGTCGTGTTCTTCAACCCAAACATAATGACGTTCAGCCGTTCTATCCCATATTGTGCAGGGATGCTCTTGTTGCACCACTCAGGGTCGATGTTCTTTCGGAACAGGTCGGCATAGACTTTCAGTTCGTCCAGAATAACGTTCTTGTCACCGCCGCAGTATTTCTTGACAAAATCCTGATAAGATCTGGCAAGCCGGTCTGTTCTGGCGTACAGTGTCAGGTCGTTTGCGCTTACGTTCCTGCTGGGTTCGCGGATGAGTATTTGAAAATATGCGTCAAGGAACAAGTCTATCAGTGAACGCTTGAAGCGGCCAGCTTCTACTTCCATATCCCAATAGGCGCGGGTCGCAGCGTCCTTCTCAAAGACATCTTCCCACACTTGGCTGTACTGTTGGACATTTTCTCTGGTGAACAGGTAGTTCTTCAGCAGCTCCGCTGTTGTCAGTTTTACACCAAGGGAGTTAATCGTGTCGAAAACCTGCTGTTCATCTTCGTCTGGGT
>JAJQIF010000004.1 GCA_021199355.1 Oscillospiraceae bacterium
CATGTCTTCCCGAGTTTGTCAAGCCTTTTTTGAAACTTTTTTTCAAAAGTTTTTTGAGACTTGATTCTTAAGGGCATTTTTTCTGTCCGTCAGGTTTCCCTCGCGGACAGTGATAATAATATACCACATGTCGCGAACGTTGTCAAGAGGGATTTTGCAAAAAATTCGAGGAAATTTTTAGCCGGATTTTGCCCATATAAATTCGATGTGAATATCGACACATTTTGAATGATTCCGTTGGTTTTCGTCAAAAAAAGAAGCCCATCGCTGAGCTTCTCTCTTGAGTCGATTTTATCTGATAGCGTCCTTGGTCTTGGCTGCCTTACCAACTCTGTCTCTGAGGTAATAGAGCTTAGCTCTTCTGACCTTAGCGAGTCTGACGACCTCAACCTTTTCGACGACCGGAGAATGGAGAGGAAATACTCTCTCAACGCCGCAACCATGGGAAAGTCTGCGAACTGTGAAGGTTTCGCTGATTCCACCGTGCTTGCGAGCTATTACAGTTCCTTCAAAGACCTGAATTCTCGACTTGTCACCTTCCTGAATTCTGACGTGTACTCTTACGGTATCACCGACAGAAAACTGAGGGACTTCTGTTTTCATGCTCGACTGAGCGATTGTTTTTAAAGCGTCCACTTTAAAACTCCTCCTGTTTGATTTCAGACATTCATACACTTCTATCGGTGATTTTGACCGCATAACGAAGTCAGAGGACTATCCGCTTTAATGTCATGTTATAAAACCGGCATTAACCCCCATTTGCGCTCGGAACACGCAACGGAATTCAAATGCTTTAATATTATATCACATCAGGTCCGGTGTTTCAATAGTGAGATTCATAAAAATTACGTTCTCTAAAATCACTTAGTATGTGCAAATTGTACAACACAGTGCTTATACTTCCTTGTCTATCAGCTCAGATGCGATTATTACGAACAATGTCATTATCTGAGATATTGAAATTCCCGCCGGCGCGGTCAATGCAGATGCGAAAAAAGCAAGTATCAATAGACATATAGTTATTCCCGACACTATTTCAAGCGGCTTCTCACTGTTTGGGAAAAGTAGCCGCAGTATCATCCCGCCGTCGAAATAGCTCACAGGCATCAGGTTGAACAGGGCTATGGCGAGATTTATCGGATCTTTCAAAACCAATGCAAACAGAAGGTTTGTCAGACATCCCGCCGAATAGATGAGAAGTTTTGACGGTTTCCGGAGCTCATCTGTATCTGCCGAGATGCCGATTCCTCCGCCGTAAAAGCGGATGGCGGTCACCTCTGCACCCGTAATCTTCATAGCAAGCAGGTGCCCGAGCTCGTGCATGAAGCAAAAGAACAGGCATGCGCCCGTTATGCCGTTCGGCTCCAAGAAGCTAACAGCTGTTACAAGTAAAAATCCGAAGCCGATACGAATGTCGACTCTGAGAATTCTGAATGATAGCATACTGAATTCTATTGCGGATTTTATGAAAAGATGTCCCTTACACTAAGGCAAGGGACAAATTAATCTTAACAGCCGGCTTCTTTTTTAATTCCGAAGATAGCCCTAAGAATGCCTCTTATAGGCTTCGACGGCTTGACGATAACAACTTTCATGCTGATTCCTCCCATACATATGTATTTGTACATAATATTCGGGAAATCAAAAATTGCTAACGCTTCTGTTTGTCCTTGAGCTCCCACGGCTTTATTAAAGACGCTTCACGATACATCTCGCAGTAGCTTCTGTGGCGGCTTTCGGAGATTTTGCCGTTCTTGACGGCTTCCAAGATGGCGCAACCGGTTTCTTTCGTGTGGGAACAATCCTGAAAACGGCACTCACCGATATATTCACGGAATTCGGGGAAGCAATCAGCAAGCTCGCCCTTGAGAATGGTGTCATACTTCCCAGTCTCGAAGGTCGAGAATCCGGGAGTATCGGCTATGTAGCCACCGCAATCGAGCTCGAAGATGTCGACCCTGCGTGTCGTATGCTTTCCTCTGCCAAGACTTTTGCTTATCTCAGCAGTTGCAAGCCCGAGTTCGGGACAGATATTATTAATAGTAGAGGACTTCCCTGCGCCGGAGTTACCGCAGAAGGCGGAAAACTTACCCTTGAGGGCTTCCTTGACCCTGTCACAGCCCTCACCGGTTTCGTTATTCACCTCAAAAACGGGATAGACGCCCTGATATATCCTGACATATTCGTCTGCGGGCTGTTTGTCTGTCTTCGTGAAAACGATGACAGAGTCAATGCCCTTGTATTGCGCCACTGCGGAGAACTTGTCGAGCATCAGAAGATTCGGCGGAGGTTCGCAGGTCGACATTATAAAGACCATCTGGTCGAGGTTCGAAAGAGGCGGTCTTATAATCTCGTTGCGCCGGGGCTGAATCTCGGTTATAAGCGGCTCAGAATTATCGGATATCTCAACAGTCACCCTGTCGCCGCAACAAGGGGAAATATCCCGATTACGGAATATTCCCTTTGCTTTGCAGATATAAGTTGCTCCGTCGTATGCGGCTACCTTATAGCCGGAGCCGAACGCGCTTATTATTACTCCTTCAAACGTCATCAGGAATCAATAATTGTGAATGCGGACGACCAGTAATTCGAACGGTAGTATGTGCCGGTCGTGAAGTCAATCTCGTACTCAGCAAACGTCATCTGGAGACCCGTTCTCGGGCTCTTTGCCATGACATATACGGTCATCGAGCCTTCGCCGGTCAGCATTATCGACAACGTTCCGCCCGCATACTCGGAGCCGTTCATTGTGATGGTGCTCGTCAGAGCTTCGCCGTTTTCGCTGTTGTAAACGGTTACATAGTAGGTGTTTGTAGCCTTGGATGGGATGTCGATATTGAGGATAACCGTGTTGCCGTCCAATTCCGTGTTGTCGGTTGAGTTGGTTGTACCGCCATTGATGACGGTTGTTGTTGATGTATCATCTTCATCGGTTATTCCGTCACCCAAATCCACTTCCTCTTCCTCGGTAACGGTACCGTCGGAGACGTAGATGGTGACAGTGGTATTTCTCGTTACGGTTTCACCGGCTTCGACACTCTGGTCGATAACGGTGCCGGCTTCCTCGCTCGATTCGACATACTGTGTCTTCGGCACGAGGTAGTTATCTTCGAGGAGGCTCTGCGCTTCGGAAGCTGTCTTGCCGACCAACGAAGGAACTGTCGTGTCCTCGGTCGAAGGACCGATACTTACATAGACCTTTACGGTCGTACCTTCCTCAACGGTTGAATATGCAACGGGGTCGGTCTTGACAACGTAGCCTGACGAAATATCGTCGCTTTCTATTTCAACTCGCTGAACCGTGAGCGATTCACCCGTCAGAGCGGCATATGCGGACGAATAGTGGTAGTTGACGACATCCGGAATCGTGACGGTTCTTGTGCCCTTACTTACGGTTACCTTGATGGCGTCGCCGACCTTGACGATTCTGCCCTCCGCCTTTTCCTGCTCCATGATTATGCCCGATTCGTATTCCGAGCTGTATTCCTCGGAAGCAACGAGCTGAATTTCGGAATAGAGTGAACGTGCCTCGTAATAGTTGAGTCCGATCAGATTCGGCATGGTGTAATCGTTCGAAGACGATGCCGTCGTCTGGAACGCTCCCAGAATGACGTTCGCCATGAATAGCGTCGAGACAATTATCGCCGTCACGGTCATAGCCGCAAGAATCGGAAGGATGAAATTGTGACGTGGACGTTCTTTCTCTTCTTCGTCATCGTCGTCATAATCCTCTTCGGGATATTCCTCGGGCTCTTCCGCAGGCTCGGGCTTAGGCTTTTCTTTCTTGACTTTCGGCTTTGCGGCGCGCTTTTTGGAGACAGTAGTCTTGATGCCATCCAGGAGTCCCGCCTGCTGTTCGGGCTTCTTGACAGGCTCATCGAAGTAACCAAATGTGACGCTCTGGTCATTCTTGAAGGCTTCGATGTCGCGAATCATGCCGGATGCCGACTGATATCTCTTGGTGGGATCCTTTTCCATAGCCCTTAGGACTATTTCCTCGAGACCCTTATAGATGTTGGAATTATATTCGGAAGGTCTTACCGGCTCCTCGTTCATGTGCTTAAGAGCCACTGCAACGGGAGTGTCGCCGTCAAAGGGCTTTCTGCCGGTAAGCATTTCATACATCATGACACCGACGGAATAGATGTCTCCGCGCTCGTCGGTGCGCTCGCCTCTCGCCTGTTCGGGAGAGACATAGTGAACAGAGCCCATAGTGCGCTCGGTATTCGTGCCGGCATTCTGACGGGAGAAGCATGCGATTCCGAAATCCATCACCTTGATGGTGCCGTCCGCCAGAAGCATTACGTTCTGGGGCTTGATGTCGCGGTGGATGATTCCTCTGTCATGGGCAAGCTGAAGGGCTCTTAAAATCTGGATTGTATAGTGGACACACTCACGCCACTGAAGCATTCCCTTCTGCTCGATGCACTCTTTAAGTGTGATGCCGTTGATATACTCCATGACGATATACTGGAGGTCATGCTCATAACCGACATCGAAAATCTTGACTATATTCGGATGAGACAGAACGGCAATGGCTCTGCTCTCGTTTCTGAAATATCTGACGAATTCCTCGTTCTCGGCGAATTCGCTCTTGAGTATCTTTACGGCGACGGTTCTGTTTTCCATTATGTCTATGCCCTTGTAGACATCAGACATTCCACCGACGCCGATGAGCTCGGTAATCTGGTATCTTCCGTCGAGCTTCAAGCCGATGAATTTGTCCATAATCACTTCTCCTTTCCTTTTAAACCGATATGAGTACGGCTGTAATGTTGTCCTTGCCGCCCCGGGCATTTGCCGTGTCGATAAGCTCGTTCACGGCGTGCTCTATTGGCTGTTTGTAAGCCATTTCATATATCTGCTCGTTCGTGAGGTAGTTCGTAAGCCCGTCGGTGCAGATTAGGATATATTCCCCACCGGTCAGGTCAACCTCGAAATAATCCGGCTCGACGATTTTGTCGACCCCGACCGCCCGGGTGATGACATTCTTCATCTTGTGGTTCTTCATCTCTTCCTCGCTTATCATGCCGTTTGAGAAAAGATACTCCACAACCGTGTGATCGTTTGTTATCTGCCTGATTCCCTTGTCATCCATGAGGTATGCTCTCGAATCGCCGACGCTCGTTATACTTAAGAGATTCTTATGTACAAGAGCGGAGACGCAGGTTGTTCCCATTCCGGCATTACTCGGGTCTTCGACGGCTTTGTTATAGACAATGGCGTTTGCCGCTTCGACAGCGGAAACAAGAAGCGACTTGACGCTCTTCGGCTCCATATCGCCGCGATAGCTGAGCTGAATCCGCTCATAGATGGCATTCGAGGTCATTTCACTGGCAAGACCGCCCGATGCCGCTCCGCCCATACCGTCGCAAACAACGGAAAAGACGGTTTCATCGTCTATTACGCATATTCTGAACTTGTCCTGATTTTCGGTTCTGAGTTTTCCTATATCGGTTTTTCCGGCTGCAAACACATTGTCACCTCCAAATTGATTTTGTGTTTATATTTCATATTCCCGCCTTAACTGCCCACAGGCGGCATCTATATCCGCACCCAAGGTGCGTCGGACCGTTGCATTCACGCCGAGACCCTGAAGCTTTTTGCAGAAGCCTTCGGCGGCGGTGCGAGAAGAGTGATAGTCGCGTTCTTTGATTTTGTTTATCGGTATTACATTTATATGCGACGGCATTCCGCTTACCAGCTTTGCGAGCGCTTTTGCGTCCTCCATAGTGTCATTGGTACCGTCTATCAGGGAATATTCAAACGAGATTCTTCTTCCCGTAGTTGCGAAATAATCCCGGCACGCCTTCATTAGCTCGCTTATATTATATCTCTTATTCACCGGCATCAATGCGCTTCGCTTTTCGTCGGTGGTCGCGTGAAGAGAAATAGAAAGCGTGAGTCCGAGATTCAGCTCCGCAAGCTCATAAATCTTGTCGACAAGCCCGCAGGTTGAAAGCGAGACGTGCCTCAGGCTCATATTGGTACCCTTTTCGCTTGACAGAAGCTCAAGAAATCTCACGACATTATCGAAGTTATCAAGCGGTTCGCCGATGCCCATAAGAACTATGCTCGAGACTTTCCTGCCTGAAATCCTCTCCGCTTCGTAAAGCTGCAAAAGAATTTCGGAGGGCTTGAGGCTTCGTTTGAAGCCGGCTATAGTAGAAGCACAGAATCTGCATCCCATCTTGCAACCGACCTGAGTTGAGACACACAAGGAATCGCCGTGCTCATAGCTCATAAGGACCGTTTCGATATGGTTGCCGTCGGACAGCTCAAACAGGAACTTCTCGGTTTCATCAAGGCTTGACTTGAGGTTTCGAACACAGGAGAGCTTTTCGATATAAAACTCATTCGAGAGCTTATTTCTCAATGCAAGCGAGAGATTCGTCATTTCCGAGAATTCTCTTACCCGCTTCTGATGAAGCCATTCGTAAATCTGAGATGCCCGGAAGCTCTTTTCGCCTAAGCCCAGCATCTTGTCCGTCAGCTCTTCAAGGCTCATTGACAGTATATCAAGTCTTGCGTTATCAGTCAAGATGTTCACCCAATTCTTAAGAATTTCGCCATGAAGAATCCGTCGCCGCCATATGTGCAGGTCGCAGGCGTTACGGTTGCCTTGTAATCATCAAAGTGGGACAGCTTTGAGCCCTCAAAGTCCGGATTTTCTTTTAAAAATCTTTCAGCTATGTTGTCATTCTCGTTGCGGTTGAGAGTGCAGGTCGAATAGACAAGAGTTCCGCCCGGCTTTACATACCGAGCCGATGTCTTCAATATTTCGTACTGGACTATCGGAAACTGTCCCAAATCATCCTCACATGAATAGTTATATTTAATCTCCGGCTTGCGCCCGATTACTCCGAGACCGGAGCACGGAACGTCACAAAGGACTCTGTCTGCCATCGGAATCTCGCTGTTGAAGATTTTCGCGTTGTTTGTGGATGCCGAAATAATGCTCAAATTGAGCCTCTTCGCACCTTCGGTGATGAGCTTTGCACGGTTGGCGTGCAGGTCAAAAGCAAAGACATTTCCGACATCGTTCATAATTTCCGCAATCGTAAACGCCTTGCCTCCGGGAGCGGAGCATACGTCGAGGACTGTTTCGCCCTCTTTTGCACCCAATTCGGAAGCACAAATCTGGCAAGAGGCATCCTGAACATGGAACATTCCCTTTTTGTATGCCGAAAGCCTTTCGGCGGAACCGCAATTCTTCAAATCGTAGCAGTCGGGAATCACTTCATTCGGAACAGCTTCGATATTATCTTTTGCGAGTTCGGCAAGAATATCTTTCGTATCAAATTTGCAGGTATTGAAGCGGACTGTTGTAGGAGGTCTCCCCAAGGAAGCTTTGAGAATAGAAAGCGCAATCTCCTCGCCGTAATCCCGAAGCCACATATCTGCGAGCCACTCGGGGCAGGAATACTCAAGAGACAAGCTGTCAAACGGGAGCTTTTTGCCGTCACGGATGAAGCTTCGGAGGACCGCATTCACGAAGCCGGATGCCGACTGATTACCAAGTTTTGTGAGCTTGACGCTCTCGTCGACTGCGGCACTGTCGGGAACGGAATCCATATAGAGAAGCTGATAGATTCCCATTCGCAGGATTTCCCGGATTTCGGGGGAAAGCTTTTCTATCGGTCTTTTCAAATATTTTCCGATAACGGCATCAAGGGTGATTCTTCTTTCGATGACGCCGTAGTAGAGAGCGGAGATAAACCGCCTGTCGACATCGGAAAGACCTGAGTTTCTTGAAAGCGTATTGTCGAGCGCAATGCTCGAAAAGCTTGAATTTTTCTCGACTTTCAGGAGTAGTCCCAAACAAATCTCTCTCGGTGTCTGCATCTATATTTCTACTTTCGTAAGTTTTTGTATCATTGAGCGGAGGTCAGGCGTGTGCCCTTTTTTACGGGTCTGCCTCTTAAATAGTCGGAAACGCTCATCCGCTTGGAGCCTTCCGCCTGGATTTCCGTAAATTTTACGGAACCGACACCGCAGGAAACGGTGAAATCGTGCTCATTTATGATTATTCCCGCTTCGGGATTTGCATTTTCGGTCGAAACGAGCTCGCTTCTGTAAACCTTCAGGCGTTTGCCGTCAAGGTAACAGCAAGCCCCGGGAGAATCGGACAACCCGAGAATCTTGTGATGAACCTCGGTTGCGGGCTTTGTGAAATCTATAGCGCACATGTCTTTTGTGAGCATTGGGGCATAGGAAGATTCGGCTTCGTTCTGCTTGACAGCCGTTATCTCGCCTTTGACAAGCCCGTCTATTGTCTTTATGAGAAGCGACGCGCCGACATAGGAAAGGCGGTCGTAGAGCTCCGATGCGGTTTCGTTTTCCCTGACGGCTACTTTTTCGGATAAGAGCATGTCGCCGGTGTCGAGGCCCTCCGCCATCTGCATGGTGGTTATGCCGCCGAATTCGTCGCCATTGAGAACCGTCCACTGAATCGGGGCGGCACCGCGATATTTTGGGAGAAGCGATCCGTGAACGTTGATACAGCCGTACTTCGGGAGATTCAGAATCTCAACCGGAAGAATCTTTCCGTAAGCCGCAACGACTATCATGTCGGGGTTCAGTTCTTCGAGAATCGGCAGATATTCGGAAATCTCTTTTTTGAGGGAATTCGGTTGATAAACAGGTATATCATGTGCGAGCGCATATTCCTTGACGGGAGAAAAGGCTATCTTGTTTCCCCTGCCCTTTGGCTTGTCAGTCTGGGTAAAGACCGCAGAGACGGTGTGCCCGCTTTCAATCAAGGCTTCAAGCGAAGGGATTGCAAAGCTGGGGGTTCCCATGAAAACAATTCTCATAAACTGAGTTATTCCTCCTCGGGCTCTTCGTAAATCTCTTCGATATTCTGCGGAAGCGTTACGCCGTCAAGATGGTCGAGCTCGTGGCAGACACATCTTGCAAACAGGTCGCTGACCTCTTTTTCGTACCACTCGCCGAGGCGATTCTGAGCCTTGAACTTAACGGTTTTCGGACGGGTGACATATCCCGCAATATCAGGATAGGAAAGGCAAGCCTCAACTCCGCGCTGGGTTTCCTCGGAACGGTAGGTTATCTCGGGGTTGACAAGCTCGAAAAGCCCCTCACCTGTATCTATGACAACCGCACGTCTTATTATGCCCACCTGAGGTGCGGCAAGTCCGACTCCTTCGGCTTTATACATGGTGTCCTTCATGTCGTCAAGGAGCTCTCCGAGACGCCGGTCGAATTTTTCCACCGGCTTGCAGGTTTTAAGAAGCACCGGATCTCCGTCTGTAACTATTTTTCTGAGTGCCAAGTGGCATTCCTCCTATGTTTTATGAATCGCCGTTTATGTCGGCGTAGACTTTTACGTTTGAAAAGCTTTTATTCTTGTATGTTTCCTTGAGAAGCCCGGACATATAGCTCCGGAAAGCGTTTGAAAGCCGGCACTTTATCGTCAGTGCGTATTTATACTTACCGCCGATTCTGCCGTAGCCGGATTTGGCGGGTCCCAGAACCCTTAACGGGAACTTCTTGTCAACAGCATCGAGATTATGGCGCATCATTGAGACAAACTCGTTTGCGGCTCGGAGTGCGCCCGATTCTATCGTCGATGAGAATGAAACCGTGCAGATATCGCAGAAGGGCGGGTAGATGAGCTCTTTGCGGAGTGATACCTCCTGCTCATAGAAGCCCTTGTAATCCTGCTCGGAAGCTAGCTTGATGATGTGATGGTCGGGGAAGAAGGTCTGTATATAGGCGACAGCTTCCGAATCTCCCCTGCCGCCTCTGCCGCAGACTTGCGTGAGAAGTGAGAATGTTCTTTCGTAGCTCCGATAGTCGCCTGCGTTCAGTGAATTGTCGAGCGATATAACGCCGACGGTCGTGACATTCGGGAAGTCGAGACCCTTTGCAATCATCTGTGTGCCGAGCATTATGTCATACTTGCCCGCCTCGAAATCCGCAAACTTCTCTTCGTAGGCATATCTTGAATAGGTTGTGTCGGCATCCATTCGGAGAACTCTTGCGTCGGGAAAAGCGTTCGTGAGCTCTTCCTCGAGACGTTGGGTGCCGAGCCCCGTGAGCCTTACCCTGTCGCTTCCGCATTCGGGGCATCTGCCGGTGAACGAGACGTAATAGCCGCAATAGTGGCAGATGAGCTTTCCGCTCGATTTATGATAAGTCAGCGGAACCTGACAGCGAAGGCACTTGACAGCCGTCCTGCAATCAAGACAGGTGGCGTTGGTGTTGAAGCCCCGGCGATTCAGAAGAAGAATCGTCTGCTTGCCCTTTTTTGTCTCTTCCGAGATTCTTCTGACCATATCGGTGCAGAAGATGCCGCCGTTCCCCTCCTCAGCTTCGAGGAGCATGTCGGCAACCACCACCTGAGGGAGCTTTGAGCCGCTGTAGCGGTGATTGAGCTCGAATAAGTGATATCTGCCGCTTTTTGCATAATAGTAGCTTTCGAGCGAGGGCGTTGCCGACGCCATCAGAAGAAGTGCGTTATGGTTGCCGCATCTTTTGATTGCTACGTCGCGGGCATGATACCTCGGCGAAGCGTCGGATTTATAACTGCTCTCGCCCTCTTCGTCCATGATTATGAGCCCTATATCGGGCATAGGGGCGAAGACAGCGCTTCTCGTGCCGATGACTATCTTCGCGTCTCCGCGAGAAATTCGTTTGAATTCATCCATTCTTTGTCCCAAAGACAGGCTCGAATGAACCACTGCGACGGTATCGCCGAAGTAGGCGCAGAATTTCGAGACCATCTGAGGGGTTAATGATATTTCGGGCAAAAGCAAAATACAGCCCTTGCCGGATTTTATCGTTCTTTCAATCAGCTTTATGAATACCGCGGTTTTGCCGCTTCCGGTGACTCCGTGAAGGAGCGCTCCACAGGGTTTTCCCTCGTCCAAGAGCCTTGAGATACCGTCATAGACCTCTTTCTGCTCGTCCGAAAGGATCACGCTATCCAAAGAAAGCTTCTGCTCGGTTATGCTTTTGGGTGTCCGAAGGGACTCGTATCTGTATTCCTCGAGGATGCCCTTTTTGAGCATCGAGGTGATTATTGTCTGGGTTACGCTGAGAATATAGCAGAGCTCTTTTATTGAAGCCGACGAGTTTTCCTCTAAGAAATCGACGACGAGCTGTTGCTTCGGGGTGAAGGCTTTGCCGTCCAGCTGATAATCCGGGGAAAGCCTGACCATTCTGACGGTTTCGTCTCCGACGCGGCGTTTGAATTCGTCCTCCTCTTCGAGGATGCCCTTATCCGAAAGGGACTGAATCAGAGACTCCTTTTCGGCATTTGCGGTGTCGTCTAAAATCCTGTCAAACTCTTTTTGGGACTGTGCGCCGAGTAATGCCTGATAGAGCTTCGATTCTTCATCTGTCAGCTGGACATCCGGCTTATGGTTCGAAAGAGTATAGACGCTCTTGCGGATGACGGTGTAGCCCGCCGGAACTATGGTCCTGTACGCTTCAAAATAGGTGCAAAAGGTGTGCTCCTTGAGCCAGAAAACCATGTCAAGAAGCTCGTCATTTATCAGAGGCTCACGGTCGATAAGGCTGATTATAGGCTTTATGGTGATGTCATCGGTGAGCTCCTTTTCGTAGACCCGGGTGACAAGACCGATTCGCTTTGTATTAGCCCTGCCGAACGGGACGAGGACACGCATGCCAGCTCTGACTGTCCCGAAAAGAATATCGGGATAGCGGTAGGTATATTCGTTATCATAGCCATAGTCGGCTCCTGACAGGACTACCTTTGCCGCATGGACGGACGTGCCACTCATCTCTTGAGAGTTTTCTTGAGGGACGGGTCTTCAATGAGCTTGTACTCGCCGTTTGCGAACTGGTCGACGGCGGTCTTGACCGGCTTCACGTCGATTACTTCCTTGTTTTCATAGGCGGTGTCGATAATCTCTCTTGCACGCTTTGCAACCGCAACTACCAGAGAGTATACACTCTCGCCGTTCTTTAAAATCTGTGAGCTTGAAGGTCTCAACATTTGTCTAACACTCCTTTTATCAGGTCTTGGTTTATCTTAACTAAATTCTTTGATACTGTCATTATCCGATAGAGGGTTTCAACCGCTTCCGAAACATCGTCGTTTACAAACACATAATCGTAATTCTCGGCGACGGCGATTTCTCTTGCCGCTTCTTTTACTCTGCCGTCTATAACTTCTTCGGTCTCGGAATGACGGTTTTCGAGGCGGCGACGGAGTTCGCCGATTGACGGCGGAAGCATGAATATCATCACGGCTTCGGGATAGGACTCCTTAACCATCATAGCGCCCTTGGTCTCTATCTCCAGGATTACGTCTATTCCGTTATCAAGGCACTCGAAAACCTTTTCCTTCGGTGTGCCGTAGGAATTGCCGCAGAAGGTCGCATGCTCGAGCATTCCGCCGGTTTCGACGAGCTCGTCGAAGCGCTCTCTTGTAACGAAATAATAATGCACTCCGTCGACTTCGCCGTCTCTTGGTGCCCGGGTGGTTGCCGAGACGGAGTATTTAAGCTCCGGCATCCGTTTTCTCAGTTCCGTAAGCACTGTTCCCTTGCCGCAACCGGACGGTGCGGAGAAGACGTATAGCACGCCTTTAGTCATTTTCAATGTCCCCTTTGTCTGTCCCTAAAATATATTCGGCTGTCCTTGAAGAGAGTATGACGTGGTCGCTGACGGTTATGATGACCGACTTGTTCTTCTTGCCGAAGGTGCAGTCGATGAGCGAGCCGCGATCCTTCGCCTCCTGAATGATTCGCTTTATCGGGGAGGTATCGGGAGAGGCTATCGCCACAATCTTGTCCGTCGAGACGTAGCAGGAATAGCCGATATCAACTACGTTCATATTATCTCTCCTATTCGATATTCTGAATCTGTTCTCTTATCTTTTCGACCGCACTCTTAAGTTCGACGACGATTTTTGTTATCGTAAGGTCGGAGCACTTGGAGCCGGTGGTGTTTATCTCTCTGTTTATCTCCTGAACGAGGAAGTCAAGCTTCTTGCCGATAGGTTCGGTCTCGTCAAGCAGTTCGCGGAATGCGGCAATATGGCTGTGGAGCCTTACCGTCTCTTCATCGACAGCTGTTTTGTCGGCGAAGATTGCGGTTTCGGTGAGGATTCTCGCCTCGTCGATGTTCTTTCCCTCGAGGACCTCCTGAAGCCTCTGATAGAGCCTCTTCTGATACTCTTCCGTAACAGTAGGAGAACGCTTTTCTATCTCGCACACCATTGCTTCGATGCTGTCAAGCTTCACCAAAATATCGGCTTTCAGGCGTGCGCCCTCGGCTTCTCTCATAGCTATAAAGCCGTTCAGAGCTTCCGTTGCTACTTCGGAGACCTCCTGCCAGATTTCGTTTTCGTCGGTTTCCTGCTTGGTAACGGTGAAGATATCCGGAATTCTGAAAAGCTGGGAAAGTGTCAGGTCGTCACGGAGCTCGAGCTCCGTTCCCGCAGTGCGAAGCGCATTGATATAATTCTTCGCAAGCTCAGTGTTTACGTTTACGTTCACATCGGAGCCGTCGGTTGTATTGACTGTTATATATGATTCAACCTTGCCACGGTTGATTTCTGCGGCATAAAGGGCTTTCAGCTTATCCTCGATAAAGGCATACTGACGGGGGTATTTTGCGCTGAACTCGAAAAATCTGTGATTGACGGCACGAAGCTCAACGGTTATCTCGCGATTTCCGAAGGTCTTCTTGGACCTGCCGTAGCCGGTCATGCTTCTCGGCATCCATATTACCTCTTTTCGTTTATATTACAGTAGGCACACTGCGCTACATTACTATCTATGCTATTATAGCACCTTTTGCGATTTAGTGCAAGGTCTTTGGGCTCGAAAATCTATTACAGTTTGGAAACATAGTTGAAATCGTCGGGAATTTATGATACAATCAGGATAGCGAAATTACGGGAGGAAAGCAAAAGTGACTTTAGATGCACAGGAATATAAGAACAGATTCATAGAGATTTACACCGGAAATATCAAACGCGAGGGCTCGGAGAAGCTTCTTGAATATCTCCAGTCGAAAAACTGCGACTTCTTCACGGCTCCGGCTTCGACGAGATTTCATAATTCCTTTGAGGGCGGTCTCTGCGAGCACTCCATCAACGTTTACGAGTGCCTGAAATCCTATCTCGAAACCGACAGGGCGAAAAGCTTCGGGCTTTCGTTCAGCGATGAGTCGATTGCTATCGTCGCGCTTCTGCACGATGTATGCAAGACGAATACATACGTCGTAAGCATGCGAAACGTAAAGAACGACAAAACGGGACAATGGGAGAAGGTTCCCTATTACGACTATAACGACACTCTCCCCTATGGGCACGGCGAGAAGTCGGTATATATCGTTTCGGGATTTATGAAGCTCACCCGGGACGAGGCTATGGCTATCAGGTGGCACATGGGCTTCTCGATGGGCGAGGACACGAGGCTCGTCGGAAACGCCCTCCGGGATTATCCGTTGGCGCAAGCTCTCAACATTGCCGACGCCGAGGCGACGAACTTTATCGAAGAGAAGCGGAACAAGTCGAAATAAAAAACAAAGCGGAGTGGTTTTCACTCCGCTTTTATTATCAGTGTCTGTCTCCCCAGTGGACAACGGCTGTCATTCCGGGTCCGACATGAGCTCCGATTACCGGTCCGATGTCGGTGATTCCGATGGTGGAATTTGGAAAGAGCTCTTTCAGCTCGCTACGGATTTCCTCGGCGGCTGTCAGGTTGTCGGCATGACCGATGAGGATAAATGTGCCGATATCGGGACGAATCGACTTCTTGACGTCCTCGATGAGGGCGGCGGTTGCCTGCTTGCGTCCGCGGGGCTTGGCTATTGTCTGAAGCTTGCCTTCGTCGTCGAGCGTGAGAAGCGGCTTGACCTGAAGGACTGTGCCCATTGCGGCGGTTGCGCCCGAAACTCTTCCTCCACGTTTCAAGTGCTCAAAGGTGTCGACGGTGAACCAGTGGCAAACATGGTATTTGTGCTCTTCAATCCATGCGAGAAACTCGTCCATGCTCAGTCCTGTTCTCATCTCTTTAATCGCTTCGTAAAGGAGGAAGCCCTGACCGAGAGAGGCGTCGAACGGGTCTACTATCTCAATCCTGCGGTCGGGATACTGCTCCGAAAGATTCCTTGCGGCGATTCTTGAAGCGTTCAAGGTCTGCGAAAGACCGGATGTAAGACCTATGTAGACGATATCGTTGCCTTTCTGGAGCTCCGGCTCGAAAAACTCTTCATAGACCTCGGGGTTAATCTGGGAAGTCGAGGCGAAAAGTCCGCTTCTCAGCTTCTGGTAAAACTCTTCGATGGTTATTGTTCCGTCGCCGTTGTAGCTGTAGACATAGCCCTCATCGCCGACGGTAATGTTCATGGGGACGAAGGTGACCTCGGAAAGCTCCTCAATCATCTCTTTGGTTATATCGCAGGTGACGTCTGAAAATACTTTGTAACTGTTTGCCATTGTTTCCTCCTTGTTCAGAATTTAAGGCTCTTGGGTGTTCTTGCGTATGGGATGACGTCGCGGATGTTCGAGACGCCGGTTATATACATAAGGATTCTTTCGAGACCGAGACCGAAGCCGGAATGAACGACTCCGCCGTATTTACGAAGATCCAAATACCACTCGAGGGTGCTTCTGTCCATGTTCATGTCTTCCATCTTCTTGACAAGAACATCGAAGTTCTCTTCACGCTGAGAGCCGCCCATGAGTTCTCCTACGCCCGGTGCAAGCAGGTCGCATGCCGCAACCGTCTTGCCGTCGGGGTTGAGCTTCATATAGAACGCCTTGATGTCCTTCGGGAAATCTATCAGGAAAACGGGACCCTTGGCGACTTTATCGCAGATATAGACCTCATGCTCCTTGAAGAAGTCCATGCCCCACTCGACGGGATTCTCAAACTGAACATCAGCATGCTGGAGATAGTCAACAGCTTCGGTATAGGTGATGACCTTGAAGTCGGAGTTCATGACGTGCTCAAGCTTATCTATCAGATCGTGCTTTTCGGAGACGAAATCGTTCAGGAACTTCATCTCGTCGGGACAGCTTTCAAGAACATCTTTTATGATATACTTGACAAGTGCCTCCATGACCGCCATATCGCCCTTGAGGTCGCAGAACGCCATCTCAGGCTCTACCATCCAGAATTCATTGAGGTGATAGGGGGTGTTGGAGTTCTCGGCACGGAACGTTGGTCCGAAGGTATAGACCTTGCCGAGAGCCAGAGCGAACGGCTCGACATGGAGCTGACCCGAAACGGTCAGGCAGGCGTGCTTGCCAAAGAAATCGTTCTGATAATCGCCGTCCTCACGGGTGGTGACGGTGAAGGTCTCGCCGGCACCCTCGGCATCGTTGCCGGTGATGAGGGGCGTGTGGATATAGCTGAAGCCGTTCTCGCGGAAGAACTGGTGAATCGACTGGGAGACTATCGAGCGGATTTTGAAGACCGCCATGAATGTATTTGTTCTGGGTCTGAGGTGCGGAATCTCTCTTAAGAATTCGAGAGAATGGCGCTTTTTCTGCAAGGGATAGCTCGAATCACAGGCACCGAGAAGAGTAATCTCGCTCGCGTTAATCTCGAAGGGCTGTTTTGCCTCGGGAGTGTGGATAAGCTTGCCGGTGACGCTGACGGCACAGCCGGTCAGAAGCTTCGATATCTCGGCATAGTTCGGAAGCTTTTCAGCCTCATAGACCACCTGACAATTAGTGAAGCAGGAGCCGTCATTCAAAGAAATGAAGCCGATGTTGTTATTCGAGCGGTTGGTTCTCATCCATCCCTCAACGGTGACAGTCGCCCCGTCGGCGGCGTTGTCATTCGGCAGAAGCCCCTTCACGCTCTTATATATCTCGTCAATCAGAAGTTTTGGCATAGCATGCGTCCCCTTTGTAAATTGTAACTCTGTTTATGATAAACCTTTTAGGGGAAATTGTCAAGAGCTTGAGACAGAAAAAGACCGCAAGCGGTCAGCTCACGGTCTTAGTCGGTGAATTCGTGTGGAATTATCTTCTCTTAGAAGAAACTACAGCGAAGCCAGCGATTGCCATCGGGACGAGGGCAAGTGCAACACCGGTGTCAGGAGAAGAAGCGGTAGAAGTCTCGGTAGACTCAGAAGCTTCCTCAGTGGTCTCTTCAGTAGCGTTGACATCCTCAACAGCCTCTTCCTCAGTGGTCTCAGGAACGATTACAGAGATGTAAGAAACCTTGTAAGCATTCGTCTCAGAAGTGTTGATTACGAGGGTAGGAGTGCCGCCGTTAAGAGCGCCCATCTCTTCGTAACGAGCATAAACTGCGTTTGCATCGTAGGTAACGGTAACACCGTCATCAGACAAGCAGTCGATGATTCCCTTATCAGGCTCATCAGCAGAAGTGTGACCAGCAGTACCGAGCCAGCATCTCTCATCGCCAGTTGAATACCAGCTGTCGATAAGGCAGAAGTTCTCATAAGCGCCATCGGTTTCGAAACCAATGTGAACTTCGGTATCTCTGGTGATAACGAGAACAGCACCCTCTACCTGAAGAGCTTCAAGGAAGGCATCGGGATCTTCGATTTCCTGTGTTGCCCAGCTATCGGAGTTGAAGAAGAGATGCTCTTCCGGACCCCAGATAACTTCGTCATCTGCAAAAGCAACAACGCTTACAGAGAGAACCATGACTATCGCCAAAGCGATTGACAATACTTTTTTCATTTGTGAATTCCTCCAAAATATATTTTGGTGTTAAAACCATATCTATGATAACACACCAACTCGGATTTGTCAATAAATATCCGAGCTTTTGGAAAAAGTTTTTTGTCGGAAAAGAAAAAGACCGCAGGGTCAGTTTGCGGTCTTGGTTCTTTGGTATTCCTTAATCAGAGCATAAAGCTCATCGACACTCATGTCAGGCTGTTTATACTTGTCTTTCGTATAATCGCCAGAACAGGAGCAATTCTGTTTCATGAAAAGAGCCGCACCCTCAGCGCCTAATGCTTTCTCTAGCGCTTCATAACCTGCTATTCTCAGCTCTGCGGGGTGACTGTAATTTACTCGTGCCTGTGCCATTAAAAATCTCCTCCGCTCCAATATTGTTCGATATAATCTCGTGGATTCATAACTTCTACTTCTAAATCTAATCTTGAAGCCATTTTTATAAGCTTGTAATCCGTTGTCAACATAACATCTGCACCGGCTTCTTCTGCACATGCTATATGAGCACTGTCAGATGCACGAATATTTGAATGTTCCTGAATCTGATTAGCCCTCAACCTATTACTATCGCTAAGTTCAACCGTCTCATCAACGCCGTTGTAGTCATTAAAAACCTGTGACCTTTTATCAAAATCACTTATATTATTAAGCTCAAATACAAGCACATCACTTCCTACAAGAGATATACTCTCCTGCGCATGCAACCTAAATATAGCTAAAATCGCTTTAACCTCAGCTCTGACTTGCTCTTGGCTCAAATCGTCAAACTGTCTGCAATAGCAACAACAATCCAGATAGACTTTCACAACAACACCGCCTATAAATTTATATAGGTGAAACTTACTCTGATAGTATTATATCACAAAATTCACGGAATGGCAATAGCCAATTTAAAGAAAAAGACCGCAGGCATGCACCCACGGTCTTTTTGAAATCAATCAGTGATTATCTCTTCTTGGAACCTACAACAGCGATACCTGCGATTGCCATCGGAACGAGGGCAAGTGCAACACCGGTGGAAGGAGAAGTGGTAGTGGTGGTCTCTTCGGTAGCTTCTTCGGTGGTCTCCTCGGTAGCTTCCTCAGTAGCCTCAGCCTCTTCGGTCTCATCAGTGGTCTCTTCGGTCTCAGCAACAGCTGCATCAGCAGAAGTGGAAACTACAGCAACACCGGTAAGAGTTGCATAGTCATCACCCCACCAGTTAAGAACGACACCATCAGCAGGATCAGCACCGATTGCAGCAAAAGCAGCAGCAACATCGGTAAGAGCATAGCAAACATAACCATCAGTGTTGACAGCAAGCTCATAGTCAGTGCCATAGCCGATTGCAGTGGTCCAGTTGGAATCGCAAAGAGCGGCAGGTCCCCAACCAGCATAGCTTTCGTCATCGAGAGTGAAGTAGATGTAGAGATAGAGGCTCTCATCGGTGAAATCAACACCATCGGTGCAGGTAAGGGTTGCGGAAGCTGAAATGGACTCAGAAGCGACTGTAGTGTCAGCAAATGCAACGACGCTCAAAGAGAGAACCATTACAAGTGCAACAGCGATTGATAAGAATTTCTTCATTTCGAATTCCTCCAAAATATATTTTGGTTTAAAACCTCTATTATCATACCACCATATCTCGTGTTTGTCAACCGAAAAATCGAAATTTACCTCAAATTTACACAAACCCCTCCACCACCGCCGGCTAAAAGAAAAGACCGCAAGCCGAAGCTCACGGTCTTAATCTATGACAGAAAAGTGATTATCTTCTCTTGGAAGAAACTACAGCGATGCCAGCGATTGCCATCGGAACGAGAGCAAGTGCAACACCGGTGTCAGGAGAAGAAGCAGTGGTGGTCTCGGTGGACTCAGAAGCCTCTTCAGTAGTTTCCTCAGTAGCCTCAGCCTCTTCGGTGGTCTCTTCGGTCTCTTCCTCAGCAGAAGCAGTGGTGATTACATAAACGCCATAGGTCTTAGCGCCGGAGCAAGCACCGAATATCCACTGCCAAGTGTTAACAGTGAGGTCGATGTCGTTAGCGGTAAGAGCGTCAACAAATTCAGCAGCATCAACGATGATATAAGCATAGTCGCCGTCAATAACAACATCTTCAGCGCCAAGATTGCCTTCGCCTCCAGCGTAGTTGAAGTGAGCAAGAACCATTACCCAAGTATCGGTGGTCTGAACACCATACTGGAAGCCATAGCCATCCTCAGTGGAGCCTGCGATAGCGTCAGCCTTGATAACGATCTTAGCGCCATCAACGGTGATAGCTTCTGCAAATTCAGCACCAGCATCAGTAGAGCTACCGAGATCGGAATCTTCTTTCCACCAGCCGTTGTCCATCGGGAAGAGAGGCTCGTAAGTTGTAAGAACTTCGGTTGCAATGCTATCAACATAGTCATCTGCAAAAGCGCAAACGCTTACAGAAAGCATCATGATAATCGCCAAAGCGATTGATACAAATTTTTTCATTTGAATTCCTCCAAAATATATTTTGGTATAAAACCATATCTATCATAGCACCAAATCGCTGATTTGTCAACCGGCATGGACATTATTTTTGTAGAAAAGTCGGATGAAATTATTTATATCATGACTTCGAAGCCGCAAGGTCGATGAGGCTCCAGTAGGCGGATTTGAGCTTATAGTCGCGGTCGATGAGCAAGGGATAGTTTACTCTGCCGGAGACGGGATAGCCGTTGAGCCATGACATGCCGTCGTTATAGCCCCACATTACGACCGAATCGAGATAGCCCGCCTCGGAGAACTCGATGAACATCTCGAAGATGTCCGAATAGAGGCTGTCGAACTTCTCGACAAACTCGTCGGTGAGCTCAATGTCGGTGGACGAATCGCTCCACGAATAGCAACTGAGGTCGAGCTCTGTGATTTCGATGACGAAGTCGGGGTCGATTTCTTTTAATCTCATGAGGATTTCAACGTTGTTTTTGCAGGTTTCGGCGTCAAAGTCGATGTCGATGTGCATCTGGAGTCCTATGCCGTCAATCGGAATCCCCTCTTCGAGCATGCTCTTGACCATCATGTACATGGTGATGGTCTTATCCTCCGAAGATTCAAGGCTGTAGTCGTTGATGATGAGCCGGGCGTCAGGGTCGGCTTCGTGAGCTGTTTCAAAGGCGATTTCGATGTAGTCGTATTTGTCGCCGTCGCCGTCATAGTCGCCGATGATCTGGTACCACATGGAATCGCGGAGCCCGCCGTTGTCGCCGAGAACTTCGTTGACGACGTCCCAGACATCGACTTCGCCCTTGTAATGGCTGACGATGGTGGTGATGTGCTCTTTCATCCGCTCGATAAGGACGTCCGCCGAGACGGTGTTGCCATCGTCATCATAGGAGAACCAGTCGGGGCACTGTGAGTGCCAGACGAGGACGTGTCCACGGACGGTTTTGTCGTATTCGTTTGCGAATTCGACGAGCTTGTCCAGAGCTTCGAAGTTATAGACATCCTCGGAAGGATGAATATTCTCGGGCTTCGACTCGTTCTCGAGGGTGAAAACGTTGTACTGCTTGATGAGGATTTCCATCTCCTCGGAGCCCTCTACCAAGTCGCTCGTGTTCATGGCGGTTCCTACCTTGAACCACTCGGAAAAGGCTTCATAGAGCGAAGGGGCTTCCTCGTCATAGGCGTACAGGTCGGGATGCGAAGTGCTTCCGCAGGAGGTCAAAGCCGTTGCCGATATGGCAAACGCTATGACTGCGGAAAGGATTCTTTTCAGCTTCATTATAATGTTCCTCCCGTATATCTTAATCAGATAGTGCCTCCTGCGGCGTAGTAGTCCATCAGGAGCTTGGTGACTTCGTAATAGATTTCGATGCCCTCTTCGACGTCGTTGAACTTGAGGTTAGCCTCCGTCAGAGCTTCCGATACAGCCTGAACCGTTTCGGTCGGGATTATCTCTTTATCCTCGTTCTCTTCCCAATAGGTGGATTTGAAGGAGTAGAGATCGTAATCCCAGACCTCCGAGGGCACATTGGCGATGGCTTCGCGAAGGGCGTCTTCATAGGAGGTGCCGATAAGCTCCTTGGCGTCTGAATAAAGATAGTAGAAAGCATCCACAAGCCCACTGTAGCGGACGGCGGCGCAGTCGGAATTGAAGCAGGCAACCATGGCGACAAAGCTCGCTTCATCCTCCTGAATTATGCCCTTGAGGTGGGCAAGCTCGTGGCAGATGGTCGAGGGCTTCGAGATGTCCTGCGGGTCACGGTTGTATGTGGCTTCAAAGGCAAACGGGATATATAAGCCGATAATGCTCTCCTGAGACATGAAGTAGGAGAAAAAGATGCCCTTGGGATTCGGGTAATATCCCGAAAGCTGAGAATAATCTTCTGAGATTGATGTAAGAGCTCCCTTGCATTCGTCTATGTAGTCATCGTCGAGCACTATGTAGCCGTCGTCTCCTCTGTCGAACTGGTCATATAATTCCGCAAGACCGTCGGCTACTGCGCCGATAGTTTCGATAAGGAGCTCTTCGGTATGCTCTGTCTCTTCGAAGTATCTTTCCGAAAACGGGGTGCACTGATACATGACGAAGCAGTTGAGTGTCTCGGTCATGAGGACATAGGCGACTATCCATGCGACAAACCGAAGCGAAAAGCCGCTGACTTTCGAGGTGAGCTTCTTATCCTTGCGCTTCACTATCATAAAGATTATGTATACCGGCAAGCCGATGAGGACGAGAAGCACGGCAAGAACAATCATGACCTCGCCGACCGAGAACGGGAAAAGTCCCGACAGCCAGATAAACGGCGTCGAGATTACGGGATAGATTTTCTGAACGTAGAAGTCGGATACGGTCGTCGACAATCGGGCGATTACGTTGAAGAGTATCGCCAGAACGAAAACGGCTATCAGTGCAATGTCGGATTTTTTGAGTTTACGTTTTTTCATCAGTCCATCTTCTTATCAACGTTGATGACGAAGTAGTATTGCGTGGGGTCGTGAGCCTCAAGATACTTCTCCGTCAAAAGGGCTTCGATGCGGGTTAAGTCATAGTGTTCTCCGAACGGCTCTACAATGTCAAAAAGTATATTTGTGTGAGTGGGACCGGCGACGATTCTGAAATCGTGGATGCCGAGGTCGCTCCCGAATTCTTCGCGAAGGGCTTCAACGGTAATGTCGTGAAGCTTGGCTCTGAGCGGGTCGTGCATGTCGACCGGATCCATGTGGATGGTCAGGAGTATTCCGAGCTCTTCGTGCGCCTCGCGCTCGATGGTGTCTATCATGTCGTGCAGAAGGAAGATGTCCTGCGAAGCGTCGACCTCGATGTGAAGAGAGGCATAGCACTTCCCTGCCCCGTAGCTGTGGACGATAAGGTCGTGATAACCGACAACATTTTCTCTGCCACGGACGAGCGAATAGATGGACTCGACAATCTTTTC
Organism: Oscillospiraceae bacterium; assembly: GCA_021199355.1. Lineage (GTDB taxonomy): Bacteria > Bacillota > Clostridia > Oscillospirales > Ruminococcaceae > Faeciplasma. Next base: position 23,051 of record JAJQIF010000004.1, read on the forward strand.
GTCGGGGTGCTCGCCGAGCATCGGGCTGATGACCTCGGAAAGGGTTCTTATTGCCGAAATTATAACGAATACGGAGATTATAAGTCCGAACCAGCCGTCAAGGTTGACCTTGAAAATCTGCATGACCGCCATGCTGAGGATTACCGAGCCGGTCGTGATGATGTCGTTTCTCGAGTCGACCGCATCGGCTTTAAGGGCATCCGAGTCGATAGCCTTCGAGAAGTCAAGATAGGTGAAATACTGCCAGAGCTTGACGGCAACTGCGGCTATCAGAACAATATATGTAACTACGCTGATTTCAAGTTCACTCGGCGTGATTATCTTGTCGATTGAGCTTTTTGCAAATAGGACTCCGACGCAAAGAACAAGAAGCGCAACTATCAGCGCTGTTATCTCTTCGTATCTTGCATGACCGTAGGGATGGTCTTTATCTGCGGGACGGCTTGAAAGCTTGAAGCCGACCATCGTAAAGACGGACGAGCATGCGTCGGACAGGTTGTTGACAGCGTCGGCGATAACGGTGATACTATTAGACATCAGTCCCACCAGAAGCTTGAAGAGGAACAGAACGACGTTTGTCAGCACACCGAAAACTCCGGCGGCGATGCCGTATCTGATTCTGACTTGAGGGTCGGAGGTATTTTGATAGTCCTTGATAAAAAGCTTTTTAAGCAATATAATCACCCTTGTGGATATATTCAAGCCTGCTCGTCGAGAGTGAGCTCATATGCGGGAAGGAATTCGTCAAGGAACATGTCAGCCTCGGGGATTCCCATTGCCCTGATTGATTCGTAGGTTTGTTTTTCGGCTTCCTCGAAATCACGATTGCCGGACTTTCTTTCCTCGATGCACTTTATAAGCGCGGAAATCTTGTCGGCGGCTTTTACGAGACGAAGAAGTTCTTTGTCCTCACTTTTGAAAATTCCGTCGTACTCCCCTCTTATATCCTCGGGGATACAACCGAGGAGCTTTTCGACTGCGGCGGCTTCGACGTCCTTATATGCGGTTCTGATTTCGGGGTTGAGATATTTTACGGGTGTCGGCAGGTCGCCGGTTATAATCTCGGTTGTGTCATGGAAGATGGCGAGAACCGCCGCACGGTCGGGGTCGACATTTCCGCCGAAGCGGTCGTTCCGTAGAACACAAAGAAGATGCGCTATGATTGCCGTGTCGAGGGAGTGCTCGGCGATGTTTTCGTTGCGGGTATTGCGCATGAGTCCCCAGCGGTTTATGTACTTCATACGGGATGTAAGCGCAAAGAAGCTGTTGTTTTCCATCAGAGATCGTCGACCTCCTTTACTTCGGGCTGGTATTCCTCGTTCTCGGTTGCAAAGTCGATTACTTTCGCATAGAAATCGGTTGGATTGAGTCTTATCTTCTCGGCAAGAAGGTTCGCCTGCTCCTCATCGGGAGCGAAGAGCTTTAAATCCATAAGCGTAGTGCCAGAATCCTGACATGTGACTCCGACAAGATAGCCCTTTTCCTGTTCGGAAACCGAGACCCTGACGTCGTTGTCGTTCTTGAGCTTGGCGAAGAACTTAAGACCGGAAGAGAGAATCTTGTTGCGGAAGCGTGCCGGAACCTGCTGTTTGAAGCTGTCGGCTCCTGCTCTTGCCGCCTCGGAAAGGACATAGTATTCCTCGTCGCCGTTATTTTCGAGCGAGAGCATCCCGCTTTCAAGCATACTCTCGACAACCGAGGAATAGACGAAATAGTTCACCGTGCCGTCGGTCGTTGCGATTTCGGCAAGCTGAGTCGGGGTTATCGGGCGGTTAATCTGCCTTAAGAAATAGCAGAGAAGAATCTTCACCGCCATTTCGTCGTGGAGGCTCAGCATATCCTCCGTCAGGTAATCATCATATGTATAGTTAGCCATAGTTTATTATCCTTATATTTTCGATATTTTTGCGAATGCCGCCATTATCTTTTTGGTGCCAACGCTGTCGAATGCAACCTCAAGAAGCATGTCGTTGGACATTTTGGTGGTTTTCAGAACCGTTCCGTCGCCAAAGACATTGTGATGCACTCTGTCGCCGACCGAGAAGTCGATATCCGCAGTTTTTGCGGTCTGGGGCTTCTTTGCCGCCTGCTGAAGATACGACGCGGTGCCCGAAGTGTGAGACTGCGGAACGGGTCTTCTCTGATAATCGTCCGAGGTTCTTTCCGTGTGCTTTTCGATTGCTTCTTCGGGAAGCTCGGAAATGAACCTTGACGGGCGGTTGAAGTTGGTCGAACCGAAGAGAAGACGCTGGCGGGCGTAGCTGAGGCTTAAGTGCTTTCTTGCCCGGGTTATCGCAACATAGGCAAGGCGGCGCTCTTCCTCGATATCCTCTTCTGTATCCATACTACGGGAGCTCGGGAAGATATTCTCTTCCATTCCGACTACGAAAACGTTGTTGAATTCGAGTCCCTTTGCCGAGTGGACGGTCATAAGAGTTACGCTGTCGGAAGAATCCATCGAGTCGATGTCTGCATACAGGGCGACGTCTTCAAGGAACCCGGAAAGCGAGGGCTCTTCGGCTTCCTCCAAGTAGCTTACCATCGAGGATTTGAGCTCGTTGATGTTTTCGAGCCTTGTCGCGCCCTCGTCGCCTTGGGTTTCAAGGAATGCCCTGTAGCCGGATTTCTCCATAAGTTCATCAAGAAGCTCCGGGAGCGGGATAAGCTCGGCGTGATCCCGAAGCTCGTCGAACATGTCGGCTAAACTCATGAGTTTAGGGGCGGAACGGGAGAGAATCGGATAATCCCTTGCCATACGCATTACCTGCAAGGGCGATTCGCCGAGGTCTCTTGAGATGCTTTCGAGGGCATCGACGGTTGCGGCTCCTATTCCGCGCTTCGGCTCGTTGATGATACGCTTGAGGCGCAGGAGATCGTTCTCGTTGTTGATGACCGACAGGTAGGCGATGATGTCCTTGACTTCCTTTCGGTCGAAGAACTTTAAACCACCGATAACTTTATACGGAATTCCGCTTCGCATGAAGGCGTTTTCGATTGAGTTTGACTGGGCATTCATTCGGTAGAGAACAGCATTATCGGAATATTTGCCGCCGTCCTTGATGTAGCCTAGGACCGTTTCGGCGACGTATTTTGACTCGCCCTGCTCGGTCGCGGCACCGTAGACGGTGACCTTTTCACCGTCGCCCGCGGATGTCCAAAGCTTCTTGCCCTTGCGGCTACGGTTGTTTTTGATTACTTCATTGGCACAGGTCAGGATATTCTGGGTTGAGCGATAGTTCTGCTCGAGACGGATTACTTTTGCATTCTCGTACTGGTGCTCGAACGAGAGGATATTCTCGATTGTTGCACCTCGGAATTTATAGATTGACTGGTCGTCATCTCCTACCACACAAAGGTTCTTCCGCTTGGCGCTGAGCATCGAAATCAGGCGATACTGAACCATGTTGGTGTCCTGATATTCGTCGACCAATATGTATTTATATAGGTCCTGATAGTGCTCGAGTACGTCGGGGAAATCCTCGAAGAGCTTGACAGTGAGAAGGATTATGTCGTCGAAGTCGAGGGCGTTTGCATTGCGGAGCCTGTGTTGGTATTCGGAATAAATCTTTGCGATGGTCTGCTTGCGGTAGTCGCCCATCGAGAGCTTTTCATACTCTTTTTCATCGACCTGAGACTCCTTTGCGGACGAAATCTCACGCATAATCTCCTTTGGCGGAAATCTCTTGTCGGATATATTATAGTCCTGCAAGCAGGCTTTTATCACTCTCTGGGTGTCGTCGGTGTCGTAGATTGTGAAGCTCGAAGCATAGCCGAGCTTGTCGATTTCACGCCTGAGTATTCTTACGCAAGCCGAATGAAAAGTCGCTGCTGTGATGCCGTCGGCGACGGTGCCGAGCATCTGGTGAAGTCGGTCCTTGAGCTCACCTGCGGCTTTGTTTGTGAATGTGATTGCAAGGATATTCCAAGGGTTGACGCAGTTTACGGCGGTGATAGTTCTGAGACGCTCACTATCGTCAACTCTTCCGGCGGCGTAATCCTCGAGAAACTTCTCATCATCGGGGGTTACTCCGGAATATCTGAATGTATCGTTGTAGGCGTTGCCAAAATAAATCATGTTGGCAATACGGTTTACGAGCACCGTCGTTTTGCCGCTTCCGGCTCCCGCCAATATCAGAACTGGTCCGTCAACCGTGAAGACTGCCTCTCTCTGCATGTCATTGAGATTTGAAAAATATTTTGTAAGAGCTTTTCTTTTTAGCTCGGTAAAATTATCTGCCACTTTCTTTCCTCCGTGTTCAAAATCTGCACCTGTTAAGTATACCACAAACGGTCGAAAAAGAAAATACCGGGGAGACGATTTTTATCTTTTTCTAAAAATTTCACTTTTGGGTATGGACATTTAACGTCTGCATAGTGTATACTATAAGCAGATGCTTTGCATTTGCTTAGGTTAAAGCTGACGCTTTAACCGGTTATGACAAAAACTTGGGGGATTTTAATTGAGATTCTTTGACAATAAAAAATACAATAAGATATTCGGCTATTGCTTTGCGTTTATTACAGTGGTTCTGTTGGTGGTGCTTGCCCTGTTCCAATGGGACACGGTGAGCTCGTTCTTCAGGAACATTCTCAGCGTTCTTGAGCCGGTAATCTGGGGACTGGTCATAGCCTTCATCATGAATTCGATGGTGAAGAGAACCGAGACTATTCTCGGGAAAACCGTTTTCAGAAAAAAAGCCCATCCGAAGATTTCAAGAGCCATAGGCATTGCGGTTGCTTCAATAATCATAATCGCAGTCATTACCTTGGTCATCATGGCGGTCATCCCGCAGATTATTTCGAGCATCCCGGGAATTTACGACGGTCTTGTAAACGAAGTCTATCCGGCGGTTGAAAGCTGGATTACGAAGCTTTTGGACGACTATCCGAGCATTGCGACCACCGTCAACAATGAATTAGACAACATAACATCCTACCTGAGTTCGTTTGTATCGAACCTCGCTTCTCAGCTTTCGACGCTTCTGACGAGCTTACTCAGCTTTGCGAACTCGGTCAAGAACTTTATCCTCGGGTTCTTTGTCGCCATCTACTTCCTTGCGAGCAAAGAGATTTTGCAGGCACAGGCTAAGAAACTCATCGTCGGTATCTTCCCTGAAAGGATTTACCATCCGCTGTTTACCTTCACCTCAAGCACAAATCATGCTTTGCTCGGGTTTATCTACGGCAAGATTCTCGACTCCATCATAATCGGCTGTCTCTGCGCCGTCGGCATGCTTATTCTCAACATGCCGTATGTAATGATTATCTCAATCATCATCGGCATCACAAACATTATCCCGATATTCGGTCCGTTCATCGGAGCTATCCCTTCGGCAATACTGGTGCTCATTGCCGAGCCGAGAAAGGTCATCTGGTTCGTTATATTCATCCTCGTTCTCCAGCAGATTGACGGCAACATCATCGGTCCGAAGATTCTTGGCGACAGGATTGGCATTTCGTCCTTCTGGGTTCTTATTTCCATCATCGTCTGCGGAAATCTGTTCGGAATTGTCGGCATGATTATCGGAGTTCCGCTCTTTGCGGTCATATTCGACCTTCTGTCGGCGATTGTCAAGCGGAATCTTACACGAAAGAACATGCCGACCGAAACGAGCTACTACTCTATGGCGGGAGTCAACATCGGTCCCGAGGGTACCATTATCCCCTCGGTTGAGACGAGCGATAGCTCTTCCGAAAGCACAACCGAAAGTATCTCAACTGAAATTTCCGGTAAGGATTAAAAGTTAATATCGGGATTCTCAAAAAAATTTCAAAAAAGGTCTTGACAAATCGGCTCGAGTAGTCTATAATATCAAATCGTGGCACGGATGAATCGTGTCAGATGGTGCTGATATAGCTCAGTCGGTAGAGCGCATCCTTGGTAAGGATGAGGTCCCCAGTTCGAATCTGGGTATCAGCTCCACTTTTTATCTTGAAGAGTCTCCTAAGCATTACAAAATCGCCCTTTCACTTCTGTGAAAGAGCGATTTTTGTTTTTGCTTATTCCTCTGATTCCGTTTCTTCGCCGTAGAAATGCTCGATTATTTTCTCTAAAGTCGCATCGGAAATGCCGTCGATATATGTAATCTGTTTGATATCCGTGAAACCGCCTATGGATTCACGGAAGTTGACGATGGCATTCGCCTTGACCTCGCCGATACCTTTGATTTCCATGAAATCCTCGACAGTGGCGGAGTTGATGATACCGAGGTCGTACTGCTCGGTCTCATCCGCAAGAAGAAGGCTGAACGAGTCCGACTTATGATATCTCACGGCGAATATTCCCGCCGCCGAGGCGATAAAAATCACTATGACAACCGCCAGGAATATCTTCTCGCGGAGCTTAAGCGACTTGTCCTCGTCCGGCGAATTTACGCTCAAATCTACTGCTTCAACGCCTGAAGAAGAGCCGAAGTCTTGTCTGTTCTTTCCCAAGGCAAATCCAAATCCTCTCTGCCCATGTGTCCATAGGCTGAAATACTGCGATAAATCGGCTTGCGGAGGTCCAAATCGCCAATTATATGCGACGGTCTGAAATCGAAGACTTCGCCGATGACTTTGGCGAGGATGTCGTCGCTGACCTTGCCGGTGCCGAAGGTGTCAACAAGGAGCGAAACTGGACGGGCAACGCCGATTGCATAAGCAAGCTGGATTTCGCACTTTGATGCCAAGCCAGCCGCCACGACGTTCTTGGCGGCGTATCTTGCGGCATATGCCGCCGAGCGATCGACCTTGGTCGGGTCCTTGCCGCTAAAGCAACCGCCGCCGTGCCTCGAATAGCCGCCATAGGTGTCGACGATAATCTTTCTGCCGGTGAGACCGCTGTCTCCGCACGGTCCGCCGATTACAAATCTTCCGGTCGGATTGACATAGAAAACGGTTTTATCATCCATAAGCGACTCGGGGATTACGGCTTTTATGCACTTCTCGATTATATCTTGGTGGATTTGCTCCTGAGAAACGTCGGGGTCGTGCTGGGTGGAGATGACGACGGTGTGGATTCTCACGGGTCTGCCGTCCTCGTATTCGACTGTTACCTGGCTCTTGCCGTCCGGTCTTAAGTAGCCGAGCTCGCCGGACTTTCTCAGATCCGCAAGCTTGCGGGTGAGCTTATGAGCGTAGTAAATCGGCATCGGCATGAGGACGGGGGTTTCGTCACAGGCATAACCGAACATCATGCCTTGGTCGCCGGCGCCGATGTCGCCTTCGTTTTGGTCTCTTCCCTCGAGGGAGTTGTCGACGCCCATAGCTATATCGGGAGACTGCTTTCGGATTGAAGTCAGGATTGTGCAACCCTCGGAGTCAAAGCCGTATTCCGGCTTGTTGTAGCCGATATCCTTGATGACATCACGGGCAATGCTCTGGATGTCGATTGTAGCTTTTGTGGTTATTTCGCCTATGCACATAACAAGGCTTGATGCGCATGTAGTCTCGCAGGCGACCTTTGACATCGGGTCCTGCTTAAGGCATTCGTCGAGGACGGCATCGGAAATCTGATCACAGACCTTGTCGGGATGTCCCTCGGTAACTGATTCGGAAGTGAATAAACTTCTCATTTCTATTGTCCTTTCATATAGTTATAAAAACCGCACTCGGATAACCGGGTGCGGAAAAATCTCAATTTCCTCATCTTTCGGTTAAACCGCTGGATTTAGCACCTTGAAAACAGGTTGCCGGGCATCATAGGGCCAGTTCCCCAGGAGCCGAAGGCTCCTGTTGCCTCTCTTGATAAGGGTTTTTATTATGTTTCGATTATAGCAAGTCACACACGGCTTGTCAAGCCTTATGGCATGGACAAACTCGCAAATATGACTAAATTTACAGATTCGGGGTGATAACCTTCGGGTTAAAGCCGCCTTCTTCGAGAGCCTTGACGATTCTTTGCTTGTGGTCGGTGCCGAAGGCTTCCATCGTGATCTTGAGCTCAACAGCCGCATTGCGGTTGGTGCTGACAAACTGGTTATGGTCGAGCTTGATGACGTTGCCCTGCTCGTTTGCGATGACGGTTGCAACTCTTACGAGCTCGCCTGCTCTGTCAGGCAAGAGAACGGAAACTGTGAAGATTCTGTCCCTCTGGATGAGACCGTGCTGGACAACTGAGCTCATTGTGATGACATCCATGTTGCCGCCGCTCAGGACGGATACTACCTTCTTGCCCTTGAAGTCAAGATGATTGAGCGCCGCAACGGACAGAAGTCCCGAGTTCTCGACTATCATCTTGTGGTTTTCGACCATGTCGAGGAACGCGACGATAAGCTCGTCGTCCTCAACGGTGATGATGTCGTCGAGGTTCTTCTGGAGATACGGGAATATCTTCTTGCCGGGGGTCTTTACTGCGGTGCCGTCGGCAATGGTGCTGACATTCGGGAGAGTTACGACTTCTCCCGCTTTGAAGGAAGCGGTCAGGCAAGCCGCACCGGCGGGCTCAACGCCTACAACATGGATATTAGGATTAAGAAGCTTTGCGAGGACGGAAACGCCGGTTGCGAGTCCGCCACCGCCGACAGGAACAAGAATGCAGTCGACGAGAGGAAGCTCCTTGACGATTTCCATGGCTATTGTTCCCTGTCCGGTTGCTACTGTCAGGTCATCGAACGGGTGGATGAAGGTATAGCCCTCTTCCTCTGCCAATTTGAGAGCATATTCGCATGCTTCGTCGTAGACATCTCCGTGGAGAACGACTTCGGCACCGTAGCTCTTGGTTCTGTTTACCTTGATAAGCGGAGTGGTGGTCGGCATGACGATAACAGCCTTTGCGCCGTATGCCTTGGCGGCATATGCAACGCCCTGGGCGTGATTGCCTGCAGAGGCGGTAATGAGACCTCTGTCCCGCTCCTCCTGAGAGAGTGTGCTGATTGTGTAATAAGCACCTCTGACTTTATAGGCACCTGTGACCTGCATATTCTCAGGCTTTAAATAAACCTTGTTGCCGGTTCTGTCGCTGAAATACTTACTGTAAATCAGCTTGGTTTCCTGTGTCGCCTGTTTTACTACTTCAGACGCTTCTTCAAACTTATCAAGTGTAAGCATTATGTATCACCTTGTCTATCTATTTTTATCCAGCACCAAGCACTAGTAGCACTTGGTACTGTTAGCATTCAGTGCTGTCAGCCCTTTGTGCTGAACCAGATTGCGATTCCGAGAGCGCATGCGAGGACGCCGATTACAGCTATGTTGATGGCGACGGCTGTTCCCTTCTTGGGTGCGCTTCCCGAGGATGCGGGCAGAACCTTTGCGTGTCTTAAGGCGTTCATTACCGGCTTATAGAGGATGAACGTTAGGCAGGCATTTATCAAGCCCTTGATGAAATTGAACGGGAAGAACGCCGGCATGAGGAGCGCCGCTACAGCTTCCCTCGAAACGCCCATATATAGGGGCGTGATGAAGTAGTTCCAGAGGAGCATACAACCGGTCATGAAGACGACGCCGATGGCGAGTCCCAGAACTGCTCCCGAAACCTTGCGGTTGTACTTATAAATAACGGTTGCCGGAATTACGAACGAGAGCGTTGAAATAACGTTCATAAGCGCTCCGATGATTCCGGTTGTGCCGACGGTTGCCATTTCGATAAGAGAAACGATAACAGAGGTTGCAACGGAATACCACGGTCCCAAGATAAAGCCCTCGAGAGCGATTACGACATCCTTGGCTTCGTACTTAAGGAAGCTTACGGACGGGACAAAGGGTATTCTCAATACCAGAGTTACTATGTATGCGAGTGCGGAAAAAAGCGCCGCCAGAACAAGCTTTTTAGTGTCGAATTTTTTCGATGTGGTTGCAGTGGACATGTGTCACCTATATTCTTTCCATAGTCAAAATACTGTAATGTTCCGATGTAGCAAACTGTGCTCTCCCGTAAGAACTCATACGGGAGAGCCTGGTTACGTTATTGCCGGGTCTATCGGGAAGGCTTTATGCTCGGAGCCTTTAGGCTCTTCCCATGTATTCACCCGTTCTGGTATCGATTCTGATGGTCTCGCCTTCGTTGATGAAGAGCGGAACCTTGATCTCTGCACCGGTTTCGAGAGTTGCGGGCTTCTGGGCGTTGGTTGCGGTGTTACCTGCAAAGCCGGGGTCGGTCTGGGTCACTACGAGATCTACAAAGAACGGAGGCTCTACGCCGAATACCTTGCCCTTATAGGAAAGGATTGTGCAAACCATGTTCTCCTTGACGAACTTGAAGTTGTCGCCGACATCGTTGGGGCTTACGGGAATCTGCTCGTAGGTCTCAGCGTCCATGAAGTAGTAGAGCTCACCGTCGGAGTAAGAATACTCCATGTCTCTTCTCTCGATATACGCTGTCGGGAACTTTGCGGTGGGGTTGTAGGACTTCTCAACAACTGCGCCCGTAAGAACATTCTTTGTCTTTGTTCTGACGAACGCCGCACCCTTACCGGGCTTGACGTGCTGGAACTCTATAACCTGCATGACGTTGCCGTCCTCTTCGAAAGTTACACCGTTTCTGAAATCACCTGCTGAAATCATATATTGTCCTCCATTTTCTTTCGGCATGCAATAGCATCCGAAGAATGTCTTTTAGTATTCCTATTTTAACCGATAATCGTGAATAATGCAAGGGGTAATTCGAAATATGTGCAATTTGCACCGAATTTTTCACTATCAGAGCACTATAAGCGACTTTTCTGCCTCGGTCATGTCTATGCAACCGTCATTCTTGACGATAACAAAGTCTTCGATTCTGACTCCGAACTCACCGGGAAGGTAAATTCCGGGCTCGTCTGTAACAATCATATTCTCCTTGAGTACAATCTTACTTGAGGGAGCTGCTGCCGGAGCCTCGTGAATTTCGAGTCCAACGCCGTGTCCCAAGCTGTGTCCGAATTTATCGCCGTAGCCGGCTTCGGTGATGATGTCACGGGCGACTTTGTCAACATCGCCTGCGCTTACGCCCGCCTTGATATTCTTCATAGCCTCTAACTGAGCCTTGAGAACGACGTTATAGACCTCTGCCATCTTGTCGGTGGGTGTTCCGACGCAGACGGTACGGGTCATGTCACTGTGGTAGCCGTCGTATGTAGCACCGTAGTCCATGAGGACGAAGCTGTGCTCGGTGACCTTGGTGTCTCCGCCGACGCCGTGAGGACGGGATGTATTCGCTCCGGTCAGGGCTATGGTTTCAAACGAAAGGTCCTCAGCGCCGTTATTAAGCATGTAATAATCGAGGCAAAGACCGATTTCACGCTCGGTGACGCCGACCTTGATGAAGTTCAGGACATTGTCGAAAGCCTTCTCGGCGATTCTCTGAGCCTTAATCATCTTGTCGATTTCGTCCTGAGTCTTGACGATTCGAAGCTCGCCGATTGCCTTGCTCAAATCGTTCGAAGAGACAACCTCGGCGGCTGTGATTCTCTCCTTAAGAGCGTTGAGCTGAGAAACGGTTACATAGTCGCTCTCGATTGCGACGTTCTTCGCGCCGTGCTTCGTGAGAAGCTCGTTAATCTGCTCGAAGAGCTTGCCCTGAAGGATTACCTCGGCATCCTTGACGGTCAAAGAAGCTACCTCAAAATATCTTGAGTCGATGATGAGATAAGCCTTATCCTTGAAGGCGACGATGGTGCCGGCGGATGATTTCATGCCGGTGAAGTATCTTCTGTTGACGTCCGCAGTGATAAGCGCACAGTCAATGCCTTCGGGCATTACTTCAAACAGTTTTTCAAATTTGCTCATTTGTATTTCCTCCCGATAAATAATTATTATAGACTTGTTTCATGGTGAGCGCATCTATGTCCTGAGTTCCCGCACTCTCGCAGATGAAGGTCGGCGTCAGGTTGCGCTTGATGATAAGCTCCATAAGCGGCTCGCATTCGGGACCGTAGGTTGTGTCCTCGAATGTTAAGTGCTTCTTCTCGCCGCCCGGAGTGGTGTATTCGATTTTTGAGAAGTGGGAATGGAAGACCTTCAGTCGGTCGCTTCCGAGCTCGTTTTCTATTTTGTCAAGAATCTCTGCGAATGCCTCGCTCGAATTGACGGCTCCGAAGGTTCTTGCGTTCAGATGTCCGAAGTCGACCGTCGGCAGGAAGGTATCGTCAAGCTTGCAAAGCGTCAGGACTTCTTCGAGGGTGCCGAGCTGGTTCACCTTGCCCATAGTTTCGGGGCAGAAGTGAATGTCTTCGAATCCTTCCGAAATCGCCGCCTGTCTTGCCCGGGAAAGGGTTTCACATGCAAGCTCAAGGGCATATTCTCTTGAGATTTTGGCGCAGGAGCCGGAATGGATTACTATTCTGTCCGCTCCGATGAGCTTTGCCGCACGGCAGGACTGCAATATGTAGTCGATGCTCTTGTCACGCTTTTCGGGCTCGACACTCGAAAGCGAGATGAAATAAGGCGAATGAAGTGAGAGCTTTATTCTCCACTTCTCGGCTTCGGATTTGAGTGCCAAGCCGGTGGCTTCCGTTACTCTGACTCCCTGCCCACACTGGTATTCGAAGGCATCGAGACCCATTTCACTTAAGTACTTCGGCATATCCGACGATTTCTTATATATCTTCGAGAACGCTTCCGAGCTTCCGGCAGGTCCGAATTTAGCTGTCATTTAAGTGTCCTCTCTTTCTTTGGCAATAGCGGCTTTTCAAGGGTTCTTTTTACTCTGAACCAGAAGCCGGTTTCGTAAACGATGGGAAACGTGAAAATACAACGGATTCCGTGGAGATTCGAGCCGAGGACATCGGTGTAAATCTGGTCTCCGACCGTGGCGACCTCCTTCTTCGACAGTCCAAGGCGCTCGACAGCCTCGCGATAGCCTTTGCCGAGGGGCTTTCCGGCATCGCAGACGAAATCCAGTCCCAAGGATTCCGAAAAAGGCTTTACACGCTCATAGTGGTTATTCGACATGATGAGCATCGGCAGACCCTCAGCTTTCATGTCCTCGAGCCACTGCCCTATTCTTTCGTTCGGAATCGGATTGTTGTGAGTTGTCAGGGTATTGTCCAGATCCAGAATCAGAGCCTTTATATTTTCCTGCTTCAGAAAGCCGATGTCGATATCGGCGATGGAATTAAAAACGTATTTCGGCTTGAAAAGCATTTTTCCTCCAAAAAAACAAAGGCGAACAGTCCGACGATATCGCCGTCTGCTCGCCTTTGATTTTAAGTTAATCAGTACTTACGCTTACGAGCAGCTTCCGACTTCTTCTTACGCTTTACAGAAGGCTTTTCGTAGTGTTCTCTTTTGCGTACCTCGGCGATAACACCGTCACGAGCGCAAGATCTCTTAAAGCGCTTAAGGGCGGTATCCAATGATTCGTTTTTGCCGACGTGTATTTCTGCCATTTGTTGTTCCCTCCCTTTGTCACTGGGACAGAGGATTTATGCGGTCATAGCTGATACAGTTATACCACTTTCGCACAATGCGACTAGATACATTATAGAACAAACGAGAATAGAAGTCAAGAGAAATTTGCAACTTTCAAAAATTATTTTGCTACGATGTTGACGAGTTTGCCCTTGACGTAGATTTCCTTGACGATTGTCTTGCCTGTCAGTTCCGAAGCTATCTTGTCCATGCTCTTTACCTGAGTGAGAACTTCATCGGATGTTGCCTCAGTCTGAACCATAGCTTTATCCTTGATCTTACCGTTAATCTGGACGGCAATCTCGACTTCACTGTCCTTGCAGAGCGCTTCGTCATAGGTGCACCATTTGGCATCATGGATATAGCCGCCGAAGTTGCAATTCTCATACATCTCCTCGGTGATGTGAGGAGCGAAGGGATAGAGCATGATGAGGAAATCTCTCAGCTCGGCACGGTTGATTGAGCCTGCCGCCGCAAAGTCGTTAAGTATTGTCATCATAGCGGCGATTGCGGTGTTATACTTCATCGTGTCGATGTCATTCGAAACCTTCTTGATGAGCTTGTGCATCTTCGAAGTGAATTCAGGACGATAGCCGTCGCCATCAATCAAAGTATCCTGAAGAGCCCAGACTCTTTCCAAGAATCTCTTGCAACCACGGACGCTCGACTCGCTCCAGGGAGCCGCCTTTTCATAGTCACCCATGAAGAGGGTGTAAACTCTCAGAACGTCTGCACCGTACTCGTTGATAACATCGAGCGGGTCGACAACGTTGCCCTTGGATTTACTCATCTTCTCGCCGTCGAGACCCAAGACCAAGCCCTGAGCTGTACGCTTGATATAGGGCTCGGAGGTATTTACGGCTCCGATATCATAGAGAAACTTGTGCCAGAATCTTGAGTAGATGAGGTGGCGGGTAACGTGCTCCATGCCGCCGTTATACCAGTCAACAGGCATCCAGTAGTCGAGTGCTTCCTTCGACGCAAGCGCCTCGTTATTATGCGGGTCACAATAGCGGAGATAGTACCACGACGAGCCTGCCCACTGGGGCATGGTGTCGGTTTCTCTCTTGGCGGGACGTCCGCACTTCGGGCAGGTGCAATTTACGAAGCTGTCAATCTTGGCAAGCGGGCTTTCGCCGTCGGAGCCGGGAACGAAATTCTCGACTTCCGGGAGCTTGAGAGGAAGCTCTTCGTAAGGAACGGCAACCATTCCGCAGTGCTCGCAGTATACAATCGGGATAGGCTCGCCCCAGTAACGCTGACGGTTGAACGCCCAATCCTTCATCTTGTACTGAACGCCCTTCTCACCTACGCCCTTGGCTTCGAGAACCTCAATCATCTTTTCGATGGAATCCTTCTTGTTTGTAAGACAGTTGAGCTCACCCGAGTTGACCATCTCGCCGTCGCCGGTGTAGGCTTCCTTCGAGATGTCTCCGCCCTTGATGACTTCGATTATGTCGATGCCGAACTTCTTGGCGAATTCATAGTCTCTCTGATCATGTGCGGGAACCGCCATGATTGCGCCGGTGCCGTAACCCATCATTACATAATCGGATATGTAGACGGGGATTTCGGTGCCGTTGACGGGATTGATTGCGCTTATACCTTCAAGCTTGACGCCGGTCTTGTCCTTGACGAGCTGAGTTCTCTCAAACTCGGTCTTCTTGGCGCACTCGTCACGGTAATCCTTGACGGCATCGAAGTTAGTAATCTTGTCGCTGTACTGGTCGATAATCGGGTGCTCGGGTGCCATTACCATGAAGGTGACGCCATAGAGAGTGTCGGGTCTGGTGGTATAGATTCTGAGCTTTTCGGGGATATTCTTGAGCTCGAAGTTGACGAATGCGCCGGTCGACTTGCCGATCCAGTTCTGTTGTTGGAGCTTGATGTTCGGGAGGTAATCCACTTCCTCAAGTCCCTCAAGAAGCTTGTCACAATAGTCGGTAATTCTTAAGTACCAGACGTCCTTCGGCTTCTGGATAACGTCGCTGTGGCAGACGTCGCACTTGCCGCCCTGTGAGTCCTCGTTCGAAAGAACAACCTTACAGCTCGGGCAATAGTTGACGAGGGTCTTGTCTCTGAAAGCAAGACCGTTTTCGAACATCTTGAGGAATATCCACTGTGTCCACTTGTAGTAGTCCTCGTCGGTGGTGTCGACGGTGCGTGACCAGTCGAACGAGAAGCCGACTTTCTTTAGCTGTTCGGAGAAGTGGTGGATATTCTGGTCGGTGGAGATTCTCGGATGGACGCCGGTTTTGATGGCGTAGTTCTCTGCCGGAAGTCCGAAGGCGTCGAAGCCTATCGGGAAGAGGACATTATAGCCCTCGAGTCTCTTCTTGCGGCAGACAACCTCAAGACCGGAAAAAGCCTTGACATGTCCGACGTGAAGCCCTGCTCCCGAAGGATAAGGGAACTCGACGAGGGCATAAAACTTCTTCTTCGAATGGTCTATCTTAGCATCGAAGGTGTGGTTTTCTTCCCAATAATCCTGCCATTTTTTCTCGACAGCCGCGAAATCATATTTCATGTGTATCAGTCCTTATAATTTAC
Source organism: Oscillospiraceae bacterium (assembly GCA_021199355.1). Taxonomy (GTDB): domain Bacteria; phylum Bacillota; class Clostridia; order Oscillospirales; family Ruminococcaceae; genus Faeciplasma. The sequence continues at coordinate 38,912 of JAJQIF010000004.1, forward strand.
TTGGGTGACCCTTTTGTTAATCTACTGCGCTATATTTTAGCACAGCATTCCCGATATGTCAATAACTTCGCCGTCGCTCCAGAGCTTTTCGAGCGAATATTGCGCACGGGTATCTTTACAGAAGACATGCACGATGATGTCGCCGAAGTCCATAGCTATCCAGCTTGCACCGTCGACGCCCTCAATGTGGTCGGGCTTGACTCCGAGCTCGCCAAGCTTGAATTCGGTTTCATCTGCGAGAGCCTTGGTGTGGGTCGTCGAAGTGCCGCCGGCGATAACGAAGTAGTCCGCTATTATCGTCAGATCGGTTATCTTGATTACCCGGATGTCCTCGGCTTTCTTTGAGTCGAGTGCTTTTACGATTGCCGTGATTTTTTCTTGTTCTGTCATTTCTGGCTCCTTTACTTTGAATTTTCTGTTGTTATCAAATTGATATTAATGTTCTTTGTACTTGTCTCGTTCAGAAGATTTATAAGCTCTATAATCTCGCTGACGGTCATGTCGGTTTCGACGTGGTTTACCAGCAAATCTATTGTGAGGCTCACCCACTCGACTGCGCCTTTTTCCTTCAAAGTCGAGATAAATGAGATGAGAAGTTGGTGATAGGCATCAATTCTGTCCGCATCTCCATCGGTATATGAGTCGCTGTCCGAAAGAATAATTCCGGCGACGCTCCCCATCACGGTTCTTTCGCCTTTACTGATTATATTTTCGCCGATTTTCAGCTCTTTGTCAAGAGTCAGTTTCACTCCGCCGAGAAGATTTACAGAGTCTGCGACGGTTTCCGTGCTCACAGACATACTGCCGTCAATGTGCAAATTTAGTGCCATCGAGACAATTTCCGTATAAACCTCGGTTTCGTATGCTTCCGCAAGTGTCCCCTCAAAGCCTCCGCAGGATACGAGAGTATCAGGCGGGATATCTGAGATATCAAGAGTATGCTTGTCCTCGTCGAAAGTGAAAATGTGGATACGACACGGCTCTTCTTCATCTGTTACCGACAGAAGAATATTACGTTTTGTGGTGGCGGGCTCATAGGAATAGCCCCGTAACTCATAGTCCGAGCTTTCAGGCTTTATAGCTCGCAACGCCACAAGCTTTTTTGCATATGCTGCAGTGCCGCTTAAGACCATATAGGTCGCCGCCGCTGTTATGATGCAGGCAATCGCCATCATCAGAGGGAGCTTGTCCCCACGTCGGACACGAAGCCTCAGGCGTTCTTCTCTTTCGAATTTAGAAAGTATTTTCTTCAATCGCTCTTTCATAGCTAACTACATAAGGGCGTTGAATCCTTTGGTTCCTACTTTTTCGTCTCGCCCTGAAGGCTCTGCTTATAGAGGGTGTATTCGTTGTAGGCGTCAAGTGTAAGGGTCGGGATGGTGCGGGTTTTCGAGATGGAATCCTCAATCGAGAACTTCATCGCTTCATATAGTCCCAAATCCAAATCCTTATGGGTAACATCACGGTAGTACTCGACATCCTTATAGTGGCGTTCCTTCGAGATTAAATCCGCCATATAGATTATCTTTTCGAGGAGATTCATGCCGCCTTTGGCGACTGTGTGATATCTTACTGCCGAGAGAATGTCTGGGTCGGTGATTCCGAAATGCTCTTTTAAGAAAACCGAACCGGCTATGCCGTGATATGTCTTAGGGGCGTGAAGCTCGACTTCTGTAACGTTGAGAGGACACCTGAGAACGAGTTCATACTGCTCCTCTATCGGGATTTCCTTGCAAATGTCGTGGACAAACCCTGCAAAATAGGCTTTTTCACGGTCGCAATCATTAAGGACCGCAAGCTTCAGAGCCTCGTCGGCGACGTTAAGCGAGTGATTGAACCGCTTTTCGGAGAGAATCCCTTCAAGATATTCCCTGTAGCTATTATACTTCGTTTTGTCAAAATTATAAAGCCCATTTTCCAGAATATAACGCTCAACAGATTCGGGAATCCGTCCGAAGGAGGTGTTATAGGCTATCAAATCGGCACGGATTTCGGTTGAGGACGCCTCGACGGCTTCACAATCTATGAGAATACATCTGCCGCCACGAGTGCGAATCTCTTCAGCTTTAGCTTCGGACTGCTTTCTGTCACTTTCCGAACGGCAGACACAGACGAGAGTGCAGAGCTCCATTATCCGCTCGGGCTTGACCCATGTGAGGAAAGTATTAAGCATGTCGCTTCCCATGACAAAGTAGAGCTCGTCATCAGGATAGATACCGTGAAGATGCTCCATCGTGTTGACGGTGTAGCTTTTACCCTCGGATTTAATCTCAAAGTCGCTGACTTCGACGCTTGGATATTGCGAAGCTACAAGCCGGCACATTTCGAGCCTTGCCTCGTCGGATGCCAGGTCCTTCACCGCCTTGTGTGGCGGGATATGGGTCGGCATCAGGATGAGCTTGTCCGGATTCAGTTCCTTCAGGACGTTCTCTATTACGTTCAGGTGTCCGTTATGAATGGGGTTGAAGGTACCCCCGAATATCGCTATCTTCATCATTTGAAATCAATAACCGGCTTCTTCGGATTTCTGCGGTACAAAACCGCCTTCGAGCCGATGGTGATTACCACTTCGGAATCGGTCTTGTCGGCGAGCTCCTCTGCGGCTTCTCTTGCGGTATAAAGCGAATTCTCAAGGCACTTTATCTTGATTATCTCGTGAGCTGTAAGGTAATCGTCGATTGACTTGACCTGTGCCTCGCTGATTCCGCCTTTGCCAATCTGGAACGAGGGCTCGATATTGGCGGCGTAGGCTTTCAAATAGCTTCTCTGCTTTGAATTGAGCTTTGAAGCTCTCTTCGGCTTCTGATTGTCTTTCAGGTAAGCCTCAAGCTTGCGAAGGGCGTTGCCGCGGTGGCTGACGCTGTTCTTTTCTTCGTCGGTGTACTGGGCGAGTGAACGGTCGCCGACCATGAAAAGCGGGTCATAGCCGAAGCCGTTAGAGCCTATCATTTCATAGCCGATTTTGCCCTCGATTTTGCCGTCGAACTGGTGCTTTGCGCCGTTTTCGTCGAAGTAGGTTATCACGCAGACAAACCGGGCGGTTCTGTCATCGTCGGGAACGCCTTCCATATTCTTAAGAAGCAGATGGCATCTGTCGACATCGTCGAGACCCTCGCCGCCGTATCTGGCGGAATAGATTCCCGGCTCGCCGTTAAGAGCGTCAACTGCGATTCCCGAATCGTCGGCGATTACGGGCATGTGAGTCAAATCATAAACCGCTTTGGCTTTGAGCTCGGAGTTCTCGGCAAAAGTGGTGCCGGTTTCCTCGACTTCAAGCTTTATTCCGGCTTCGGATTGGGAGATTACGGTTATGCCGTATGGCTCCAGAATCTCTTTGACCTCGCGGAGCTTTTCCGGGTTATTTGAAGCAAGTATCATCTTCATTGCGAGTCCCCTCCCTCATCGAACAGCGCATCTACGAAGTCCTTGGCGACAAAAGGCTGGATGTCGTCTATCTTCTCGCCGACGGTTACTATCTTTACGGGCACCTTGAGCTCGTTTACTATCGGGATGACGATTCCGCCCTTGGCGGTGCTGTCAAGCTTCGTAAGAATTATTCCCGTGATATCGGCGGCTTCGTTGAATTCACGAGCCTGATTTACGGCGTTCTGACCGGTGGTGGCATCAAGAGCGATTAACACCTCGAGAGCGCAGTCCTCCGCCTTGGAGTGGACGATTCTCGAAATCTTCGAAAGCTCTGCCATGAGGTTTTTCTTGGTCTGGAGCCTTCCTGCGGTGTCGACAATTACAACGTCGACGTTGCGAGCTTTCGCGGCATCCATAGCGTCGAAGACCACAGCCGCAGGGTCGCTTCCCTCGGCGTGCTTGATGATGTCGACTCCGGCACGGTCGCACCAGACCTGTAGCTGGTCGACCGCCGCGGCTCGGAAGGTGTCAGCCGCAGCAACGAGAACCTTCTTGCCCTCGTTCTTTAACTGATAGGAAAGCTTGCCGATGGTGGTGGTCTTTCCGGCACCGTTTACGCCGATTACGAGGATTACCGACGGCTTTGTCGAAAGATTGAGCGGCACGTCCTCGCCGAGCATTTCGGTGATGATGTCCTTGAGAGCCTGCCGGGCTTCCATCGGGTCTTTGATTTTATTCTCTTTTACTCTTTCTCTGAGCGAATCAACGATTTCTTCGGAGGTCTTGCCTCCTAAATCGGACAGGATTAAGAGCTCTTCGAGCTCATCATAGAAGTCGTCATCGAGGTTTCCCCTTCTGAACAGACTGTTTATCCCGCTCATGAGACCGTTTTTGGTCTTTGAAAGTCCTGCTTTCAGCTTGTCAAAAAAGCCCATATAATTCTCCTTTGTTTTGTATTAGTTAATCTCGTCGTCGCTGAAGGAAACGTTGTGAACGTCCATCTTGAGGAGCTTCGAAACGCCCTTTTCCTGCATGGTGACGCCATAAAGGACGTCCGCCTCTTCCATCGTGCCGCGACGGTGGGTGATAAGTATAAACTGGGTTGTGTCGGTGAAGTGCCGTAGGTATTGCGCATACTTCGTTACATTGACGTCGTCGAGCGCCGCTTCTATCTCATCAAGGATGCAGAAGGGCGAAGGACGAAGCATGAGTATTGCGAAGTAGATAGCTATCGCCACGAAAGCCTGCTCGCCGCCGGAAAGTAGTGAAAGATTCTTAACGACCTTTCCGGGAGGTGCAACGTTTATTTCGATTCCCGATTCGAGAACGTTGTCAGGGTCTGTGAGAATCAGCTCTCCCCTGCCGCCGCCGAAAAGCTCGGAGAACGTTAATTTAAAGTTCTCGTTAATCTTCTCGAAGCTTTCCGAGAACATTCTCTTCATATTCACGGTGAGATCGTCGATGAGAGCTTCGAGCTCGGATTTCGACTTCGTGACGTCCTCAAGTTGCTTCGACAAGAAATCGTATCTCTCGGAAACCTCTTTATACTCGTCAACCGCGTCGGTATTGACCGAGCCGAGAGCCCGGATTTTGTTCCTGATTTCGGTCAGATGCTTGTTGGCTTCGGCGACGTCCTCGAGCTTTTCAGCCTGAGATGCCGCTTCTTCGGCGGTCATTGAGTAGGACTCCCAGAGGCTTCCGATGATGTCGGAGCTGTCGCGGCGGATGGTTTCGAGTCTTTCCGAAAGCCTCGAAATTTCGCTCATGACGGATTCTTTAAGACCCGAAGTTTCTTTGGATTTAGCCCTTGCTAAGTTCTCCTGACGCTCGTATTCAAGGGAGCCGTCGGTTTCCTGACGGATTCTCTCGGAATATCTTTCGGCTGTGATTTTCGATTCCTCGGCTTCGCGCTGACGCTCGGCGATATTCTCGTTTTCCTGAGCTATCTGACGCTCGAGCTCGGCTTTTCTGTCGAGGTATTCCGTAGCCGACGCATGCGAGCTTTCGATGCCGGTCTTGAGCTGTTCTATGAACTGGCTCGCCGCTTCGATGTCCTTGGCGAGTTCCGTTGAACGAAGACGCTTCTGGGAAATATCGTTTGAAATCTCCTCGCGGCGGTTCTTAAGGGCGGCACTCTCCTCGCCGGCTGTGCTGATTTTGCCCTCGATTACCGAGATTTCGGCTTCAAGCTCGGCGAGCTTAATCTCCGACGAGGTCTTGGTCTCCTCGGACGTTGCGATTTTGTTTTGATTCCAAAGAACCGATTTCTCGATATCCGAGACACGGTCCTTGAGCTGTTCCGATGAAAGCCTCAGCCTTTCCGCTTCGGTCTCAAATCTGAGCTTGTCGGACTCCATCGAGGAGATGGTGTCCTTCTCACCTTCAACATCAAAGCCTAACTTTTCGGCTTCGGCGTTGGCGGCTTGAAGCCTTTCTCTAAGTCTTGACAGGTCGGATTCCAGCTTGTCAAGCTGTGCCCCTATCTTTGCAATTTCGTTCTTTCTTGAGAGGACGCCCGAATTCTTTGAGGAGCTTCCTCCGGTGAAGGAGCCGCCAGAATTGATGACCTGACCGTCAAGGGTTACTATCTTGAAGCGATATCCGTGCTTCTTGGCAATATTCGCCGCAAGGTCGATATTCTCGGCAACTGCTGTTCTGCCGAGAAGGGATTTTATGATGCCGGAATATTCCTCGTCACAGTCAAGGAGCTCGTATGCCATCGCGACGAAGCCTTCTTCCATGTCGAGCCCACGCTCTTTGAGGACGTTGCCCTTGACGGAGGTTATCGGCAGGAAGGTTGCCCTGCCGCCTTTGGTTTCTTTCAAATATCGGATGCAAGCCTTTGCCGACTCTTCATTCGAGACGACGACGTTCTGCATGGCACCGCCGAGAGCCGTTTCGATTGCAAGGCTGTATTTCGGGTCTGCCGAAACGAGCTGGGAAACGGTTCCCCGGACGCCCTGAAGTCTGCCCGACTTGCCGGCTTTTACGACGCTCTTGACGCTTCCGGCAAAGCCCTCCATGCTGTTCTCGAGATCTATCAGCATCTGACGGCGGGATTCAAGCGAGCGCTTATTGAGTTCGGCTTCGTTATATTCCTGCGACAGCTTCTTTTGCTGTTCGGTTTTCTTCTGGTAGAGCATGTTGAAGCCGGAAAGACGGTTCTGGTGCTCGGAAATTTGCTTTAAGATGTCCGAAACGCCGTCGAGTGCCGACTGCTCGTCGTTTTCGGTCTTGGTTATCTGGAGCTTCATGGTATCAATTTGCGCAGATGCGTCTTTAATTTCGTTTTCGGCGTCGCTCTTGTCCCGAAGGGCATTTGCGATTGCGAACTTGAGCTCTGAGCGCTCGACATAGGCGCGATTAAGCGATTCTCGGGAGGTGTTCAGGTCGCTTTCATGCTCGTTCTCTTCGACATTCAAGCCGGTGAGCTCCTGTTCAAGTGCCGCAACCTCTTCATTAAGTGACCTCAAATCAGCCTTGATTCGCTCAGAGTCGGAAAGGCGCTGGGAAATGCTCTTCTCGACCTCTTTTTCGGCGTCGATGAGCTCCTGACGCTTTTTCTCGGCTTCCGCGATCTCGGTCTCGTAGTGCATGATGTTGTTCTTATACACGGCGATATCCGAAGCGGCTTCGGAGCTCTTCTCGGTGAGTTCGGCGATTTTAGCCCTGTATTCCTCCGCCGCGGCGGCTGACTGTCTGCGCTTTGCGGCGAGCTCTTCTATTTCTGCCTCGCATCGGGAGATTTCGTTCGTGAGATGCTCATATTCGCCCTGAGACGAAAGAAGAAGATTTCCGGTGTCTGATTCGCTCGCCTTGAGCTCTTCAAGCTTGTTCGTCCAGACGGAGATTTCGAGGTGCTTTCTCTCGTCGGCAAGCTTGAGATACTTTTTCGCTTTTTCGGACTGGATTCGAAGTGGCTCCACTCTGCCCTCCAATTCCGAAAGTATGTCTTTTAATCTTAGGATATTTTCTTCCGCCGAAGTAAGTCTGCGCTCAGACTCGGCTTTTTTGTAGCGGAACTTCGAGATTCCGGCGGCTTCGTCGAAAATCTCTCTGCGGTCGCCCGACTTCGAGCTTATGATGTCGGCAACCTTGCCCTGACCGATTATCGAGTAGCCGTCACGACCGAGACCCGTGTCCATGAAGAGCTCGAGGACATCCTTGAGTCTGACCTGAGCACCATTTAGCATGTACTCGCTCTCGCCGCTTCTCCAAAGCCTGCGCATGACGCTGACTTCGTCGGAATCTATTTCGAGAGTGCGGTCTTCGTTTGATATATTAAGTGTAACGGACGCAAAGCTCATGGGACTGCGCTTTTCGGTTCCACCGAAAATTACGTCCTCCATTTTTCCACCACGAAGAGTCTTGGAGGACTGCTCCCCCAAAACCCATCTGACTGCGTCACCTATATTGCTTTTTCCGCTTCCGTTGGGACCTACAACGGCTGTCAGACCTTTTCCGAATTCAAGCTTGACCTTGTCGGGAAAGGATTTGAAGCCGTGAAGCTCAATAGATTTCAAATACACGCTTTTATCATTCCTTAATGAGAAAATTTTCCGTCTGGGAAGGCTCCGGTCTTATCGTGACCTCTATCCCCTTCGAGCGAAAATATTCGATATTGCTTTTTTTGTGACCGAGTGCTTTCGACAGATAGTCGGGGCGAACGGTGAAGGTATAGGACGCACCGCCATTCATAAGCTTTTCCATCGTGTTTCTTGCCCGAACGCCTTCGCAGAGCTCTCTGAATGCCGGATGATAGATTCCTCCGAGCATGGAGCTCTCGACATCGGTTGACGAATGAAGCCCTAACTTGATGACAGCTATATTTCTTTGTTCAAACAAATCCAAAAGCCTCGCCGAGAGCTCGACGGCTTCGGATAATTCATACGTCCTGTATTTGCCCTCTGTGTATAGCTCGCCGAGTTTTGTATCTTTCAGCACTACAGTCGGATAGATTCTGACCTCCGACGGTTCCAAATCTGCGATTTTAAGGGCGGTTTCATAATCTTTTTCAAGCGTTGAGCCGTAGAGACCGAGCATCATCTGCAGTCCAAGATTGAAACCATGCTGTTTTATGAGACGTGAAGCGTTCACTACGTCTTTTGCCGTATGCCCACGCTCGTTGAGCGCAAGGACATCGTCGAACATCGACTGTGCGCCGAGCTCGATTGTGGTGACGCCGTAGCTCCCGAGTATCGACAGAATTTCTTCGTCGATGGCATCGGGGCGGGTTGAAAGGCGGATGCCCCTGAATCCCATATCGACATACCTCTTCGCCGGCTCAAGGAGCTCGAGCATGTAGCTTTGGGAAATTGCCGTGAAGCTACCGCCGAAAAAGGCGATTTCGGTGTTCGTTATATCCACACCGTCGGAAAGTGCCTTCTCGCAGGTCTCCACGACGTCTTTTGCGTGAGGGATGAAGGCCTGCCCGGTGATGGTGTTCTGGTTGCAGAACGTGCACTTGTGCGGACAGCCGATATGCGGAACGAAGATGGAGAGGTTTGCATGCTTATTTGGCATCAGGCAGTGCTCCCATAAGCTTGAGGGCTTCCTTAGCCGCAAGCTGTTCGGCACGCTTTTTGGAGCTCGCCGTGCCGGTGCCGATGACGTTTGAGTTGAGCATAACGTCGACTGTGAACGAGCGTCTATGCGCAGGTCCCGACTCGGAGACGAGCTCATATTCAACCGATTCCTCGGGGTTCTTCTGGATTATCTCCTGCAGGACGGTCTTGTAGTCGTCATATTCCTTTGCGGCGGCTTCCTCAACGTTCTCTGGGATGAACCTAAGGACATATTTCTTTGCCGCTTCAAAGCCGCCGTCGAGATATACAGCGGCGATCACAGCCTCGAAGGCGTCGGAGATTATCGACGGACGGTTTTTGCCGCCGTTCGAAAGCTCACCCTTGCCGAGGTAGATGTATTCCTTCAAATCAATCTGCTCGGCGAACTTGGCGAGGGATTTCTCGCAGACGAGGGTCGCACGGGTCTTGCTCAGCTCACCCTCGGGATAGTCCTGACATTCTTCAAACAGATACTCAGAGACGACTATCGACAGAACAGAGTCCCCAAGAAATTCGAGACGTTCGTTGGAATTTCTCGTGTGATGAGATTCGTTGGCATAGGATGAGTGGGTCAAAGCCTCGATAAGCAGGTCTTTGTCTTTAAAAGTATAGCCTAATTTTTGCTCAAATTCTTCTAATTTCGTAAGTTCCATTACTTCTCCTCTGTCTCTTTTTGCTTCATCTCTTCAAGAGCTGTGGCTATTTCTTCGGTTACGTTGTTTTCGATATAGAGCTTTGCCTGACGGATGGCGTTATAGAAGGCTTTTGCGTTCGATGAGCCGTGAGCCTTGATTACGGGCTTTGCGGCACCCAAAAGAGGTGCCCCGCCGTATTCCGAATAATCAAGCTTCTTTCTCATCGCATTGATTCTCTTGAGAACGAACAGCCCGGCGATTTTACCGGTTACTCCGCTGAATACGTCCTTCACATATGCCGAAATGAGCTTGCCCATGCCTTCGTAGGTTTTAAGTACAAGATTTCCTGAGAATCCGTCGGTTACGGCGACGTCTGCACCGCCGAGAGGAATCTCACGGGCTTCGATGTTTCCAATAAAGTTGACAGGAGCGTTGCCGAGTTGTTTATAGGTCTCGACCTCCTGGTCTCTGCCCTTGGTCGGCTCGGCGCCGATGTTTATAAGTGCTGTTCTCGGGTTTTCGACACCTTGGAGCTTGTTCATATAAGCTGAGCCCATTATCGCAAACTGGACGAGCATGTCTGGGCGGCATTCGGAATTAGCGCCAATGTCAAGAACCATGCAGGGTGCCGCTGTCGTCGGGAGAACCATGCCGATGGCGCAACGCTTGATGCCCTTCATGCGCTTGACTATGAAGGTGGCACCGACTGTCAGAGCTCCCGTTGAACCGGCAGAAACGAAGGCGTCTCCCTCGCCGTCATGGAGCATCTTTAAGCCCACCGCCATCGAGCTTTCGGAGTATTCCTTAAGAATCTTTGTGGGCTCGGTTTCGACCGCCATAACCAGAGGGGCGTGGTGAATGGCGATATTCGAAATATCGAGCTCGTTTTCCTTGGCGCAAGCTTTTATCTTCTCTTCGTCGCCGACAAGGGTTATATCGACGTCCAATCCGTTTACGGCGTCGATTGCGCCCTTGATTACTTCGAGCGGAGCGTTATCACCGCCGAAGGCGTCCACTATTACTCGGATTTTATCAGCCATTTTTATGCCTCCTCAGTCTCGGTCAGTGCCTTCTCGAGAGCGTTCATTGCACGCTCGGAAAGCATCTGATATTTAAGTTGTTTGTTTTTGATTCGTTTGGGAAGTAAGAGCTCGTCGAGCTCCGGCAGGATTCCCATATTTGCGCCCATCGGCTGGAAGCCGGATGGCGAGCCAATTTCGACATAGTTCGAAAGTGCACCTATCATCGTTTCGACGGGAAGAGTTATCTCGGGAAGATTAAGAATCCTCCTTCCGAGGCTCATGGCGGCGTAGATTCCGCTTGCCGCCGATTCGGTATAGCCCTCGACGCCCGTCATCTGACCGGCGAAATAGATCCTATCATCCTTCTTCAGGCAGAAGTGGCGATCCAGAAGCATCGGTGAATTCAGATATGTGTTTCTGTGCATGACGCCGTAGCGCATGAATTCGGCATCCTTGAGCCCCGGAATCATCGAAAATACTCGCTTCTGCTCGCCAAATTTGAGATTTGTCTGGAAGCCGACGAGATTGAACATCGTGCCTTTGACGTTTTCCTTCCGAAGCTGAACCACGGCATAGGGTCTTCTTCCGGTATTCGGATCGACTAAACCCACCGGCTTCATGGGTCCAAAGCGCATTGTGTCCTCGCCACGCTTGGCAAGCGCTTCAATCGGCATACAGCCCTCGTAGACTTTATAGTTGTCACTGCCCGACTTTTCAAATTCATGTAGCGGCGCGGTTTCGGCGTGGATGAGCTCGTTATAGAAGGCGAGATATTCGTCCTTGTTCACCGGACAGTTGAGATAGTCCGCTTCGCCCTTGTTGTATCTCGAAGCCTCGAAAACTCTTGACATGTCGAGGCTGTCACGGGTCACAATCGGTGCGGCGGCATCATGGAAATAGAGATAATCCTCGCCGATAAGAGCTTTTATACTCTCCGAAAGGGCATCGCTCGTGAGCGGTCCCGTAGCGATTATAACATATCCGTCAGGGATTTCGGTTATCTCTTCGGAAATAAATTCTATATTCGGGTGAGCAAGAATCTTCTCGGTGACCTTGTCAGAGAAGTCCTGTCTCGAGACCGCCAATGCTCCTCCCGCCGGAACCCGGGTTTCGTCCGCCACAGGCATCGTGACCGAGCCGAGACGGCGCATTTCGAGTTTCAATAGTCCCGCCGCTGAATCCGGCTTTTCTGCTTTCAGGGAATTTGAGCAGACGAGCTCACAGAGCCCGTTATATTTGTGGGCGGGGGTGAATTTATTCGGCTTCATATCGTAAAGCCGGACATGAATCCCCATATTTCCGAGGCACCATGCCGCTTCACAGCCGGCAAGACCGGCGCCTATTACACTGACGATATTATTCACCGCTCAAATCCTTTTCGTAGTCGCAATTTCTTTGATGACAGAGGAGCTTGCCCGTTTTTGCTCCGCCCTTCTGGAAGAGGGTCGAACCGCACTTGGGGCAGACTTCGTTTGTCGGGGTATCCCAGGTCATAAATTCGCACTTCGGGTTATCCTCACATCCGAAATACTTCTTGCCCTTCTGGGTCTTCTTCTGGAGGATTTTCTTGCCGCAATAAGGGCACTTGCCGGGGGCTTCTATGACAATGGTCTTGGTGTTTTTGCACTCGGGGAAGCCGGAGCATGCCAGGAATTTGCCGTATTTTCCGATTTTTATTACCATCGGCTTGCCGCAGAGCTCGCAAATCCGGTCGGTCGGTTCGTCGGGGACCTTGACGCGCTTACCGTCGAGGTCGATTTCAGCCTGCTTGAGCGACTTGTCGAAGCCTTCGTAAAACACTCCGAGCGTTTCCCGCCAGTCGGCCTTGCCGAGCTCGATATCATCAAGATTCGATTCCATCTGAGCCGTGAACTGGACGTCGACGATGTCCTCGAAGTGATCCTTCATCAGCTCGGTTGTGACCTCGCCCAAGGCTGTCGGCTTGAGCTGTTTGCCCTCACGCTCGACATAGGAACGCTGAAGGATGGTTGTTATGGTAGTTGCATATGTTGACGGACGGGCTATGCCGTACTCTTTGAACGCTTTGATGAGTGTTGCTTCGGTGTATCTTGCCGGAGGCTGTGTGAAGTGCTGGATTCCGTCTACGGACCTGACCTTCAGAACGTCGCCCTTTGCAAGAATCGGTATATTCTCCGAGTCGTCGTCCTTTGATTCCTCGTATAGAACGGTGAAGCCGTCGAACTTGACTGCAAAGCCGGAAGCCTTGAAGGTGCAACCGTTGACCTCTGCGGTGACGCTCTGGGTGTCCATCAAGCAGTCCGCCATCTGGCTTGCCAAGAATCTTGACCAAATGAGCTTATAGAGCTTGTATTGGTCGTTTGTGAGATTCGGTTTCGCCTTTTCGGGGGTGAGCTCAATCATTGTTGGTCGTATTGCTTCATGGGCGTCCTGAACATTGTTGCCGCCGGATTTATAGTTGCGGGGCTTTTCGGGGAGGTACTGAGTGCCGAAGTTGTCGGTGATGAACTGTGCGGCGGAAGCCTTAGCCTCGTCGGAAATTCGAAGTGAATCGGTACGCATATAGGTAATCAAGCCCACCGCTCCCAAGCCTTCTATCTCGACGCCCTCATAGAGCTCCTGAGCGATGTTCATGGTTCTTCTTGAGTTGAAGTTATAACGCTGTGCGGTGTCCTGCAAGAGCGATGCTGTCGAGAACGGAGCGGCGGGAGCCTTTGAGCGTGTGCCCTTTCTCAGGGCTGTTACGACGAAGTCGCCTCCGTCAATCTTAGCCAAAACCGCATCGGTTTCCTCTTTGGTTTTGAGCTCTGCCTTTTTGCCGTCGACGGCTGTGAGACGGGCTGTAAAAGCCTTGCGGGAGGACTTTCCAAGGAGCTTTGCCTCGATAGACCAGTACTCCTCGGGGACGAATTTTTTAATTTCCTCCTCGCGGTCGACAATCATTCTGACGGCAACCGACTGGACACGTCCGGCTGAGAGACCCTTGCGGACCTTTCTCCAGAGGAACGGGGAAAGCTTGTAGCCGACGATTCGGTCAAGAATTCTTCTCGCCTGCTGGGCGTTTACTATGTTCATATCTATACAGCGCGGAGCGGCGATTCCCGCCTCAACGCCGGTTCTTGTTATCTCATTGAATGTTATTCTGTTTTTCTCGTTCGGGTCAAAGCCGAGTATTGTGGCGAGGTGCCACGAAATCGCTTCGCCCTCACGGTCGGGGTCGGTTGCAAAATAGACGTGATCCGCCTTCTTGGCACGCTTTTTGATGTCGTCGATAACCTTTTCCTTGCCTTTGATGTCGACATAGGTGGGCTCGAAGCCGTGCTCTATATCAACTCCAAGCTTGGACTTGGGGAGGTCTCTTACATGACCGACGCATGCAACCACATCGTAGCCGTTTCCCAAGGTTCCCTTGACGGTGTGAATCTTCGAGGGCGACTCTACTATAATTAAATCTGACATTACTTAGTTGCCTTTCTTCTTTCAATCCGGGATATGTTAGACAGTGTAGCGGTTTCCCGAAAGCGAACGGATTATTCCGTCTAATTCGAGCTCCGTAAGAGTCATTTCAAGGTCGACAATTCCGTCGACGTTCTCGGCTATCTCGTCAAACAACACGATCCCGTTCGAAAGGATATATTCGACTATCCTGCGCCTACCGTCGGAAAGCCCGGACAGGTCGGGAGCGGGTCTCGGTTCGATTATCGGCTCCGCCGGCTCTTCGTTTCGCGTTGCTTGGTGGGTCTTCTTGCGGGACCGTCTTATGGGTGTCGGCTCCTGATTGCGATTGACGCCGAAAATGCCGCTTTCGCTTCTCTGGGAGAAGACATCCGCACTGTAGTTAAGTCTGTGCGCATAGACGCTGTAATACTCATTCAGGATATCTCTCGAGTCGAACACGGGGATTGCGCCGTCCCGAAGAAGCGAAACAACGCCTGAGTAGGAATCATCATAAAGGTTATGCGGTGGGACGCAGAAAATGTCCTTGCCCTGCGAAAGGGCGAATGCGGCTGTGCTCAGTGAGCCGCTCGATGAACCCGCCTGCAAAATGAGGGTTCCCAAGCCGATTGCCGAGAGGATTCTGTTTCTCATTCTGAAATTCAATGCGGTCGAGCCGGAATGCGGAAGATATTCGCTGATGACGGCTCCGTGTGCGGAGACAGCCTTTTTCATGGCGCCCGAGTTCTTCGGATAGTCATAAAGAAGTCCACATGGCATGACGGCGTAGACCCTACCGCCGCCCTTTATTGCGGAAACCAAGGAAACCGAATCGAGCCCCGAGGCGCAACCGCTCGCTATCGTCACTCCGGCGTGTGCAAGCTCGCCGATGAGCTTTGAAGCGATGGCTCTTGAATAGTCGTCGGGGTTTCTTGTCCCAACGGCGGTGATTATGACGCTCTCGTCAATCGAATCGAGCTTACCGAGGGCGAACAGCACCGACGGCGGATTATAGATTTCACGGAGTCTGTCGGGAAAATCGGGGTCGTCGTGGGAATAGATATTGATTCTCTGTTTCTCGCATTCCGAGATTAAGTCTTCAGCCTTCTCCATGGTTGCGAGCTTGAACGAATTCCTGTCCTGAGGCAGGACATTCCGGAAATCGCCCGAGGAGACATGCTCATAAGCTTCCGCGACGGAATTATAGTGGGACAGAAAGTTCCACTTTCTTGAGTTTGCAGGTCCATAGGCTAACGTGAGCCAGAGCCAGTATTTCGTCGATTCCGTCATGGTGCATTCTCCTTTTCGGTTATTTTGTCATTTCCCAGAGCGTTATTGCGGCGGCTGTTGCCGCATTCAGGGATTCTATACTGCCGTTCATCCTGATTGTGATGCGCTTGTTACAAAGGGCTACATCCTCATCGCTTAGACCGTTGCCCTCATTACCGATTACGACGCATGAGCTTCCGCAGAATACAGTCTCACGGATGCTTTCGGCATCAGGGTCGACCACTGCGGCATAGAGAACGACTCCGCAATCATGAAGAAGCTGTGCCGCTTCGGGAAAGCTCAGGTCGTCTCTGAACGGGACTCTGAAAATCGAGCCCATTGTCGAGCGGATTGTTTTGGGATTATAAACATCACAGCAGTCGCAGAGGAAAACGCCGTCCAAGCCGACGGCATCCGAAACCCGCAAAATAGTCCCCACGTTGCCGGGGTCCTGAAGTCCGTCAAGAACCGCAAAACGACTTCCTGTTTTTATTTTACCGACTCCGAGATTTTTGTCAAGTACTCCTGCGACAGAAAAGATGCCTTGGGAGTTTTTTGTGTCCTCCATCATGCCGGCAAGCTTATCCGAAATCAGATATATTCTTTCATCAGAGCTTGCTTTCAGAAGCTCTATATCGTCGAAATATTTTTCAAGAGCCTCTTCGGTTATGAAGACGCCTTCGAGCGAGACCCCCGACTTTGCGGCGTCAACGGTGAGCCTTGCGCCCTCGAGAACAAACTTCTGCTCCTTGGTACGGTATTTCTTGTTATCACGCAGTTTAATATATTCTTTTATCAGTGGGTTATCCCTGCTTGTTATAAACTTAAATTCCATTTTCGTAAAAATTTTCAGCGTCCGTAATTACTTTGCCTAAATGCAAATATAACCACGCCCGCGTGGAGCGTGGTTACCTTATTTTATTAGTTGAGTGCTGCCTTTGCCTTTTCGGTGATTGCGGTGAAGCCTGCAGGATCGTTGATTGCGATTTCGGAAAGCATCTTTCTGTTGATGGTGATGCCCGCCTTCTTGAGACCATTCATAAGTGTTGAATAGTTCATTCCGTTTGCCTTGGCGGCGGCGGAAATTCTTGCAATCCAGAGCTGTCTGAACTGACGCTTCTTCTGCTTTCTTCCGATATATGCGTAGTTGCCCGACTTCATGACAGCCTGCTTAGCCATCTTGAAGTGAGTGCTCTTTGAACCCCAGTAGCCCTTGGCGAGCTTCAAGGTTGCGTTTCTTCTCTTACGAGTCATCATTGCGCCCTTAACACGAGCCATAATTTGTTACCTCCCCTATTATTTGTATGGAATTGTCTTCTTGAGTGCCTCGACGTTTGCGCTTGAAGCGTAAGCCGTGCCTCTGGCGATTCTCTTTGCCTTGCGGTCCTTGGATACGAGACGATGTCTCTTGTTAGCGTGCTGGAACTTAACCTTGCCGGTGCCGGTGAGGCTGAAACGCTTCTTGGTGCCGGAATGGGTCTTGATCTTATTCTTTGCCATTTGGATATCCTCCTTAAATTATATACTTACTTGGATGCCTTCGGGGAAATCATAAGTGTAATGTTTCTCCCCTCGACCTTGCTGGGCTTGTCGAATGTGCCATATTCGGCGACTGCCTCTTTGAATTGATCCAAAAGCTTGTCGCTGAGCTCTGAATGAAGCGGGACTCCCTTGCGGAACTGGAGCCTGATGGAAACTTTGACCTTGTCTCCGCCCTTCAGGAACTTTATTGCCTGATTAACCTTGGTATTGAAATCGCCGTCGTCAATCTTTGAGGTCATTCTGACTTCCTTGATTTCGACGACCTTCTGGTTCTTTCTGGCTTCCTTTTCACGCTTGGACTGCTCGAAGCAGTACTTGCCGTAATCCATGATTTTGCATACCGGCGGATTTGCCGTGGGCGCAATCTTAACAAGATCAAGCTCCTTTTCGGCAGCAATCCTCAATGCTTCCTTCGAGGAGATAATCCCAAGCTGTGTGCCGTCCGAGTCGATGACACGGATTTCCTTGTCACGGATTTCTTCATTGATTTGATGAGCTACGTTGGCTATGGCGCAACACCTCCGAAAAAATTATATTGGTTCAAACCCAACAAAAAAGCGCAAACACACAGTTTACGCTCACAAAATCACTCGCGGCATGGCAAAGCCCGCCGAAAATAAACCTTATTGACCTCTTTGCAAAAGCTTGAGGTGAGAACGCAAACGTTGCTACTTTCTTTACGGTTGACATTATATACCGTGAGTGTGGATTTGTCAAGTGGTTTTGAAAAAAATTTTTATACTATGATTTCCGAGCCATTGGCGAGCCTGAGAGAATAGATATAGCAGGACTTGACCGGCTTATCCAACAGCACATCGAATGCCGCCTTATACAGAGATAATTGCATGGAATATCTTTCGGCGAGCTCTTCGACAGTCTTGACTTTGTCGGTCTTGTAATCGACGATGACATAGCCGTCCGACTCCTCGAAAATACAGTCGGCGATTCCCTGCATCATGCCGTCGGTGTCGCCATAGACCGCTTTTATCTCCTCGGGTTCTTCTATGTCGGAGAACTTTACGATAAAGCTTCTTTCGCGGCTGACGTTGGGGCTTTCGCTCATACGGCGGTAGATATCGCTGTCAAAGAATGCCGAGAGTGAAGCTGTGTCGAGGGACTTCGCCTCGTGCTCGCTGAAAATACCTGAATCGGTGAGCCTCTTTATCTCCCCTGCCACATCTTTGGCGGCAAGCGAGTAGTCGGCGCACTGCATGAAGCGGTGCATCAA
>JAJQIF010000012.1 GCA_021199355.1 Oscillospiraceae bacterium
TCCTGATAAACTGCTATGACCTCCCATCCCTGCTTTTCGCAGTAGTCCTGGAGCATACTGCGCTGATTGGCAATGCTGGCGCTCTCGCCTTGCAGGTCATCGTCTTTGGAGAGGCGGCAGTAGATCGCCGCCCTGACGGTGCCTGTAGGAAGTGCGCTCGCCTTGCTCCGTTCTGTTTCGTTCCACATATCCGTTACCCGCATAATCCAGACGCAAGGTTTTGGGTCGTTGGAACCTTGTCTGTAGTATAGCACGGTAATTCTGATTTAGCAAGCATTTCTTGTGAAATAGCTATGCTAATTTTTCGGGCAATCAGAGAAATAAACGCCTGAGTTGCATCCATGTCCCTGTCAAAGACGGCAACTGCTGTGTAATTCGTTTTTGCCAAAAGCATACCTCCATTCCTGAACGTGAAAAGCCCGGTATGGAAGGCTGCCATACCGGGGTGATCCCTGCGTTTCTTTTCGTTGTGTGACGCTGTGACGCTTGTGACGCTATTGATACACCCCCATGCGTCACAGAAACAGCGTCACGGCACCAATCTGCTGTGTGTACTGGTCAAAAAATAAGATTTTGTGAATTCTGCGTCTTTTGAGTTGATTTTGCATTGCAAACGCTGTATAATACAGGTGCAATGAAATGTGAAAGGAGCTGATTTTCATGGCTAATTCGACAAACTTCAGTGTCCGCATGGACAGTGACATCAAGAAGCAGTGTGAAGCCCTGTATGGGGAGTTGGGCATGAACCTGACTACTGCGATCAATGTCTTTCTGCGCCAGTCCCTCCGTGTCGGTGGGTTCCCGTTCGATGTGCGGCTCGATCAGCCCAACAAGGAGACGATTTCCGCCATGCTGGAAGCGGAGCGTATCGCACATGACCCCTCTGTAAAGGGATATACCGACCTGGATGAGATGTTTGCGGAGCTGAAAAAATGAGGAAAACCAAATATACTGTCAAACTTACTACTCAATTCAAAAAGGACTATAAGCGGGCCATCAAGCGAGGACTGAAAATTGAGCTGCTGGAGGATGTTGTGGCCTGCCTCGCCCTGGGCGAAGCGCTTCCGGAGAAGAACAAAGACCACGAGCTGACCGGCGACTGGGTGGGTCACCGGGAATGTCACATCCTGCCGGACTGGCTGCTTATCTATCGCATTGATGGTGATGTGTTGGTGCTGACGCTGGCCCGTACCGGGTCACACAGTGACCTATTCGGTAAATGACATCAGGCCAACTGCCGCAGGTTTCACCCTGCCCGGCGGCTGGCCTGACTTTTTTGTGACGCTGTGACGCTTATGACGCTATTGATACACCCCTATGCGTCACACAAATAGCGTCACGAAGGAGAAGCGCCGCCTTTTTCCTGTCTGATCGCATCAATATCAACCACTTCCTTCCTATTTCGCAGTGTAAAAGTGCGCTTGTCCCGGCTCCGCTCATTCTGGGTATAGCTGACGCCGAACTTGTTGTAGAGGTCGGATACTCCGGCGTTCATCTTCCTGGTCAGAACATGGGGCTTGAGGTCGGCACAGTCAAGCAATTCCACCAGCTCCGTTGCGGTGCCTGTCCATTCACTTTTATCCACCATAAAACCGGCAATGGAATAGAGCAGGGGATCGGCCTTTCTCGGAAAGATGGTCTTTTCCACATTGCTCAACTGCCAGAAACAATGCTCCCGGTCAAATTCCAATGTCAGTTCCTGATCCTCCTGATCTCTGCCGACGATCTGCATGACAGCGGTGTTCTCAATTCGTTTCTTCTTTTGCAGGACAATAGCTCCATCGGCTGCACCCAGCAGGCCGGTCGTGCCGGAAATCGTCTCGAAGGAATCACTGGCCTCCATCTTTCGGGTGTGATGGACGATCAACAGGCAGATATTGTGCCTGTCCGTAAATTCCTTCATGGCAGCGATATTTTTGTAATCCATCGCATAGCTATAGGTTTCCGTCCCGATCTCCCTGACCCTCTGCAACGTATCCACGATCATAAGGCTCGCGTCCGGGTGCCGCTGCATAAAGCGCTCCATCTGTTCGGTCAGTCCCTCCTCCAGCGTCCTCGACTGTGTAGTCAATATCAGATGATCGGTGGATTCCACGCCGAACATCTGCATCAACCGGCTTTGCAGTCTGGCGTAATCATCCTCCAGGGCAAGATAGAGGACAGTACCTTGTCGGACAGGATAATTCCATAGAGGGATGCCCATCGCCACATGATAGGCAAGCTGCATCATAAAGAATGACTTGCCGATTTTCGGAGAACCGGCAAAGAGATAGGTGCCGCTGTAAATCAGTCCGTCAACAAGCGGCGTCCTTGGTGGAAATGTGGTATCATACAGTTCAGACATCGTAACCGTGTGCAAATCGACGCTTGGGTCGAAGCGGGGCGGTGAGGCGCTCAATTCCTCCATCTCTTTCATCGCCTGTATCACGGCCTCCTGTTCTGCCTGCGGTAAACTTCCAAATTCATCATTCATGCGGGATCACATCCTTTCTGTATTCGTCGGTTTGCAGGCGTTACCATTTTGGTTCGCCTATACAATGCTATTTCATTCATAAGGGTGAACCGCCAGTCTCTATGATCGTGATATAGTTTTTGGGCTTCTGCATGATCTCAATGAGCTGGGTGCGGTACTGCGGGTCATCAAGCAGCTTGGGGAATTCATGAAAACAGCGGTTGCAGCTGCTCATCATGGTGTCCACCAGAGCAGAGACAGAGGCCAGCATACTTTCCTCCGTCACCGTTCTGGCGCTCTGGAAACTTTCGCCGATCTCCCTCATGCGTTTCAGTTCTTCCTTGCTCATGCGGAGCCGCCTGACCTTTTCCGGGCGTTCCTCCGGTTCGGCGGTTGCAACCTCCGAGACATCCTTTGCTGTTGGGGCGATCTTTCCGGATAAAATCTCCTGACGAATGCCGGGGGCAATCTCATCGGCTGCGTCAACACCATTCGCATATCGCCCGGCATTATACACGTACTTTTTTCCGACATGGTTTTCTTCAGCGACCTTCTTCCATGTCAGGTTTGATTTTGGTAAATCCCCCTTGGGGGGGGGCTTGCCACTTCGGTGAACTGATTTCCCCGGAAACCGTCTGCGGCACCGTGCGAAGCCTTTTCGGAATTGTACTGTTTCCCGATCAGGTACTTCTTCTGCGCCTCCGTCAGATTGCGACGCCCCAACTGGTTCCTACAAATCCACGCCAGAACAGCATAGCGGTCAGGAAACTCCATCTCCATTGTCTGATAAGGGATTTCCGGATGCACCTGCAAGATGCGATAACGGTTATGGCCGTCTACAATAAAACCGTGCCAGGTAATAATAGGGCAGATGACCACACCGTCCGAGAGGATGTTCTCCTCCAACTGCCTGAACTCCTCCTCTGTCAGCACCGGCATATGGCTGGAAAACTCATCATCAATCTGTAATGGCCTGCCATCCTGTTTGCTGCTGTTGTGGGGATCGCGATTTCTCAAAAGGGCGTCCCCATGCTGATACTGCTTCAAATCTCTATCCATATCAAAGCTCCTTTCTCGGATATGTTCAAAGGAGCCGATACGCAGGAAAGACATTCCTGATACCGGCTCCGAAAGGTCATAGAACCGATTTCTCATATTTGTCCTCGACACCCCTGAGAAGCGGGAAATCATCAGGCGGCGGTTTGCGGAACCGCTCCATAGGCGTCTAACCTCCCCGCCTTCTTTATGGCCGGGCTGCGAATTACAGAAGTATCATTATCCCTGTGTGGTGTCGTCGCTGTGCCGGTTGCAGTCCGGCATTTCAGGGCTGGCGTAGATCGCTCGCCTCCGGGCAAATGCCGGAAGGTCATGGCGTACCGCCCATGCAGCTTGTCACACGGTAACGTACCTGATGAATGACTATGAAATTGTCAAGGTTCCCGATAGCCGGTTTGTCCGGTTCTGATAAAATTGTAATGAATACGCCGTCGGATTTTTATGGCCTCGCTGGCCGGATCACCGGCTTTGTTGGCCGAGTTTGCGGCAAAAATTGTCTTGAACACCCCCTCATCGTGGTTCTCGGCAACCATTTCATTTCGGCTGTAATTAAATTGTAGCTGAGCCTCCGCCAAAGTGTGAGGGCCTCGTAGGCCCGGTTTGCGGACTTGTAGTCCCGGTTGGTGGCTTTAAGGTTCTCTCGGTTGTCGGTTTTCCCTAGTCGTGATTTAATTGTAGTGAGTGGGTCGCCGGATTTTTATAGCCACGCAGGCTGGGTTTGTGACCTCGTAGGCTGGGTTCATAGAAATTGTAGCTGAGATACCGCCAGGGTTTTAGGACCTTGTAGGTCGAGTTACCGACCCCGTAGGTCGAATTTGCAGTATGAAAGCTGTCCTGAACACCTCCATCAAGGGTCCCGACAGCCGTTTCACCATGTCCATGTCTAAATTGTAGGAGTGCCGTTGCCTGATTTTAATGGCGCAGTAGGACAAGTTACCGGTCTTGTTTTGACGGGTTGGCTGCACAGAGGGCAGGCTGATCAGCTCCTGCTCGGCTGGCGGTAAACTCTCGAATTCGTTTTTCAAGTCTGGTCACATCCTTTCCGTGGAGCCTGATAAAC